>JAUZNZ010000029.1 GCA_030706735.1 Bacteroidota bacterium | reverse complement strand
ACAATAATGTCCCCCGCATCCGCGTTATACCGGGACAGATCAAGACTCAACCATGATCCCTGCTCCCAAATCGACTGCCTTCCTGATTAAGATCCTGTTCCTGTGCTTGTTTGGCCCGCTGATCTCACAGGGTGTCAGGGCGCAGTGGCGATTGGGGGTGATCGGCGGCATCCATGATGCCCGCGTCCTCGAAACCAACAGCATCCCCGGCTGGGACACGGCCGTACATAAATTCCAATCCTCGCGTTCGGGCATTCAATTGGGCATCATCGGCGACATGCCGGTCGGGCGCAATGGCTTTTATTTCCAACCTTCGCTGCTGTATACGGCCCGGGGCCGGCAGTATGCAAAGAGTAACGACTCGGCAACGATCCGCCACACCGACACGGTATCCAATAAAAGCAGCCTGAGCCTCGGCTATATCGATCTGCAATTGAACCTGGCCTATAAACTCCCCCTGGATCGACGCCACAAGAATTTTTTCTTTGTGAGCGCGGGGCCCTACCTGAGCTTTTTTTACTCAGGCAGCACGAATACCCAGATCCTCACCACCACGCCTCCCGCAGACACCCAATATAACTATTCGAGCGTGACAGGCCACCTCACGGTAGGCCACGGGCAGAATACGTATCGAACCATGAATATCGGTATCGACGGCCGCGCAGGGTTCGAGTTCGGGAACCTGATCCTGAGCTACTACGCCAGCCGCGGGCTGACCAATTTCTATGAGGCCGATTATCCGGGCACCTTCCATCACCAGCTTGAGGGATTTTCCCTTGGGCTTTGGCTTGGCCGCCCGGCCCCTCTGCCCCCTCCAAAGGACACCGACAACGACGGCATCCCCGACAAATCGGACCGCTGCCCCACGCAGCCGGGCGTCGCCCGCTACCAGGGCTGTCCGGTGCCCGATACCGACAAGGACGGGATCGACGACGACCATGACTCCTGCCGGAACGTTCCCGGGCTGGCCCGATACCAGGGATGCCCCATTCCCGATACCGATCATGACGGCATCGACGACGAACACGATTCCTGCCGGACGACGGCCGGCGTGGCAAAATATAATGGCTGCCCCATACCGGATTCCGACCACGACGGCATCAATGACGAAGAGGACAAGTGCCCGAACCAGCCCGGCGTAGCACGTTACCAGGGCTGTCCGGTGCCCGATAGGGACGGCGACGGCATCAACGACGAAGAAGACAAATGCCCGGATGAACCCGGCACCGTGGAAAACCAGGGCTGCCCGATCATCAAAAAGGAAATGGTCGAAAAGATCAACTACACCGCCCGAAATATCCTCTTCACGCTCGGCAGCGACCGTCTTTTCCAGAGCTCGCGCGCCGCGCTCAATGAACTGGCGGGCCTGCTGAAGGCGCATCCCGAATGGCACCTGACCATCGAGGGCCATACCGATAATGCAGGCACGCCGCAGCATAATCTCGTCCTGTCGCAGAAACGAGCCAATGCGGTCAAGGCCTGGCTCGTAAAACAGGGTGTCCGGGAAATCCGGCTTACGGCGGCAGGCTATGGACAGGAACGCCCGATTGCCGACAACGCGACCTCGGAAGGCCGGGCCGCCAATCGCAGGGTCGAACTGAAGGTCAGCCAGGAGAAATAACCTCGCCGCGCGGCGCCGGTGGCCGGAATTGGTTAATTAACAACTTAATAAGGCCATCCATGTAAATTAGTGCATAGGATGGCCTATGTTTCTTTAGTTTTAGGGATTGAAAGGAGGTCAACGGGTACCTGGCGCGCTTGCCGTGGCCATAGGAGCCGGGGCCTGATATCCCGGGGCCGGCGGGCCGGTACTATTTCTTACTAAAAACACAAACAAATGAAGTTTAGCTTGCACATGAAGTTTGGCATGAGATGGTGGATGAGCCTGATCCTGCTGGCAGCCCTTCAAATGGGGGCATTGGCACAGGGAACTTCGGCGAAGACCGAATTGCCGAAGGGTTGGCATTTGCTGGACAAGAGCCAGGATGGGTTCTACGGGGTCAGTGTGAACAAAGCGTATGAATTCGCCCATGAAAAGAAGTTGAAGAGCAAGACCGTGATCGTGGCGGTCATCGACTCCGGAGTGGACACCCTGCATGAGGACCTGAAAGGGGTCTTATGGACGAACCCGAAAGAGATCCCCGGCAACGGCATCGACGACGATCACAATGGATACGTCGACGACGTACATGGCTGGAATTTCATCGGGGGCAAGGATGGCAAGAACGTCAAGGACGATTCCCAGGAGGAGGCCAGGGTATATTATATGTTCAAGGCCAGGTTCGAGGCGCCCGGGTTCGATTCGTCGAAGCTGAGCGGCGACGATCTCGACAATTACCACATGTGGCTTAAGGCCCGCAAGGCCATCATGAGCGACGGTCCCGAAAGCGGCATCGACCTGGTCATGCTGCACCGCGCCTTGTCCGCCTTCGTACGAACGGACAGCATTCTTCAAAAGGCGCTTGGCCGGCCTGAATATACCGGCAACGACCTCGACACCTTCGAAACCCACAGTCCGGAAAGCCGCAGCGCCAAATCGATATGGCTCTATTCCTTTAAGGCCAATAAGATCATGGACATGACCAACAAGGCCTTCCTGAATGATTTTACCGAACAGATCGACCAGGAGGAAAAGAAGGCCGCCGCCAAAGAAAGTCCCCCCGCCGACAGCCGGCACGACATCGTCAGGGACAACGAGAACGATTTTTCCGACCGCGATTACGGCAACAATGATATCATGGCCGGCGATCCCATGCATGGCACGCATGTGTCAGGGATCATCGCCGCCGAAAGGAATAACGGCAAGGGCATGGACGGCATCGCCGACAATGTGCGCATCATGATGATACGTGCCGTTCCCAATGGGGACGAGCATGACAAGGACATCGCCCTGGCCATCCGTTATGCCGTCGACAATGGCGCGCGCGTCATCAACATGAGCTTCGGCAAGAACCTCTCGCCCGAAAAGAAATGGGTGGACGAGGCCGTCAAATATGCAGAAAGCAAGGGCGTACTGCTTATCCATGCGGCAGGCAACGATAATGCCGACGTGGACACGACCGACAATTTCCCCAATCCGCATTTCCTGCATAGCAACGACACCGCATCGAATTGGATCACGGTCGGCGCCAGCAGCGATCCGCTTGCCGAACCCGGCTTCCCGAGCTATACCGCTTCCTTCTCGAATTACGGCAAGGACGTGGACGTCTTCGCGCCGGGGACGCGCATCTATTCGACGCTGCCGGGCGGCAAGAACTATGGGAACCTGCAGGGGACCAGTATGGCCGCTCCCGTGGTGACCGGCGTCGCCGCGCTGCTCCTGGAATTCTATCCGGGCCTTACTCCGGCCCAGGTCAAATATTGCATCATGAAGACCGCGGTCCATCCCCAATCCAAAGTGATCAGGCCCGGTACGGAGAAAGAGATGGTCAACCTCTCGGATATCTGCCGCTCGGGCGGCATCATCAATGCCTATGAGGCCCTTAAACTGGCTTCGCAGATGAACCCCGACCCGAAAAAGAATAAGCTGGAGAGATCCACGCTGCAAAATAGTAAAGACTGAGGCCGCGTCTCAAGGAATTCAAGGCCGCAATGCCGGATCCAGCGATCCGGCATTCTTTTTTTATCTTTAGAAAAAAAAAGCGCATGCTCTCCAAGTCTGAAATTGTCGCCGGCGAATTCTATCACCGTTATATTCAAAACATCGAAGAAGGCGATATCAACAAGAACCTGAAGAAGAATACCCGCCAGTTCAAAAAGTTCCTCAAGGAGATCCCCCGCAAGAAAGTGGACCGCGCCTATGCCGAGGGCAAATGGACCATCCGGGAGATCCTGCAGCACCTCATCGACGCCGAGCGCGTGTTCAGCTACCGCGCGCTCCGCTTTGCCCGCAAGGACGGCACGCCCCTGCCCGGCTTCGATGAGAATACCTGGGCCCGGACGGCGGGCGCGGCGGGCCGTCGTTCCTGGGACGATCTGCAAGAGGAGTTCAGGGCTGTCCGGAAATCGACGGAGGCGCTGTTCGCCTCCATGAACGACGATCAACTGCAGTTTGTGGGCGAGGCGAGCGGAACGGCGCAGAACGCCCTGGCGCTTGCCTACCTGATCCCCGGCCATGTGGTGCATCATATCCGCGTCATCAAGGAACGGTACCTGTGACCCATAAACGAATTCACCGCCTGGCCGTCAGCTCCTTTTTTTTCCTGGCCGGCCTCTGCTTCTTCAGCTGGGCCTCGCGCATCCCCGACATCCGGCTCAGGCTCCGCCTGGACAATGCGGCGCTGGGCGCCGTACTGCTTGCCCTGCCGGTGGGACTGATGGTCTCCCTCCCCCTCGCAGGCTGGCTGGTCGCCCGGTTCGGCAGCCGGCGCATCGCCACGATCGCTGCGATCGGTTATGCCTGCACGTTACCCTTGCTCGGCCTGGCCGCCGCGGTCTGGCAACTGATGGGATGCCTTTTTCTTTTCGGCATGGGAGGGAATTTGCTGAATATCTCCATGAATACGCAGGCGGTCGGAACCGAACAGCTGTATGGCCGGACGATCATGGCCTCCTATCATGGTCTTTGGAGCCTGGCGGGATTTTCCGGCGCCGCCGTCGGCAACCTGATGATCGGCCTGGGGCTGCCGCCTTACCTGCACTTCCTTTTGATCAGCGCGCTGGCCCTGGGGACGATCGCGATCGCTTCGGGCAAGCTCATCCCCCACCTCGCCGACACGACGGCGGCCCCACCGACCCGCACCGACACAACGGGCCCTGGCGCGGCCCAATCCAACCCGCTGGGCGCGAAAAAACCCATTTTCGCCATGCCCGACCGCTCCCTGATCAGTCTGGGCCTGATCGCCTTCTGCAGCATGATCTGTGAAGGCTCGATGTTCGACTGGAGCGGCGTCTATTTTCAAAAAGTGATCCAGCCGCCCCGGGAATGGCTGGGCGCGGGACTGACTGCCTTCACCTGTACGATGGCGGCGGCCCGCTTCATAGGCGACTGGATGACCACGAAGTGGGGCATCAGAACGATCTTGCAGGCCAGCGGCCTGCTGACGGCGGTGGGCCTGCTGACGGCGATCGGGTGGCCGGGGCTGGGGACGGGCATTGGAGGCTTCCTATTGGTGGGGGCCGGCGTATCGTCGGTGGTGCCCCTGGTCTATAGCGCGGCGGGACGTTCGAAGCGGCTTTCGCCGGGCGTGGCGCTGGCGGCCGTGTCCACGATCGGATACCTGGGCTTCCTGTTCGGGCCGCCCTTCATCGGCTTTATCGCGCAGGCCTCGAGCCTGCGCGTATCCTTGGGACTGATCGCCATCCTCGGCTCCGCCATCACGCTGATCGCGACGAGGACGAAATTCCAGTGACCGTCGGAGCGAAGCGCCCAGTGACCGCCGGAGCGAAGCGCTCAGTGACCGCCGGAACGAGGCGCCGATGGCCCGCAGGAGCGAAGCGCAGGCAACCGGAACGAAGTGGCAATAAAAAGGGAGCCCCGCGCTGGCGGCGGGGCTCCCGGTATCTTTTGAAAGGTGGTCTACTTATTATACACGAGGGCTTTCTGCGACACCATGTCATCCACCACATTCACCGTCTCTTCGAGCCAGATATCGGTCCGCAGACTCTTCATCCAGTTTTGGAAGCGGTCGGCCTTGTCCTTATCGTTCACATATTTATTGGCGTCCTGCGGCAGGGCCTGAACGTTCAGTTCCGCAGTGGATTTGCTCATGGTTTCGATCTGCTTCATCGTGGCCTTGAACTGCTTTTGCTCTTCGCGGTATTTGTCCAGGTTGAGGGAAGATACCTTGTCCCGCTTGTTCAGCCATTCCGCGTCGGTCTGGATCAGGCTGAACGCCGAATTATTCTTCATGCGTTCGCTGCTCAGGTTCCGGATATGGCCCACATCATAGGCATAGCGCCAGGGCGTATAGTCCGCCTTCTGGATCTCATCCCAGGGCAGTGCATCGGGATTGTCCTTTTCGCGGATCTTGGAATATTCATCGAGGTCAGGCAGGACGACGTCCGAAGAGACGCCCCTCAACTGCGTAGACCCGCCGCTGATGCGATAGAATTTTTGTAAGGTGAGCTTCAGGGTGCCCAGATCGCTGTTCGCGTCGATGAACCCGAAGTTCTTGTCCAGGCCGATCGGCCGTTGCACCGTGCCCTTTCCATAGGTCGAACTGCTTCCGATGATCACCCCGCGGTGATAGTCCTGGATGGCGGCGGCGAATATCTCCGAAGCCGATGCGCTAAGCTCATTGACCATGACCGCCAGCGGCCCATCGTACAAGAGGTTCTTGTCGCGGTCGGGGATGATCTGCGGCCTTCCGTCCCGGTCGCGGACCTGCACCACCGGGCCCTGGTCGATGAAGAGACCGACCATTTGAACCACGTCGGTGAGGGAGCCGCCTCCGTTATTGCGCAGGTCGATGACGATGCCGTCCACCTTGTCCTCCTTCAGTTTCATCACCTCGCGGGCAACGTCCACGGAACAATGGCTTCCGTGCTGGTTATCGAAGTCGGCGTAAAATTCGGGGAGGAAGATATAGCCGATCTTTCCTTTATCGGTGTTGATGATGGTGCTGCGTGCAAACGTGGACTCGTCCTGGACGATCTCATCGCGGATCAGGGAAACCACCTTGATCGAACCGTCGGTCTTCTTGATGGTGAGCCGCACTTCGGTACCCTTGGTGCCGCGGATCAGCTTGACGGCGTCTTCGACCAGGTACCCCGTGAGGTCGACCGGCTCCTGGTTTCCCTGCGCCACCTTGGCGATGATGTCGCCGACATGGATCTGCTGTGATTTCCAGGCCGGGCTGCCGGTAATGAGCGTATTGATCTTGATATTCCCGTCATCGTCTTTCAGCGAGGCGCCGATCCCGAAAAAATGCCCGCTCATCTGCTCGTCGAAATATCTTTTCTCCACCGGGGGAAAATAGTCCGTATGAGGGTCCATGCACTGCACGATGGTCTGGACGAACTGGTTGAAACGGTCGTCGTCGTTGACTTTCAGTTTCAGCCGCTCGTAGTACCGGTCCATGATCTTCAGGGTGCGCCCGCGCGCCTCCTTCTCCATCTGCTCATTGGTCTTGGCTACGAAGTCGGGTTTTGCCTTGTTCGCCTCCTGTCCATCCATCAGGTCGGAATACCTTTCCAGGCTGAGGAATTTCAGGCGCTTGCGCCAGGCCTCCCGGCGGTCGGCGTCCGTTTTGGGAAAATCGATCTTATCGTAATCGAGACTTACCGACTCGTCCTTCGTGAAGTCGAAGGGTTTCGACAGGATCTCCTTGTAAATGGCTTCGGTCTCGACCATTCTTTTCTTGTACATCTCCTGCACCGCAGAGAAGAACTGAATCGGGGCCTTGCCCAGGATCTCATCGTCGATCTTCGTCTCATACTGCTGGCGCAATGCCTGCACATCGGACTGCATCAGCACATTCTTTTCCACGTCCACGTCCGACAGATATTTGGAAAAAACTTCCTTTGAGAAGTTATCGTCAATGGCCTTCGGACTGTAGTGGATCTCCTTCAACATCTCTCCGACATTGTGCAATATCTTCTCGTACTTGGTGGGCGGGTTCTTCCCTATCCCGAGGGTCCTGAACGCCACGAACACGCTCGCGCCGAAGATCAGCAGGACGATCGGCAGATTTCTTTTAGTAATCATACGTTTATATCTTGTCGCTTTTGGCATAACTAATCCAAAAATAACGATAAAACAGATGGTATGTTGTCGCCCCGGGCGAATATTAACAAGGGGTTTGCGATAAATTCCATGAGCGGAAAGCACGGCGGGCGGCAGGAGAAAGCAGGGCGTGCGGCAGGGCAAAAAAAACTCCCGGCAGCGGTTTGACCCATTTGCCGGGAGCGGGTGTCGGGTGGATGATGGGGTTCGAACCCACGACCCCTAGAACCACAATCTAGTGCTCTAACCAACTGAGCTACAACCACCATTTTTTCCGGGCGCCGGCCGGTGGCCGGCGCCGCTTGCCGGACCGTCTAAAGGCGATCCGGGAGGGCAAAATTAAAATAAAAAAGAGTTCTGTTCAAAACAATTTGCCGGCCCCGGGCGCGGCGGGCGGGGAATTGCCTTTTCTTTGCAGCCTATGACAAGCATCAGTTGGTGGCTCTATACCATACCCTTCATCTCCGCATTCATTCATTGGCTGACGATCTGGATGGCCCTGAAGCTGCTCTTTCATCCCCGCCACCCCAGGCGGATATTGGGTCTCTTCACCCTGCACGGCGTCTTCCCCAAGCGACAAAAGCAGATCGCGGAGAGCCTTGGGCGGATCGTCGGCCAGGAGCTCCTTTCCTTCGACGACATCGAAAAGACCATCACCAATCCGCAAAATGTGCAACGCATCCTCCCGCTGGCCGAGGAGCATATCGATCATTTCCTGCGAACCAAGCTGAAGGAGACCATGCCCATGATCTCCCTGTTCATCGGCGACAAGACCATCGTGCAGCTGAAGACCGTATTCATGCAAGAGCTCGAGCAGTTGTTTCCCGTGATCATGAAGAATTACGTGGCCAATTTGCGCAACGACCTGGACCTGGAAAGGATCGTGGTGGACAAGATCGTCAATTTCTCCTCCGACCGCCTCGAGCAGATGCTGAACCAGATCCTGACCAAAGAGTTCCGTTTTGTCGAGGTCATCGGCGCGGCACTGGGGTTCTTCATCGGCCTCCTGCAGATCTTCCTGAGCTTGCTGATGCGGTAGCAACCCCCTCAGCAGGCGCTCCGGCAAAAGACCTTGTTAATGAAGGGGTTAGAAACGCGGCCTGCCTGTCGCAATTAGCCCTTCTGTGGCTTTTTTTATACCGCTTGTACAGATATAACTGTTTTACACGGATTTTAGCAGCGAATTTTGCCCCCAAATAAAGAATTCTACACAAAATGAACTTGAGAAAACAGACCGGGCGATCGGAAAAGCGGATCGGCAGGAACTTATTGATCGGAATGAAGGGATGGATCGGAATGATTACCCTGATGATGACGGGCTTATTGATGATGGGCCAAACGACCTTTGCGCAATACCCGGGTTCCGGCGGGGCCGGCAGGCAGGGCGGCGGTTTCGGCGCCGGCGGAGGCTCCATCGGGCATTTCTACGGCCGGATCGTGGATGCCAAAACGGACAAGGGCATGGACGGCGTGTCGGTGCAGCTGGTACAAAGCAAGTTCGATACCGTCACGCGCAAGCGAAAGGATACGGTCATCGCCGGCATGATCACCGGCCGCAAAGGTGATTTCAGCCTGGAGAACCTTCCGCTATTCGGGAACTTTCGCATACGCATCACGGCCATCGGGTACAAAACCTACGAGCAACGGGTCGCTTTCGAAATGAAGATGCCCCAGAAAGGCGGGGACATCCAGCAGGCGCTTGCCGGCGTGGACAAGGACCTCGGGAATATCAAGCTCAGTTCCGAATCGCAGACCCTGGAGCAGGTGACGGTGACGGCATCGAAGCCCCTCATCTCGATGGGCGTCGACCGGAAGATCTATAATGTGGAGAAGGATATTTCCGCGCAGGGCGGAACGGGCGTGGACGTCATGAAGAACGTGCCTTCCGTGCAGGTGGATATCGACGGCAACGTGACCTTGCGCAATAGCCCCCCGACCATATTCGTGGACGGCCGTCCGACCACGCTGACCCTCGACCAGATCCCGGCCGATGCGATCGCCAGCGTCGAGATCATTACCAATCCCGGTGCAAAGTACGACGCGTCCGGCGGGACGTCCGGCATCCTCAACATCGTCCTGAAAAAGAACCGCAAGGCCGGCTATAACGGAAATATCCGGGCGGGCCTCGATCAGCGCGGGAAATTGAACCTGGGAGCGGATATCAACGTCAAACAGGGCAAGGTAAACTTTTTCGCGAATGCCAATTACGGCCAGCGCAAGTCGATCTCCCCGGGCACAACGACCCGTTATACCTTCCCCTATTCGAGCCCGGTCTTTCCTTATAAGGCCGCCCCGGGGGACAGCCTGATCCAAAACGATTACAATGTCACCAACGGCTATTTCGCATTCGGCCGCGGCGGTCTGGATTACCTGATCGACAACCGCAATACGCTGTCCATTTCCGGAACCATCGTGCACGGCACGTTCAAGCCCTATACGAACAGCGACCTCTATGTCGACACCCTGTTCCCCAATAATACCACCTACTCGTATACCCGACGTTTGTCCAATACCGTCGCGCAGTTCAATAATCATGGCGGCATGCTGAGCTTCAAGCACACGTTCCCGAGATCGGGTGAAGAATGGACGGCCGACGCGAACTACAGCAGCGGCAGCAACGACAATACCAACAATATCACGTCCACGATCTTTCCGGTCAAGGGTCAGCCCGCGAACTACCCGTACAGCCAGCAGCAGCTGGGCTCGGGTACCAACAAGTATTTCACCGCCCAGACCGACTTTGTCCTGCCCATCAATGACAAATCAAAATTCGAGACGGGCGCCCGCATAGCCATCCGGAATAATGCCAGCGTGAACGATCTCGATACGCTGGGCAGGGACGGATTGTACCATGTGAACGAGCTTTTGTCCACTAATTACAGCTTCCGGGACCGGGTCTTTGCCGGTTATGTCACCTATTCCAACGCGATCCATAATTTCAACTATCAGCTGGGCCTTCGCGCCGAAAGCTCGGACTACAAGGGAACGGAGAACTATACGGCCTTCGACTCCAATCACGTCCAGCAGCCTACGATCGGCTATTTCAGCAACCAGTTCCCCATCAGCCTCTTCCCGAGCATATTCCTTACGCAGAAGCTCGGCGATGACCAGGACCTGGCCCTGAACTATACCCGCCGGATCGACCGGCCCAATTTCTTCCAGCTCTTCCCGTTCACGGATTATTCCGATTCACTCAATATCAGCCGGGGCAATCCGGGGTTGCAGCCCCAGTTCACGAACTCGCTGGAGCTCTCCTACCAGAAGAACTACGCGGGGAACAATACCTTTCTGGCCTCGGTCTATTATAAGTCCACCACGAACCTGATCACCCGCTACCAGGTGTCCGGCGTCAACCCGATCACCGATTCGACGGTATTCATCAATACGTATGTCAACGCCAAGTCAAGCTTTGTCGGCGGCCTGGAGCTCATCGGCCGCAATACCGTCACCCGCTGGTGGGACATCACGAGCAATCTGAACTTTTTCACTTCGAAGATCGACCTGATCGATACCGGCAAGGTCGCCATTCCGACAACCGGGCAATTATACAGCTGGTTCGGAAAGATCAACAATACCTTCAAGTTGCCAAAGAACTTTACCTTGCAACTGTCGGGCGACTATACGTCCAAAACCGTGCTGCCGCCCGGAGGCAGCGCGGGCAATGGCGGCGGCGGCGGCAGGGGCTTCGGCGGTACGGTCAGCGGCAATGCCCAGGGCTATTCCCGGCCGTCCGGAGGCGTGGATGCGGCCCTCAAATATGAGTTCCTGAAGAACAAGGCGGCCTCGCTGACCCTGAGCGTAAGCGATATTTTCCGCACCCGGGTATACGATGTGTTCACGTCGTCGGCGCAGTTCGACCAGGAGGCCTTCCGCAGAAGGGATCCGCAGTTCTTCCGCCTGCAGTTCAATTACCGGTTCGGGAAATTCGACGTGGCCCTGTTCAAGCGCAAGAACATGAAGAGCGACATGGAAAATCTGCAGGGAAGCATGCAGGGAGTGCAGGCGCAGCCGCAATAAGTCAAACGCAATAAGCACCTATGGATAAGGGCCAGGCCCGACGCGGCGATGAGGGTATCCGACCCGGCGATCAGCGCACCGGGCCGGATGAGCAGCGGGAACTCTCTTTCCTCGCGCTCGGGGACAGCTACACGATCGGCGAGGGGGTGGAATGCAGAGACAGCTTCCCCTTTCAGACCGTCAACATGCTGCGTGCTGCGGGCCACCGCTTCCCCGACCCGGCTGTCCTTGCCAGGACAGGGTGGACGACCGGAGAACTGATCAAGGCCCTGGAGGGCGCAACGAGCGGCAAAGCGGCTCCCGACGCGGGCCCCTTCCATCCCCCGTTTGGATTTGTCAGCCTGCTGATCGGGGTGAATAACGAATACCGCGGGCAGAGCCTGCGACAATTCGACCGGGAATTCCGTTCCCTCCTCGAATCGGCGATACGCCTGGCCGGCAACCGGCCCGGGCGGACCTTCGTGGTATCCATTCCGGATTGGAGCGTGACTCCTTTCGCCGCGATCCACCTCCCCGATGCGCTCGGACGTGACCGGCAAACCATCTCCAGAGAGATCGACGAGTTTAATCAGGTGGCTGCAAGGCATGCCGCCGCGTGCGCCGTGGACTTCATCGATATCACCTCCCATTCGCGAAAGGCGGGCTACCGCTCCGGCGATTCGGGAGACGATTCGCAATACAGCGACTCCCGCTCGGAAAGTTCCTGGTTCGCCTCCGATGGATTGCATCCGTCCGGCCGGCAATACCGTCACTGGGCAGAGCAATTGGCGGCGCGGATCGGGGCGCATCTCGCCGGCGGGAAATGAGCCGCGCCTTCAATAAATACTATTCAATCCGTCGGTATTGAGCTGGACGATGTCCGGCGCCTTCACGTATGTATTATTGTACCGGAACTGGATATTCGAGGTCAGCATGATCTTGAACGAATCGTTCTGCTGCGTCTTCCTCGGAAAATAGACCAGCCTGAGCTCGATCGTTCCAAAGACGAGGTTCTCATTGCGCGTGCGCATGCCCGCACCGATGCCGTGGTAGAGGGCGGACTTCGAAAAATCCTGCCCTTCCGGGGTCAGCAGCGACAGGTCGCCGAAGGCAAAGGGGGCGAACTTAAAACCAAATAATTTATAGTTCGCGAAGAGCGTGGTCTCCGAGTGGAGAGTGACCCGCTGGTAGCCGAAGGTGGAATCCCCGCTGAAATACCGCAAGCCAAACACATTGTCGATGGTCAGCGGATCGAGACCGACCCGGTTCCATAGCCGGGTATAGCTGAGGTTGAGGTATTGCCTGATCTTGAGATGAGGGAACAGGAACAGGGGGCTATAATAACTGGAGCCGATGAGCAGACTGGCATCTTCGACCTGGTGGGCATGGAGGAAGGCGCCCGAGCGGAGAAAGTATTGTATGAAGCCTCCTTTCGACGTCACGATATACTGGTTGGCATCGACGCCGGCATAGGGCCGCTCCAGGAACAACTGCTTATACCAACCCGAGGTCAGCGCGATATTGTATCCCTCGGGCACGTCCTCCGTGGTGCCGAAGCCGTAGATATAATTCGTCTTGTAGAAATCCTGGCGGAAGAAGGTGAATTGCGCCAATACGGCCTGCCGGTCGTTGAAACGAAAATTGAACTTGTCCCCTACCTGGTCGGGCGTCTGGTAGAAATGGGTATTCAGGTACCGGATGCCCAGGAACTTGCGGTCACGAACCGACGTATTGGCCAGAAATCGTTCCGTGCCCAGGTTCCAGCCGACCCATGCGTCCCGGACCCGGTAGCGGTATTTATAGAATACGCTGTCGGGCTTTACATAATAATTGAAGGACTCCGCCTGGCTGATGCTGACATTTCCGGCAAGGTGGGCGTAGGGGGCATAGAGCGGCCTGTCCAGCCGGAAGAACCAGCCTTGCTCGTCCGGCGTGCCGTCGGTCAGGTCATTGTTGATCTGGCTATAGCTGCCGGTAGCCGTGACGAAGGTATTGCCGATATTGCTCTTGCTGTACAATAGCTGGTATCCGAAATGCGGGTTGCGCTGCTGCTCGACGTAGGCGCCAAGTTGTATCCGCTGGCCGAGGCCGAAGGCGTTGGCGTCGCTGATATTCCCGCGGACGCTGTTGAGCGTGGCGCTCGACAGATCCCCGCCGATGCTGAACAGATCCTTCACGACCACGACCAGGTCGACAGAATCCCCGTTGTCCGGGATATAGTTCACGAGGATGCGCGCGTCCTGGATATACCCAAGGGACCGGATCAGGCGTTCGTTGTCGGCCACCTTGAAGGCATTGAGCACGGTTCCCTCCTTGATGAACAGGCTATTCCGGATCACCCAATCCCTCGTTTTACGGTGCATGTGGTTCAGCAGCTTGGTACCGAAATACTCGAGGCGCTTACTCGTGTCCGTAAACACCTGTTCGAATCCATAGGCCTTGATGTAGATATGCCGGATCACCTTGCCTTCGTAAGGCGCGAAGGGACTTTCGCTCTTGGTATTCAGGACAACCGCCATATTGGCGGAATCTGGCCGGCCGCGGGTGATCGTGCTGCGGAAGAACTGGAAGATATTATTCTTAAGCCGGTTGAAGTGAGAGGCCGTATCCGTCTCCTGGGCCGCGGCGCATGCAGTCAGCATGGCGCAACAGGTCAATGCCAGGAGCCGTATCCGGTTATGCTTTGTCAAGTATAGGTGGTTATACGTATTCGTTATGATGGCCTTTGTTACCAGATTGTTATAAACGTGGATCCCTGCAGTGTTTGTTTCATTCCCCCGCGGGATGGTATTGTTTTTGAAATAGGATACATTATCATACCAGTCTTCCCATTACACCAGTAGAAAATTTTATCAAATGAAATCTAGTTCTCTTATTAACTTGCCTACCCGGATCGGTGATCCGGCCCTAAGCGCCCATAATTTAAGATCATCCAGGCAAAGAACGGAAATTATCAAGTTGCCGTTGTCCAATCCGCCTGACGAGGCGAAGATCAGGGAACTTAACGAACTGGCGTCAAAGTATCCCTTTTGCATCCTTTATCGTTCCAGAAAACACGAAATACTTTGACCGGCCCCACCCGCCATTGATCCGGCTTTAACCTGACCTTAACTTTTTGTAGAATAATTTTCCCTACCATGAACGGGATTCCACATCAAAAGTAGCCATATGCAAAAAAACAGCGTCTCCCAAAAGCCGGCGGATGCGCCCGGGCAGGCCCGGGACTCCAACCTGCAAGGATTGCTGCTGGAGCAATTGAGGGATATGTATGGCGCCGAAAAGCATCAGTTGATGATCCTCCCGTTGATCAAGAGGGCCGCGGCTTCGCTCAAATTACAAAGCGTCCTTGCGGGTCATCTCGATTCTACCCGGGAGCAGATCGTCCAGTTGGAGGAGATATTCAAAGCGCTTGGCGAACAGCCGGAGGACCGGAAGTCCGAAGCGATCCTTGGCATCGGCAGGGAATGTGAAATGGTGATCGGTGAGACGCAACCCGGATCGGCAACCCGCGACGCGGGCCTGATCGTTTCGGTCCAAAAGCTGGAGCACTATGAGATCGGCACCTATGGTAGCCTCGCACAGCTGGCGCGCACCCTCGAATATGACGAAATTGCAGACTCCCTTGAATCGATCCTTCTGGAAGAGAAAGACGCCGACGACCTGCTGACCAGCCTGGCCGAAAATTATATCAACCTCGACGCGCGCCGCGAGAACCGCAGCCAGCCCGGCGGCCCCACTGCCTGCTAGGCCCTACAGCACCTCTTCCTCCTTCGGCTCCACTCCCTCCTTCGGCTCATACCGCTGCCTGATCCGGGCATGCTCGGCCCGCATCTCCTGTTCGGTGGAGACCATCTGCGACAGCTCTACTTTTGCGAGGGCGAGGTCATAGGGACCGGTGCTCATGATCAGCTTGCTAAGAATGGGCCCCATCTCGATCAGGATGATCAAGAGCGAGATCAATAAATTCGCCCGGAAGACACTGCCCTCCCGGTCGCTCAGGTCCGACAGGGCCTTGTTCCTCTCCAGAAATCCCACGTCGCTCCTTACCTGCTCCTCATATTGCTTTCGTTTGCCTTCCCGGGTGGCATTGGCCTCCTGCATCAGGCTATCCTGGTAATGGATCTGTTGCTGGAGCCTGGCCAGTTCCGGCAGATCCTGTTGAAGCGCCGATTGATAAGCCGCCTGCTTGAGCCGGGTCAGGGCATCGATGCCCCGGCGCTGCGAACCCCCGGTGCCGTCGGCTTCCTGCACATAGGCCTGCTGCAGGCGATGCAAAGTATCCTCCAGACCCGTCTTCCGCGCCATGAGCCGGTCCCGCTCCGAACCCGCCGTGGTCAGCACGTTCCGGCCCTCGGCAAGCAGGAGACTGTCGTTGAGCAAAACCTTCTTATGCCGGTTCTCCGCGACCTGAACGTCGATCTCCTTTTCAAAGATCTTCAGCTCCAGCGGACGGGCAATGGTCACGCCGATCAGCAGGGCGAGGGCGATCCTCGGCAGGGCCATCAGGATCTGCTTGCGCCGCGACACGCCATACTTGCGCATCGTCGAGACCAGGAACCGGTCGAAATTGAAAATGATCAATCCCCAGATGATCGCGAAGCCGATCGCCCAGCCGATCTGACCAAAGACGCTGTAAATGGCATAGCCCGCGGAAAGGGCAGCCAGCACAAAGGTCGCGAGGATGACGCCCCCGAGACCCGCATATTTCGTTTGTTCCGATGGACAATCCTTCAGGAGGCGCTGATAGGCGCCTGCGCACCACCATAGGAAATGGGATTCCGCCGCCCTTCGTTTACCATTCCCACTGAACGAATCATACGTGTACAGGCCGTTCTGGCGGCTGCTGTCGCCGTGCTGCCGGCTGTTGTCGCCGTGCTGCCGGCTGTTTTCATTGTTAGCCATGAGTGTCGGTTAGAGTCAATACGATGCCATAAGCTCTCGGCGAGCGTTTGGCAGGCGGTCAAAGTTGGAAAGTTGAAGTGGGAACATGCAAAGAACGGACAAATTCCGGAGAAATTGCAAAGGAAACCTTAAAGTCGGAGGGGCGCGCAAAGCCCGCGCTAAGGCGCCTGGATCGAAAATCCGTTCCGCAGCAGTTCCTCCCGGATGGAGCGTGCGAACAAGGCGGCATGCGGGCCATCGCTGTGAATGCAGACCGTCTGCGCACGCAGCGGGATCAGCGCGCCGCTCGTCGTCTTGACGACGCCGTCCTTTACCAGCACAAGCGCCTGCCGGGCCGCCTGACCGGCGTCTTCGATCAGCGCATTGGGTTCCGTGCGCGGGGTGAGCTTCCCGTCCTCCCGGTAGCTGCGGTCGGCAAAGACTTCGTGGACAAAGCGTAGTCCGGATCGTTCAGCGATCGACGCCAGGGGACTGCCGCTTAACCCATATATAAATATCCCCGGATCGAAGAGCTGCACCGCCCGGCAGACGATGGCGCCGAGGACGGGGTCCCAGGCGGCCCGGTTATACAGCGCGCCGTGCGGCTTCATATGATGCAGGCGGGTTCCCTGCTGCGCGCAGATCCGTTGAAGAAGGTCCAGTTGATCGGCGATCTGGACGGCCAGTCCGGCAAGCAGGCGGCCGGCCTCTTCGGATCCCGCGCGCTCCAGCAGGTCGGTCCTTCCGAAGCGTTCGCGGTCGGCAAAGGAGGGATGGGCGCCAACGAGCACCTGATGACGCAAGGCCAGGTCCACGGTCCGCCGCATGGTCTCCTCGTCACCCGCGTGGTAGCCGCAGGCGATATTGGCGGAACTGATGAAGGGCATGATGTCCGCGTCCTCCTCCATCCCCTCCCCCATGTCGCAGTTGAGATCGACGCTCAACCTACCGACGCTCAGCATACCAATTCGTTTAAATGATCGAGACAGGCGCGTTGCAGGATGTGCAGCTCTTTGTGCTGTGCGGCCAGCAGGTCCTCCGCGGTCGCCATATCCATCATCCGGAACTTGACGCAGTCACTGGGACGCAGCTGCGCCAGCTTGGGCAGGTGCGCGGAAATGACATGGGCGACGCGTGGGTAGCCGCCGGTGGTTTGATGATCGGCCATCAGCACGATCAATTGCCTGTTCGGCAGGAGTTGGACCGTGCCGCAACTCACGGCAGAAGAGACCTGTTCGCCCGCCCCTTCGATATCGAGCGGTGCGCCTTTGAGTTGATACCCCATCCGATCCGAAGAAGGATGGATCAGAAAATTCTCCTGGAGAAACCTGGTTTGCGAGAGAGGGGACAGATGCTTCCATTCATGGCCGGGCACAAAACCGATCTCGTGCGGGTGCCGGTATAGCTTTTCGATGTTCACCCGCCAGGGCAGCGTTTCGAAGTCACGATCTTCCCTCAGCAGTCCGGCGAAATAGATCGTGTTCTCAGCAAAGGGCAGCTCGTCGCCTTTCTTCAACGCCCGGCCATGCCAGCCGCCGGCGGCGGCTTTGAGATTCGTACTAAAACTGTTCAGCCATTTCTGCATGCAAAATCCGCCATGCACGCTGATGTAACAGCGGGCGCCCTGCACGTGAGCGGGAAAATGAAGGATCGTATTCTTGCGGATCACCACGGGCTGCCAGCGGGGGATGCCCTGGTCGTTGACGGTCGGCGAAAAATCGGCGCCCGTGATGGCGATCAGGGTATTCTGTTCGAACAGGATCTGGGGACCCGGAAAGTGGATCTCGATGACCGCCTCCTGCTTGCCGTTGCCCACCAACAAATTTCCGACCTCGGCCGCGTAGCGATCCATGGCTCCTCCCGGGCCAATGCCCCAGTTGCCGTAACCGGGTCTTCCCGGGTCTTGGATGGTATCCAGCAGGCCAGCTTTAATAATGGAGAAGGACATGCGAAAACGTTTTACTTGGTGCCGTGCACAGGATATGATCGAGGTAAGATGGATACTGGTGGCGCGCCGGGGCAGAAGATCGGCGCGGAAGAGGCCATGCTGCTGAGAGAATCCGAAGCTACTGCATTCGTCGGTGTCCGCAATTATTGAATAATTCAAAAGGGATACGCAAAAGGACTAAGGCGGGGACTGCCCGGCGACGCGAGGCAGCCCGGCAAGGCGCGCTACCTCGGCGGCGAATTCTTCCGGCGAGATAGGGAAGAACTCAACCCGGTCGCCCGTCTTCAGGCGGATCGGCATGTCCGCACCCCGGTCGAACAGTTTCCATGGCGTCCTGCCGATGATCCGCCATCCCCCGGGACTATCGACGGGATAGATCCCCGTTTGCTTTCCCGCGAGGCCCACACTCCCTGCTCTTACCGGCGAAGGTTTCTCTTTGCGCGGCACCCGCAAACGCTCGTCGACCACCCCAAGGTAGGGAAATCCCGGCAGAAAGCCTACCATGAATACCCTATACGTCCGGCCCACATGCCACCCCACGCAATCCTCCGCGGAAGCCCCTTTGTCCTCAGCCACCGCTTCCAGATCCGGCCCAAATTCCCCGCCATAACATACCGGGACGCGGATCGTGCCCCGTTCCGGGACGAATGCCGGCCGGGCCTCGCGCCAGGCCTCCTCCAGGCAATCACGGACGCAGGCAAAGGCCCCCTGACGGCAATCCGGTCGCTCCTGCCTGACCCGGACGGGGTCATAGAAAACGGAAACCGAATGGTAGGCTACGATGATGTCGAGGATGCCGGGAAAACGACGGGCAATGAGCCAGTCCTGCATGGCCAGCGCCTTGCTATTCAACTCTTCATCCGCATCGCCGCCAAGCTCGGCCGTGATCGCGGAATCCCCCAGCGGGAATATCGAAACGGCGGGCTGGTACCTGTTGATCATGGCGCTCATCGGGGCCAAATTAGCCAATTTTGCGGAGCCGCAGGCCAACCTGGGGGCGGGCATTGATTTTTTAGTTTGCCGCTTATACTGTAAACTTGCACCCACATGGCTAAGAATTTATTGATCGTGGAGTCCCCGGCAAAAGCAAAGACCATTGAGAAGATCCTGGGTGAAAACTTCGAGGTGAAGAGCTGTTATGGCCATATCCGCGATCTGGAAAAAGGGGATATGGGCATCGATGTCCATAATAATTACAAACCGCGCTATATCGTGCCCGAAGACAAGGAAAAAGTGGTCCGGGAGCTGAAAAGCCTCGCCAAGAAATCGGGCGAAGTATGGCTGGCGACGGATGAGGACCGGGAGGGCGAGGCCATCAGCTGGCACCTCTGCGAAGTGCTGGGCCTGGACCCGGCTACTACCAAACGTATTGTATTTCATGAGATTACAAAACCTGCGATCCAGTCGGCGGTAAACCGCCCCCGGACGGTCGATATGAACCTGGTCAATGCCCAGCAGGCCCGCCGGATCCTGGACCGGATCGTCGGCTTCGAACTGAGCCCGGTGCTTTGGCGCAAGATGAGCATGAAGAACAATCTCAGCGCCGGCCGGGTGCAAAGCGTGGCCGTCCGGATCATCGCCGAACGGGAACGGGAGATCAACGCCTTCACCGCCACCAGCCAGTTCAAGATCGAGGCGGTATTTACGGCAAAGGACCTGAGCGGCAAGACGGTGCCCTTTACGGCGGAGGGCAAGAGGCAGTCCTCTGCGGAAAATGCCGAGAACTTCCTGAAGTCCTGCATCGGGGCCAACTATTCCGTAACGGACATACAGGTCAAACCCGCCCGGAAAACGCCACCCCCTCCTTTTACGACCTCGACCCTTCAACAGGAGGCCAGCCGCAAACTGGGTTATGGGGTGAGCCGGACCATGATCCTGGCGCAAAAACTGTACGAGAGCGGCAAGATCACGTACATGCGTACCGACAGCGTCAACCTGAGCGAGACGGCCACCGAGGCGACGACCAAACAGATCGCCAGCCAGTACGGCCGGCAATATGTTCAGAACCGGCGCTTCAAGAATAAAAATGAATCGGCACAGGAGGCGCATGAGGCCATCCGTCCGACCTACATGGAGAATATGACCGTGGAGGACTCGGATTGCCGCAGGCTGTATGAACTGATCTGGAAGCGGACGATGGCCTGCCAGATGGCAGACGCCGAGCTGGAGAAGACGACGGCCAAAATTCAGATCTCGACCAATAAGGAGGAACTGAGTGCGACGGGAGAGGTGCTGAAATTCGACGGCTTTCTAAAAGTGTATATGGAAGATCGGGACGACGACGACCTGACGGAGGAGGAGCGGCAGGAAGGCATGTTGCCGCCGCTGTCCGTGAACCAGGTCCTGCCGCTGCGGGAGATGAAGGCCATCGAGCGTTTCAGCCGTCCCCTGCCCCGCTATACGGAGGCCTCGCTGGTGAAGAAACTCGAGGAACTGGGCATCGGCCGCCCTTCGACCTACGCCCCCACGATCTCCACCATCGTCAAGAGAGGATATGTCGAGAAACGCGATAAGGAGGGCGTCAAGCGGGATTTTCGGATACTCGAGCTCCGGGGCGGCGAGATCAAGAAGTTGGTCGAGCAGGAAAATACGGGCGCGGAGAAATCCAAATTATTCCCGACGGACCTCGGCCTGGTCGTGACCGACTTCCTCAAGCAATACTTCGACGACATCATGGATTATAATTTCACCGCGCGCATCGAGGAGGAGTTCGACGAAGTGGCGCAGGGGAAAATGCTATGGAGCAAGATGATCGACGACTTCTACAATCCATTCAAAAAAGACGTCGAGAAGACGATCGAAACGGCCGAACGCATCAACGGGGAAAGAGAGCTGGGCGTGGACGCGCAAACGGGCAAGAAGGTGATCGCGCGCATGGGCCGTTATGGTCCGATGGTGCAGATCGGCGACGTCAACGACGAAGAGAAGCCGCGTTTCGCCAAGCTGAAGAATACGCAGAGCATCGAGACCATCAACTACGACGAGGCAATGGAGCTCTTCCGTTTGCCGCGCAATCTGGGCTCCTTCGAGGGTTCGGACCTGACGGTCAATATTGGTCGTTTCGGACCCTATATCGCGCACGACAAGAAATTCTATTCCCTGGGCAAGGAATACGACCCGTACAGCATCAGCTTTGAAGAAGCCGTACCGCTGGTCGTGGAGAAGAGAGCGGCTAAGGAACAGCGTACGATCAAGGTTTTCGAAAAGGAAAAGATACAGGTGCTCCGGGGCCCCTACGGACCCTATATCAAGCAGGGCCTGCGCAATTTCAAATTGCCGAAGGAAAAGCAGGAGACGGCGGCCGACCTCAGTCTCGAAGAGGTGAAGGCCATCATCGAAGAGGTGAAGGCGAACCCGCCGAAGCGCGTACCGCGCAGGAAGAAGAGCTGACACAATTTGTGACCTCCGGCGGCGTTATAATACAGACCCCTTACCCGCAATTCCCAGGTAATAAACATTCCTTGCGTTCTTGTGGATAAGAAAATCGACTTTGTTGCATAAACTTGCCCGATATTGACGCCGCATGCAGGAAAACCAGGAAATAAAAGCCCTTTTTCATCTGATCGATGACCCCGACCTCGAGGTATTCGATTCGGTCAGCAGCAAGATCGTCAGCTATGGCCGGGGGATCATCCCGAACCTGGAGAACCTCTGGGAGAACACCATCAGCGCCGAGGTCCAGGAGCGCATCGAACTGCTGATCCACAAACTGCACTACCGCGACCTGACGGAAGATTTCACGCACTGGAAGAATAGCAGCTACCAGGATCTGCTGACGGCCTCCCTGCTTGTGGCGAAGTTCCAATACCCCGACCTCGTGACGACGCCGGTACTGCAGGAGGTGGAAAAATTGCGCCGCAATATCTGGCTGGAATTGAACAGCTATCTCACGCCCCTGGAGCAGGTGAATGTCCTGACCAGCATCCTCTATAATTATTATGGATTGAAAGGATCGGAAGTGGCCTATCAGCACCCGGAAGAATTCCTGATCAACAAGCTGATCGAGACCAAGCGCGGCAATGCCATCGCCAACGGCGTGCTATACCTGCTGCTCAGCGAGTTGCTGGACATTCCCGTCAAAGCCATCAACATCCCCCGCCAGTTCGTGCTGGCCTATATCAAGCCCAATTATGACGAGAACCCCGAAAAGATGGGCCCGGCGCAGCGCATCGAGTTCTTCATCGACCCGATGAGCGGACAGGTGTTCAGCCATAAGGACGTGGAGAGTTATTTCAAACGCGTTTCCGTTCCGCCGGTCGCCTCCTACTTCAAGCCGCTCTCGCATAACCGCATCATCCAGACGCAGCTGGAGGAGTTCAGCAAATGCTTCGACGACGAGCGCCACGCCTACAAGCAAAAGGAACTGCTCGAGCTCGCGCATCTCCTGGGCGATTGAGGCGGGGCCATTGAGGCGCCACACCCGCGCCGCGCCGGGAGCCACGGCCGCGCCCTACCAGCCCTGCCGGTACTGCCTTCTGACGAACTGATTGGCCTCGTCGAAATTCGTGATCTTCATATTGGCGGCATCCCAAAGCAATTTCTTGCGTCCCGGAAATTTCCCGTTCGCGTCCTTCACATTCCAGCTGCGCAGCGCCAGGTTGCCCATCAGGATCGTTTCGGTCAGCGGGCCCGCATATTCGAAGGGTGAGCTCAGCGTATGGTTGCCGTAGCCGGCGATGCAGGCATTGACCCATTGCACGTAATGGCCTTCGGGCACACGCGCGATCGTTTGGGGCACGTTGATCTCCCGGGTCCGCGAGGTGGGCAGCAGCGTCGGGTTGAGGCCGTAGGTGCCGCACATCATCTTGCCCCTGGTGCCGGTGATGATGACACCGCCGTCTTCGTCGTCGCCCATTTGCTCGTCGGCGCCCAACTCCTCGGGGCGCTCGGGGCGAAGGCCGCCATCCATCCAGTACAGGGCCACGTCGGGCTTTCCCTCTTTGCCGGGGAACTTCATCTTGATCGAAGAGCTGATGGGGCAGCATGCCGGGTAGTAGGATGCATTCCACATTTTCTCGACGACATTGGTCACGCTGCATTCCACTTCCGAGGGATAACCCAGGCCCACGGTCTTGAAGGCCGGGTCGATCAGGTGGCAGCCCATATCGCCTAGTGCACCGGTACCGAAGGCCCAGAAGCCTCTCCAGTTGAAGGGCAGATATTCCTTATGGTACTCCTCGAATGCCGCGGGGCCCAGCCAGAGGTTCCAGTTCAATTCCGGGGGGATCTCGCTGTGCCCGGTCGGTTTGCCGAAACCCTGCGGCCATACGGGACGGTTTGTCCAAACATGGATCGCCGTCGCATCGCCGATCAGGCCGGCCTGGTACCATTCCTGCATCAGCCGCACGCCGTCCATCGAGGAACCCTGGTTGCCCATCTGCGCGACGACCTTGTACTTCTTCACGGCCTCGGTCAGCATGCGCGCCTCATAGATGTCGTGGGTCATGGGCTTTTGCACATACACGTGCTTGCCCAATTGCACGGCCGCCATCGCCGCGATGGCGTGGATATTGTCCGGCGTGGACACGGAGACCGCGTCGATATGCGCGTGCTCCTTGTCGAGCATTTCCCGGAAGTCCTTATAATATTTTGCTTTCGGATAGGCCTTCACGGACTTGGCGGATTGCCGGTCGTCGACGTCGCAAAGCGCGGCGATATCGACCTTGCCGCTGCCGTAAAAGTTCTTGAGGTCGTCGGCGCCTTTCCCGCCGGCGCCGATAGCGGCCAGTACCAGCCGGTCGCTCGGCGCGAGGAAGCCTCTTCCCAATACGTGACGCGGAACGATGACGATGCCCGAGGCGGCGACAGCTGCGTTGCGCAGGAATTTGCGGCGCGAAGGATGTAATTGATTCATGCGGTAATTTACGGGAAACACATAAAAAAAGCACCCGTAAAAGGTGCTAAATTACCCGTGCTAAAGTATTATTCGGCCCGCGGGAGCCAGACCCCGCCAGTCGCGGGTTCCGCGCGTCAAACCAATTGCGCGTCGAGCGTGATCTTCGCATTCAGCAGTTTGCTCACGGGACAGTTCGCCTTGGCGTCGTCGGCATATCCGGCGAACTTCGCCTTGTCCACGCCGGGGACCTTGGCCTTCAATACCAGTGCGGAACTCGTGATCGCGCCGTCCGCCAGCTCGACGGTCGACGTGACTTCGAGCGACTCGGCGGTGAAACCGGCCTGCTGCAGTACGAAGCTCAGTTTCATGGCGAAGCAGCCGGCGTGTGCGGCCGCGATCAGCTCTTCGGGGTTCGTGCCGGGGCCTTCCTCGAACCTCGAGTTATAAGAATACTGCGTCTTGTTGAGGGTTGTACTTTGAGTGGTCAGATTGCCTTTGCCGTCCTTTCCGGTGCCATTCCAAACTGCTGTTGCTGTACGTTTCATAAAAATGTATATTTTAGTTGATTAATGCACAAAAGCTATGCCTGAGATCCAATGGGAGGATTTTGAAAAAATCGATATGCGGGTCGGAACGATCCGGGAAGTTAAGGATTTTCCGAAAGCTAAAAAACCTGCCTACCAGCTAGTTATAGATTTCGGGCCATTGGGAGTGCGACGTTCCTCGGCCCAGGTCACCCATTTGTATCCACCGGAGGAGCTGATGGGCCGCCAGGTGATCGCCGTCGTCAACTTCCCGCCCAAGCAAATTGCAAATTTTTTCAGCGAATGCCTGGTGCTGGGTGTGTATACTGACAAAAATGAAGTAGTTTTATTGGGCCCCGGGCAGAAGGTGGAAAATGGATGGAAGGTGGGATGACCGCCCCAGCCTTCGACCGGCCATGCAGCAATCCTCGTTATGATCCCTGAACTGACCCAACATATCGTGCGGCAGACGACCTCTGCCTACTACCGCTCTCCGCTGGGTCTTCTCCGGATCTCCGCTACGGATATGTATGTCAGTGAGATCAGCTTCATCGACCACCTCGACGGGGCGGGCGACGACGGCGCCGAATGGAAGGGCCCTCTCTCCCCCATCGTGATCCAGTGCATCGAACAGCTCATCCAGTATTTTGGAGGGCAACGACGCCTGTTTGACTTCCCCGTTCACCAGGAAGGCTCGGATTTTCAGAAAAGGGTCTGGAACGAGCTCACGTCGATCCCCTACGGCAAGACCATCAGTTATCTCGAGCAGGCCAGGCGCCTCGGCGACACGAATGCCATCCGCGCGGTGGCCAGCGCCAACGGGAAGAATAATATCGCGATCGTCGTGCCCTGCCATCGCGTGATCGGCTCCAAGCGCGACCTGGTCGGTTATGGCGGCGGGCTCTGGCGAAAGAAATGGCTGCTGGAGCACGAGACGAAGATCCTCTATGGGGTGCAAACCCTCTTTTGATACGGCGGCCGCGCCCGCGTCGCTAGTAAGTCAGCAGATTCGCATACCGCTTCAATTGTATTTCGGCCGACTTGGCCGCAAAGCTCACGTTGGTCAGCAGAAAGCCTGCATTCTCGAAGCTCTGCTGCGCATTCTTCACATCCACGATGGTCGCCTGTCTCAGCTGAAAGCGCTGGAGCACCAGGTCAAGCAGGCGCCGCGAGAGATCGTAATTCGCTTTGGCCGTTTCCAGCTGCTGCAGGTTATTGCTGTAGGCCTGCCAGTTCTTCACCGCATTGGAGGTATAATTCTGCAGGAGGGTATCTTTTAGAAGGGCCGCATTCCGGGTGTTGTAGTTCGCCGCCTCATGCTGCCGGCGGTAGATCCCGCCATTGAAGATCGGAATATTGATGGTAACGCCCGCATAAGGGCCATAGTTCAGGTTGAGCAGGGAAAAGCCCTGCGCGTTCTGCGTCCTCCCGAGATTATAGCCCGCGTCCAGGTAGAGCGAAGGATAGCGCAATGCGCCGGTCTCTCTTTCGAGGAACCGGGCAATGGACACCTGCTGGTCGGCGGCCGCGATATCCGGGTTGGACTGCACGCCGCTGAGGATCGTCCCGAGACGAAGGTCCCTGTCCACGAGGATGGTATCCTCGACGCCGATGGACGAGTTGGGATCCAGGGTCATCAGCGTCAGCAGGTCCGTCTTGTCCTGCTCCACGACCAGCTGCTGCGCCTGCAGGTTCTGCAGTTGCGTATTCAGATCCACCTGCGATTGGAAGAGGTCGGCATTGTTCGCGAGGCCGATGGCCTGTTGCGCCTGGACGATCCGGAGCTTTTCCCGCGAGACGTCGATCGAGGACTGCAGCGTCCGGGCATAGCTCTGCTGGCGGATGATGTCGTAATATTTCAACGTGACGTTGAAAATAAGGGCCAGGGCCCTGCTGTTCAGCAACTGCCGGCTTTGGGACTCGGCGCTATCGAGCCGTCCTTTGGCCGCACGCACCCGGCCGCCATTGAACACGAGCTCCGAGGCCGACAGCCCGGCGGATACGTTATTGGAAGGGGCATTGGTGCTGTTCTTGTTATTGGCCGGATTGGAAAATTCCTGGCGCAGATTATTCGACGATTGGACATCGGAGGCGGTGGCCGTGACCAGGGGCAGGCCCCCCGCGTAGCCATAGCTGTTATAGGTCCCCGCGATGGAGACATTGTTCCTGGCGATGCGCATGCCCAGGCTGTTCTTCAGGGCGGTCTCCAGCACCTCGCGCAGGCCCATTACCGGCTGCGCTGCCGAGTCGCGTGGCGCCTGCTGCGTCTGCTGCGCCTGCTGCGCGCAAAGCCTTCCCGGCGCCGCGAGCAGTCCCGGGAGGAGCGCCAGGAGGAGCGCCGGCAGTCTGAAACAAAACGCTGATTGGTTGATCATCTTCTGCATTACTTCGATTATTCATTTACTTCGGTCATGTGCGCTTTATGCTTGCCCGAAACGAAGGTATACACGGCGGGAATAACAAAGAGCGTCAGGATCAGGGCGAACAGGATGCCACCGACGACGACGATCCCCAGGGGGATCCGGCTGGTGGCTGCCGCTCCGAGACTGAGGGCGATCGGCAACGCGCCCAGGGAGGTCGCCAGGCTGGTCATCAGGATCGGCCGGAGCCGCTGCGAGGCCGCTTCGATCACCGCGTCCATCTTGGACATGCCATGCTCCCGTTTCTGGTTGGTGAATTCGACGATGAGGATGCCGTTCTTCGTCACCAGCCCGATCAGCATGATCATGCCGATCTCCGAGAAGATATTCAGGGTCTGGTGGAACAGGTACAGGCTCAACAGGGCGCCGGCGAGCGCCAGGGGAACGGTCAGCATGATCGTGAACGGATCGATGAAGGATTCGAACTGCGCCGCCAGCACCAGGTAGATCAACGCCAGGGCCAGGACGAAGGCGAACAGGATATTGGACGAGCTTTCCGCATAGTCGCGGGACGAACCCGACAGCGCGGTATGAAAGCTGGGGTCCAGCAACCGCCTGGCGATGTCCTGCATAGCGATGATCCCGTCCCCGATCGTCTTCCCCTCCGAGAGGGAGGCCGACACCGTAGCCGCCTTGAAGCGGTTGAAATGGTATAGGGTCGATGGGCTGCTGCTGGTCTCCAGGTGCACCACGGAAGACAAGGGAATATTCACCCCCTTATTGTTGCGCACATAGAGCCCGGTGATGTCCGAGGGGTCGTTGCGGTCGCGCCGCTCGACCTGCGCGATCACATAGTACTGGTAGCCGTTCATATAGAAATAGGCCAGGCGCCCTCCACTGAAGGCCGCCTGCATGGCCGAGATCACGTCGGCGGTCGAAAGGCCGAGGTCTTTGATCTTCATCCGGTCCACGCTCACCTGTACCTCCGGCTTATTGAATTTGAGGTTCACGTCGACATTGGAAAAGGTCTTGTCTTTGCGCGCCGCATCCAGAAAAGCGGGCATGATCTCCTTGAGCTTGTTCAGGTCCTGGTTCTCGATCACGAACTGGACGGGAAGGCTTGTCTTGGATCCGGAACCCACGGCAATGGTCTGCTCCTGGATGGCGAAGATCCGCGCATCGTTGAAGCGTCCCAGTTTCCGCTGCAAATCAGTCGCGATCTGGTCCTGGCTGCGCTTCCGGTCCTGTGGCGGAACCAGGCCGATTCGGGGCTGCGAGGTGTTGACGGAACTGCCCGCGGGGGTGCGGGCGAAAACGAAGGCCCGTTCCGGCACCGAATCATACAGGTAATTGGCTGTCTGGTCAGTGACATGTTGGGTGTAGTTGAAACTGGCGCCTTCGGGCAGGGTCACGGTGAAGCGTACGCTGCTGCGATCCTCCATGGGGGCGATCTCGCTTTGCATCCGGGTGAAAATGAAAAAGATCATCAGCAGGCAGACGCCGATGATGAGCCAGGCGGCCCAGCGGATCTTCATAAAGGCCTTCAGGAGACGCAGATAGCCATTCTCCATGCCCGTGAAGAAGGGCTCCGTCTTTTCGTAGAACCGGCCATGGCCGCTCTTCTTGCTCGTCAGGTACACGTTGAGCACGGGCGTGATGGTGAGCGATACGAAGGAGGAGATCAGCACGGCCGCCGCCAGCACCACCCCGAATTCCCTGAACAGGCGGCCTACGAAGCCCTGGAGGAACACCACCGGCATGAACACCACCGCCAGGGTAAGCGAGGTGGAAATGACGGCAAAGAAGATCTCCTTGCTGCCTTCGAGGGCGGCCTTGCGGATGGGGAAACCCTGCTCCAGCTTCCTAAAAATATTTTCCGTCACCACGATGCCGTCGTCCACCACCAGGCCGGTGGCCAGTACGATGCTCAGCAGCGTGAGGATATTGATCGTGAAACCGGCCAGGTACATGATGAAGAAGGTCGCGATCAGGGAGATCGGGATATCGATCAGGGGACGAAGCGCGATCAGCCAGTTCCGGAAAAAGAAAAAGATGACCAGCACGACCAGCGATAAGGCGATGAGCAGGGTCTCCTTGACTTCGGACAGGGATTGCCGGATGATCTGCGTATTGTCCACCAGGACGCTGAACTCCAGGTCGTCCTTATTGGCGCGTTTGATCTCCGCGAGCCGCTTGTTGAATTCGTCGGCGATGGCGATATTGTTTGCTCCCGGCTGGGGGATGATGGCCAGGCCGATGGCATAAACGCCGTTGAACTTCCAGCTCTGTTCTTCGATCTGCGGGCCCAGCTCGATCCGCGCTACGTCACTGAGGCGGATGATGCCGCTGCTGTCTTCGCGGAGGATGAGGTCGCGGAAGTCTTTTTCGCTGCTCAGGCGACCGAGGGTCTTGATGGTCAGCTCGGTGTTGTTGCCGTATATTTTTCCGGGCGGCAGTTCGACATTCTCCGAATTCATGGCGCCGGAGATATCATTGTAGGCGATGCCATAGGCATTCATCTTATCCTGGGCGAGCCAGATGCGCATGGCAAAGCTCTTGTCGCCGAAGACATTCACGGAACTCACCTGGTCGATGGTCTGCAGCTGCTGCTGGAGCACATTGTCCGCATAGTCGCTGAGCTCCATCAGGCTCTTGCTATGGCTTTGCACCGCGAGGATCAGGATAAAATCGCTGTTGGCGTCGGCCTTACTGACGACCGGCGGCGCGTCGATGTCCAGGGGGAGACTGCGCTGGGCCTGGCCGACCTTATCGCGCACGTCGCTGGCTGCGGCCTCTAGGTCGACGCCCAGGTTGAATTCCACGGTGATCTGGCTGTTGCCGAGGGAACTGGTGGAAGAGATGGTGCGGATGCCCGGGATCCCGTTGATCTGCTTTTCAAGAGGTTCAGTGACCTTGCTCTCGATGATCTCCGGGTTGGCGCCGATATAAGACGTGGAGACCGAGATGATCGGCGGGTCGATGGCCGGATAGTCCCTCACTGCCAGGAAATTGTAGCCGACCACGCCGAACAGGATGATCATGAGGTTCATGACGGTGGCCAGCACCGGGCGTTTCAACGACAGTTCGGAAATATTCATGCCTTCTTCAGGTTATAGTTGCGATGAGGAATGATCCAGGGTCTTGACGGACCTGATCTTCAAAAGCGACTTCGGCCGGGCGAACAAGACGCCGGTGACGACGACGGTATCCCCGGGGTTAACCCCGCTGCTGATCTCGATATTATTGGCTTCGCGCACACCGGTCTGGACGTTCACGAAATTCGCTCGTCCGTCCCGGACAACGATCAACTGATTGTTCTTGTCGTCGGGTATGATGGAATTGGTGGGCACCATGATGGCTTTCGTGTCCGCGCTGGCATTCACAAAGACCTTGACGAAGGCGCCGGGATGCCATTTGCCTCCATCCAAAACCGCGCGCACCGTGATATTACGGCTGGACTGATTGATCTGAGGCTCGGCGGCGATGATGGTGGCGCGTGTGCGGACGTGCTGGGACGCATCGGTCTCGATCTGCACCACGGAACCTCTCCGGACCACCCCCGTGTACTGCTCAGGCAGGGTAAAGTCCACCTTGATCTTATCGAATTGCTGGATGGTGGCGATCACGTTCGCCGGCGTGACATAGGCGCCGGGGCTGACCTGCCGCAGGCCGACCGTTCCGCTAAACGGGGCCCGGATGACCGTCTTCTCGATCTGGGCCAGCGTGAAGTCGATATCGGCCTGTACGCTCTTCACATTGTTCTGGGCGAGGTCATAGTCGGCCTGGTTGATGCCCTGGATGTCCAGGAGCTTGCGATCGCGTTCCTCCGTTTTCCGGTTCAGCTCGAGCTGCACCTTCGACTTTTCGAGGGTGGCCTGCAGATCGGCGTCGTTGATCCGGGCGATGACGAATCCTTTTTCGACATGGGCTCCTTCCGGCACGTTCAGGTAGGTAATGCGGCCACTGATCTCGGGGTGCAGTTCCACGGACTCGTTCGCCACGACGGTGCCGTTCGCTTCGACCGTGTTGCTGACCGGCTGGGGCTGGGCCACGATCACATCGACGATCACGGCCTGGGGGGCGGCGGGCGCCCGGCCCGGTTTTTCGCCGTCGGTCTCCTTACAGGCCGGCAGGGCCAGGAGAGCGCATATGCAGAACAAGGCGGGTATCAGGCCTTTACCGGTGACCGGACCTTCACAATTCTTGAGCCTGACCATTACACGAGATTTAAGATCATTAAGGTGCCAAATATAGCTAGATTTCATGGTTGACCGGCAGGCCATTCCGCGATTTACATGAATGGGGCAACTTACAAAAAATTTAGTAGTAAGGCGTCATTTGGGGTTTCAGAGCAGGATCGTTAACATACGCTTGATGATTAGATTAAGGGAAGATTAAAATGATGAGGGCTTTTCGCAAGTCATCCTTAACTTTCGGCATGGAACCATTCTGGGTAGAGGTCGTCGGCATTTTCCCCGAGGCCAGGGACTGTTCGACCATCGTCCTGCGAAGACTCGATGGCCAGCCGCTGGTCTATCGGGCGGGCCAGTTCCTCACTTTTTTGCTGACGATCCATGGCAGGGAGCTGCGCCGGTCCTATTCCTTCTCCTCCGCTCCGGGCATCGACCCCTGGCCAGCCATCACGATCAAGCGCGTCCCCAACGGAGAGGCTTCCCGCTATCTGCTCGATCATCTCGTTCCGGGCGACCGGCTGCTGACCCTGCCTCCTTCGGGCCGGTTTACGCTGGAAGCGGCGGGCGGGGGTGGCGCGGGAGGCGCGGCCGCCAGGCATTTTTTCATTGCGGCGGGCAGTGGCATGGCGCCGGTATATTCCCTGCTGAAGACGGCCTTGTTGACGCCGGCGAAGCCGGCTGCGGAAGGGGCGTCCGGGCCGGCGGCCGACGTGGTCCTGATCTCCCAGCAACACGACGAGCAAAGCGTGCTGTTCGGGGAGGCGCTGCGCGGCTGGCAGCGCCAATGGCCGGAACGGTTTACCTGGATAAATATCCTGAGCAGCCATTTCGGCCGGCTGACCAATCTGATGCTGCAGGACCTGGTCGGGGAATGGAGCGAGCGGCCGGAGCGGAACGGCCAGCCGGCGCGGCAAAGCGCTGTCCCCTTTTTCTATCTCTGCGGGCCGCCGGCGTTTATGCGGATGGCGCAGTTCACGCTGCGACTCATGGGCGTCGAAGAGGCGCGTATACGCAGGGAGCACTTCACCGTGGAATATGTGCCTCCTCCCCCGCCGTTAGTGGATACCCTGCCCAAACAGATCCAGATCGTCCGCGAAGGGCAGACCATCGTCTTTGACGCCGCCTATCCCCAGACGATCCTGCAGGCCGCCCTGGCCCACGGGGTCGAGCTGCCCTACAGTTGCCGCGGAGGGCGTTGTTCCACCTGCGTGGCGCGCTGCCTGGCGGGGAAAGTAAAAATGAGCATCAATGAGGTATTGACTGATGAGGATCTGCAACGCGGATTGGTGCTGACCTGCGTGGGCTATGCCGAAACCGATGTCGAGCTGGCGTATTGAGCCCTGTTTACGCGAGTTCGTCGCCGCTGAAGGCCAGGGGCAGCAGCAGGCTGGCTTGCGGAATGACGTATACCTTCCCCTCCCTACCGCCCATGATCAGACGAACCGGGCGGCCCGTTCGCTGCTCGAATTCCTGGAGGGATTGACGGCAGATGCCGCAAGGCGAAATGGGACGGTCACTTGGGCCGCGTTCATTGTCGTAGCTGACGGCGAGCGTATCGATGGCCATGCCCGGGTACAGGGAAGAGGCGGTCGCCAGCAGCACCCCTTCCGCGCAAAGGCCGGCGGGAAAGGAGGCGTTCTCCTGGTTGGCGCCGGTCACGAGCTCACCGCTCAACAGGCGGGCGGCCGCGCCCACGCGAAACCGGGAATAGGGGGCATAGGATTTCTTCGTGGCCTCGCGCGCCAGGCGCAGCAAGGCCGCATCGTCCCGGTTCAGCTCATCGGCGGAGCCGTAGACTTCGAAAGAGAACGCGAATTCTTTTTTTTCCATACGAAAAATTTGATCCACGCGGCCCCCGGGGGGCCGCATCGGTGCGCCATGTGCCTCCTCATCGGATGCGCGAGAAGAGCCTCTTCCAGCGGACCCCATGATCCCAGCTCATCCAGATCAGCCAGGCTTCCCCGACGACGTGATCTTCCGGGACGAAGCCCCAGTAGCGCGAGTCCTGCGATCCGTGGCGGTTGTCCCCCATCATCCAGTAATAGTTCATCTTGAACTGGTAGTGGTCCGTTTGCTGATCGTTGAGATAGAACTTGCCGTCCTTCATCTCCAGCTTATTGTGCTCATAGACCCGGATGGCGCGTTCATAGATCGGGTAATTCTCCGGCGTGAGGGTGAGTGTCGCGCCTTCGGCCGGGATCCATAGCGGTCCGAAATCGTCTTGCCGCCAGTGGTGGATATGGTCATAGGGAAAGACCTCCCTGGCGCTGTCCAGTATCGGGGTGATGCTCCTGGCCAATCCGTTCTTCAACATTTTTTCGTGCGCCTTCCAGGTCAGCAGCATGATGAATTGATTGGGCGAGTTGCCGTTCTGAAATTCCTGGTTATTGTTGACGTCAAGGTCATACTCCTCCTTCATCACGGTCTCGTCCAGGGGCTGTCCCTTGGTCTCCACGAGGTATTGCGTCTCCGACTCCGGCGGGAAGGGTTGCGCCCGGCCATTGATGTAGAGGACCTCGCTCCGGATTTGCAGGGTGTCGCCGGCGACCGCTACGCAGCGCTTGATATAATTCTCCTCCTTGTCGACGGGCCGCACGATGAGGGGGAACTGATCGGGATTTGCCAGGACGACCTGGCGGCCCGAATCGATATTGCCTTGCCCGGTCTCGAACCGGCATACGTCATAGTACGGATTATTGGACTGGAATTCCGGAAGATTGATGACCGTATCTCCCGCGGGAAAATTGAATACCACGACGTCCCCTCGCTTCACCGGGCTGGGGAACCAGCGCGTGTAAGGGATCTTGATCCATTCCACATACGATTTGGTATTGATAAGCGGCATGGTGTTGTGCACGAAGGGGACGGAAAGCGGGGTATTGGGGATGCGCGGGCCATAGCTGAATTTGCTCACGAAGAGGAAATCATTCACCAGCAGGGTCTTTTCCATGGAGGGCGTCGGAATGGTATAGGCTTCGAATACGAAGGTGCGTATCAGCGTGGCGGCCACGACGGCAAACACGGCGGCATCAAGCCACTCGCGTGCGGTAGACTTTTTATACTTCTTCACGGCCTCCGGCCCGACGAACCGGTCTTTCTTATTGAGTCCCACATAGAGGAAGTAGAGACCACCGGTACATACGGTCAGGGCATGCTGGTAGAAGCGGTATTTGCCGAACGTTTTAATGAACTCGATGAAGATCCCGAGGGTGACGAACCATCCGATCACAGGCAGGAACTGCAGGATGAACCAGAACAAGGGCCGCTTGCTGAGCTGCAGCATCGCGAAGGTATTGTAGACCGGGATCGCGCCCTTCCAACCGGGCTGCCCTGCCTTCCTGAAAAGGAAGTAGGCGCCGAAGGCGGGCAGAATGAACAGAACCAGGGCAATGAGGGCAAGGATCAGGATCTGGTGAACGCTCATGGGGATCGTTGTTTTGAAATTCCGCCAAAGTTAATGTTATTAGAGGATCGAGGCCAGTATCCTGCTCATTTCTTCCGCGCGGTTCATGACCATGAAGTGCCCGCCGCCGGAAATGACATGGGTGGCCGTGATCCCCCTGATGGGGAAGGTCTTGTCCTTGCTGCCATGGATATGGTGAAGGGCCTGCGGCCGCCAGTAATTCTTCCATTGAACGATCTGCTTGACGGCCCAATACAAATAGGCCGGATCGACCTTCCTGACGTATTCGTCGCGAAGTCGTTTCTCCTCCTCCGATTCGGCGCCCAGGAAGTCGCTGCCGATCTCATGAAGCCAGGCAGACGACCGGGTAACGGATCCGGGCCGCGAGGGCACGAGGCGATACAGGCCAAGCGCGCCGACCCATTTCATCCAGGCCGGTAATTCCTTCCTGGATTTGACGCTGGAGACCAGTACGACGCGGGCGGCGGGATAGAGTTTCGCCAGCTCGATGGCCATGATGCCGCCGAAGCTGACGCCAAGGAACACGGGGTTGCCGTGCGGGCCGGCCGGGTTGCGGGGCTCCCTGACCTGCATGCTCATGCGATTCGCATAGGCGCCTATCGATTCTCCCTTCTCCGGGACGAACCATTTGAGATAAACGAATTCCACCCCCGGTACCTTCAACCGGGAAAAGATGCGTTCGTCCGCCCCGAGCCCGCTGATGCAATAAACCTGTTTCATAGAAAATTGCCGGCTGTCTGACCTGATCTGGATGCCTTATTTTTTGGGAAGAACGTAGCTTTCCACGTCATCCTTGCTGATGCTCTTGCCGGAGAGGATGATGAGGCGCTCTACCACGTTGCGCAGTTCGCGGATATTCCCCGTCCAGTTGTGCTTTTCCAGGGCCCTGATGGCCTCCTCCTCGATCGTTTTTTTGGCGATGCCGTAGTCGGCGCAGATATCGGCGAGGAATTTGTCAACGAGCAGGGGGATATCGTCCTTGCGCTCGTTGAGTGAAGGAACGTGTATGATGATGACGCTGAGACGGTGATAAAGGTCGAGACGGAAGCTCTTTTCTTCCACTTCCCGCAGCAGGTCCTTATTGGTCGCGGCGATGACGCGCACGTCGACATTGATGTCCTTGTCGCCGCCGACGCGGGTGATCTTCCCTTCCTGCAGGGCGCGCAGCACTTTGGCCTGCGCATTCAGGCTCATGTCCCCGATCTCGTCGAGAAAGAGGGTGCCCCCATTGGCCTGCTCGAATTTCCCGATGCGCTGTTTGACGGCCGACGTGAAGGATCCTTTCTCATGTCCGAAGAGTTCGCTCTCGATCAGCTCGCTGGGTATGGCCGCGCAATTGACTTCGATCAGCGGGCCGGAAGCCCGGTTGCTCTTCTCATGAACCCAGCGGGCGACCAGTTCCTTCCCCACCCCGTTCTCGCCGGTGACCAGTATCCGCGCGTCGGTGGGCGCTACTTTTTCGATCGTCTCCTTGATCTTCTGGATCGGCGTCGACGCGCCGACCATGTCCTGGACCTTGCTCACGCGGCGTTTCAGCACTTTCGCTTCGGCTACGAGGCTGGTCTTGTCCATCGCGTTGCGGATCGTGATGAGCAGCCGGTTCAGATCCGGCGGTTTGGAGATATAGTCGTAGGCGCCTTTTTTCACGGCTTCGACCGCCGTCTCGATGGTGCCATGGCCGGAGATCATGATGATCGGGATATCGGGATTGGACTCTTTTGCCTTTTCCAGGAACTCGATGCCGTCGATCTTCGGCATCTTGATATCGCAAAGGATGACGTCGTAGTCTTTTTCCTTGAATTTTTTCAGGCCCTCTTCGCCATCGCCGGCCTCGTCCATCTTATAGCCTTCGTAGGAAAGGATCTCACTTAACGTTTTACGGATCGCTTTTTCATCGTCTATGATGAGGATGTTCGACATTTTAACAATCTTTTGCTATGGAATGAAATGCAGCAGGACTCTTATCCGCCCAATCGGCTACAAAATTAACGATATGAACCCGAACCGCCTCATTCCAATTATTTTACTGCCGGCGGGCAGCGTATTACTGCTCGCGGGCAATGTATTGCTAGCGGGCCATGCAGCCCGCCAGGGCGCGTCATCCGCGGCGCACCCCGGCTATCTCCGGGTCGGCGACATTCCCGTTCCGGAAGGGTATGTACGCGTTCTCGCGGCTGAACATTCATTTGCGGCCTGGTTGCGCGCGTTGCCACTGAAGAAGGACCGGACGGTCTACTTATATAATGGAGAAAGTAAGCGTAACCAGAACGCGCAATTCGCCGTGCTGGACGTCTCCGTGAACGACCCCTCCGTCAGGCCGGGACATCCGGAAGGAGCTGCGGTTCCCCGGGACCTGCAACAATGCGCCGACGCGATCATGCGACTGCGAGCGGAATATCTGTACGATCAAAAGGATTTTATCCATATCGAATTCCATTCCTCGCAGGGAACGCGATTCAATTTTGCGCAGTGGTTGAAAGAGCGCGGGGCAGCCCCGGCGAACGAAGCCGCCATCCGCAAAAATTTCGGGAAATTCATGGAGAAGGTATTCACATACTGCGGAACCCTGTCCCTGGAGCGGCAGTTGGTTGCCGGCGGCGGCCCGGAAAAAATGGAGATCGGCGACGTGTTGATCCATGGGGGCTCGCCGGGTCATGCCATGCTGATCATCGACATGGCGGTGGACGGCCGGTCGGGCAGGAAGGTCTATCTGCTGGCGCAGGGGTATATGCCGGCGCAGGATATCCATATCGTTCACGACCCCGAAGACGACAAGCTGGATCCCTGGTACCCGGCTGACGGCAAGACGGTGTATACGCCGGAGTATACCTTTTATGCCGGACAGATGCGGGCCTGGCCCCGGTGAGGAAGGAGGAGCGGCGGAAGGGGTTGCGAATGGGGGGCCGAAAGAGATTTCGCCAGAATCCATTGGTTATGAAACAGTTAAAAAGATGGTCGGTGGGGAGGGGACCGGCAGGGCGCCGCGAAAGAGCGGAATTCCGTATAAATCCCTCGTAAAAACCCTTTGCAGAAGATGGCCGCGCGCCGTACTTTAGTGTTGTCCAACATCCTTAAAAAACCGTATCGATCTTAATCCTCTAATCCCCTAAAATTCACCCTATGAAGAAGGAACTTGAACTTCAGGCTCTGCCGACCGGCAAGGTACTTTTTAAGCTGACTGTTATCGGATGCGTCCTGTTGGCTTGCGTATACGGGTTCCTGCTGCTGTTCAATTCGGCGCTTGAAGCGCTCAAATAATCCGGCTGGGGCCGGGCGCAACAAGGGCGGCGCGTTATTTCTTCAGGTACATGACCTCCTTAGCCAGTTTGACGGTGCGGGCGACGTCCGGGATCCCCAGGGCGGCCAGGTTGCCGGCATAATGCAGCGGCGCATCGGCGGACGTGATCCGGCGCACCGGCGCGTCCAGGTAGTCGAAGCCCTCTTTCTGTATGCGGTAGGCGATCTCGGACGAGATCGAGGCGAATGGCCATTGCTCTTCCACGATGATCAGGCGGTTGGTCTTTTTTACGCTTTCCAGGATGGTCATCCAGTCCAGCGGGCGGATCGTACGCAGGTCAATGACCTCGGCACTGACCCCCTCCTTCTCCAATTCTGTCGCGGCGCCCATGGCCACTTTCATCATCTTATTGAAGCTGACGATCGTGACGTCCCTGCCCTGGCGTTTGACATCGGCCTTGCCGAGTTCGATATAGTATTCCTCTTCCGGCACTTCGCCTTTGTCGCCATAGGCCACTTCACTTTCCATGAAGATCACGGGATCCTCTTCATACCGGATCGACTGTTTCAGCAAGCCCTTGGAGTCATAAGGATTGCAGGTGGACACGACCTTGAGACCGGGAATATTCGCATAGCAACTTTCGAAGGCCGTGGAATGCTGGGCGCCCAATTGCCCGGCAGACCCATTGGGGCCACGCAGCACGATCGGGCAGCTCACCTGGCCGCCGCTCATGGCGAGCATCTTGGAGGCGGTATTCAGGATCTGGTCGAGGGCCAGGACGGCAAAGTTCCAGGTCATGTATTCCACTACGGGACGCAGACCGTTCTGCGCCGCGCCTACGGCGACGGCTGTGAAGCCTAGCTCGGATATGGGCGTGTCGATCACCCGCTTCGGGCCGAACTCATCCAGCATCCCCTGGCTGACCTTATAGGCGCCATTGTATTCCGCCACTTCCTCTCCCATCAGGAAAACGCGGTCGTCCCGGCGCATTTCTTCGTTCATCGCCTCGCGCAAAGCCTCCCGTAAAGCAATTTGTCTCATTCGTACTGATTTATTCGAGCCGCAAAAATATCGGTTAACGAGGACATTATCAAATTATCAATGTGGGGCGTGCCGCTTGGCGATCGGGCGGTTTTTCCTACATTTATTGTTCCAGTTTAAACCAAAAAACATGAAAAAAATTGCGCTAACCAGTCTGGTTATCATGACTGCCCTGTTCCTGGGCAGCAGCTTTACGAGCCACTTTAGGAGCAACCGCCACGCCGACGGCGCGCTGACGGCCGAAGAAAGGAAATTCGCCATCGACCTCTATCTCAAGACGAAGGACCGGCTCCTGGCGGACATCAAGGGGCTCAGCCCGGCACAACTCAATTTTAAGGCCGACACGTCCCGTTGGTCCGTCTTCGAATGCACCGAGCATATCGCCCTTTCCGAGTCGCTGATCTGGCAGTGGATGCAGATGACCGAGAAGCAACCCGCGGCCCCGGAAAAGAAGAGCGAAGTGAAAATGACCACCGACCAAATGCTGGCTGCCATGCAGGATCGTTCGCACAAGTTCAAGGCGCCCACCATGCTGGAGCCGACAGGGAAATTTCCCGACATGGAAACAGCCGTCAGGGCGTTTGTCGGCCGCAGGGACTCCACCATGGCCTATCTGAGGACCACGCAGGACGATCTGCACAACCACTACGCCAATCACCCGGCCTTCGGCACCATTGATGCATTCCAGGGATTCATCCTGCTGGCCGGTCACTGCGCGCGTCATACCGCACAGCTCGAAGAGGTGAAAGCAGACCCGAACTTCCCGAAAAAGTAGTCGCGGGCCCCCGGAGCCATTAAGCCCCCGGAGCCATTAATATGTGATTAAATGTTCCATGCAGACCACCCCGCCGGCGGGCAGGGCCGTAGTTTTGCATGGAACATTTAAATAATTGCATTATGGTGTACGATCAACAGGGGTCCGACCCTCAATCGCTCTTTCATAAGACCCTGCTCACGGGCGTTTTTGTCGGCTTCATAGACACGATCATCTGCCTGTTCTACAATATCTGGTACAGGGGCAGCGTCGGATATTTTCCGGCGGATATCATCAACGTCTCTTCGCTGATCTTTATCATCAATGCGGCCTTCGTCGTGGTGGGCGTGGTGTATTTTGGTTTCCGGAAAGCCTTCGCAAAAGGAGATATCCCCTATAGCCTGGTCTTCGCCCTGCTGACCGCCTTCCTGGTCTGGAAGGTATCGGGCGTGCACCGTTCCGACGATGAGGTGATCAATGCCCATTTCAAGGTATTGCTTACGGGGATCATTCTCATTCTGGGGATTACCGCGACCATTGCGGTGCCCGTGCTATTCCACAATAAGACCTTCGATAAGGAGGTGTTGTAAGGTTCGCGCCGTGCGGTCCCTCAGTCGGCCTGTTCGAAGGCAATGACGAAGTTGGTGCCTTCCCCGAGCTGGGAGTTGACCTCGATGCTGGCGTGATGGGATTGAAGGATATTCCAGGTTGCCGCGAGGCCCAGCCCGAAGCCATTGGTCTTGGAGGTGAAGTAGGGTTCGAAGATGCGGGAAAGGTTCTCCTCCGGAATGCCCCCGCCATTGTCGCTGATCAGGATCTTGAACAGATTCCCCTCCTCCCTGATCGAGATCGAGATCTTTCCCGATTCCCGCGGCACGGCTTCGATGGCGTTAATGATGATGTTCAGCATGGCGATCTTCAATTTCTCCAGATCGGCCATGACATGGGTAGGTTCCTTCGGATAGATCTCCTCCAGGGCGATGCCCTTCAGCGAAATGCGGTCTGCCGCCGCGGCCACCGTCTTGTTCATGATGGTTTGAAGGGACACCTTTTGCAGGGAAATTTCCGCCGGGCGCGAAAGGTCAAGCAGTTCGGAGATCAGCGCGTCGATCCGGCCGCAATTGCGCGCGATGATGTCCAGGTAGATCGTGGCGTCGTCACCGTGAATATCCGGCTTCAATTGTTCGATGGAGAGGTTGATATTGGTGAGGGGATTGCGCACCTCATGGGCCAGTGTCCTCAGCAGCATGGCGGTGGATCGCAATTTCTCGATCTGGAACGTCGCCCTTTCGATCCGTTTCAGGTTGGTAATATCGTGGATGATGCCCTGGATATAGGTGTCCCCGCTGGAATTGGTCTCCCGGGAAATGGACAGGATGCAGTTCCGCTTTTCCTTTTTGCGGGTCAGCAATTCCACTTCCAGGTCCTCTACTTCCCCCTCCGACTTGAGCTGCTCCTCCAGCAGGTCGGCGGCATCGCGGCGGGCAAAGAGCGCGGTCAGGCTGACCCTCAGCAGTTCGTCCTTGTTATATTTAAAGAGCTCGCAGGTGGCGGCGTTGACGTCGCGGAAAACCAATTTTTCATCGGCCAGGAAGACCGCATCCTTGGATCGTTCGAAGATGCTGTGAAATTTCCGCTCGTTCGCCCGGAGCGCGCGCAGATAAGTGCTGCGTTCCAGGGCATAGCGGATGCAGCGCTCGAGTTTTTCGGTATTAATGTCCGATTTGACCAGATAGTCGACGGCGCCGATCTTCATGGCCTCGACGTCGACGTCGCGGTTGCCGATCCCCGTGAGCAGGACGATCGGGTCTTCGCAGCCCATGTCGATGGCTTCGCGGAGCAATTCCAGTCCCGTTTTGGCCCCGAGCAGATAATCCACGAAATACAGGTCGTAGTGCCGTTTGGCGATATTGTCCAGGGCCTCCTCGAAGGTGTAGCACCAGTCGATATTGAATTGTTTTCCGGGAATGTCGCTGATGCACCCCTTTATGATCAAAAAGTCATCCTCGTCGTCTTCCACGATCAGTATATTCGTCGGCATGGTATGGTGCATGGAAACTCCCGCTTGTTTTTCCCGTTTATCGGCTAAATTATTGTTTTCAGTCTTTAATTTAGGATAAGACTTCATCTTTTATGGCTTTAAATGGCAGGGAAACGATAAAGGAGGCCCCTTCGTCGGGTTTGCCTCTGGCGGATATGAATCCCTCGTGTTTTTCTACGATCTTCTTGCAAATAGCGAGCCCTATGCCGGTGCCTTCATAGTCGGGGCTGGGGTGCAGGCGCCTGAACATATCGAAGATCTGTTCGGCGTATTTCTGGTCGAAGCCGATGCCGTTGTCTTCAATATAAATACGGCAATACCGGGTCTCGGGTTCCTTCGCGATCAGGTTGCCATTCATCCCGCCGCCATTGACGCCGCCATTCGCGCCCCCGTTACCGCCATTGACGCCGCCGTGGGTGGATGAGGAGGACGGGGCGGCCGCATGGGGAGGTGTAATATCACAGCGGATCCTGACCACCGGGGGCACCCCCTTGCGGCTATACTTGATCGCATTGCTGATCAGGTTGGAGAACAGGGGTCCCATCAACAATTCATTCACGCAGAGCACGGGCAGCTGATCGATGATCAGCTCCGCCTTCTTTTCACGGATGGGCCCCTCCAGTTCGGAAAGGACATCGGTGATGACGCGGTTCAGGTCCACTTCACGCAGCGTTTCCTGCTCCACCGAGATCTTCGAGAACCGAAGGATGTCGTTGATCAGGTCCTGCATCCGCTTGGATACCTCTTTGATGCGGGCCAGGTACATCTGGCCGTCCTTGTTCAGCGAATCTTTATGGTTCATCAGGAGCCGGTCGCTGAACATGCGCACTTTCCGCAAGGGCGCCTGCAGGTCATGGGAGGCCATGAAGGCGAAAAGGTCGAGGTCCTTGTTGGCCGTTTCGAGGCGGGCGATGTTCTCCAGGAGCATGCGGTTCAATTCCGTCACCTTCTCTTCCGAGGCCTTTCGTTCATTGATCTCCAGTTCCAGGCTCCGGTTGATGGCCACCAGCTTTTGTTCCTGCAAGAGCAGGCGATGGTTCTTCCGGTACAGGTCCACGAACACCGCCACCTTTACCCGGAGCAGGTCGGGGTTGACGGGCTTGTAGATATAGTCCACGGCGCCCGCCCGGTAGCCTTTGAAGACGTTCTCCTCGCCGAAATTATTGGCCGTGATGAAAATGATCGGGATATGCCGGAGCCGTTCCCGTTCATAAATGAGGGAGGCCGTCTCGAAGCCGTTGAGATTGGGCATCTGGACGTCCATCAGGATCAGCGCAAAGTCGAGGTCGGAGAGCAGGATCTTCAATACCTCGCGTCCCGAGCTCGCCTTGACGATCTTATAGCCGTCAGTCTCCAATACGGTCTCCATGGAGAGCAGATTGTCCTCGCGGTCATCCACCAAAAGTATCTTCGGCTGCATCGGCTAATTTACTTTATTTATAGAACCAAACCCGCATCAGGGAAAGCAATTGATCGATCTTCAGCGGCTTCGTGATATAATCGGAAGCGCCTGCCTCGATACACTTCTGCCGGTCACCTTTCATGGCCTTGGCGGTCACGGCGATGATCGGCAGGGTGCTGTTCTTATGCTCTCTCCGGATCTTCTGCGTCGTCTCATATCCATCCATTTCGGGCATCATGATGTCCATCAGCACCATATCGATGCGCTGCTTGTCGTCATTGATGATGGAGATCGCGTCTTTCCCGCTCTCCGCCGTGATCACATTCATATTATAGCGTTCGAACACCGTCGTCAGCGCGAAGAGGTTCCGGACGTCGTCATCCACGCAAAGTACGTTCTTGCCGGTCAGGATATCGTCCTTCATGCGGATATTCTCGATCACCTTCTTCTTTTCCGGCGCCAAATCCTTGTGGTTGATATGCAATTGCAGGACCGCCTCCTCGAGCAGGTGCTCCAGGGAGTTGACCCCTTTCAGGAGGATCGAATTGGACGTGCGGTTGAGGTGATTAAGCTCCCGCTTATCAAAATCCTTCGCCGAGTAGACGATGACCGGGGTCAGCTTGTTCTTGGTCTCGCTGACGCGGTTGACCAGGTCCAGGCCGCTGATGTCGGGCAGCGTATAATCCAGGATGATGCAATCGAAGTCCTTGATATTGTTCTCCTGCAAGGCCTTTTTACCCGTGGCGGCGATGGTGACTTCGATGTTGTCGCCCTGCAGCATGCGGGTGATCTGCGAAGAGTAGATCTCGTTGTCCTCCACGACCAGCACCTTCTTTTTCTCCTTCTCATTAAACGAGACGATGTCGGAGAAGAGCTCCTTCAGGGCATCATTTTCGAGCGGTTTCAACAGGAATGAGCGGGCTCCGCGTTTAAGCGCCAGGGCCTTGTTCTCCTCGCCCGAGATCAGGTGGATCGGGATATGCCGGTAGTTGAGGTCGTTACGCAGCAGGTCCAGCACCTTCCAGCCGCTGGTATCCGGCAGCTTGACGTCGAGGGTGATGGCGATCGGCGTGAAGCGGTTGATGAAGTCGAATACTTCAATATAATTGGTGGCGACGACGGCCTTGAGATCATACTGATGCGCCGTCTCGATGATGATGCGGCCGAAGCGGAGGTCGTCCTCCACGATGAGTACGATCCGGTCATTCGGCTGAATGGAGGTCCGGTCATCCCCCGTGTCATTGATCATTTCGTTGACCATCGGCATCTTCTGCGATTCGACGCCATCGTTGGTGATGCGCAGCGAATTGAGCAGGGTATCGATCTCCCCGCTGTCCGTCCCTTCCAGTTGCAACTTGCGGTAGGCATGCAGGTTATCGGTGGTCTCCTTGGAGAGGATTCCCGTCCCCGACATGCTCTCGACCGGCAGGAAGAGCGTAAAGGTGCTGCCCCGGCCGGGGAGGCTTTCCAGCTCGATGGTGCCGCCCAGGAGCTCGGCCAGACCGCGGCTGATCGAAAGGCCGAGGCCCGTTCCTCCGTATTTCCGGCTGGTCGAACCCTCCGCCTGCTGGAAGGCTTCGAAAATGATATTTTGCTTCTCCTGGGGAATGCCGATGCCGGTATCGCTGATGGCGAATGCCACGACCTGCCTGGCCTGCTCGAGGCTGGGATTGCCCATCTTCCAGTTATTCTGCGCCTCGTAGATCCTCAGCTTCACCTCGCCCTTTTCGGTGAATTTGAAGGAGTTGGAGAGCAGGTTCTTGAGGATCTGGTTGAGTCGCTGCAAGTCGGTCTCCAGGCTTTGCGGCAGGCGTGGGTCCGTCTCGATGGTAAAGCGCAGGTGCCTGGCTTCCGAGATGGGCTTGAAGGTCGTTTCCACGAAGGAGGCGATCTCCCCGAAACGAACCGGCGAGATATTGGCCGTGATGAATCCGGACTCGATCTTGGAAAGGTCCAGGATGTCGTTGATCAGCTGGATCAGGTCATCGCCGCAGGAGTGGATGGTACGGGCATAGCGGATCTGCTTGTCCGAGAGATTCCCTTCCGCATTCTCATATAATTGTTGCGCGAGGATCAGCAGGCTGTTCAGCGGGGTCCGCAGCTCATGGGACATATTGGCCAGGAACTCGGATTTGTACTTCGAGGTAAGGGTCAGCTGCTCGGCTTTTTCCTCCAGGGAACGGCGCGCCTCTTCCACCTCCTTATTCTTGGCCTCCACTTCATTCTTCTGCTTGACCAGCAGCAGGGCCTTATCCTGGAGCTCGTCATTCGTGCGCCGCAGCTCCTCCTGCTGGATCTTCAACTCGCCGGCCAGCGATTGCGACTGGGCCAGCAGTTCCTCCGTACGCGTATTGGCTTCGATCGTATTCAGCACGATACCGATGGATTCCGTCAGCTGGCTGAGGAAGTCCAGGTGGGTTTCGCTGAAGGCGTCGAGCGAGGCCAGTTCGATAACGGCCTTCACTTTGTTTTCGAAGAGCACCGGCAGGATGATCAGGTTGGCCGGTTTGGCCCTGCCGAGGCCGGAACTGATCTTGATATAGTTCGATGGGACGTTTGACAGGATGATGCGCTCTTTTTCAAAGGCCACCTGTCCGACCAGCCCCTCGCCGATGGCGAACTCGATCGGGATATTCTTCTCCGAGCGATAGCCGTAGGCGGCAAAGAGGTTGAGCTTGACCTGCTGGTTCTCCTCGTTCTGGTTCAGGATGTAGAAGGCGCCGTAGTGGGCGGTCACGACCTGCGCCAGTTCGGAGAGGATGCGCTGCGTCACCGTCTTGAGGTCCTTCTGTCCCTGCAACATCTGGGTGAACTTCGCCAGGTTCGACTTCAGCCAGTCCTGTTCCTGGTTGCGGAGCGTCGTCTCCTTGAGGTTCGCGATCATCTGGTTGATCGTATCCTTCAGGGCCTCCACCTCGCCTTTCGCCTCGACGCGGATCGTACGGGTCAGGTCACCCTTGGTCACCGCGGAGGCCACCTCGGAGATGGAACGCACCTGCGTCGTGAGGTTCTGGGCCAGCTGGTTTACGTTCTCCGTCAGGTTCTTCCAGATACCGGAAGCGCCCGGCACGCTGGCCTGGCCTCCCAAACGACCTTCGACGCCGACCTCACGGGCGACCGTCGTCACCTGGTCGGCGAACAGCGCCAGGGTATCGATCATTTCGTTGATCGTATCGGTCAGCTGAGCCACTTCCCCGCGCGATACGATCGAAAGTTTCTGTTTCAGGTTCCCCGTCGCCACGGCGGTCACCACCTTGGCGATGCCGCGCACCTGGTTGGTCAGGTTGGAGGCCATCATGTTCACGCTGTCGGTCAGGTCCTTCCAGGTACCGGCCACGCCGCGCACTTCGGCCTGGCCGCCAAGCTTTCCTTCCGTGCCCACTTCACGCGCCACGCGCGTCACTTCGAAGGCGAACGAGTTCAGCTGCTCCACCATGGTATTGATCGTATTCTTCAGGTCGAGGATCTCCCCTTTTACGTCGATGGCCACGGTCTTCGACAGGTCGCCGCTGGCCACCGCCTTGGTCACTTCGGCGATATTACGCACCTGGGCCGTCAGGTTACCCGTCATCTGGTTCACCGAGTCGGTCAGATCCTTCCAGGTACCGGCGACGCCCGGCACGAAGGCTTGTCCGCCCAGCTTACCGTCGGTACCGACCTCACGCGCCACACGCGTCACTTCGGAGGCAAAGCCGCGCAGCTGGTCCACCATCGTGTTGAGCGTCTCCTTCAGCTGCAGGATCTCGCCGCGGACGTCCACCGTGATCTTCTTGGACATGTCGCCGTTGGCCACGGCAATGGCGACCTCGGCGATATTACGCACCTGCGCCGTCAGGTTGCCGGCCATCTGGTTCACCGAGTCCGTCAGGTCTTTCCAGGTACCCGCGACGCCCGGCACAAAGGCTTGTCCGCCCAGCTTACCATCGGTGCCGACCTCACGCGCCACGCGCGTCACTTCCGACGCGAATCCGCGGAGCTGGTCCACCAGCGTATTGATCGTATTCTTCAATTCCAATATTTCTCCCTGCACGTCCACCGTGATCTTGCGCGACAGGTCACCATTCGCCACGGCCGTCGTCACCTCGGCGATATTACGCACCTGCGAGGTCAGGTTGGAGGCCATCTAATTCACCGAGTCGGCGAGGTCTTTCCAGATACCGCCCACGCCCGGCACGTCGGCCTGGCCGCCGAGCTTTCCTTCCGACCCCACCTCGCGCGCCACGCGCGTTACTTCGGAGGCGAAGGAGTTGAGCTGGTCCACCATCGTATTGATCGTATTCTTCAACTCGAGGATCTCCCCTTTCACGTCCACCGTGATCTTACGGGAAAGGTCACCCTTCGCCACGGCCGTCGTCACTTCGGCGATATTTCGCACCTGGCCTGTCAGGTTGGAGGCCATCCCGTTCACCGAGTCCGTCAGGTCCTTCCATACGCCGCCGACGCCCTCCACGGTCGCCTGGCCGCCGAGTTTGCCTTCGGAGCCGACCTCTCGCGCCACGCGCGTCACTTCCGACGCGAAACCGCGGAGCTGATCCACCATCGTATTGATCGTATTCTTCAATTCCAATATTTCGCCCTTCACGTCCACGTCGATCTTCCGGGAAAGGTCACCCGTGGCCACAGCCGTCGTCACTTCGGCGATATTACGTACCTGCGAGGTCAGGTTGGAGGCCATCTTGTTCACCGAGTCGGTCAGGTCCTTCCAGGTACCTCCCACGCCCGGCACGTCCGCCTGGCCGCCCAGCTTGCCTTCCGAGCCCACTTCACGCGCCACGCGCGTTACTTCGGAGCCGAAGGAGTTGAGCTGGTCCACCATCGTATTGATCGTATTCTTCAGTTCGAGGATCTCGCCCTTCACGTCCACCGTGATCTTACGCGACAGGTCTCCCTTGGCCACGGCGGTCGTCACTTCGGCGATGTTCCGCACCTGGCCCGTCAGGTTGCCCGCCATCCCGTTCACCGAGTCGGTCAGATCCTTCCAGGTGCCGGCAACGCCCTTCACCTGCGCCTGGCCGCCGAGTTTGCCCTCGGTGCCGACTTCGAGCGCCACGCGCGTCACTTCCGAAGAGAAGGAGTTGAGCTGGTCCACCATCGTATTGATCGTATTCTTCAGCTCGAGGATCTCTCCGCGCACGTCCACCGTGATCTTTCGCGACAGGTCCCCCTTCGCCACGGCCGTCGTCACTTCGGCGATGTTTCGCACCTGGCCCGTCAGGTTGGAGGCCATCTGGTTCACCGAGTCGGTCAGGTCCTTCCAGGTGCCGGCGACCCCCTTTACCTGGGCCTGGCCGCCGAGTTTGCCTTCCGTACCTACTTCGAGGGCCACGCGCGTCACTTCCGAGGAGAAGGAGTTGAGCTGGTCCACCATCGTATTGATCGTGTTCTTCAATTCCAATATTTCGCCCTTCACGTCCACGGTGATCTTTTTCGAGAGGTCACCCTTTGCCACGGCGGTGGTCACTTCGGCGATATTACGTACCTGGGCGGTGAGATTGCTCCCCATCTGGTTCACGGAATCGGTGAGATCTTTCCACACTCCGCCCACGCCTTTCACCTTGGCCTGACCGCCGAGTTTGCCTTCCGAGCCTACTTCGCGCGCCACGCGCGTTACTTCCATGGAGAAGAGGTTCAGCTGCTTCACCATGTCATTCACCTCCTTGGCTATGCGCGCGAACTCGCCCTGCAGCGTGTGTCCGCCGATCTCCAGCGGCATGTCCTGCGAAAGATTCCCTTTGGCGACGGAACTGATGACATGCGCGATCTCGATGATCGGATGCACCAGGTCGGAAACCAGGGAGTTCAGCGAATCCACGCCCGTGCTCCAGGAGCCCTTTGCGTTGGGCACTTCGATGCGTTGGGTGAGCTTGCCCTGCTTACCGATCGTATTGCCCGCGCGCGTGAACTCGCGCATCATTTCTTCGTTGAGGGAGATGATCTCATTAAGCGTGTCGCAGACCTTCCCGCGGACGCCGACCTGATCGATCGGCATGCGCACGTTGAAATTGCCGTTGCGCACTTCCGTCAGCACCCAGAGCAGTTCCTTGCTGTCCAGGATCCATTCTTCATCGCCGGCGTGCATGCTTCGGTGTTGGGCGCCGCCGTTCTTCGCCCCGTTCCCGTTCCTTGTTGCCGGGCCGTTCCTGAGTGCGGATTGGGCCGGCCGCTTCACTTCCGCGGCGACGGAAGAGGGCTTTACGGACCTTTTTTTTGTTTCTTTAGCACTGGCCATAATAGATTATTAATAGATTATTTAGATCGATGCAACTGTTTAGCCGTCATGAAAATCGACACCCTGCCCTCTGCGGCTGTGCAGTTTGGCAAGGTTATAGTACTGTACCAATCGATATTGCCCGTGATGTATCGGTCATGTGAAATGGGGTGATTAAAAGTAACGAATTGGCATTAATTTTCTAAATTTAACGATCCTTAAAGAAACATCAGCCTGGCCCTTTTCACAGAACAATCATCATGTATGAAAAACAACTTACAGAATCTGATCTACATTGTTGACGATGATCCGGATGACCGACAGATTATTTTGGACGCCTTCCTGGAAAACAGTCCCGAGATCGACTACGTCTTTATTGAGAATGCCGAGACCTTACTGGAGAACTTGCATTCCGATAGTTCCGATTATCCGGCCCTGATCCTGCTGGACCTGAACATGCCCGGAATGCTGGGCCTTCAGGCGCTTAAAGAGATAAGGGGCAATAAAAAATTCGGACAGATCCCTATTATTGTGCTTACGACCTCGACCCTCGTTTCAGACCGTAAAACATCCTACGAATTGGGTGCCAGTTGTTATCTCCGGAAGCCCGATTCCTTTGGAGAACTCGTCGATATTACAAATTCCATAGTAAAACTGTGGCTTCATGACAATTAATATTTTAGGTGGCATTCGCGCCTGAACGGGAATGGTTCTGGAAAAGACTGAAAGTGTGGAAATATTTCCACACTTTTTTTATTTAAATCCCAATTCCCCGGCTGTGCCGGAAATGACTATTTACCCCCCTTTTTTACCCGCCGGGCCGGGGCGCTGCGGGGTCGGCGGCGCTTCGTCAACGCAAAGCGTCCGGAGGTCAAAGAAATTTCAGGGCGGGCGGCCCGGTAGCGAGCTTTACGAAAAATACCTCCCATGCAACCGACCAACCTGCCGCTGGCTACCACGCCATCGACCAACCGACAGGCCTATCTCGACTGGCTTCGCATACTCGCCATCCTGGGCGTGCTCTTCTTTCATTCGGCGATGGCATTCGTCGCGGACTGGGGCTGGCACATCAAGAATAAGCAGACGAGCAACCTGCTGCTGGAGTTCAATTTCTGGCTGCACAATTTCCGCATGCCCTTGTTGTTCTTCATCTCCGGGACCGTCAGCTACTTCATGTTGCAGCGGCGCAGCGGGGGCGGGTTCATCGGATTGAGGTTCCGCCGACTCTTCATTCCCCTATTGTTCGGCATGCTGGTGATCGTTCCGCCGCAGGTTTATATGGAACGGCTGACCCAGGGATACACGGGGAATTTCTGGAGCTGGTATCCCAGCATCTTTCATACCGGCGCGTATCCGAAGGGGAACCTGAGCTGGCATCATCTCTGGTTCATCCTCTATCTGTTGTTGTACGATATCGTTTGTGCGCCGGCGTTCGTATGGCTGATGTCGGAGCGCGGGCGGCGTTGGCTTTCCCGGCTGAACGGATTGGCCCTGGGGCAGCGCATCTATTTGCTCATCCTGCCGGGTCTGCTCGTTCGCACCTTCATGACCATGCGATGGCCCGAGACCAATGACCTGATCCATGATCCGGCCTACCTGCTGTATTGGCTGCTATTCCTGCTGACGGGATTTCTTTGCATTGCCAACCCGCTGCTGATGGACAGTCTCGAACGAAATCGCCGCACATCGCTGGCGATGGCCTTCCTGGCCTTGCTCGCGATCAACTACCTGCGCTGGAATCACCTCGAACCCGGGTACGTGCTGGTCCACTGGCAGACCGATCCCCGCACGTATCTTTATCTCGCGCTGAATGCCCTCAATGCATGGGCCTGGGTGATGGCGGCCATCGGATACGGAAAGAGATATCTGAACAGGCGGCATCGCGTGCTGGATTACCTGAACCAGGCGGTCTATCCTTTCTATATCCTGCATCAGACCGTCATCGTGGTGCTCGTGTATTACGTCGTGCAAACGACGGACGGGATTGGCATGAAGTATCTTTTCGTCCTGGGGGTCACCTTTGCGGTGACCGTGGGGATCTATCACCTGTTCATCCGACCCTTCGGTATGATGCGCCTGCTGTTTGGGATGAAGCCGCGGGGAGAGCGCGCTATGGCCCCCGCCGCCGATAGGGAGTCAGTGGGCGGCCGGCCATTAACCGGGGACGGCCAGGCGTCGGAGGGGCAAACTGCAGAGACCGCTCCATTAGCGATCCAAATTCCTTAACTTTTCAATATGGAGCGATCGATATGAACCGATTCTGGAAATATGGCTTCCCCCCCATTTACGGACTGCTGATCTATTTCACGGTCCGGCTGGTCCTGGATACGGTGACGGGGATGCGGTTCTGGCATAGGGACTGGGGCCTCAACTGCCTGGAAATGGCCACCTGCATCCTGGCAAGCTATGCACTGCTGTATGCATTCCGCCGGCTGTTCAGGTACTTCGACAGGCGTTGGCAGCATGACTTCAGCTATGGCCGGATCGCCCGCGAACTTTGGTATGTCTTCCTGGTCAACCAGCTCCTGGTCAATGCGATCGTGACGCCTGTCGTGGCCTCGACCGATGATGGACTTCAGTGGTACGACCTCGTCGACATCAACACGATTCCGCTTATGTTCGCGCTCATCTACTACGGCGTGGTGCGCAGCAGTCATTTCCTCAAGGCCTATGTCGACAGCAGGCTGCAGCTGGAAAAGATCGCCAATGACACCCTGCAAGCGGAACTGAAGTTCCTCAAGGCGCAGTACCATCCGCATTTTTTGTTCAATGCACTCAACACCATCTATTTCCAGATGGACGAGGACGTGGCCGGCGCCAAGAAGAGCGTGGAGAAATTCTCGGAACTCTTGCGCTACCAACTATACGATCAGCAACAAACCGTGCCGGTCAGCCAGGAGATCCGGTACCTCGAGAGCTTTATCCAGTTGCAGCAGATGCGATCCTCGGAAAAGCTTCGGTTGAATGTGCAATTCGACGGAACCCTGAACGAGCAACAGGTCTATCCCCTGTTATTCCTTCCCCTGGTGGAGAATGCCTTCAAATATGTGGGCGGCGACTACTGGATACGGATCGAGGCGCTGGCGGAGGGACCGGAGTTGCGGTTCACTGTCGACAATGCCCTGCCCGCGGATCCGCCGCCGCAGCGGCCGGGCGGCATCGGCCTTGACAACCTGAAGAGAAGGCTTGCGCTGCTGTATCCCGGAAAACATCTATTCCATACCGAAAGACAGGGGGGCCGATTCGTAGCCCGTCTCACGCTTAATTTGCAAAATTGAACCCGATGGACCCAATCAGTTGTGTACTCATCGACGACGAACCCTTTGCGAGGAAGGGGCTTCAGGGTTATGTCGAAAAGATCGATTTCCTCGCCTTGAAAGGGGTCTGCGAAAACGCCCTGGAGTTGAATTCCCTCTTGAAGGAGGGGCCGGTCGATCTGCTCTTCCTCGACATCGAGATGCCGTATATCTCCGGGATCGAATTCCTGCGGTCGGCCGCTCCGTCGTGCCGGGTGATCTTCACGACGGCCTATGAGAAATATGCATTGGAGGGATTCGAACTGGAAGTGCTGGACTATTTGATGAAGCCGGTGAGTTTTGACCGCTTCGTACGGGCGGTCAATAAGGCATACGATTATTTCCGGTTGCTGCGGGCGACGGATGGGGGCGCGCACGGGCCGGGCGTTTCGGGGTCGGGTATTGCGGACGCGGGCGACTACATCTTTGTCAAAGCGGAACACAAGCTGGAGAAAATAAGCTTCGCCGATATCCTGTTCATCGAAGCGCTGGAAAATTATGTAGCGATCCGCACGAAGGAAAAAAGGATCATGTCGCACCTGACCCTGAAGATGGTTCAGGAGCGGCTGCCGGCAGGCTCGTTCATTCAGACGCACAAGTCCTGGCTTGCCGCTGTCGATAAGATCGATTCGATCGAGGGTAATATCTTACACATTGGGGCATTCCGTGTACCCGTCAGCAAAAATCTGCGGGAAGAGGTGATGGAGCGGCTCGTTAACAGTAAGTTATTGAAACGTTAAGGGGCGGCGAGGGGCGCGCGTTGGGGCGGCCCTAGGCGAAGCAGGACTGCACGGCTTCGACGAAGCTGACCAGTTTCATATGATCGAGGCGGCCATTGGTTCGCACGCCGCTGCAGATATCCACGCCAAAGGGTCGCACCATGCCGATGGCCTCCTGCACATTGCCGGGATGCAGGCCACCCGCGAGGAATACGGGCTTGTCGACCCGGCTAACGATCTCGCGGCTGATCCCCCAATCATGGACCTTGCCCGTGCCACCGAGCATTTTAACAGCCGCCCTCGGATCGCCGCTGTCCAGCAGAAAGGCATCGACCTCGTCCTGCAGCGACTCCGCCTGTGCGATGCTCTCCCTGCCGCTCACATGGATGACCTGCACGATGCGCAGACCGGGCAGCGCCGCACGGATCTCATGGTAGGCGCCCTCCCGCAATTCATCCACGATTTGCACTGTCGACGTATTGACGCGCCTGACATGGTCGATAATACTTTTTGCAGATTGTTCGCTCGTCAATAGGAATGTGGCGATAGGCGGAGGCACCGTCCGCGCAATGTCCGCAACCAACGCGTCGTCGATGACCCCGGGACCGCTGGGCATCCTGCCGACCAACCCGATCGCGTCGGCTCCGTGAAGAATAGCCATCCGGGCCTCTTCAGCGGAAGAAATGCAACAGATCTTGATTCGCGTGCGCATGACGCAAAGTTCTGAAAAACAGCGATATCACGGGGATTTTTTTACACAGCCGGGGCCGCGGCGACGCCCTACGCGCCAACGCCGCCTTTATGGCGCGCGGATCAGCGGTAGGCATCGGATTTGTACCTCTACCTTGTAACAAATCAGGTTTTATGAAAACGAGCAGGAACACGAGGATCACGAATTCAAGGACGACGATAAGCGCCCTGATCTTGTCGACGCTGACCATGATGTCGGCGGGCAGTCTCCGCGCCCAGGACGCACAGCCCACGGCAGCCCAGCAACAAATACAGGCGCAGCAACTGCACCAACAGCAACGCATGAGGGGCATGGCGCCGGAGCAGCGGCCATTGCCCGCGGGGCAACCTTCATTTGCAGCCGGGCAGGCGACCTATGCGGTCGGGACTCCCTACTTCACTGCTTACCGCGATGGCCGCAGCGACATGGTGATCATCCAATGGCAGCTAAGCACCGAACTGAATACCGACCGGTACCTATTGGAACGTTCGACCGATACGATGCATTTCAGTCCCATGGAGGAATTGGTGGCGCGGGGCGGTCCCGGCGCCGGCCCGAATACCGCAAGCAGGACAACCAGGCCGTGGGAAAGATCAACTACTACCGGCTACGCATCATCGGTAAAGACGGGAGTTCCTTCTATTCTCCGTTCGTCATGGTGGACATGACCGGGGAGCCGGCGCTGGCGATCACACCGACCGTGCTGAATATGGGTAGCACGATCAGGCTGATTACCTACGTCGATCGCCCGTTGACGGTCAATTTCTTCGACGGCAGCGGCCGGATGGTAGCGACCTATATGGTGAATGGCACCGCCTTCGATGTGAATACCACGACCTGGACGAAGGGACTCTATGTCTATCGGTTTTCCGATCCGGAGCACCCGCTGATCTCGCAGGGGAAGATTATGGTGTTGTGAGTGGGTTATTCTTGCGGTTCCGCGGATAAATGTCGTCATCCGTCTTCGGTATGCCATCAATGCCTGAGGAAAAAAGAATATAGCTCAGGTTTGCTTTCCTATAGCGATAGAGAATGAATTTATTTGCGGGGTTTCTGGCCAATAAAGGGTCCTGGATGGGCACTAGTGGATCAATTCTCCGAAGTTGCTGAAGACTGTCAGGGAATGCACCATAAACCGCTTTATATTGATTAAGCGTGATAACCAGTCTATCCAGTTCACTCGCGGCCAATAGGCAAAATCTTTACCTGACTCTTTCCCGTACCTTAGTTCCGTTTTTTCCTTGTTGTTGAGAAACAGAAGGAGAAATATCCCCATAGTCATCATAGCAAGGATCGTGAGGAATAAACGCCGGCTCTTGAATCTTATCGTTGTGTAAACCAGCAGGAATATCCCCAGAAGGGCGCCATACCCCGGAAGCAGGCACGCGATGCTGATCCAATAGTACTTCTTTTCCTCATTTTTATCAGAAGGCATAGGGACTTTGATTTCTTTGACATCGCTTTCTCGACCGGGGTCAGCCGATGATCTCGGAGGCGAAGGTCATGGTAAATCAGGTGTGTTTTCTCTGGGAACAATGTATTTATTAAAGCATTCGACGCATATCCAATGGCTGCCGTTGAAATAGCCCTCCGCCTGGTCACCAGGGTATTCGGAAATTTTTTGAAAGCAAAGTTCGCAGTGCTCATGGTCCCATGCGTTGAGTTCCAGCCCGGCATCCGGCGGCAGGGGCTCATTATCCTCAACTCTCCCAAGAAAGCGACCTCCCTCAACGTTAACCCAATAACCTGCCCTCTTCTGGAATTTTGTTTTGATCCATACCCTGGACTTATCCTGTGCGAGCTCAGTCTGCCACTCCGTCCACCAATCTTCGGTAAGGTTTGTATTGCCGTCCATTGAGCTTAAGATTACCATTTCTTTCAGACCCATATCAATGCCACTAAAATTGCAAACGTAGAAATAATGTAGAACAAGACTTTGCGCCTGTCTTCCCGTTCTTTCGTGCTCGACCTATGCTGGTATTCAATATACATCGATTCAAATCTTTTGTCCTTCAGGAAGAAAAGAGAAATTATGCACCCGATTGATGAAATAATTAACGCATTGACAAAGAACGGGAGCAAAATCCTATTGGAGCGGAAAATCAATACCTTAACATACCCAACTATTGTAAGAATATTTACAGAAAGCAAAGCAGTAACAACTCCCATTGCATTAAAACCTTCTTTCAAGAAGCCATAAAAGGTGCAGAATAGTACCTTCAGGAAATTTTGCATCATCAATACATTAGAACCTTTCCAAAAATCTGTCCCTATCAAAGGTTGAGAATTCATTGGCAATTCCCTTATATACTTTCGAAGTATCATATTTTACAATGAATACATCCACCATTTGTCTATAGGCGACAGTATCTTTTAGTAATCCCTTCAAAATTATTTTCTCTCTATCTCTTACCATATTCGCGGACTGCCAAGCCCTGCTACTATCTAATAGGCTATATGCCTTGCTGTAATAGCTATTCTGAGAATCTGTGTGATTCATGTCTTCGAATATATATCCTTTATGAAGTGTCGCAAAAAAATCATTATGATCCACAGCCAATATACTGTCGCAAGATGCCAATGCAAGTGTATATTGTCCAAGTCTTCTTGCGACTATATATTTATTAGTATAAAAATTCTTATCCTTCCTTAAAAAAATTGCGCTATCAAGCAAAATCAGTGCTTTTTGCAACGAGTCCTTATTCGAAACATTATGCATATAAATCCTTAAAGCCTCATTATTCAACCTAATGGCCAATTGATCGGTGGGCAAGACATCATGTCTTCTGGAATTGCACGCACACAATAACAATATAAATGCGATTTGGACCCTTCTAAAATACGCCGCCAATCGCAACGCCGTCGCGGCCGAAATCGCCCGATTTCCCTTAATGATCGCGGATATTCTTGTCTGTGGCATGCCCGTGCTCTTTGCCAGCCGGTAAGCCGTAATATTCAATGGGAGCAAAAACTCCTCCAACAGAATCTCGCCAGGATGGATGTTTTTTATTCGTTTCATAGATCACCTCTAATTTTATCCGTTCTTGGATACAAAGATACAAACAAGTCAAGACCACCCGCAACCCACCCTGCTACCCCGGACTATCCCGTTTATCCAAACCGGACGCATACCCCTTGGCGCGGCTGCTGTACCTTCACGCAAAACGACGTCATGCTGCCATTCGATCCCAGGGCCCTCCGCGGCAAATGGGTATACCTGGAACCCCTGCGCGAAGAGTACCGCGAAACCATCCGGCCACTGGCCCGGGATGAGCGCATCTGGGAATTTACCCGGACGCTGATGATCAACGAGACCTACGACGCGCAATTCGACAAATATTTTGATGAAGCGATGGGGCTGCCGGCACTTAGCGGACAGGCCTTCGTGATACGCGCTACGGCCGGAGGGGATATCATCGGCATGACGCGCATCTTTCACGTCGAATTGAAGGACAAGCGCCTCGAGATCGGCCATACCTGGTATCTCCCCGAAGTCTGGGGCAAGGTCTATAACAAAGAATGCAAACTGCTCCTGCTTCAATACATCTTCGAGACACTGCATTACAACCGCGTGGAATTCCGGGTTGCCCACCAGAACATACGCTCGCAGCGGGCGGTGGAGAAGATCGGCGGTTTTAAGGAAGGCGTCCTGAGAAAATACACCTACCGCAATGACGGCACCATCCGCCATACCGTCCTATTCAGCATCATCGACGAAGAATGGCCGGAAAAGAAGGAGCGGTTGCAGCGGCTCGTGGCTACGGAAAGCGTGGCGAGCTACTGACCCTTCGTGTCGATCATCACCGGTGTATTGCTCTTTCCCATGATGATCACCTTGGCGTTGGCCGATTCGGCGATCTTGAGCTGGGCCTTGATGGACTCGTACTGAAGCTGTTTGTCGGTCAGGCTCTCGCTGATGATGTGCTGGTAGTCCGCGATCCCCTGGGCCTCGATCCGCTTGCGATCCGCCTCCTGGCGCTCCTTCTGCAGGACGAACTGCATTTTCTGGGCGTCCTGTTCGGCGGAGATCTTTTGCTCGATACTGGTCTTGACGGCCTGGGGCAGCGTGATATTGCGGATGAGCACCTGTTCGAGGAGCAGCCCGCGCTGATGGAACTGTTCTTCGATGGTCTTGAAGATCCTGGCCTGGAACTCGTCGCGTTTGGTCGAGTACAGGGCTACGGCGTCATAATAGACGGCATTATCCCGGATCCGGGTGCGGGTGATGGGACGAACGATCTTATTGGTATAGTCGATGCCTGTCTCGCGAAGGATATTGGGCGCAAACGAGGGAATGACCTTGTAGAGCACGGTCAGGTCCATGACGACCTCGAGGCCGTCGGCGGTGAGGACGCGGATGGCGTCGTCGCCCTCCTTGGAGCCTTCGTCACGGACGGCGCTCATCGTATAGTTCTCGGTCTTGACGTCCATGCGTTCGACGTTCATGAGCGGATTGATGACGTGCAGGCCGCTGCCGAGGGTATTATTCTGCACGCTGCCGTATAGAACCTGCACGCCGATCTCGCCGGGCCCGATCTCGACGAAGCAGGCGCTGAGCAGACCGGCGATCATGATGACCAGCCCGCCTAAGCGTAGCCAGTGCGCAAAAGGAACCATGGGGGAAGGGCGGCGGCCAATGAGCACGCCTGCTATGAGTACGAGCAGGCCTAAGATAAAGAGGGCCATATGGGGGCTATTTGGCCAAAAGGTAAGAAATATTAACTTTCATCAATAAAGCGATTATATGCCGCAACAAGATTATCCTTATGTGACCCGGCTGGACGTCAAATACCCGCACGGGGAGATCATCGACATTCCCGCCATGGTGGCCGAATGCAAAGACAAATGGTTCAACCAGACACTGACCCGCGTCAATGACAGCGTCGTGCGCGTCGGCATCATCGAAGGGGAATATCACTGGCATAAGCATGACAGCGAGGATGAATTCTTCTTCGTCGTGTCGGGCAAACTGTTCGTCGACCTGGAAGGGCGTACCCTGGAATTGGAGCCGGGCCAGGGCGTGACGGTCAGCAAAGGACTCATGCATCGCACGCGCGCACCGAAAAAAACCGTCATCCTGATGGTCGAGACCAGCGAGATCATTCCGACGGGGAACTAGGCGTCGAGGGCGCAACGGCTTCCGCGGCGACATGCCGCTCGCCCGGTT
>JAUZNZ010000028.1 GCA_030706735.1 Bacteroidota bacterium | reverse complement strand
TGCCGTTTAAAAAGCCGTCCAGCCATCCGCCGTGGCGTCCAGGCGTGATCGCTTCATCCCAGGCCCCTGCAGTGATCCTATGCAGCGCCGCAATGGCCGAAGGGCTGGCTCCGGCCGCCTCCGCGTCCAGGATCGGGATGCTAACGAAGGGTAGGACCAGGGAGACCACCGTGATCCCAAGCAGGAAGAACCGGTTGTACCCATGATAGGACCGGTTGCGCAGGCAGCACCAATAGTAGGCGTACATCAGGCCGGAGACCAGCGTCATCCGGAGCAGGTAGGTGAGGATCAGGCTCATTGAGGGCTGTTTTTGGATGATTTGATCTGTTGGAGCAGCTCTTCCAACTCTTTAAGACTTAACTTGTTATCACTTACGAACTGAGAGACCAGCTTGGCCGGGGAACCTTCAAAATAGCCCTTGACCAGGTGGTTGATGCTCTTTTTGCCATATTCCGACTTGCTGATCCGGGGCCTGTAGTGATTATTGCGGCCCTGTACTTCATACTCGACATATCCTTTTTCCACAAGGATCTTAAGCAGGGTGGCGATCGTGTTGGAATGCGGCTTCGGCTCAGGAGTGGCGTCCAGCACGTCTTTCAGGCGACCCGAGCCGAGCTTCCAAAGCACCTGCATGACCTGTTCTTCAGCCTTGGTGAGGGTTTTATTCATGACTAAGTTTTTAGTTATAAGGCGAATCTATAACTAATTTCTTAGTTGTAAAATATTTTTGAAACTTTTTTTTGAAATTTTTTTTCAGATGCGAACTATTCTTTTCGCAATCTGTTAAAGTATTGCGAAATTGCTATCTCGATACTATCTGCAGAAGGTTTGCCACTGATGCAATACGTTTTTTTCTCGCTCAACCATGCGCTGCTAAATCCTAATTCCGGAATTAAAAATTTATTTTTTGTTTATAAGACTATGAGATTCCGTTTTCGCTGACTACTTTTGCAGACGGTAGCGGACGGATTGATAACAACGGGTTGACATTAAGTTTATAACATCTTTTTTGCAACTTTCCTCGAACTCTCTCTGTCTTACAAACGTTTATTGATTTAGTACCCGACAAAAACTCTTTTTTTGTCACCTTTTTACTTTTAGATATGAGGCAACTCAAAATTGCTACACAGATTACGAACCGTGATTCCCAGGCGGTAGAGAAGTATTTGCAGGAAATTTCGAAGATCCCGATGATCACTCCCGAAGAGGAGACCGTTTTGGCCCAAAGGATCAAGATGGGCGATCAGAAGGCTTTGGATAAACTGGTGCAGGCCAACCTGCGCTTTGTGGTTTCCGTGGCAAAGCAATATCAACACCAGGGGTTATCACTGAGTGATTTGATCAACGAGGGCAACCTCGGCTTAATTAAAGCGGCTCAACGCTTCGATGAAACGAAAGGTTTCAAGTTCATCTCATACGCCGTTTGGTGGATCCGCCAGTCCATCTTGCAGGCGTTGGCAGAGCAGGGCAGATTAGTCCGCCTGCCTCAAAACAAGATTGGCACGTATAACAAGGCTAATAAGGCCTACATGGCTTTCGAACAGGAACACGAACGCGAGCCCAGTACGGAAGAATTAGCCGAATTGCTGGAAATGAGCGAGACGGAGATCAACAATATCTTCCAAAGCAACACCCGCCACAGTTCTCTCGATGCACCCGTGCACGAGGCGGAAGACGTGGCCATGGGCGACCTGCTGGAAGGCGGCGACGAAACCGACGACGACGTGATGAAAGATTCACTGCGCGCCGAGATCCGCCGGGTGTTGAAATCCCTCAGTCCCCGCGAAGCGGAAATTGTGAACGCCTACTTCGGCCTGGACGGAGAGAATGGAGTGACGATCGAACAGATCGGCCAGAAATATGATCTGACCAAGGAACGCATCCGGCAGATCAAGGAAAGGGCGATCAAACGTTTACAGAAGGCACGCTACAGCAATGCGCTGAAAGCGTACCTGGGATAAAGCAGTAAAGACTTTTCTATACGGCCCCGGCATTCGCCGGGGCCTTTTTCATTTTGGTCATGCAAACGACACGCGCATTGCCCGATAAGCGTTAAATTTGCCCTCCTTAAATCCCTTAATGGTTCAAAATTTCTTTCATGGCTCAAACAAGTGAGAAAGTGCATTGCCTGATCATCGGTTCGGGGCCCGCGGGGTATACGGCTGCCGTATACGCGGCCCGCGCCAACCTCAAACCGGTACTCTACCAGGGAATTCAACCCGGCGGCCAGCTGACCATTACCACGGAAGTCGAGAACTATCCCGGCTACCCCGATGGCGTGCAGGGCCCCGAGATGATGGTGCATTTTGAAAAACAAGCGACCCGCATGGGCGCCGACATACGATACGGACTGGCGACGAAGGTCGATTTCGCCAGCCATCCCTTCAAGGTCTGGATCGACGAAGAAAAATTGATCGAGGCCGACGCGGTCATCATCGCAACCGGCGCTTCGGCCAAATGGCTCGGCCTGGAAAGCGAACAGCGCCTCAATGGGTATGGCGTCAGCGCCTGCGCGGTCTGCGACGGCTTTTTCTTTCGCGGCAAAGAGGTCGCGATCATCGGGGCCGGGGATACGGCGGCCGAAGAGGCCTTGTATCTCTCCAAGCTTTGTACGACCGTACACATGCTGATCCGCCGCGACAAGATGCGCGCTTCCCGCGTCATGCAGGAACGCGTGCAGCAAACGCCCAATATCAAGATCTATTGGAATAGCGAGGCCGACGAGGTGCTGGGAGACAGTCGCGTCACCGGGCTTCGCATACGTAATAACAAGTCCGGGGAATTGACGACCATTCCGGTCAGCGGCTTTTTTGTGGCGATCGGTCACCAGCCTAATTCGGGGATATTTGCCGACTTCCTGAAAATGGATGAAGCGGGATATATCCAGACGGTCCCCGGGACCACGCGTACCAATGTGGAGGGCGTATTTGCCGCCGGCGACGTCCAGGACAAGACCTACCGCCAGGCTGTCACCGCGGCCGGCAGCGGTTGCATGGCCGCCCTGGACGCCGAACGTTGGCTGGGCGCGAAAGGATTGGCCTGAGGGCGCCTCATAAATTGAATGGTAACAGTACAGCTCCATAACCTGATCTTCTCGGCCCATCACGGCGTCTCCGAACTGGAGCTGATGACGGGCAATACCTTCGAGGTCAGCCTCGACGTGTTCTATGATGACGCCAGGCGCGCATTCAACACCCTCGAGGGTACCGTCAACTACGTTCGGCTCTATGATATCGTCCAGGAGAATATGCGCAGGCCATCCCGCCTGCTGGAAAAGATCGGGGCCGGCATCGTCCAGCAGATCAAAGAGGAATTCCCGTTCATTAGTGAAGCGGTCGTCACGATCTATAAACTCCAGGCGCCGATCGGTAACTTCCAGGGCCGCGCCGGGATCACGTACCGGAAGTCTTTCGAGTAGCCTTGCGGCCTGAAGCCTTTCTGCACGTGTCGCTCAAATTACCTTCCCCCTCCAGCGCCCGCTCCGTATATACCAGCACGAAAGCAGAAAGGTCGAGGTCCAGTAAAGCCATTCCGACATCCATCCCGTGACCATCGTCATTTGCCAGCGCTCCAATACTAAGTAGACATACACACAATAGAAAACGATCGTGATCCCCTCGATCGCCAGGCTGATCCGGCTGTTCCCCGTCCCCGTCACCGCATTGAGCCAGATCGTGGCAAAGGACATCAGGATCAGGGCTACGGAAATAACGCGGATCACCGGTATGGCCGCCTGCGCGAAAGCGCGGTCCTGCCCATATAAGGCCAGCCAGGCTTCCGGGAACAGGTTCAGCAACACGGCAATGGTCACGCTTAGTCCGACGCTCAGCACGATGATCTTCCGGATCAGTTCGACGACCCGATCCTGCTTGCCCTGGCCGATGATATTGCTCACCATCGCATTCGTCGTGGAGGCAAAGGCCCAGGTGAATACTCCGAAAATGCCGAAGATGTTCCGCATCGTATTGCTGACGGCCAGGTCCAGTCGCCCGTGATGTTCGATCAGGATATAAAAGAAGATCCAGCTCAATATGCTGATGGAATACTGAAAGACCAGGGGCGCAGACTGTTCGATGATCAGCCTCATTCTGACGCGGTCGACGCCCCAATGCTTGTACAGTTGCAATTCCCTGCTGATGCCCCGCGCATGGATCACCGCATAGACGACCAGCAGCCCCGAGGCTTCGGCGATGATCGAGGCATAGGCCGCGCCATTGAAGCCCAGGGCAGGCAATCCGAAATGCCCGAAGATCAGGCCATAGTCCAGCCCCATGTTCACGGCGGCCTCGGCAAGCGTGCCATAGACCAGGAATTTGCTTTGGTTGGTTCCGACCAGCAGCGCATTACGCATCTGATAGACGTATAGGAAGGGGAGTCCCCAGATCCGGATCCGCAGAAAACTCAAGGCCTGCGCCAGCAGGGCAGGGGAGTGCAATGAAAAGGACAGGATACGCGGCGCCACCAGGTCGGTAAGCAAGATGCCCATCGCCGCCAACCCCAGCGAGATGATCAGCCCTTGCGAGAACAGTTTCCCGATCTCGTCGATCCGGCCCTCCCCGGCCCGCCTTGCGATCAGGGCCTGCAATCCATTATTGAGGCCATTCCCTACCACCGCAAACAGCAGGTAATACACGCCCGTTATGCCCGCCGTCGCCAGGGATTGTTCGTCCAGGTGGCCGAGGAAGACATTGTTGGTGATGAAATTGATCTGCGGCACCAGGATCGCCAGGCTGATCGGCAGGGTCATGCGCAGGATCTGCCGGTTGCTGATCCCGACCTTGTAACTGTCGGTAAGTGCGGTGCCTTCCATGGTGAAAAGGAACGCAAGATAAGCACTTCTGCGGCCCGGCCAACGGCTACTCTCCGCCCCACCCAAACGCTGCTCTCCGATCGGCACGACAGGGACCCCCGAACGGCAAATTTTTAGTACATTGCAGCCCTCGTAATATGAACAAACCCGCATTTGAGATCGCCGTCTCGGACCTCAATCCCGAAGTCCTGGCGCAGTCCCGGCTCCTCGTGGAGGTCAGCCCCTGCTGCTTCACCTATGTGCTGCTGAACCAGCGGAACATGAGTCCGGTGGCCGTCAGGCATTTCGTTCTCGAGCCGGACAGGGAGAATACCCTGACCGACCAGTTGCGGGAGATCATCGCGGAGGACGATCTGCTGAGACAGACCGTCAAAGAGACCCTGCTGGTCTATAATTTCCCGGAGAGCAGCCTGGTGCCCGAGCCCCTCTTCAGCATGGACACGAACCGGGAGTTGACGGAGATCGTTCATGGGAACCTGCAAAAGGGATTGATCCTGACGGAAAAGATACCCTGGTGGGAGCTGTTCAATGTCTACCGCATCGCGCCGGACCTGCACCACCTGATGCAATCGCAATTCTCCGCCGGGAAGTACTGGCATTATTATAGTCTCCTGCTCAAGAGTTACAAGATGTTCGATTCGACGGGCATGGAGGAGTCGGATTGCATCAAGGTCATCTTCTACGCCGATAAAATGGTCGCCCTGGTGATGAAGAAAGGGAAGCTGCAGCTGATGCAGACCTTCCACTACCAGGACACCAAAGACGTCGCCTATCACCTGCTGAACTGCTGCCATCAGTTATCCATCAGCCAGGAGGAGGTTCACCTTCGCGTGGGCGGCCTGATCGACAGAGATTCTTCGCTGAGCACCGAGTTGAATAAATATTTTCTGCAGGTCACCTTTGAAGAGATGGATGAGAGCATCCGCGTGACCGACGAGCTCAAGGAGTTGCCCCTGCATTATTTCTCCTCCATCCTGAAAATGGCCGTATGCGCATAATCGGAGGGAGCCTTGGCGGCAGGAGGGTCCATCCTCCGTCGAAAATGCCGCATACCCGCCCGACCACCGACATCGCGCGCGAGGGACTTTTTAATATCCTCGAAAATAACCTGGAGATCGCCGGCCTCAAAACCCTCGACCTGTTCGGGGGAACCGGCAGCATCAGCTATGAACTGGCCTCCCGTGGAGCCGCCGATCTCACCGTGATCGAAAAGGATCCGGCCATGTTTGCCTTCATCCAAAAGACCGCCGCGGAACTCGGATTGTCCCATTACAAGGTCATCCGCATGGACGTATTCCGTTATCTCCGGGATTGCACCGAGAAATTCGATCTTATATTCGCAGGGCCTCCCTATGCCCTGGAGACCATCGACGAGCTCCCCCGCCTGATCGCCGACAAAGAGCTCCTGCGGGAGGACGGATGGTTCATCCTCGAGCATACGCCGCGGAATAACTATACCGGCTACCGCCTGTTCGTGACGCAACGCAACTATGGCACGACGGTCTTCTCCATCTTCATAAACAAGTCCTCGTGAATTCCACCTTCTTCATAACAGGCATCGGTACGGGCGTCGGCAAGACCCTGGTCTCGGCGATCGTGACGGAGGCGCTGCAAGGGGTCTATTGGAAGCCGGTCCAGGCAGGGCTTAACGCCGACGGCCCCGACTCGCCCGACGGCCCGGACTCGCCCGACGGCGCACTGAGCACCGACACCCGCTGGGTGCAAGCCATGACCGGCAGGCCCGTCCATCCCGAAGCGTATAGATTGGCCCTGGCGGCCAGCCCGCATATCGCCGCCCGTGAGGAAGGCCTGCGTATCGACCTCGACCGGATCCTCGCCCACCGGCCCGGTTCCGACCCGTCCTGCCCCCTGATCATCGAAGGGGCCGGCGGCCTCCTGGTGCCGCTGAACGAAAAGGAGTTCGTCCTCGACCTCGCCAGGCGCCTCGACGCGCCCCTCATCCTGGTGAGCCGCAACTACCTGGGCAGCATCAACCATTCCCTGCTGACGGCGGAAGTTTGCAGGGCGCATGGCCTTCGCGTGGCAGGCTGGATCTTCAACGATCAATATGTCCATAACGACCGGCGCCTCCATTATGAAGAGGAGATCACCGCCTGGACGGGCATACCGGCCCTGGCGTCTATCCCCCATGCGGACCAGCCCGACCGGGCCTTCGTCAGGGATCAGGCGGAACGCATCCGTCCCTTGCTGCAGGAATCCTTATCTTTGCAGGGACCACGCTGAACGACGAACACCATTTATGAACCTTAATTTTCCCCTCTTGCGGCCCATCCGCATGCTCTTATTCCCCCTCTCCCTGCCTTACGCCCTGATCATTCTGATGCGCAATTGGTGCTATGACCGGAAAATATTGTCATCTTCGGAGTTCAACCTGCCCATCATCGGCGTCGGCAATCTGGCCGTCGGCGGCACCGGCAAGTCACCGATGGTGGAATGGCTGATCCGCGAGCTCAAGGATGAATTCGAGATCGCCGTGCTGAGCCGGGGATACAAACGCAAGACAACAGGTTATGCCATGGCCGGACCGGATACGACCGCATTGGAGATTGGCGATGAGCCCATGCTCTTCCATACCAAATTCCCGGACGTGAGCGTGGCGGTAGGCGAGGAGCGGATGGTGGCCATCCCGCAACTGCTGCATGACCGCCCCTCCACCCGCGTGATCATAATGGACGACGCCTTTCAGCACCGGTCTGTGCGGGCGGGGCTGAACATCCTCCTCACCGATTGCTCCAACTTATTTACCCGCGATTGGTGGCTGCCATCCGGCGATCTGCGCGACGCGCCACGTAGCGCCCGCCGGGCCGATCTGATCGTCGTGACCAAGTGCCCCGATGACCTGGATACGGAACAGCGTGAGCAGATCACCCGGGAGATCGCCCCCGAGCCGCATCAGCAGGTATTCTTTTCCGCCATCCAATACGGAACGCCCTACCACATCACGAAAAAAAACCCCGGTCGCGTGGACGACAAGGTGGAGGTACTCCTGATCACGGGTATCGCCAATCCGGCGCCGTTGAAGCGATGGCTCAATGAAAAATCGCGCACGTATTATGAACTGTCGTATAGCGACCATCATATCTTTTCGATCGACGACCTGAATACCATGATCCGCCGCTTCAACGCCATTCCGGCCCGAAATAAGATCATCCTGACGACGGAGAAAGATGCCGTCCGCCTGACGAAATTCGCGCAGGAACTGGAAAGCTGGCCGTTTTATGTGATCCCGATCGAACCCCGCTTTTTATTTGACGGTCAACAGCGATTTAAGGATTTAATCGTTAAATTCATCACCGGTTTCAGGTCATGATCCATCCCCCGACACCCGACCGGGGACGGAGGCCCCGCCCCAAAGCAATAGAGCTCCCCACGAACAGACAACAGATACGCGAACCGACAAGAGATACACGAACAGATAACAGATAAATGAGAAGAAATGAAAACGAAGCAAAAGAAAAAGAACAAGACGGCTTCCGCCACGTTACATAGGGGCAGGCTGGAGGTGACCCGCTCCGGCATGGGCTTTGTCATCGTCGATGGCCTCGAGGACGACGTCATGGTCCGGCCCTCGGACTTCAATACGGCCTTGCATGGCGATATTGTGAGGGTACGGGTCGTGAGCGGGTCCGGTAGAGGAGGCAGGCAACAAGGCCAGGTCGCGGAGATCGTGGAGAGGAAGCAGCTTGAGTTCATCGGCCACGTCGAGCTCAGCCAGGCCTTCGCGTTCTTCATCGCCGACACCGACAAGCCGATGCCCGATATCTATGTCCCGCTCGGCCGTCTCAACGGCGCCAAACACAATGACCGCGTCATCGTTCGCATCATCGAATGGGAAAAGAATAAGAAGCCTCAGGGCGAGGTCATCCAGGTCCTCGACCAAACCGATATCAACGACCAGGCCATGAAAGAGATCCTCCTGGAGAATGGCTTCCCGCTAACCTTCCCCGAGGCCGTCCTCGAAGAATCGGAGCGGCTGCCCGACCTGATCGCCAGTTCCGAGATCGCCCGCCGCAGGGATATGCGGCCCATCCTGACCTTTACGATCGATCCCATCGACGCCAAAGACTTCGACGACGCCATCTCGATCCGCACCCTGAAGAGCGGCCTGCTGGAGATCGGCGTGCATATCGCCGACGTCGGACATTATGTCGAACCCGAGTCGGCTCTCGACAAGGAGGCCTATGACCGCGCCACCTCCGTCTATCTGCCCGACCGCGTGAACCCCATGCTGCCGGAGCGGATATCCAATGAGCTTTGTTCCCTCAGGCCGCACGAGGATAAGCTGACTTTTTCGGCGATCTTCCAGGTGAGCCCGAAAGGAGACGTCATGAGCTACTGGCTGGGCAAGACCGTCATTCATTCCGACCATCGGTATACCTATGAGGAGGTGCAGGAGATCATCGAACAGAAGACGGGCATCTACCATGAGCAGATCGAGATCCTCAATACCTTCGCCCAGCGCATGCGCAGGCACCGGTTCCGCAAAGGCGCGATCAATTTCTCTTCGACCGAGGTGCGATTCAAGCTGGACGAGAAAGGCAAGCCCATCGGCATCATGATCAAGGAGAGCAAGGAGGCCCATCAGCTGGTGGAAGAATTCATGCTCCTGGCCAACCGTACCGTGGCGGAACATGTAGGAAAGATCAAGCTGAACAAGAAGCCGGTACCTTTCCCTTACCGCGTGCATGACACCCCGGACAAGGAAAAGCTCCATCCCTTCATGGAGTTTGCAAAAAGGTATGGCCATACCTTCGATACCAAGACCCCGCAAGCCATCGCCGAATCCTTTAACCAGATGCTGAGCGACGTGAAGGGGAGACCCGAGCAGCATGTGCTCGAGCAGCTTGGCATTCGGACCATGTCCAAGGCCATTTATACCATCGAGAATATCGGTCACTACGGATTAGGATTCGAACACTACTGTCATTTCACTTCCCCGATCCGCCGCTATCCCGATGTCCTCGTGCACCGGATCCTGCTCGAGTGCCTGGAAGAAAAGATCACCGTGGATAAGAAGATCGAGGCCAAATGCCGGCATTCCAGCGAGCGGGAGCGTGCGGCCATGGACAGTGAGCGTGCCGCCAATAAATACAAGCAGGTCGAATACATGTCCGACTTCATAGGCGAGGAATTCGAAGGGGTGATCAGTGGAGTAGCCTCTTTCGGGTTCTGGGTGGAGACGGTAATGCATAAATGCGAAGGATTGGTCAGCATCAATTCCCTGATGGAATATGACGAATTTCAGCACGTCGAGGGCGAATATGCCCTGGTCGGCAGGCGCAGCGGCAGGCAGTTCCGGATGGGCGACAAGATCACGATCAAGGTCATTTCGGCCAACCTTTCGCGTCGCCAGCTGGACTATGAGTGGGTGATCTCGGGCCCCGTGATGGCGGAGCTGGCCGCATCGATGGGTTCGCCCAGGCCGGAGAGTTCGGATGGGTCGGCGAGGTCGGGCGGATCCCCCCGGTCCGGCGGCTCGTCCCGTCCGCACCAGCACGACAAAAAGCATAAGAAAAAGAAACGGCAATAGGTCCCATGATGCATAGCTTCGAACAATTATCCGCGGAATTTGCCACCCGATTCGATATTTCGCATTTCCCTTCCAGTCCTGAGAGCCTGTATGCGCCGGCCGACTATTTCCTGCGCCTGGGCGGCAAGCGGGTGCGGCCCGTCATGTGCCTGATGGGCAATGAGCTTTTCGGGGAGATCGAGGACGACGCCTGGCACCTGGCCGCGGCCATCGAGCTTTTCCACAACTTCACGCTGATCCATGACGATATCATGGACAAGGCGCCCCTGCGCCGCGGCAAACCCACCGTGCATGAAAAATATGGCGCTTCGACGGCCCTGCTGGCCGGTGACGTGATGCTGGTGACCGCGTATGACTACATCAATCGCGTCAAGGCCGACACGCGCGCCATTTTCCAGTTATTCAATGCGACGGCCAGGGCGGTTTGCGAAGGACAGCAAACGGATATGGACTTTGAATCGAGAGAACGCGTGGGTCTGGACGAGTACCTGCGCATGATCGAATGGAAGACGTCGGTGCTGCTGGCGGCCAGCCTGCAGATGGGTTCGATCCTGGGGGGCGCAGGTCTCGGCAACCAGGGCCATTTATACGAATTCGGCAAGCTCCTTGGGCTCGCCTTCCAGATCCAGGATGACTACCTCGACGCCTTCGGCGATCCGGCCAAATTCGGCAAGCAGGTCGGCGGCGACATCGTCGCCGGGAAAAAAACCTTTCTGCTGATCCGCACCCTCGAACAGGCCAGCGCCGCCCAGCATAAGGAGATCCGCGAACTGCAACGCGCCGAACCCGTCGCCCGCGTTGAAGGCATGTTGCGTCTCTTCAAAGCCTGCGGCGTCGATGCCTGGGCCCGCGAACTCAAGGACAAATACATGGAAGCCGCACTGCGGCACCTCGAAGACATCGCCGTCCTCTCCCGCCGCAAGGAACCCCTGCAGCAGCTGGCGGGATTTTTGGTGCAGCGGGAGTATTGAGAGGCTGGCGGACAGCGTCTAAAATGGAATGCGCTTAAAATTTGCTTCTCCACGAACCGTCTGAGGTACCCATTGTTCGGATGTGAAAATGGGCTCCCCTTTGATAATCTGCTCATATCCTGTTGATTCAAGGAAAATGCCGCCGTTTTGAAGTTCGATATGCCATTTCCAATTCCTGCGGTTGTCGATGGGAGGAAGTTCCTCAAGTCTGTGCACGTCCGCTATCTCTAACTTGAACGTATTGTCAGACCTTGTGTCAACATCGATAACGGTATTAAAGATATTCTTAAAGATCAATGTGGATGGAGCTATCCAAAATGAAAAGTATTTTTGAGGAGGGATTGGGTCAATCCATTTAAAGATGTAGTCAATATCCAGCAATAATTCCTTATCCATGAAGTCGCCGCCGCCCACGGAAATACCATAAATCGGACTATCGTGCCAGCCCATAATGTCAAAGTCGGCTTCTGTCCAAACCTTCTTCTCCAATTGAAAATTCCCCGGAGAGGGATTCAGGTCTTTTTCGGGCATTATGGTGAACATTTGTTATGAAATTAATAGAAACCAACGGACAGCATTTGATTTTCTTTGGTATCGACGTTGTTAAGGCAAGGCCCGGTCCATTTTGTTGAAGCAAACCTTGGGGATAAGCTGGTATGGAAAGAAGTGAAGAAGGGAGAATTCAAAATGCCTTTATGTGCGTGTCATATCGAATGAATCCGGACTCACTTAAGAATACGATTCAATTGCTCTGCCAGGATTGAGGCAAATACTTTTGATCCATTGGCATTCAAATGAAATGAATTTCTGAAGTAATCTTTTTGAGTTGTTAGGGTAGATGTCGAAAAATCCATATAATAATCGGCCATCGCTCCCAGCGCTTGCATGCCGCTTCTGATTTGTTCCCAATTCTTGATGAGCGCGACTCCGCTCTGGTGGAATGGTGACACAAGAACGATGACCTTTTTGCCCTTCGACCTCAGCTCCCGGATGAGATCCGCCAAAACCTGATAGGTGAACTTATCGATTGGGACATTGGACGCATCATTAGTCGCGTTCTTCGGCGCGCGCTGCCAGGCCTGCGGATCAGGAACGTATCCAAGCATCGTATCCAGTGGGAATCCCTGACGTCTTGACTTGATATAAGTTTTCCATCCTTCGAAGGATTGTCTATAATAGTTACTGGACACCTCGGTGTATTTATAAAAGGGTATGTACCGGCACTTGAATGCGAGATCCGCATCCATATCGTACAAACTCTCGTAGACGTTTTGGTTCCCTATCACAGGCAGATAACGTTCAATTTCCCTCACACCCATCCTTGCTCTCAGGGCAAAGGGACCCAGGCTGAGGATGACTGCCCTGTTATGAGTAGCGTATTGGGCAAATTCATCGATGAGACATGCAAGCTGCCGATAGTGGGTCCCATCGATGGCTCCATTGTATACCGTCCTGTGAGTCAGCCTTTGCAATTCAGGAGCATCAAATCCCCATTCCGCATCCGAAGCACCGAATATCATGATATCCGGATCGACGCGGTGGTTGAATATCAGATTGATCTTTCCAAGATCGGATACATTGACGTGCCTTGCACCGAAGCTGATGATCCAATCGATGGAAAAAAGTAAGACCCCCAAAAGGATCACGAATAAAAGCAGGTATTTCAGTCGCTTGATGCTCTTCATTCGTCAAAATTGAAAGTAAATGAACTGGTTACTATGAAATACGCCCATGAAAATTATGCAGATGACCAATAGGGCATATCCGGCCCAACGCAGGCCCTGACTCACCTGGAAAAGGATAAATTGCCTTTTCTTATAGATGAGCCAGTCGGCCACGGCAAAACCCACTACCCCGAGCATCACCGCGAAGAACTTCCAGCGGGCGAATCCCATGATGGTAAGGTCGTCGTTCAACTCCCGATACATAAGATGGAAATAGCCCTTCGCCAGCGGGTTAAACGCCGTTTTGATAATGTAGAAGGATTGGGACATGGAACCGGTCCGGAAAAAGATCCAGGTGATCACAAGGAATGCCAGGGTTAAGATTCTGCAGGTCGCGGAATAAAGCCAGTTTGGAAGCACTTTGGCGAGTCGGTTCCTTGGCTTTTTCGACAAGAATTCATAGGTGACCGCCAGACCATGCAGCACGCCCCAGAATACAAAAGTCCAGGCGGCGCCATGCCATAGTCCACTAATAAAAAAGGTCACCATCAATCCGAAAGCCACGGCAAATTTGTTCCAATCTCTTTTAGCAATCACAATGGGCAGGTATAGGTAATCATATAACCAGGTGGAAAGGGAGATATGCCATTTGCGCCAGAACTCTGTCACGCTCTTACTATACAGCGGATGGTCGAAGTTTCGCATTAAGTTAAAGCCCATAACCCGGGCAGACCCCAAGGCAATATCGGAGTACCCTGAAAAATCACAGTAGATCTGGAAAGCGTAAAGGATCGCGGCCAATAAAAGACAACCGCCGCTATATTCATGCACGTCTCCATATACCGTATCGACGGCCATGGCAACCCGATCGGCTATGACCACCTTCTTAAAGATACCCCAAAGCATTAGCCTAAGGCCAATGATCAGGTTATCGTAATCAAATTGCTTTCTCTCATGGAATTGAGGCAGCATATGTTGCGGCCTTTCAATAGGGCCGGCCGCCAGTTGAGGGTAGAACATCACATATAATGCATAAATCCCGAAATGCCTTTCGGCATTTTGGTGCCCACGAAATACCTCTATCGTATAGCTCATGGCCTGGAAGGTGTGGAAGGAAAGCCCGATAGGAAGGATAATATGCAGATACGGGATAGGGTTTTTATAGCCTAACAGGCTGTATAGTCCGGAAATGTTGCCATTTAGGAAATTGTAGTATTTAAAGAAGGCCAGAACGCCGATATTGGCGATCAGACTGAGAATGAGCCATTTTCTCTTCCTCTCAACGCCCTCGGCGGATTCAATTTTAATGCCAGCATAGTAGTCCACGGCAATTGTAAACAACAGGATAAAAATATATTCCCACTTGAAGAACATATAAAAGAAGCAGGAGGCAAGAAGGAGCAAAGACCATCGCGCCCGATTTGGGAGCAGGAAGTATAGGCAAGTGACGACAATAAAAAAGACCAGAAATCCAAATGAATTGAATAGCATTACTTTGCGCTTAATTTGGCCGACACGCTGCTACATAGGTCGCCGACGTTTCTCCAATTTAGAATTTCTCTTGTGGTGAATTTTACCTTGAAATGCTTTTCGATGGCCACTACAAGCTGAATATGATGAAGCGAATCCCATTCCGCGACGTCATCAGCCTTGGTATTTGCGTCAATGTGAATATCCGGATTTTCCAAGACATCGATAAAAATCGCGTTAACCTGTTGCATGATCTGCTCCTTTTCCATGCGGATGGCATTACTTTTTTTGAATATGAACGGCCGCATAAGAGGGTGACCCTAAGGCCGCATCTGGCACTGGCGTGGCAGATATACCAGTAGTTGCGCCCTTCAGTTCCAGTGTCCAACGGCCGTCAGCATTGGGGATAAATCCAAGTTTGTGATAATGATCCTTTACCAGACCATTCTTATTAGTTGGCAGGTACTCGCCTATCAGCCGGGTTTGCCCCCCACTTAATGCCGCTTCTGTCAGACATTGCAGCATGAATTTCTCCATTCCGCGCTTGAGCACCCGGCAGCTCATGATCCAATTCTCAATAAAAAGGCCTTCCTTTTCCTGCTTTAAGACGACAAAGGCGATCAATCCATTATCGCCGTAGGTGTCCTTCAGGGTAAAGGAAAGGGTAAGATACTGCGGGTTAGCTGCGATGTCTGATACCTCCGCTTCAGAATAACGAACAGTCCGAAGATTAAATTGATTGGATCGCTGGGAGAGCTGGGCTATTCGGGGAATGCTAAAGGAGTCGAAGGGATGCACCTCGGAGGACATTTTCAGGCTTTGCAGGAACTCATCTTCGTTCTCGAATGTTCTTTGAACCGCGACCCTTTTCGCAGCATCATGGTATTGCGCGTTCCGATTCTTGTCTTCTTCTGTAAAAGAAGTTGTTTCAAAGAGGTTCAATTCGCGGAGGTAAATGAGCCATTGTGCGGGATCCTCCGGTAAGGAGGGCGCGGTGATTTCCGGAATCGCCTTTGTAACCATCTCTCGTTCGAATGTACTATCGTCCAGATAAACCATGGCATCAAAACCGATATTCAGCACTTCCTGTATATACCGTATGTTATTAACTTTGTTTTCCCAGTTAGCAACAAAAATGGCGATATCCTCCATTCTTAGGATCATATCGGGATGTTCCACAAACAAAGCCCTGGCCACCTCCTCATCATTTTTGCTGCAGATAGCCAGAAGAATACCCCTCCTAACTAATTCTTTAACCCACTTCTGAATGCCGGTAAATATTTTCCCTAAGCCGAGTTCGCCGATTTGTATGCCTTCGACTCCGTCATCTCCTATTGTACCGCCCCAGATCGTATTATCCAGGTCGAGAATAAGGGCTTTTTTGAAGTGGCCTTTTGTGGCTTGGATGAGTTCATGGATAGATTTAGCCAGCCAGGGCAATAACTCAAGGCTAAAGACCATGCTGGCATTTATATACATTTTCGGATCGAATGCAGAAGCGTATCCCAATCTATGCACCAATGTAGCGACATCGCAAACCAGACAATCAGGCTGTGCCCTTGCCATCTCCATGAGCGAAACATTCAGCTTTCTGAGTTGAAAGAGAAAGGAATAAGGCGTCTTGTTCGCGTAGTTGCCAAATACCCCATCATCTATTTCGGGAAAGTTTGTAATGATGACGCGAGACTTTAGCTTTCTCTTTATCGTTTCATACAAACTTAGAATATGTGCGGTCTGTTCTTCAGCGAAGGAAGGTTTTAGCCTTGAGGGCTCCTTATAGAATGCATCCAGCAATCGCTCCGTACTTCGGACGATAACCACGAATTCGGGTTCAAAACGATAAAGTTCAGATGAAGGGTCGAATACCTGGCTATCAATTTGGTTATAGTTGGCCTCAAATAGTTCATAGGCGGCGCCGAATTCAATGGCGTATCCTTGGAGGGCTTGAACGATGAACTGAGAGGCGGTATCCGAAAGCAAGGCGATCTTTGTGGCCCCAGGACCGGGATAGCCTTGGGGTGCATTATTTAAGTTCTTTTTAAGATGGTTAAAGTCGAGATTATGAATATCCATAACTAGTCTGACTTCCGATTTGTATGCAATAATAGCAAAGATGTCGCACAATAAACATAAACTTGCCACTCAATAAATCAGTCGGAAAACGGCGTTTGCAATACCCAGGCTTGGGTTCACATGTTGATTCAAATGAAAAAAGCTGCTTTCAGATGAACTTATCAAAGAACAAAAATATCGCGCCCTAATAAGTGAAAAGCTTCAGGACACCTTCGTGATTTGTATGCGTCAGGCTAGTTTCTATTGTATGGTGCGTGCTCTTTCGATCTTAAATGGTGCCTCGCACGGCTCTATGAATACATGTAGCGACTCAGGTGGATAAAGATCTTGCGACTTCGATAATCTGTAATATCTTCCTGTTAAAAATATCCGAAGTTTCACCGAAATACAAGATCCCCTCCTCGTCTATAGCAAGGTTCCTGTGAATAGGAACATGCTTCCCATTTTTATATGAAAAGACAGTGTATATGCCAGGACAACCCATATACTTTGCAAGGTGAAGATAGATGTGAAGCACCCGCGGAACAATTTTGGACAGACCGTGCTCGACCTTGCCACGAATTCGGATAAAGAAAAATCGCCGTATCTTTAGGCGCAAGCAGCTCTTAGGCAGATCGTCGTGTCGGGTATCCTCCTGGCACAGGATATTAACTATTTGGAATGGTGCTGGCAAGCCGGCTTTACCCAGGCATTGCGATCCCCCAAGAACTGTGGATTCTATGGCTGCCAAGTCCATCAGACATACATGGCGAAGCCGATTTTTTAGAACTGGATCAGGAGTTTGATGCCGGCGACTGTGAGTAAAGAGGAATGCAGCCAGTATATTTGCAAATATTACTACCACAAGTCCAATGCTCATTCTTGGTAATCAGATGCGAATCCGGAAAAAGGACAATCCCGAAAAGATATGGATCGTTTTGGGGGACGTACGCTTTCGCGAATGCTTACACATACATGATCTGTAATGGCCGGGAGAAAAAATTCAAATAAGGGAAATGATGCGTCGCAACAGCACCAGGAAGCTGATCTATAGAATCGTATTCTCAATCTCGATCGTATTTATCACATTATTAATAACGGCAGAAGTAGTTCATAACTATGCAGATAAATTTAGGATCTACGAAATAGACGCAGTGCTATTTAGTGTATCAGGAAATAAGTCTGATAATGGATGTTATCACTTCTCGGATACTGTGATAGTTAGTGAATTGGGAAAGAGAACCTTACTGATGGGTATTCGATTCAAGCTGGAATATGTTTCAACACGAAAATTTCATTTTTGGGAAAATAATAATTCTTTGGATGGGGCGTATGGGCATGTCGATACCATTAAAGCTATTTCTGTTTTGTCCGGCGATTCGCCTGGCATGCGCCTCAGTAATGACACTTTGGAAGATGCGTCAGGATATAAGTTCTTTACGGCTGAGAATATAAGTGCGAGCGAGGGTCATCATGGTAATCAAAATGGCTGCTATGAAGCTCAGGCATTAGGGAACTTGAAGAAGTTTACGGCCTTTTACAACGATAATGGAACAAAAGATAATATGGTTATTTGGATGCGAGACTTTCATATTTTCAAAATCCCTGGCAATTGTGATTCCTTATTTGTACTAAAGAGCCCAAAAATTAATATTCGATTCTCAGATGGGAAAATTATCAGTAGCAATTTGAAATATATTAAAATTTAATAATTTCGTGTCTTTGCCTGGGCGGGGGCGAACCAATGCGCCGATTCGACTAGCCCATGCTAAATACCATTGATTAATCGCTAAATAAAAGTAAACGCCATTATTGACTGACTTTCTATGCTATGGCTTGTTTGCAGCTATTCTCTTGCCCCAAAGACGGGCATTAAGGTAATTCAATATAGGTTTTTCAATATACAGGTGAACCGGCATAGCAAGGGCCGTCAGGGAAACAGCGAAAAGAAAAAGCAGCCCCCGGCTTGCTGCCAAATGGGAAGATGGATCGGGATAAGGGAGTAGCCACCACGCCAAAGGGCCGTGCATAAGATAAAGGCAATAAGACGCATCTCCCGATAGCACTATTAAACGGGGGACGCTTATTTTCTCCCTGTATTCCATATTAGTAAGCCCTGCCAGCAAAATAGCTGAAGAAAGCCCAAATCCGGCAGCACGCGCGGGAAGTCCCTGCCAGGCATCGGGAATTCCGTGCCATGGATAGAAAAACAGGACAAGGCCGGTGGCAGTCATCATCAAGGCCAGCCAAAAAGGTATTTTACTATACAGCTGGCAAACGATGACACCCAAAAAGAATTCAAAAACAAATTGATCGAAGAACGCACGCGATGGCAAATGTATGTCCTGAATATTGAGCCAGCTGACCACTAATGCAAAAAGAGAAAGGGCGAATAGTCCTGCGAGTGCAAATCGTAGCTTTTTATTGAAAACATACAGGGCAATAAGACCATAAAAATATATCTCATATTGAAGCGTCCATGTTGTGCCAATAATGGTCTTGTGACGCGGCAACAATAGAAACGATTTACATACTTCCCACCATGCTGTACTTGGGACTTCCAAAATACCAGCCCCCACAAAAATCACCAATAAAAGCCAGTAAATGGGGTATATTCTGGTGAGCCTTTTACCCATAAACAAAAGGAATCCTCGCCATCCTTGCGGGAACTTTTGCGCCGACTGAAAGACGACAAATCCACTAATCACAAAAAAAAGATCAACACCGCTATACCCATTCCTGAACAAATTGGTAAAAACGTCGCTTTTCAGTTTCCACCAATCGGTTAAATGATATAATGCAACATACAAGGCCGCGATGGCCCTGAGTAGTTGTATGCTTTTAAATTGCATAATTAGTTTGCAATATAGGCATTCGGACGATGCAGGGGTGGCAGAAAGGAGGGAATTTCGGATAATTTCCGATCCGTCGCAGCCTTGGGTTAAGACTTACTATGAACGGATAATGCAGCTCAATGTGGAAGTCACGCCGGGATAACGCTGTCCTCCAGTAGCCTGAACCTGACAATCCTTTTTATTAAACTCAACGGCAATTTTTCCGTGACCGGAAACTGGACGGCCCCCTTCGACCATTTGTATTTTTCGATATCTTTTTTGAAATGCAAAATCCCCGACGGGGTTGGGTAAAACCCAATATGGTCTTTATGGCCGGCGAAATAGACCAGTATGCGGTTTTGTTTGTATGCGGGCATGCCGTAACTAATGACCTCTTCCGCCTTCGGCGCAGCAGCCTGGATGGCTTTGCGTAATTCCCGCAGCAGGATTTGCGTTTCCTGCGGGAAAGAGGCAATGTATTCGCCAACAGAGGTTGGCCTTTTTTCCGGAATGGGTTTTCGCATTTACAAAATATACATCTTTGCCTCAAATGGGGCAAGAAATACTTTTTTTAGAAATTCTGCCGGATCGGGCGGCGGTTCTCTACCACGTCGACATGGATCACGCCATTCACGTGATTCAAATCCTCTAAAATATGCGCAAACCTCTCCGAAGGAGTGTATATCGGGGTAAATGCCGCCGTGATCTGCAGGAAGGAGCCATCTGAACCGATGCTGATGTCTTTACCCTGGCCGGACCGGAGGAGCATCAGCACGCTTTGCCGTACATCGGCGGCGTCCCGGCACTCTATCGTCACCAGTGAGGAGTCCGTCGCCGTCGAATCCGAGGGGATGAAGGGGCCACAACCAGACAGCGCTATCAGAAGGGCAAAGCTTGCCCGTAGAAAAGAAAATCGTCTTTTCATAAACAGTGTTTTAATATAATGAATGAGGGTTATTTCATATCCAACGTGCAGTTGCTGCATTTTAACCAGAAGGAATTTTTCTTTCCGGTGCCAACGGTGACCTTGAAGGAGGAATCTGTGGCGTGTCCCCTATCGAAGGGTGTATATAAATTGCTGCCTCTCCCTTCAAAATAAACGGTATAGTCCTTTAGATTATCTACCGGCAGCCGAAGATCGGCGTATTGACCGTCTATTTTGACGAGCGAAACGTCCGGGTCTATATTATGGACCTTGATATCGGCGCTGACGCCAGAGAGGTCCAGGGAATTCTTCAGCGTGATGACCCGGAGGGATCCGTAGTTCTTTCCACCACTGATCATTTCAGCCGATTCCATCTCATACTGATCGTCATTGCTGATCATTTTTACCTTCCCCTGGGCGCCCAGCTCGACGGTGGAGACCTTTGAGTTGATGTCAAGGATCGACATATTTTTTGCATGGAACCATCCATGGATCAGATCCACCCGCGCATCTACAATATTGCCCACGTACACGCTCCCGTAGGAATTGGTCAACACTAATTTATCCGCGTCCCGCATAGTGAGATTTCCATTCATGATGCGGGCGTTGACCTCCCGAACATTGCTGTCGACGATGACTTCCGCATACCTGGACTCGATATCTAATTTTGTACCGATCGGGACATATACGTATATGTTGCGCCTGATATTTCCCTTCTTATACAGCCACTTGCCGGAGGCGTCAAATACCACCGTGCCGTTGGGCGTCAGATCATTGAGACTTTTCCGTTGGGGTAGGTCGGGTGTACGATGTCGGGACGGAGCCGGCGGACCGGGCGGAGAAAAGAACAGGTTGTTCGGCGCCAGTTGAAAATTGAAGTTGTGTTCTTCTCCGGGCTCCATATTTCCGCACTTTACGTGGAGATGGCCTGGTCTTCCGCTGACCTTCAATTCAAGGATATCCAACCATTGTTCGTTGGAGTAGCGGCAGGTACCTTCATAGGCAACGGTCGTCACCAATCTCACCTTGTTTTCATGGGTGGTCAGGACCGTGACGCGCCGGATGATATCGCCGATATAGACCGTCGACCCCGGATCGCAAGGAAGTTCGTCGGTGACCTCTATCAATTTGGCCTCGCTGCCCGTACTGGCCTTGTACCCGGCGGTACGATCTTTCTCAATGGCGAGACCTTTGTGCGTCTCCCCCTGGGCATGCAGTCTGCCGGCTGTCACAAAGCCACCTACTACAAACGAGAACAGGCAGGCTTTCCGGATGAACGTATTTCTTATCATAGTATGTTTATATGTCCAGGTAATGGAGTTCAGGCTGCACCCTGGGGGATTGCTTTTCCCTTACCTTATTATTCATTTTATTTATTTCTGTCTCCAGGTTCTTCAATACATTGAGCTTTTGCTGGTACACGTTGATCAATTGCTCCAGGAACTCGTTGGTCAGACCATACCTTTTAATATCGTTCCGCACGGCCTGCTCATCCTGATCCATCTGTTTGAACTGTTCGACATAAAAGGAGAAATAACTGCCATTTTCAGCGTACAGGGGGGTGGCCCGCAATTTCTTAAGCTGGAAGTCGATAAGGCTGGCATAACTCTTATCGATCATGCCCACCGCGTCCGACGGCTCCATGGGCTTTTCATGCCGGGTTTTGTGGCCCGCTGGTTTCGGACCGCCATCCCGATTTTGGCCGGGGGGGGCGCTGGCAACCCCGTTAACCGCAGCCTTGCCGGAGTCGCCTCGTGGCGCGGGCGCCCTGTTTATCCCGCTGCCCTGTTTGGCCGTATCGGCCGGCGCCTTATCTTTCCGGATGACCAGCCATAGCCCGGCGCCTGAAAGGACGATCAGGGAGGCAGCCACCGCGTAGCGAATCCTCCATGACGCAGATCCGCGCCTTTCCAGCGACATCTTCGATTCTATCTGTTCCCAGGCACCATCCGCCGGGGAATCCACATCGAGCCCGGCTTTGTGACCGAGCAGATACTCTTTCAGCTTATCCATTGAGATGCATTTGTTTGGTTATTCTGTCCCTTAGTAACTTCCTGGCGCGCTGGTACTGGCTCTTGCTGGTGCTTTCCGAAATGCCCAGGTTCCCGGCAATTTCCTTATGGGGGAAGTCCTCCAGCGCGTACAGTACGAACACTTCCCTGCAACCGCCCGGGAGGTTCTTGATCTCCTCCTGCACCAGATCAAGCGGGATATTCAGCCACCATGCCGTTTCATGATCCGCAGCGGGCTCCGACCCCTCCTCATCCAGGCTGCTCCACCGGACATGACTTCTACTGAATTGTATGCATTTATTGATCATGATCCGCCGCAGCCATCCGGCAAAGGCCCCGGGCTGCTTTAACTGCCCAAGATGGTGGAATGCGTCAATGAATGCATCCTGGAACACGTCCTGGGCGTCGGCGGCGCTGCCTGTCATCCGGATGCAAATATTATACATGGCCTTGCCGTAATACCGGTAAAGATCGGCCTGCGCACTGCGTTCGCCCTGCCCGGCCTTGATCACGGTCGATTCATGTATGTGGGGTGGATGCTGCAACTCCGGGTTACAATGTAGTCATGCCAGTTTGGTTATTTTCGGCTAGCGAAAGGTTGTTAAAAACCTTGATAATAAGAGGAGATTTCGTTAGGAAAGTTGCAATAAGTTCGAAAATAAATATCCTTAGCCTCCCTTGCGGCCTCCGGTCCTGTCCTTACTTGCCGCTCCCCGGCCGCCTTGCCCGCTTCGAGGTTCAATTTTTTTGTAGTATTTTGTATTTTCAAAACCCTTACCATGAAAATGGCTTTTGCCCTGCTGGCGCTGATCCTGTTGATGGCCGCCTGTAAAAAAAACGACATCTCCCCGCCGCCTCCGGTGAAGACCGATACGTTAAAGCTGATCAGCACGACGTATATTCCGGGCAATCAGGTAAAGAACGCGCAGGATACCTTCGACCTCCTTTTCAACCACCCGGTGACTATCAATTCGATACAGCTTCAGAGCAACGGATGCTTACCGGATTTTAAGTTCAATACAACGAACAAAGGCAGGACCGTTCAATTCTATAATTTTCTTTGTGGCGGTTTAGGCGGCGACTATACTTTTCTGTATACGGTCACCGATTCCGTTAACGTGCGCCATTCAGGTTCGGTTAGCTTCCATTGTTATACGCGAAGGATCAATTTCAGCGGTTCAGTCATCAGTTATTTCCTATCGAAGGACAATAATTATTGTTGGGTGCTCACCGGTTCTCCTGCCCAATTGCTTTGCGTAGGGATCACGGATACCGGCTACCGCAAGTCATGGCCCCTGGCCTTCACCCCTTTTAAGGCCGTTCTCAATGGGGATAACAATAAGCTCTATATACTTTCCGGGGACTATGGCCTCCGCGATACCATTTTCGTGATGGATCCGGGCAGCGGCGCGATCGTAAAAAAAATAGCGGTGCCGCGCAGCAGCGATGGCATGGAAGAATTTCCTGTCGGCCTGGCCTTTGGCGCCAATGGATACGGCATGCTGAATATTGAGGATGAAAATTTCAACCCAAGCTGGTTGGTGATCGACAGCCGCAAGAATGATACCCTCTATCGGCACCCTTCGCTCGTGGTCGGATCGGTACCCTATGGACTGTTCAGTTTTAAAATGTGTTACCCGAACTTTGATGGTTCCAAGGTCATGGGCCTGGAATTGTATGGCAGTTGCCGGCTGGTGGTACTGGATTGCAATACCCACGCTTTATCGGAGCTTGCCTTTCCGCCTTCCCCTCAATGTAATAGCAACTATTTTGTCCTGAACAAATTAATAGATCAGATCTTCATGGGGAACATACAGCCTGACGGGGACGTCCAATTCCTCGTCTCGAACGGCTCCATTGTCGGCAGCAGCGATTTCGACGGGTATGGCGGATCGGAGGCGGACTTCGATTACCGCAGCAACGGGAACGACTATGTATGGTATTATGATAACCAGGTATTCGGACTGGTGAATTACGCAGGCGGCGCCGTCTTATCCATGTATGGCTTTGCCCCCAGTATCGATGACATTGCCGCCACTACGGATGGGAAATATATTGTTACCCGGGGAAATAGCAGTTTGGTTTTGTTCGACACCGGAATGTTCTAAAAGGTAATTTCCCTATGAGCCCAATCGAAGAATTTACGGAATCGGAAAAGCAAAAACTAAACTGGCTGCAGAAGCTGGCGGCTAACTATCCCGATGTAACCGCAACGAGACTCCTGGCACGCGGATACGCTAAGCCCGAAATAAGATCTGTTAGAAATATAAAGCCGTCTATCTTTAGAAGGTCAATGTATTTCCTCTTATCCCTGACCTTGGTTACCTGGCTGTCGCTGCTCATTACGTTGGGTGACCAACGCACCCCGTTGGCGGTTTACCTCGTATTTGTGCCGTTTTTTGCTTTTGGGTCAGTCTCCTGCATGCTGGTCGTCTTTGGAAAAAAGTTGAACTATACGATTCGAATCGACGCTTCGGGCCTGATGGTCCAAGGGATCTTCACAGCCTGGGGCGAGATCGTTGAGACAGCGATTATGCGTCAAATACGATCGAGAGGGCAATCTCGTTACCTGGTGATCATTAAGCGCGATGGGTCGGCCGGAAAGTCAGACCTTAAACTTTTTGGCATTTCGGACCGCAAACTGGCGTCGGCTATTGAATATTACAAGGCTAAGGCGGGGAAATAACCTTTCCGGGCGACTATACATACGAAAGCCACCAATGCCGCTGCGCTCTCTTGTAATGGCCGTACCATCTGCAGGGAAGGTATAAGGCCAGGACAACGAAGGCCCAATACCGGTAGATCATCCAGAGCGGATATCCGAATCCCAGTGCCTGCCATACCAATGGCGATCCGTCGGACTTCATGGGTACCCCGGAGACGATGATCAATAGGACATTTAGGGTCCGGAGGAGTAGGAGGTGAACGAGGAAGTAGAAATAGGGGACATTGCCGTAGACCGCACAAAAAGTGGTAAACCGGGTTGCCCGTTTTTCGATCAGCGCCAGCAGGATCAGCACCGGGCCGAGGGTCATGCTCAGAAAGACAAGCGAAGGCGGCTGTTTGGTCGCATTCAAAAAGGACAGCAGCGAATGGGCCATATTTCGCTGTGCCGACCAGGGGGCAGGGTCTCCATAGCCATTGATCCAGCGAAGCAGGACAAACAGGATGACAAGCCCCGATCCGATAATCAGCAGCAGCCTTTTCCGCCTGTCGGCGGGGAAGCCTGTCGCATACAACGAACCGATCATATAACCGGTCAATAGCACGCCACTCCAGGGCAGCGCAGCATAGAGCAATGCGATGATGCGGTCCCCGCCAACGGGGACGATCGCTCCGCGGCCGGTTAGCAGCAGGGTGAACAGATTGCCTGTCAAACCCTTGCCCGGAACGTTCATATAGTCGAGAAGGTTGTGCCCGAAGACCAACGCGCAGCCAATCATTCCGATCAGCACCGTCGGGGCTTGCAACCGGATCAGCAACCCCAGCAGGATCATCCCGCAACCGATCGCCCAAAGCACTTCCAATACGAATACATGATATTTCGGGTCGAAGGTGAAGAGGAGGCTGATCAGCAGCAGGTCGGTCAGTATCAGCCAGATCCCCCGCTTCAAAAGGAAGCCTGTTAATTCTGCCTTGGTTCGCTTCCTTCCCGCCAGCCAGGCAGATACCCCACTCAGGAGCACAAAGGTGGGCGCGCAGAAATGGGTTATCCAGCGCGTGAAGAACAGGATCACCGTGGTGGTCGCCATATTCGTGGGCGCGTATTGCGGGCCCTGAAAATGAAGGAAGTCCCGGCTATGGTCGAGCGTCATGATGATCATGATGAGACCGCGCACGGTATCGATTCCCCTGATTCGTTCTCTGACAGCCAGACTGGTCATGCACTAAAATAATCATTTTCGGCTAACCGGCGCCGGCCATTTGTGTCTGGAAATTTGATTCCTGCCGACAATTTTATACATTGTGGAATGCCTGAAAATTTGATCCAAAGGTCGCGCGCGGGAAGAATCCCCTTGTTCATCACGATCGGTTCATTATGGATTGCCGCCTGCTGCCTTGGCCTCTCTGCCGGCGCCCAAACAAAGGAAAAAGTACAATCCCCTGCGGGGATAGTCTACGGGCCAAAAGGGGCGTATATGATCGAGGCCCCCAAGCATTGGGTCCTCGACAATAAATCGGGAGTGCCCGACGGCCTCCCCTGTGTCCTGTACATCGACGGCTTCACCTGGGAAAGTTCTCCCGTGATCATGTATGCAAAGATCGCCTCTCCGACCTATCCGACCATTGACAAGTTCATCGCTTTTGCTATCAGGGAATTTGTGAAAGAGGATCCAAAGTTTTACCACAAGGAATTGAAGACCGGGGAGATTGGCGGAAAGAAATATGTCATTATGAATTATCGCGGCGGACCCTACAATAGCTATGAGCGGGTATTCTATGTGCAGATGGAATCCGCCGTCGGGTATGTTGTCTTCTCGGCCAAGAATAAGCCGGACTTTGACAAATATGCCGACGCCCTCCTGGATGTCGTGGCGTCCTATCATTATGTCGGGAAGACGAACATGCCCGCAACCCATCTCTCCGCCCGCGACTGATGCGGACGCACGGGTCAGGATAATATCCTCTTTTTTATTTTTTCGATCAACTGCTGGTTCATTTCCGGAAGTTGCTCCCATGCCAATAAAGCCTTATCCGTTTGTCCATTTTTGAACAAAAGAAATGGCAACACATAGCTTGGATTGGGAGAATGCAGGCTATAGCTTTTTTGTTCTCTGATCTGAAATTCGGTTAATGCCAATGATTTTTCGATCGTGGAGGTCTCATTGTAAAAATCGAGCATTTTTTTCTCGCACCTGTCAAATAGCCGGCCAACCGACCTTTCCGGCTTATCCTTCTCCCAATGGGAAGCCATGCCCGTACCTATTTTTCCACGAAAGAACGAACGGGCGTATTCCTCCGGCCAATCGAACAGATGCATGACGACCGTCTTCTCTGTTCGGTGGTATTTTAATGTGCTCCCGTAAATGGTGGGTATAAAGTCAAAACAAACGCCCCAGCGAAATGTCCCCTGACCGCCTTTAAGGGCGACATACTCAAAGACCCGCCTGATCGAGTTCAGGTTTTCGCCAATCCAGGTATAATGGCCATTATTTCTCATCCCATACTGCACGAGACGCGGCGAGAGAACCCGGTCTACCATGGACTGAAGTGCTTTCCCTTCTAATAACATGTTTGCCGGTATTGATCCGGGGCAAGGTAATAAAAAGCGAGTATATACGCCCCCTCATCTCCGGCTCCGGATATTGCTCAGCATCACTTCGCTCATTCCGAGATAACTGGCCAGGTGCTTCGCCGGAACGCGCAGCAGCAATTCCGGGCTGCTTTCCATCAGCCAGCGATACCGCTCGTGCGAGCGCCGCAGACGCATGGCCGCCAGGCGCTGCTCACTTTGCAGATAATACTTTTCCGTCAGCACGCGTCCGGTGAAATTGAACGCAGGATACCGCTCATAGATCTCCTGCAGTTGCCGCCAGGAGATAGAATAGACTTCCGTCCGCTCGATGGCCTGAATATTCTCGCGGCTCTGCACCTGCCGGAACCAGCTTTCTACCGCAATGCACACATCCCCCTCTTTCATGAACCAGGAACAGACCTCCGTGCGCCCTTGCCTCGCAAAGCAACGCAGGAGGCCCCGTTGAATGAAGTAGACCTCGTCGCAAACGTCCCCCTCCCTCAGTAAGTAGGCTTTAGGTACAAGCAGCTTTCGCTGCACGATCTGATGCAAAAAATCGGGAAGGCCGTCCGGTAACGGACGTATGGACTGAAGATAAGTAAGCAGGGCAGTCATAGTTGTAGGTTTTGGACACATATAGTCCGGACCCGGCCCTGCTAAAGGAATTAAAACGAACCCAGGATTCATTTCAAAGGTATAAATTCTTATTTTCACTCCGAAAACATTTTCACGCATCCCGATTCAATGACCATAAACTGACTCTTGCATGTCCAACTCATTGCTGCGAAAAAAATCCATCGACAAGATCGTCCGGGACGCCGAGGAGGGGATGAGTGACGGGCATGGGGGCGGGGAGCTGAAAAAGGTGTTGAACGTCCGCGATCTCACCTTCATGGGTATCGCCGCCGTGGTGGGTGCGGGCATTTTTTCCACCATCGGCCAGGCCGCCTATGATGGTGGTCCGGGTATCTCTCTGCTCTTCGTCCTGACGGCGGTCACCTGCGGTTTTTCTGCGCTCTGCTATGCCGAATTCGCCAGCCGGGTGCCCATCGCCGGCAGCGCCTATACCTATGCCTATGTCTCCTTCGGAGAACTGGTGGCCTGGATCATCGGCTGGGCCCTGATCCTGGAATATGCGATCGGGAATATCGTCGTGGCGATCTCCTGGAGCGGCTATTTCAATAACCTCCTTGTCGGCTTCCATATCTATCTGCCCGGTTGGATGCGGATCGATCCCACGACGGCCAAGGCCGGTTACGCGGCGGCGCAAGCGGCGCTGACGGCGCATCGCCCGTTGACGGACGCCATGCAGGAAGCCCTCGCCACCTGGAAGTCGGCGCCCATGATCGGCGCCACAAGGATCTTCCTGAACATGCCGGCCTTCTTCATCGTTTGTCTCATCTCCTGGGTGACCTATATCGGCATAAAAGAAAGCAAGAAAAGCACCAACCTGATGGTCATGTTCAAGATCACGGTCATCATCCTGGTGATCATCGTGGGCTTTTTCTTCGTGAAGACGGATAATTGGACCCCATTCCTCCCCAACGGGTTCACCGGCGTGCTGAAAGGGGTGTCGGCGGTATTCTATGCGTATATCGGCTTCGATGCCATCTCGACCACGGCCGAGGAGTGCCGGAGCCCGCAGCGCGACCTGCCGAGGGGCATGCTCTATTCGCTGCTGATCTGTACGGTGCTCTATATCCTGATCGCCCTGGTACTGACCGGCATGGTCAGCTATACCACCCTGAACGTGACCGACCCGCTGGCCTATGTATTCAAGGCGGTTCACCAGCCCTGGATACGGTATATCGTATCGATCAGCGCGGTGGTGGCCACCACCAGTGTGCTCCTGGTATTCCAACTGGGACAGCCGCGCATCTGGATGAGCATGAGCCGGGACGGACTCCTCCCCAAGGCATTCGGGAAGATCCACGCCAAATACGGCACCCCCTGGTTCTCCACGATCGTGACCGGCATCCTCGTCGCCGTGCCTTCGCTGTTCATGGACAGTGGCCTCATGACGCAATTGACGAGCATCGGGACCTTATTCGCCTTCGTGCTGGTGTCGGGGGGCGTGCTGATCCTGCCACGCATTTCAAACGTCGGCAAGAAAGGGTTCAAACTCCCTTACTGGAACGGGCGGTGGATCATGCCCTTTCTGTATGCCGTCTTCGTCTATTTCTTCTGGCCGAGGATCAGGGCGGTATTCAGCGACACGGCGCACGTCGAGCTCGAGGAATGGTTATTCGTCGCTTTCTTCCTGCTGACGACCATCCTGACGCTGGCCACCATCATCAAGCGATTTTCGCTCATCCCGGTCCTGGGGGTGTTGTTCTGCGCCTATCTCCTGGTCGAGATCCCCGCCATCGCCTGGAAATGGTTCTTTGTCTGGATGGCGATCGGGCTGCTGATCTATTTTATTTATGGATATCGCAAGAGCAAACTAACGACGTAACTTTGCCCCATGAAGTTCCAGGTGGGCGATAAGGTGGTGATCCAGCATTCCAATGAAAAAGGGGAGGTCGTCGAGATCATCAACGACAAGATGGTCATGGTGGACGTGCGGGGCGTGAAATTTCCGGCCTACGCGGACCAGCTCGATTTTCCCTATTTTAAACAATTCACGGAAAAAAAACTCTTCCCGCCCGGGAAGCCACCCAAAAAATACATCGACCAGGTACCGTCCGACCGGCAGGCTCCTGACCGAAAGGCCCAGGATGCAGCGTCCGCCAACCGCAGGAGCCAACGCTTTCCCGGCCTCGCCCCCGGCGTCTGGATGACCTTCCTGCCCGTCTTCGACAATGACGAGTTCGGTGACGACGTGGTCGACGAGCTGAAGATCCACCTCGTCAATAATACCGGGCTGGACTATCACTTCGCCTATACCCTGAAGTATGGGGGCAACCCGGATTTTGAGCTCGATAACCAGGTGAACGCCTTTCAGGATTTCTATCTGCATGACATTCCCTTCGACAAGTTGAATGATAATCCCGTCTTCGGCCTCGAATTTTCCCTGCTCAAGCCGGACAAGAATAAGGCGGAATATTATGAGTCCTCGCTTAAGCTGCGTGCGAAGCAGGTCTTTACCCGGATCGAGGAGATCAAACAAAAGGGCGAAGCCACCTTCTCCTTTAAACTGTTTGACGAATATCCCGGCCGACCCTATGAAGAGCCGGTCGGAAAGGGGTTGACGGGCACGGGGCCCGCCTCGATCAACAACCCGGCATTCCGCATGTATGAGGCTTCGCGCGCCCGTCAGCATCTCGAACCGGCCCGCCAGGAGTTGGACCTGCACATCGAGAAGCTGACCGAAAAAGGGGATTCCCTGGATAATTTTGAAATGCTTACCCTGCAGCTGCAGACTTTTGAAAAATACCTGGACATTGCGTTGGCCCATCACCTGCCTTCCATGGTCGTCATCCATGGAGTCGGCAGCGGTAAGCTGCGCGACGAGATCCATGAGACCCTGCGTATGCGGAAGGGCGTGAAGTCGTTTGTTAACCGCTATCATCCGAAGTATGGGTATGGAGCGACCGAGATCGCTTTTCAATATTGAACTATGGAACGCAAATCTTTTATTCAGCATTCCCTGCTCGCCGGCGCCGGTCTGTTCACGGCAGGTACGGTCACCGCCGGCTCCACGGACGCCCCCGGTAGCGGCCAACCCGCATCCGCCGCCCCCGCACCCGGTCAGCCCTTCCACCTCAATTACGGCATTCATGACGGCATGTTCCGTAACAATGCGGGGCCGGATTTCATCGACCAGATCAAGTTCGCCTACGATCAGGGCTTTCGCGCCATCGAGGACAATGGCATGGCGCGCCGGCCGCCCGAACAACAGCAGCAGATCGGCGACGCACTCGCAAAGCTTGGCATGGCCATGGGCGTATTCGTTCTGGACAAGGGAGGCAATGGGGCCAATTCGATTGCCAGCGGCAAGCCGGAATGCCTGGAGATCTTTCTGAAAGGCTGCCGCCAGGCGGTCGAAGTATCCAAGCGCTGTAATGGCAAGCTGACCACGGTCGTGCCGGGCGATTTCGAACGCCATTTGCCCATCGGCATCCAGACCGCCCGTGTGATCGAGGCCCTCCGGCGCGGAGCGGAGATACTCGAACCGCATGGCATCGTGATGGTGCTGGAACCGCTGAGCGACACCCCCGACCTGTTCCTACGCGATAGCGACCAGGCCTATGCCATTTGCAAGGCGGTGAATAGCCCGGTCTGCAAGATCCTCTTCGACATGTACCATATCCAACGCAACCAGGGCGACCTGATCCACCATATCGACCTTTGTTACGACGAGATCGCCTATTTCCAGATCGGCAATAATCCCGGGCGCAATGAGCCGGGCACCGGCGAAATGGATTACCGTGGCATTTTTTCGCATATTCACGGCAAGGGATATGCGGGCATCCTGGGCATGGAGCACGGCCTCTCGAAGCCCGGTAAAGAAGGGGAGTGGGCGCTCATCGAGGCCTACAGGGAGAGTGATCATTTTTCCAAATAATGGCTGACGCATGCGGCTCACCGGTATTTCTTTTGCACCCCAACATACTCGTCATCCCGCTTCCCATCGCCGTCGAAGTCGATGAGTCCGCTGAAGCGGGCAATACCATTCCGTATGCTGACATGCAGGATATAGACCGCCGCCTCCGGGGTGGACTGGGACATGGTCAACGAGTCTCCGCTGACCGCCCAGGTGCCCGCAGGCCTCTGCACCAGGCTGTCCTTCACATTGCGATACTCGGAATAGTAGGATCCGTCTGGTAGGAAGTGGGTCCGGATCGGCTTGATATGCAACCTCGCCTCCCAATTGGAGCTATCCGCTTCAAAACTGACGGTCGTATCTTTATTGGCGTAGCTGTGCATGACCACCCTGATATATTGATTTCTCCATTCGCCTACCAGTTCCCGGGCCAGCCCGTTCGTTCCTCCGCCCTTCGCGGGCCGTTTATCTATCTCCAGGCCCCCAGGATCGCGCCCATCACGACAAAGGAGACGATGAAATACCCGGCATGGATCAGCATGTAGGCGGTCGATCGGCGCTCGAACAGCCCGACGATAAAGAAGGCCATGGAAACCCAGCCAAGCCCTGCCAGCAGCCCGGCCGTCGCGCCCCAACTCATCGTGGTGCCCGGCGCATTCAGGTACATCGCCAGGTTGAAGGACATGACCAGGCTCCATAGGAAGGCGAGTCCGAAGATCTTGCCCATGTTCCCTCTCTTCGAATCATCCTTGGTTATGTTATTGGCCTTCATCCAGGCCTTCGTGAACAAGGCGGAATACCAGATCCCGCCGATGAGAAAGCAGCTAAGCGCCGCCACAAACACGGCGGCCCAGTTCAGGGTGGAAATATTCATGTGGGTTTATTTTAAGCAAATTAAGGGGTTGCCTGTCAAACGGAATAGGAAAAAATTTACCTCGGCGGATGCGACCTTCGCGGGCCTGGCCTTACCGCCGCCTCCATGGGCGTAACTTCCCGGCCGGCGCTAACCCACCGGCACATAGTTCAGGAAGTCGCCATTGCGCCGCCGCATGTATTCCAGGGGGGTCAGCCCGGAAAAGCTTTTAAAATCGGAGATGAAATGCGCCTGGTCATAGTAGCCGCAGTCATAGGCCAATGCCGCCCAGGGAATACTGCCCTTGACTTCGATCTCGTTGATCGCGCGCTGGAACCGGATGATGCGCAGGAAGCGTTTTGGCGTGACGCCTACATGGTCCGAAAAGATCCGGATGAAATGCCTGGCAGAATACCCGGTCTTGTCCGCGACGCTCCGGATGGAGAGAGACGTCGGTGAACCGAGGATCTTGCCTACGGCGAATTCCACGAAGGGATTGACCGTCAACCGGCTGCCGAATTGCCTGGCCAGGAGCCGTTCGGCCAGAACGAACATCTCCCCGGCCTGGGCGCAGGTGAACAGCCGCTCCCGCAGCTCCAGGAAGATCTTATCCAGGATCAGCTCGCCATGGACCACTGTCCCGGTAATCTCGGTCAAGGGAAGTCCCAGCATCGGGTAAGCCATGCCTTTTTTGAACTCGATGATGAACATTTCGGCATCCAGCCCCGAAGGGATCGTAATGAATTCATCCCTCATCCCGGAGATCCAGATCCTCTTGCAGGCCTGTTTCTCCGTAAGCGTCTGATTATCGTAGATGTATTTGGGCCGGTCGGTGAGGTCGATGATGATCTCGATATTGCCATTCGGGAGGTACCGGTCGATGCGATGGTCGGGGCGGTAACCCTTATAATAGGTGAAGTTGGAAATGAAGGGCCTGAGCGTCGCCCCGGGGATGTATTGCTGGTGGGTCATAGTGCGTGGCGCCCGCGCGGCCGTGGCGCTCATAAATATAATGATTTTCAATCCGGGCAGGGGGCCGGTTGCCTTTTTGTATGGTGCGCCGGCGGGCCCCCGTCTCGGCCCCCGCGGCACCCCCGTCTCGGCCTGATTTCGTATCTTTGATCCGCTACCAACCGGGTCATCGCTCGCGCCGCAAGGCGGGGGAGGAAAGTCCGGACAGCGCAGGGCAATGCACCGGTTAAGAGCCGGGGGGCGCGGAAGCGTTCACAGAGAGTGCCACAGAAAATAACTGCCGAATTATCGTTGTGGCAGCCGGGTTCGCCTGGGAGCCTACGGTAAGGTAAAGTTGAAAACGTGGGGTAAGAGCCCACGGCCCCGTCAAGTAATTGCCGGGGCGGGTAAACCTTGCATGCTGTAATGCCATGTAGGTTCCGGTTTCCCGGTCGGACAGCTTCGTGCTGAACGGTCGGGAAGGTTAGCTGCCCGCTAGCAACGTCCGGGACGGGTAGGCAGCCAGATCTCTGCAGTAATGCAGGGGCCAGATAAATGATGACCGCCCGCCGCGCAAGCGGCGGGAACAGGATCCGGCTTACAGGTTGGTAGTAATTTTTTTTCGCGCGCCCGGGACCCCCCGGAACTGTAAATTATGTAAGGTTTCCAACAGAAAAGTGTAACCTCCGCCCGCCTTTGATCTCCTATTTTTGGCTCAGACTTTTCATCTTCATGTCTTATTCACCTTTATGTCATTTCCGCCTATATGACCACAAATATCCTGGTTGTGCACAGTTGTTGTGACGAGTCGCGCGTCGCGGATCACCCATGGCCGTCGGGGGCGATATACATCCTTACGCATGAGATGAGGGATCCCTTGGGAAATGTTAACCTGGCCTGCGACATGTTGGGTCGGACGGACCTGACTGCAGATCAAAAGCATTTTGTCGAGATTATCCTGCGTTCCTCAGCACGGATCAATACCCTCTGCGATGGGGTCTTGCAATGCTGCGAAGTGCCTGAGACAAACCAGGAACCTTATGCCATCCGGCAAATATTGGACGACGTATTGCTGTTGCTGGAGAATCGCATCGCGCACATCATCGGTCGCGTGATCGACGGCATGCCCCAGAGAGGGGGTAAACTCAGATTGGTTACCAGACCCCTCGGGGAGACACAGGTCATAGAGATCCATCAATAGGGTTTACCCGGCCCGTCCATGTGGCCGGTAGATTGGGCAACAGGATGACAAAACGCGACCCGCCGCCTTCATTCGGCCGGACATAGATCTCGCCGCGGTGGTTATCGATGATGCGCTTGCACAGGGCCAGCCCGACGCCCGTGCCCTCAAAATGCTGTTTGGTATTGAGTCGCTGGAAGATCTGGAAGATCCGATCAAAAAAACGAGGATCGATGCCGATGCCATGATCCGAAACGGCGATCTCATAGTAGGATCGGCCGCTATCGAGTTGCGGATGTTCTTTCAGCTCATCTGCCGGCAGTTTTCGCGAAGAAATGTCTATAATGGGAGGGACATCCGGCCTGGAAAATTTCAGTGCATTGCCAAGCAGGTTGTAGAACAGCTGGTTCATCTGGAGTGGCACCGCCGTGATGGATGGCAAGGGGTCATAATGTATCACCGCATGCTTCTCCTCGATCTGCAAGTCGAAATCCCGGAGCACATTTTGCAGGATGCCGGTCAGGTCGGTGATCTCAAAAACGCTGGCGTCCAAAACCTTCGAGAAATTCAGCACGTCGTGGATCAGGGCGGACATCCTTTCTGCAGCAAGGTTGATCTTTTGCAGCATATCCTTCGCCTGCTCATCCAATCCCTGAGGGTGCTTTTGATTGAGGATGGCGGCAAAGGTCCTGATCTTCCGCAACGGCTCCTGCAAATCGTGTGACGCGATCGTGGCGAATTGTTCCAGGTTTTCGTTTGAGTGGGTAAGCGCCGCGTTGGCCTCTTTGAGATTGGCCGTCCGTTCGTCCACCTGTTTGGCCAGTTCCTCCGAAAAGCGTTTTTGTTCGACCTCCCTGTTCCGGGACTCGGTAATATCTTCTATCGCCAGGAGGATCAGTTGTTCCGCATTGTCCTTGCCGAAGAGGCGGGCGGCATTCAGCAGTAAGATCCGGTCTCCACCGCCTTTGCCCGGATAATTGACCTCGATATCTTTGATCCTCCCTTCCCGCGATAAAATGGATCCGAGCGAGTTTCGTAACACCGGTACATCCCACTGCCCTTCGCCCAGGCTGTAAAGCGACTTACCTTCCGTATCTTCTTCCGATGTCCCGAACCGCTCATAGTACGACCTGTTTGCGGATTTTACCTCCATGTTGCGGTCAAGCACCAGGAAGGGTTCCCGGATCGTGGCAATGATGGACTCGGCGTATAGCCGGGAAAGATTCAACTGCTCGTTTCGGTCGAAGAGTTCCTGGTTCAGCGTCGTGAGCTCTTCATTCGTGCTTTGGATCTCCTCCTTGGAGGTCTCCAGTTCCTCGTTCAGGCTCTGTAGTTCCTCGCTGCCGGACAGTAATTCTTCGTTTGCGCTTTGCAGTTCCTCGATGACGGCCTCCTGGTCCTCCATAAAGCTGCGCATGTCGTCGCGGAGAGAAGCCAGCTCCTTTTCCAGTTGCTGGTTGCGCTGGCTCAGGTCGTCGTTTCGGACCCCGACCGGATTTTCAGGCCCGCTTGCCCCTGGAACATCACCCGCGCCCGGGACATCGCTCGCCCCTGAAACCTCGCCCATCCCGTCCCTAACCAGGTCCCGGAAGAGGATCAGATAATAGGGTTCGACGGTATGCGGCAAGGGATACACTTCAATGGTTACCCAACGGGGTTTGCCGGCCACGGTCAGGGGAATATTCCCGCTCACCTGTTCATGCCGCGAGGTTCTTGCCTTGTGGAAGGCATTGCGAAGCTCGAACGCGAGGCCCTCCCTGGCCAGTTTCAGGATATTCAGGCTGGCCTTACCCGGGCCTGGTTCCAGCCAGCCGCTGGTCGGGCCCCGGAATTCCACGATATCCAACTGGTCATTCACGACGACCCCGGGAGGCGAAAAACGGGAGAGCAGGAGCGTGTCGGCGCTCCGTTGAAAATCGTTCCGGGCTGCCTCTTTTCTGATGGGTTTCTCCGCGTCAGCGGTGGCCTGCTCGCCCCGTGCGGTCGTCATCGGGGTCAATTTGGCCGGGACGGATTTGCGCGTATAGATCTTTTCCTTCCTGTCGAAAGGCACGAAAAGGTCCCTGGCCGGAGCGGTCGTCTCCGAATGACCCAGCAGCAGATAGCCCTTCTCCGTCAGGGCATAATGAAAGGTCGACAAGGCTCTTTTTTGTAAAAAAGGTTCCATATAGATGAGCACGTTGCGACAGCTGATGAGGTCCATTCTGGCAAACGGCGGGTTCTTTACAAAATCATGGTGCGCGAACACGCACAGGTCACGGATGGATTTGTTCACCTGATAACTTCCGGCAATCTTTTCGAAATATTTCTCCAGCTGTTCCGGGCTGAGGCCCTCGACTTCCGAACGGGAATAGATCCCCCTTCTGGCGATGGCGATAGATCGTTCCGAAACATCCGTCGAAAAGATCTGGATCCGGTATCCGTGCGCCCTATCGCCCAGGTATTCATTCAGACAAATCGCCATCGAATAGGTCTCCTGACCGGTGGAACAGCCTGCGATCCAGATGCGCAGGGGGCTCCCATCTTCTTTTCCGGCAAACAACAGGGGCAGCAGCGACTCGCGGACACTGACGTAGGTGTCCGGGTCCCGGAAAAAGCCGGTGACGGGTATCAGCAGATCATGGTACAGCAGATCCTGTTCGGCGGTGTTGTCCCGGAAAAAATCCAGGTAAGCCCTGAACGTTTTTATCTTGTTCAATCCCATCCGGCGATTGACACGCCTCCGGATGGTCGTTTGTTTATAGTAGGTGAAATCAGTGCCTTTTCTCGATCGCAACAGGGTGAGCAGTTGCCTGAAAGCGCCTTCCTCATCAGGGTGCCCTTTGGACCCGGCGGCCGGGCCCGGTTTGATGAGGCCCTCCGACCTGGCGAGCTGCAAGGGGATTTCTTCCGGAGAAAGGATGAAATCCACCACGCCGGCATCGATCGCGCTTTGCGGCATGCCGGGAAAGGCCGCCGAACCGGGTTCCTGGGCGAAGGTGAGACCGCCCTGATCCTTGATTGCTTTTAACCCCTGCGTTCCATCCGACGCGGTTCCGGACAGTACGACACCGATGGCATGCCCCCGGTGGACTTCCGCCAGGGAGGTAAAGAACACGTCGATGGGCAGACTTTTTTTATTCGATGGTCGCGGCTTGAGCCGCAAGCGGCCGTCATCGGCCGTCAGCAATTTATTCGATGGGATGATGTAGATATGGTCTCGTTCTACGTGCACGTTGTCGGTAACCTCTTCGACCGGAATAGACGTGCTCTTTTGCAGGATCTCCGGGAGCAGACTTTCGTGGTTGGGCTCGAGATGCTGCACCAGGATATACGCCATCCCCGATGACTCCGGGATCGCCCTGATCAATCGCTTGAATACCTCCAGGCCGCCGGCCGACGCGCCGACACCGACTACCGGGAAATCATTGGAGGAAGGGCGGGGGTATTTGACGGTATCTCTCGACTTAGCCATTGCAGCGGGAACAAGATTTCGAAGTTACGGTTTATTCATCAAAAAGGGCGGTCATGGATGACCGCCCCGGGAATAACAATTGACTACCTGAAAATGGCTCTCCATAACTTTTAAAACAGCTAGCAATGATCAGAACCGCAACCTTAAACAACTACGGGAATAAAGATATTTACGTGATCCGGCGGGAATATTACAAGATTATGGGAAAATATTGCATAATTCACGGGTTCGGCGCGGCGGGTGTCTCGCGTTCCGGGATAGTGACAATCAGCAGCTGGCCGGCGGCAGGTCCTGGTCGCTGTATTTTTGTTTGAACTGGGAGGTGGTCAGTCCGGTGACCTTCTTGAATTGATTCGAAAGATGCGCGAGGCTGCTGTAATGCATCTTATCGGCGATCTCCGTAAGGGTCAGCTTTTCATAAAGCAGCAATTCCTTTACCCGTTCGATCTTGTGGCAGATGTAGAATCGTTCGATCGTGGTTTGCTGGCGTTCCGAGAACAGGTTGGACATGTAGGTGTAGTCATGATGCAGGGTCTCCTTCAGGTAGACGGATAAGTTCTTTACAAGCGGTTCGTCCCCATGGTAAACGACCTCCAGGATGAAATTCTTTATCCTTTGCACCAGGACATCCTTTTTGTCTTCGAACAATTCGATGCCCGCGCGTTCCAATACCTCACGAAGCGTATGGCATTGGGCGGAATTCAGGCTGTCTCCGGGATCGATCTCGTTGATCTCTACCGCCACGTCATGAAGGCCGAGCCTGTTCAGCTCGTCACGCACGAACAACAGGGACTCGAAGCTGGTGGTATTTTTTATAAAGAGTTTCACACTGCGCTATGTCTTTCAATATGCTCCTGGTATCCAAGTTACATAATTTTTGGTTCACTTCCGCGCCGCATTAAATCCCGGTCTTTTGGATTATCTTACACTACCTAAGGGCAAATGTGTGTGTATGACTATATTACTGGTTGATGACGATGAGGATGATCGGAGCTTGTTTATTGAGGCAACCAAAGAGGTTGACAGCACGATTACCTGCTTCTCCGCATCCGATGGAATGGAGGCGCTTGCGTATTTGCGTGACGACCACAACGAAGTGCCGGATTTTATTTTTCTAGACCTTCGCATGCCCGGCCTCTCGGGCGAAGAATGTCTCAAAGAGATCAAGCAGGACTCGCGCGCCGCCCATGTTCCGGTCATCGTGTATACGACTTCCCGGGACGTCAGGGAATCGGTCAAACTAAAGCAGTTAGGCGCCGCCCACTTTGCGAGCAAGCCTGTCTCCCCGGACGACGTCTACTATATGGTCTCCTTCGTTCTCGGCGAACATTGGTGATCAGCCTGGCGTATTTATCGAACGATTTAATATTCTCTTATAAGTGTCTCCAACGGAATATGCAGCTCGTGATGGAGTTTCCGCACCATGTTGAGGTTTAATTTCCGGTTTTGCCTGAAGATATCCGTCACGCGACTCTTGAATCCAAGGATGCGCGACAGGTCTTTATTAGTGAGTCCTTGCTGTTGCATTCTATATTTTATGGCCTCGATGGGGTTGGGGCTGTCAATGACATGGTATTTATCTTCATAGGTCTTGATAAGGAGCGCCAGCACGTCGGCCTCATCGCTATCCGGCGTCCCGGGTTTTGCCTGAAAGATGACTTCAAATCGTTCAAGGGCCTGCTGGTAGTCCTTTTTGGTTTTCAATATTTTTAGTGCCATAAGATTGCGTTTGTCTTAATTACCTTTTGTATGAAACCGATTGATCATTTCGGGATCGACCTTATCATAGGCTGCATGGGTTCCAATGAATTTGATAAAGACCCAGCCTTTCAGATAGTTGATCTCTACAATCAGCCGATAATCGTTGTGGTTGATTGAAAAGATCGCCCGGCTGTTCTTGATCGTCCTGGCGCTGTTAAAGTCAGATGTAACATCTCCAGGTTTCTTCCAAATTTTCGATTCGACGTCGTGATACCACTTTTCCAATGTCTCTTTGCAGTCCGGGTGCCGGGTATAAAAGGCGATCAACGAACTTCGGTTGTAGATATTCATAGATCCTCGTCCTTGTCCGGGTCAAAGATACAAAAAAGTAACCAATTTGGTTACTTTTTTTCTGAACGAGTGGACGCTGGTCCCACCCCCGGGTCGGCGCAGGCCCTTCTCATCAACCAATCCACCTGTTTTTCCCCATCCACCTCATACACATGCTGCTTAAATCGCTTGAATCCCCACTTTTCGTAAAATCGCTGCGCCCGCAGGTTCCCATCCCACACGGCAACCCAGAGCCATTGACTCCCTCGCGCATAATGGAACGCCTCCATCATCAGCCTGTCCGCAACGCCCTTTCCATGATAATCGCGATGCACAAATAATTGATGAATCTCCATATTCCTGTTCGGGCGCATCCGCAAAAAGCCGATCGCTACACCATCCTCCATCGCGATGTAAAGCTGCGAACCTGGTTCATTGTACTCCGCAAGCAGCCGCTCCAACCCAAAATTCGCTGCCAGAAAATTTTCCAAACCTTCCGCCGTGAAATGCAGCCCAAACGTATCCGTATACACGACCCTGGCCACTTCTCCAATAGCCGGCAGTTCCTCTATCTTCGCCTTTCTTACCTCCGTCATAAGATGACCCTGGTCAGGAAATGAGTTTTTCGTGTTTCGCGTAATCTCTCAGCATGTTCAACCCTTCCCGCATGCTCATCGGGGTTAGCCCCTCTCTTCGGGCATTTGCCCGGCTGATGTCGAAGAGCAGCCGAAGGTGCCGGATGATCTCCTTCCAGGCAAAGAATATGGAATGACCGGGGTCGTAGATATGCGCCGGTTCGCTACCCGCGCCATTCAGTTCGATGACCGAGAATTTCCGGCCCGCACAGAGCTCTTCCCAACTGGCGAACCGGATATCCAGCCGGCCGAAATAGAACCCGGGAACCTGGCGGCAGACTGCATCGATCATCGTCTCCAGCGCCGGCGTGACCCGATCGGTCCAGTCCAGGAATTTGGCGCCCCGGCTGTGATTGCCATAGGGCACCAGCAGATGTTCCTCTCCGCGGGCGGGTATCTGTTCCAGAAAATGCCCATAGGCGGCGCGAAGGGCCGGAATTTGCAGGGCGTACCGGCCATTCATCCGCAATAGCATCTCCACCGTCGACTGACCGTCTCCCCTGACGGCCAATAATTCCTTGCCGACGATCCCGGAGATATGTCCTTTCGGTTCGCCCGGCCGGCGATAATAAAAAATGCCGGCTTCATGCGGATAGTCGATATATTCCTGCAATAGAAAATCGACCTTGGACCGCGCGCTATATAGGTACAAGGCACACTCATCCTTCAGCAAGCTTACCTGCATTCCCCGCTGACCGATATCGGGTTTGGCGATGAGTGGAAATTTCAATTGCCGTTCCTGTAACGATTGGCGGATGGCGATCACGGGCCGGCCCTTTGGACAATAGACGGTTCCCGGATAGGAACCCTGCGGCATCAGATCATAGATCTGTCGCTTGGATTCCATCAGAAATCCGGCATTGGTTATCGAAGGATTGGCCGTGCTGAAGAAGAAGAAACTTCTCGCCTTCACGCTAAGCCAGGCCCAGTAGAAGAAAACGGGCAAATAGAGGATCGCAAAGGGCCAGTATTCCCAGGACGCGACCCGGGTGAGCAGGCGTTTCAGGTAGTCGAGGGCCCGTTCCGGCTTTTCGGTGGCGACAGTGAATCCCGCTTCATTCCGGCGCCCCGTACGCAAGTCGATATAGCGCATGCTGCTTCCGCCATCGGCGATGCGAATGGATGTGATGCTGACGGTGGCTATCTTTCCCTGCCCGGCCAGGCTCCCTTCCCGGTCATCTCCGATCCGTTCTTCCGACCGGTGAAAATCCAGGATGCTATTCCCGTCAACCCGGGGAGTGACCTGGCGCCAGTCGCCAAAGCGTTGTTCCCGGGCCTTTGCCGCCTTCTCGTCATAGAGGGTCGACGAGGACCAGATATGTGGGCTGCCGGGACATAACCGGGCAACATGCCTGTCCAGGCCGTCCCAACGGCACTCGAATAGCAGGCCGCCGGCAAACAGGATCAGGGTAAATGGTTCAATACCTGCCAGGTCGATGGCGCCGAAGGCCTCCGGCGGATCCACGGCGCGGGCGATCTCCAGGAAAACAAGACCCCGGCTCAGCCGGTAGGCTGCCGTCCGTCTATGTTTAACAAAGGCCCCGTTCAACAACACGGCGGCATCGCCGGTATTCTTCAGGGCGATCCAGGAACCACCCGCCTCGCTGTCCTTTGGATAAAGGAGCTGTTCTTTGCCGGAACCGGATCGGTGAGGGAACAGCGCCGGATGGCGACCGGGCCGTTCGTCCCGGTTCGAGGTCAGGTAAATGTCGCCCTCTGAAGGAATATAGGTCACTGTGCACATGTCCGTCGGAATTTAAGGGTGGACGCCGCAACGCCGAAGTTCGCAGGCAGCACGATCTCCGCCACCTCGTTGATCCCGATTCGAAGAAGCGCCATATGATGCACCGTGTGCTCGATATGATAGAGTAACTCGCGGAAATAATTGGTCCGCAGGAAGACTGGTTCGCTATCTCCTGACGAGAGATGGGCCACCAGGAGCAGGTCCTTGTCCGGCTTGTCGATGGCAAGCGCCGTATCTGCCAGCTTATCGATTGCCAGGGATCGATCGGTCTCCAACACGTGATCCCGCTTGCGACGGTCATAATTTACCGTCCCATCGTCATAACTCTTGATCAGTTCTTCGAAGAATTCGATGATATGCCGGACATGTTGTCCGACCGTCGCTCCGGACAGCAGGGCTGCCTGTGCCGCATATTGCCTGTCCGTAAGGCGCTGCAAGGTCTCCCGCAATTGCCATAGCAATGCTTGAATGGGCTGTTCTACATTCATGATAATACGATTAACGATGATCGCCGAACCCGGAGGGCGGAACGACAAACAGCTGGCGCCTGTAGGACCAGGCCAGGATGGCGCAGCTGAAAAAAACGAGCAGCGCATAGATGAACAGCTGCCCGTGATCGTTCTTTACCTCTATGCCCAGGCGAGTCAGGTGAAAGAAAACCGCGCCGCTCATGACGCCGAGTCCCAGCAAGGCCCCGATAACCGTAGTAGCGGGGACCAGGAGCAGGATGGATGCGATGAGTTCGATGATCCCCGAACCGATCCGACCCCAGGGTTCCATGCCCAGCGTCGAAAAGATGTATACCGACTCCTCCGCGGCGCTGAACTTAAAGAATAGGGTCTGCAACAGGATGAGGGCTGCCAGGATCCGCAGGATCCAAAAAAACAGCACGGCGGGTTTGCTTAGCATAGTTACCAGGTTTAGCTGATGAGGTTACAGGTGATTATTCCTTGTCTTTTATTTGGGGCCACTGTTTATCGGCCTTTTGGATATAACCCGCCTCGTCCTTGGTCCATTCTGCTTTCACCTTCTGACTGTAATTCAAATAGAGCTTATTGTTCACGATGGTCCAGGTATCTACTTCCGTCGGCGCCTTATGTCCCTGAGAAGTTCCATAGGCGCAATACCCGCCGTATTGCGGCGCATATTTCGCCGGATCAGCTTTGAAACGCTGAAGGTTCTGCCGGCTGGAAAACAACCAGGTGGCTCCGTTCCAGGAATAAGAGAGACTGTCGGCACCCTTTACCGGTTTGGACTGCGTAAAGAAGGCCACCGGATCGTATCCTTTGATGGCCTTGCCGTCAGGCGAATAAATTTCCGCCTTTTGTGCGCGACCCTGCGCCGCGATCGCTAAAATGAGGACTGCGAGAGAGATGATCTTTTTCATGTTGTTTTTTATTGCAAAAATGCATAGCCCGCCTGTCTGAAAGAATACCTATCCTTCCCGATGAATTAGCAATTCTTCCTAACCTGGGGCGATGGAGGATCGATCGGGTTATTGCGATTTTTCTTTTCGGGTGAAATAGACAAGGGGTCGGGTGATGCAGGCATTGGCGGGCGGCCAGGGGTCACCTAGTTTTGTTTTTCAAAATCAATTATCATGTACTCATTCAGTAAGAAAGATCTATTTGTTGCGGCGCTTTTGCCGTTTGCGCTGGCCGCATGTAAGAAAGACGGCCACCCCGGGGGTTCCATTCAGGGGACGCTCACTGTTGAAAATGTGCTTCAGTCGAAGCCGCTCGTCGAGTCAGGCACCTTCCAGGGGACAGGCTCACCCGCCCTGATCCTGCCCGGACAGTCGGTAACGATCAATTTCTCCGCCGCAAAAGGGGAGGCGCTTAGCTTCGCCACGATGTACGGCTGGAGCAATGACCTGTTCTTCGCCCCGGCCAATCCGGGGATACTGGTTTATAATACCGACGGGAACCCCATCGAAGGGGATGTTTCCAGCCAGATCAGGCTCTGGGATAACGGCACCCGAATCAATCAAAAACCGGGATCTGCCGTCAATCATCCCGGCACGGCAGACAGCAGGAATATCACCGAGGTGAGCGGCGTGGATGCCCAGGGCAATACCTACCTTGCTGCCGCACAGTTGGTAAAGGCCACCTTGAAATACAACGGCAATTCGATGTTCTCCCTGACCCTCATGAATACTTCAGGTGGAACCGCCAACGAGACGCCGCTAAGCCCGGGCGTCTGGTCGGTATCGTATATTGCGGGCGGACAGTTGCTGGCGCCGGCGCCCTTGTATGCAAACGGACAGCCCACGGCCAACGGGCTTACCAACATCGCGGAAGCGGGGGATAATTCCATGCTATGGACCTATGTACAATCGATAACCGGGATCTTCACGCCGCTGTCGCCTGTATTGGTCGTTGTCTATAACGGCATCGACAACCCCATTTTTAAATTGGGGGAAAATGATCGGGGTCAGGGCCTGAAATACCTTGCTCAACGGGGTGTTCCGGACTCCCTTGCCGCCTATCTGAAAAAAGTGAAAGGAGTAAAAGAAGTTTATAATCTGGCGGCAGCCAATACGCGCGTGCTGTTGCCCGTGATCAACGGGCAGCCGGGCGGCAAGGTGTCCCAATCCATCACGCTCGGGGCAGGAGACCAGTTGGCCATTGCCACGATGTATGGGTTCTCTAATGACTGGTTCTTTGCCACGGCCGTCAACGGTTCGGTTCTCATGCAAACGGGTGACCTCTCTTCGACCGTACATCTGTATAATGATGGCACGGCCATCGATCAATTCCCTGGCGCCGGGGTGACCCAATTTAATCTGGCGGGCACGCCGCTGACGGAGAACGCCCCCATTTCCCTGGTCCCGAACCCCAATGCCTTTACGACCCTGCCTGCTATTCCCAATATGATTAAAATAACGTTGCAATAAGTTGTAAGGATTTTGACGGGGCGCCTACTAAGCTTGTAGGCGCCCTTATTTCCGGGCGGCTGATTCCATGGTAAAACATTGAAACTTAGCCCAATATGAAAGAAAGATTTTTAGACAAGGCCACCCGGGGCCTTTTCAGTATCAGTATCGGCGATCCGGCATTCAGGGGACGGGGCATTATGGAGAGGGGGCATGAAACGATCAACACGATCGTCTACAATACGGCAGGCCCACAGGAGGCCGTTATCGACAATATCAAATATAAAATGCCGGCAAATTCTGTGGTTCCGCTTATGGCCAATCAGCATTTTGTCTTTCGTGAACCCGAAAACCTGGTCGCCTGGCAATTCAACCGCGATTTTTATTGCATTGCCGACCATGATGCGGAGGTCGGTTGCGTAGGCTTCCTATTTTATGGCATTGAACATCCCCTGTTCATCCCCTTATCCGAAGAAGACCGGAAAAGCATTTCGACGCTCGAGAGGCAATGTCTGGAAGAAATGGAGATTGCCGATAAGATGCAGGGTGAAATGTTGCGCACGATCCTGAAGCGCCTGATCATCAAGATCACGCGTCTTGCAAAATCGCAAACGGAGAACTACCGGCGTTTTTCGGAGGACAAAATGGATCTTGTCCGCAAGTTCAGTCTGTTGCTGGAGGCCAATTTTCGTTCGCAGCATGAGGTTCAGTTCTATGCCCATGCCCTGAATAAAAGCCCGAAGACGCTGACGAACCTGTTCCACCTTTACCAGTACCCGTCTCCTTCCAAATTGATCCAGCGAAGGATCATTCTGGAGGCAAAACGGTATCTTTATTATACAGACAAATCCGCCAAGGAGGTCGCGGCGGACCTTGGCTTTACGAGCGCGGCCCACTTCAGCAGGTTCTTTAAGGCAGGCGCGGGGGTGAATTTTTCCGAGTTTGCGGAAGCTGCACCTGTGGACGCTGCGCCTGCGGAAGTTGAGGGCCCCGTGGCAGCCATGGCCTAAATCAAATAGTAATAATATGGTCAGATATGCACTATTAGCCCGGCTGGAGGCCAAACCCGGCAAAGAAAAGGAAGTAGCGGATTTTTTGAGAGCGGCGATACCCCTTGTCGCGGAGGAACCAGGCACCATTCATTGGTTCGCCCTTCAGTTGGGGCCATCCACTTTTGGGATCTTCGACACCTTTGAAAAGGAGGATAGTCGTAGATCGCATCTAACCGGAAAGATCGCGCAGGCGCTGATGGCCAATGCGGCTGCACTTCTGGCCACCGATCCAGTCATCGAGCAGGTGGATTTGCTGGCGGTGGCTCCTTTTAAGTGATAACAGCAAGAGCATCCATGTCCCAGAAAGAACTGACCCAAGAGCAGCAGCCCAGGGCGTCCGGGCCCGAACCCCGCCAATGGGTGGAACGCTATGCGGATCACCTTTACTCCTACGCTTTTGCCCGGCTCGATGACGAAGAGCAGGCGCGAGATCTGGTACAGGAGACCTTTTTGGCGGCGCTGGAAAAGGTCGGCCAGTTTCAGGGGAACAGTTCGGAGCGGACCTGGTTGACGGCCATCCTGAAATACAAGATCATCGACCTCTACAGAAGGCGTAATTCGGGTCTTCGCACAGAACGGCTCGATGAGGAACCGGAACAGGAATTCTTTGAGCAAGGCAATGGTCATTGGATAGAAAAATATTACCCGAGGCCGATGAGGATCGAAGACGCCGATCCGTTGGTGAATAAAGAATTGGCGGCGATCCTGAGACGATGCCTTAAAAGGCTGCCGGCGCTCTGGCTGTCCGTGTTTACGATGAGGCATATGGATGACGCGGCCACGGAAACGATCTGCAAGGAGCTGAAAGTGACGCCGGCTAATTTCTGGGTGATCATTCACCGGGCCAAACTGAACCTTCGCGCCTGCATTCAAAAATCCTGGCAATAAACCCGAGGCTATGGGAGTCATTAAAAAAATAAGATACGACTGTCGTCATGCCACCTATCTCATCGAGAAAAGGCAGCATAGGTCCCTGACCATTAAGGAAAGGATCGAACTCGCCATCCATCTTTCCGGCTGTTCCATTTGCCGGTTGTTCCAGGAGCAAAGCCGATGGATAAATCGCATGCTACGGAGCCTTTTTCATTCCGATCAAGGCCGGGGACCCGTTATTAGTGATGAATTCAAACGACAGTTGCAGCAAAAGATCGACGAGCGCCTCAAGTAAGGTCCGGCTGTCCGACTCCCTTAATACCACCCATTTCCCAGCCATCCCCCGATCTCCATCATCCAGGCGATGCCGAGGTGCACCATCAGCCCGCCGAGGATCGAACGCGTCCGCCAGGCCAGGACCCCCAGCGCCAGGCCGCCCGCAAAGGAGGAGATGCATTCCCCGAGGGGTTTGCCAAAGTGAATGCTGCAATAAAAGGCAGCCATCGGCAGGATCACTTTCGGCCCCAGCCAGCGCGATAAGCCCACTACCAGCCATCCCCGGAAGAACAATTCGATGGTCACGAAATCGAGGCCGTACGAAAGCTCGTACAGCAAACGCCAGGGCCAGATCGGGTGCGCGTGGCCGTGCAAAGTGCCCGTGGAATTCATCGCATTCAGCGAGTCCATGAACGCAATACTCCTCAGCTTCGGGTAGGCCCGCAGAAAGTCATGCTGCGTCGACGCCAGCGCGATCAACGGGACCAGCATCGCCAGGATGGCCAGATAGGGCCCCGCGCGGAAGCCTTTTGTGGTGAACCCGAACGACCACTCGCCGCCCGATTCGTCCTCGCCCTTTCGCCAGACCGCCCGCCAAATGGCCAGGCAGACCCCCAGCAACAAGAGTTTGGCCGGCCATTGCGCGACCAGGGGGATATACCTGTTCCAGGGATAGTGCCATCCGCCCGACCCTCCCGGCACCAGGAACGAGAGATCCCAGTGCACCATCTTGCATGCGAAATAGAGGGGAGCCAGCAACAGGACCAGCAGCAGCGGCAGACGGGCTTCCGCAGGCACGACGGGATCGGAACCGGGGCCGCCCAACTGGATCGCCCAGGCAGCGAGCAGTACCATCAAATAGAAGAAGTAGAATCCGGGGACGCTGAGCACCGCCGGGCCGGGGAGGAAGAGTCTTCTCTCGATCCCGACCGTGTAATTCAATATGATCAGGGTGGTGACGAGCAGGGTAGTGAGGATCAGCCTGCCCGCGGACTCGTTGCGGAACCAGGCGGCCAGATAGCCGGCAAAGGCTTTCATGCCATAAAGCTTTCTTTCATTTTGCCCAGCAGATCGGTGGCGATCATTTTTTGAGCGAGCTTGATCATATTGGAGAACGACCGTTCATGGGATATGCCATGGCCGATGATCACGGGCTTGGTCACGCCCAGCAAAGGGGTGCCGCCATAGAGTTCGAAGTCGAAGCGGTCGAAGTATTCATGTTGTATGCCCTTGCCCTGCGTGATGTCATACAGGGATTCGGCCATTTTGAGAACGACATTGCCGACAAAGCCTTCGCAGACCATCACATCCGCCTTGTCCAGCAGCAGGTCGCGACCCTCGATATTGCCGATGAAATGGATCTGCTGGTTTTCCTTCAGCAGGGGATAGGCCGCCTGGGCGAGGATATTGCCCTTGCCCTCCTCTTCCCCGATGTTCAGCAAACCCACGCGCGGATCGGCGATGCCCAGGATATGGCGTGCATAGAGCGATCCCAGGATGGCGAACTGGTTGAGGTTCTCCGGCTTGCAATCCGCATTCAGGCCGACATCCAGCAATACGCCGGTGCCTCCGTTCTCTTTCGGTAAAATAGTGGAAATGGTGGGTCGCTGGATCCCCTCGATGGGTTTGAGCGTATACAGGGCACCGACCAGCATCGCGCCGGTGTTGCCCGCGCTGATGAAGGCGTCCATCTTCCCCGTGGACAGGAGATGAAAACCAACGGCGATGGATGATTGCTGTTTTTCCTTCAGGGCCTTCGTGGGATGCTCGTTCATGCCGATGACCTGCGGGGCATGGATGACCTTGACGGAAGCGGCTGGGATGGCATGGTCCCGGAGCAGGGGGCCGATCTGTTGCTCGTCGCCGACCAGGAATAATGAGATACCGGCCGGAGCGCTCTTCAGGTACAACGCTATTCCCTTCACCGCTTCCAACGGGGAATAGTCTCCTCCCATCATGTCTAAGCCAATATTCATGAACAGGAACTATGAGTTAAGGAAGGAGGTAACTAGACCGGAGATTTTTCAGCGACTACCTTGCCCTTGTAGTACAATTTTCCTTCGCTGACGTGCGCGCGATGGCGTACGTGGATCTCGCCGGTCGTGCTATCCTTGCTCAAGGTCACTTTCTCAGCCTTATAGTGGGTCCTTCTCTTCGCGCTGCGTTGCTGTGAGTGTCTGCGTTTCGGATTTGGCATGATGCATCAATTTTATGGTAACCAAATTTATTATTACTTTCCAGGATCCGGGTTGCGGAATTTTTCAAGCCCCTTCCACAGGGGATTTTCCGGCTTCCTATCCGACCGGTTCAGGCCCTTCAGCATCTCCAGCACTTCCTTATTGCAATACGGGCCGCCGATATCCTTTTCCTTGCACATCCGCTGCATGGGGATGCTGAGGTTGATGAACTCGTAGATCCAGTCCGATACGCGCAGGTGCGATTCTCCCCTGGATATGTAATAGACGTCGGGATCCTCCTCCTGCTGGTTCATCAGGTCCGGTTCCTCCACCAGTTTCACCAGGATATTGAACTCGTCCCAGAGGTCCAGGGGCAACCGGTTGCCGCAACGGTCGCAAATCACCTCGATCTTCCCCCCGATCTCGAATTTCAGCATCATGAAGCTGTTCTTCTTGTCCAGGGACAGCTTGACATTGGCCTCGCAATGACTGAAATCCTGCTGTTGATAGGCTTCGAAGAACTTATCGGTTATGCGGTAGCTAAACTCATGAATACCAGGCTTTAACCCCACAAACGCTATTTCAAACTCTCTTCGGCTGCTCATGAGTGCTTTTTAAAGAGTTGGCAAAGGTACGTATAAATAAGTAGAAATCAGGATTCCCGGTTGAAAAATTTGGACTCCTGCAAAGTACTTACATTTACGTCGAAAAAAAGTTATAAAATCCTGATAATTAGGGACCGGATGAAGTTATTACTCGTCGAGGACGAACGCACGCTTTGTGACAGTATGGCGACCTATTTGCGGCAGCAAAGCTTCCAATGCGATGTCGCCGGGGGCTATCGCAGCGCGATGGAAAGGATCGAGCTGTTCGACTATGATTGTATCCTGCTGGACATCAATCTGCAGGATGGCAACGGGCTGTCGCTGCTGAAGGAACTGAAGGATAACCGGAAGTCGGACGGCGTGCTCATCATCTCCGCCAGGAACTCCCTGGAGGACAAGGTGGAGGGCCTCCAGCTCGGGGCCGACGATTACCTGGCCAAGCCCTTCCATCTCTCCGAACTGGGCGCCCGCGTCATGGCCATCATCCGGCGCCGGAATTCGGATGGAAATAACCTCATCCGGCTGGAGGAACTGCTGATCGATACCCAGGCCCGCACCGCCACCGTCGACAAGCAGCCCGTAGACCTCACCAGAAAGGAGTATCAGTTGCTCCTCTACTTTGCCTACAATAAGGGAAGGGTCGTCTCCAAGAACGCGATCGCCGAACACCTGTGGGGCGACGAGACCGGCGGCGCCGCCAATTACGATTTCATTTACACGCATATCAAGAACCTGCGCCGCAAACTGGTCGAGGCCGGCTGCAATGACTACATCCAGTCCGTTTATGGGATGGGGTATAGGCTGTCGCTGCCCTAAGAAGGCGTACACAGGTGCGGCCCGCGCGGGTGGGTCATTCCGTTCGCAAACTCCTCACGGGATTGGCCACCGCAGACCGGATGGCCTGCACGCTGATCGTCCCGAGCGCGATCACGAGGGCCAGCAGACAGGACGCCAGGAACACCCACCAGGCCAGATGCGTCCGGTAAGCGAAGTTCTCGAGCCATTTATACATGAGCCATCCCGCCAACGGCGCGGCAATGAAGAAAGAGATGATCACGAGCTGCAGGAAATCTTTAGACAGCAGGTTGACGATACTGCCTACGGAGGCGCCCATCACCTTGCGGATGCCGATCTCCTTGGTGCGCTGCAGCGTGCTGTACGAGGCCAGGCCGAGAAGTCCCAGACAAGAGATGAAAATGGCCAGCACCGCGAATTGAAGGAACAGCTTGCCGAAACGCTCCTCGCTCTTGTATTGCTTGTCGAAAGACTCATCGAGGAAGGTATAGCTGAAGGGCCTGTTAGGGATCAGGGTCTTCCATTTACCCTCGATGGCGGAAATAGTGGCCGGCAGGTTCGAAGGACTGACCTTGGCGATGACCAGCTGGGTGCCATGCGGCTCGATGCGCATCGACAGGGGAGCGATCTTCTGCTGCAGGGAGCGGAAATGGAAGTCCTTCGTAACGCCGACGATCGTGCCTTCCCGTCCCCATTGTTTGAAGCGACGGCCGATGGCGGCTGCCGGGCTGGGGTAGCCGAAGAGTTTGGACGCCGCCTCATTAATGACCATGGCCTGGGTCGTATCGCTCCCGAACTCTCTGGAGAAAGGCCTCCCCGCAGCCATCTTTATCTGGAATTGCGGAATATAGTCGTAGTCCACGAAATAGAGGTCGAGGTTGGCGATCTGCATTTCGCCCCGGACATTTTCGATCTCCGAATAGGCGCCCATGTTCCCTCCCCCGGGCACGCTGGAACTCGTCGAAGTGGACAGCACGCCCGGCATGCCAGTGATCGCCTGCTTGAATGCATCTTTTCCGGGATCGTTATTGCTGTCGACCACCATCATCTGGTCCTTGTTGAAGCCCAGATCCTGGCTGCGCATGAAGTTCATTTGCCTGGAGACGACGATCGTGGAAATGATCAGCCCGATGGAGATCACGAATTGGAGGACGACCAGTCCTTTGCGCAGGAGGGTTCCCCGCGTACCCGTCGAGAACCGGCCCTTGAGCACCATCACCGGCCGGAAAGAGGATAGTACCAGCGCCGGATAGACGCCGGCCAGCAAGCCGATGCCAATGGAGGCTAGTAGCAAGTCGAGGATCAGCCAGGCATTGTCGAATATTCCGTGACTGATCGTCTTGCCCGCCACCACATTGAAGGAGGGCAGCAGGAGCGCGGAGAGGCCGATCGTGATGACGAAGGCGATCAGGCAGAGGAGGACCGATTCTCCTACAAATTGTCCGGCAAGTTGGGTCCTGGCCGCGCCGACCACTTTGCGTATGCCCACCTCCTTGGCGCGCTCCACTGAACGGGCCGTCGTCAGGTTGATGAAGTTGATGCAGGCGATCAGCATGATGAACACCGCGATGATCGAGAAAATATACACGTTATTGATATTGCCCGTCTTGCTGCCATCCCGCGTGGAATGGAGGTAGACGTCGCGCATCGGCTCCAGGAAGAGGGTAGGGGTCATCTGCTGCGCGTGCATCTCCTTCCCGTTGCGCCGTTCCAGGAAGGCCGGCATTTTGCCCTGCAAGGCCGCGGCATTCGTCCCGGGTTTGAGGAGCAGGTAAGCGGTCAGGCCATAGTTGCCCCATTGGTCATCCAGGGTGGGATTTAATTTCTTCGTTAGCGTGCTCATCGACACCAGCATGTCCGCGCGGATCTGGGAGTTCTCCGGAATATCCTTCATGATGCCCGTGACCTTGGCGGGGAAGGCGTCCCCGCTGAACAATACCGTTTGTCCGACCGGGTTTGCATCCCCGAAGTACTTCCTTGCCGCCGTTTCCGACATCACGATGCTCAGGGGCTCCGTCAGGGCCGTTTTGGGATCCCCGTGCAAAAGGGGAAAATCGAAGACCCGGAAAAAGGAGGAGTCGGCCAGCAACGAGTGATCTTCCTGGAATTTCACATCGCCCTTGCGAACCAGCCAGCTGGACTGCGACACCCGAACAAAATCCTCGACCTCGGGAAAATCGAGCTTGATATGCGAGGGAACGGCCCAGGCCGGACCGCTTGCATTGATCACTTCGGTCGGGGTCTTGATATCGGCCACCACGCGATAAATGCGATCGGCCTTCGTGTGAAAGCCGTCGTAGCTCAGCTCGAATCGTACGAACATGAAGATCAGGAACCCCGCCGTCATCCCGACGGCCAGTCCCAGCACATTGATCAACGAAAAGACACGGTGCTTCCAAAGGTTCCGGAAGGCGATCTTGAAATAATTCTTTAGCATAGCCAAATCCGCACACAGCCCATGCCAGAAACGTAATAATTTGATTTTCAATAATTTGCGCGCCGAGTGCGAGGGACGCCTATCCGTTTTTGATACGAAACTGTTCGTTTTTGCGACCCTCGGGCCGGACAGTTCGTACATTAGCCGTCCATGAAGCTATTCGCCAGGTACAGCCGGGTCAATATTATCGCCAGCATGATCGCCCTGCTACTGGGGAGCCTGGCCTACTATTTCATCATCCGTTATGTACTCATCCGGCAACTGGACAATACGCTCCGGGTCGAGGAGGCGGAGATCCTGGATTTCGTCAGGAACCGCGGCCGGCTGCCCGAGCCCGCCAACTACCGGGACCAGCAGATCGCTTTTTCGCCGGCGAAAGGGGAGATCGAAAGACGCTTCGTCGATACGGTCTGGACGGATCCCCGGAGCGGGGCGCATAGGCCTTTCCGTCAGCTGCTTTTTTCCGTCGTTGCCGGCGGCCGCACCTGGTTCGTTACGGTGGGCAAGTCGGAGGCGGAGGCAAAGCGCCTGCTTGGCTGGATCGTGATGGTCACGCTGGGGATGATCGTACTGCTTATCGTCATTCTCTTCCTGGCCAATCGCTGGCTGTTAAGACGACTCTGGCGGCCGTTCTACGACACCCTGGAGTCGATGCGGCGCTTTAACCTGGCCAGCAAGCAGCCGCTGCCCCCCGCAGGCGCGGGGACCGGCGTCGATGAATTCGAGAGCCTGGATGCCGCGGCCAGGCAAATGACGGATCATATCCTCAGGGATTATGAAATGCTCAAACAGTTTGCCGACAATGCGTCCCATGAAATGCAAACGCCCCTGGCCATTATCAATAGCAAACTCGACCTGATGATCCAGGACTCCGCTCTCGGCGAGCGTCACCTTCGCCAGTTGCAGGCCATGTATGATGCCGTCGGCCGCATGAGCAAGCTGAACCAATCGCTGCTCCTGCTCACCAAGCTGGGCAACAACCAATTCAACCAGGTAGAGGATCTGGCCCTGGCGCCACTTATAGACGCCAAGCTCGGGCAGCTGGAGGACCTCATCCACGCGAAAGGCCTCCAGGTCGATTCCTCCCTGGACCGGATCCGCACCCGCATCAATCCTTACCTGGCCGACATCCTCCTGAATAATCTCCTGGTCAATGCGATCCACCACAACCGGCAGGGCGGCCGGATCCAGATCCGGTTGCAGGAGGACCGGCTCGTCATCAGTAATAGCGGCGACCCGCTGCCCTTCGAGCCCGGCGCCCTGTTCAACCGCTTTACCCGGGGCCAGCATTCGGAAGGTACCGGACTTGGACTGGCCATCGTCAGGCAGATATGCGATAATTACGGGTTTCCGCTGCAGTACAGCTATGAGAATGGGATGCACTCGATGAGCGTGGGACTGCTTCAGAATTTCCCCAAAATAGACGATTAGATTTGCCACGGCCATGAATATACACCGCTGCATCAAAAAATACCTCGTTCTCATCGGTTGTCTCGGAGGCTGTCTCGGGATGAGCCTGCCCGGGCTTTCCCAAAATAATTCACTGGATTATTACCTCAGTCAGGCCTTGCGCAGGAGCCCGCTGTTGAATGACTATCGCAATCAATTGCAGTCGGCCCGGGTCGACAGCGAGATCATCCGGGCGGGCTACGGGCCGCAGGTGACCGGCACCAGCATCAATACCTACGCGCCCATTATCAACGGCTACGGCTATGACCAGGCCATCAGCAACGGGGGTAATTTCAGCACCCTGGTCGGGGTGAACAAGGCACTGATCAGTAAGAGAAGACTGGACACGCAATATGACTCCCTCCGGCTCCAAAGCCTGGGCATCGCCAATACCTCGAAAATATCCGAGCAGGATCTGAAAAAAAGCGTCACGGCCCAGTACATCAGCACCTATGGCGACATGCAGCAAATGAATTTCCACCGGGAGACCTACGCGCTCCTGCAGAAGGAAGAGCGTCTGTTGAAGGAACTTACCGAAAAGAACGTGTACAGGCAAACCGATTACCTGGCTTTCCTCGTGACGCTGCAACAGGAGGGTCTCCAGGAAAAGGAATTCGAGATCCAGTTCCAGAATGATTTCGGCACCCTCAATTACCTCTGCGGCATCGTGGACATGGACACCGTGGCGCTGGCGGAACCGTCCGTTCAATTGCAGGTCCTGCCGGAGATCGACAACTCGGCGTTCTTTCAGCAATACCAGATAGACAGCCTGAAGCTGCGGAACTCGCGGACCCTGATCGACTATACCTACAAGCCGAAGGCCAGCATTTATGCCGACGGCGGATACACGTCGTCGCTGGCCTACCAGGCCTATAAGAATTTCGGCACCAGCTTCGGTTTCATGGTCACCGTTCCCATCTATGACGGTCATCAGCGGAAAATGCAGTACCGCAAGCTGGACATTGCCGAACGGACCAGGCAGGGATATAAGGATTTTTTCACCAGCCAGTACCGCCAGCAGATCGCGCAGTTGTCCCGCCAGCTGAAGGCGACCGAAGACCTCATCGGCCAGATCGAAAGCCAGATCAAATATTCAGAGACCCTGATCACGGTGAATGGAAGGCTCCTTCAAACGGGAGACGCCAAGATCCCGGATTATATTTTAGCGCTCAATACCTATCTCAATGCAAAAAACCTGCTGACACAAAATAACATCACCCGTTTTCAGATCATCAATCAAATCAACTACTGGAACCGATGAATGCAAACCGCCTGCCGTCAATTGACCCCCCCGCCTGGCTTTGCACCCGCCTGGCCTGCCTGCTCCTCCTTTCGGGCTGCCTCTGCGGCTGTAACCGCGGCCAGAACGCTTCGGACGACGAGGGAGATTCGGCCGGCAAGGTGGACGTCCGGACCCCGGTCACGGTCGTCAGCCCCGTCAATGGACCCATCGAAGATTATATCGAACTCAATGCCGTCTCCACCTTCCTGCAAAAAAGTTACGTGAAGGCCAATACGAATGGATACCTGCAGGTCAACGACGTGTACATGGGAAAGCAAGTGGAGGTCGGACAGCTTTTGTTCACGCTGAAGACCAAGGAGGCGCAAAGCATCGGCAACAGCATCAGGAACCTCGATTCATCCTTCCATTTTTCGGGAGTGAACCATATCAATGCGGCCCAGCGCGGTTATATCACGCAATTGAACCACCAGGCCGGCGACTATGTACAGGATGGAGAGCAACTGGCCGTCATCAGCGACCGGAACAGTTTCGCCTTCCTGCTCAATATTCCCTATGAATTGAAAACCTACCTCGCCGGCCGGCGGACGGTCGAGCTCCTGCTCCCGGACGGGGAAAAGCTCATGGGAACGGTCGGCCCTTCCATGCCCACGATGGACTCCGTCACGCAGACCCAGAACATTGTGCTTCGCGTGAACACGGCGCAGCCCATACCGGAGAACCTGATCGCCAAAGTGCGCATTTCCCGGTCCGTGCCCGGCTCCGCCAATGCGCAATCCCTCCCGAAGTCCGCCTTGCTGACGGATGAGACCGAGAATACATTCTGGGTGATGAAAATGATCAATGACAGTACCGCGGTAAAGATCCCGGTCAAGCGGGGGATCGAAACGGCCGACCGCGTGCAGATCACTTCTCCGCTCTTTGCCGCCGGGGATCGCATACTGGTTACCGGAAACTATGGCCTTTCGGATACGGCAAAGGTTTCGGTGGAAAAAACGCCTGCCGAATGAAAAACTTCTTCGTCTCCCACAAGCATCCGCTCGCTACGACCGTCGCCCTCCTCATCATGGGCGGATTGTTCGCATACAGCAGGCTCCAAACCTCCTTATTCCCGGAGATCACTTTTCCCAAGATCAAGATCATCGCCGATAACGGACTGCAGCCCGTGAGCAAGATGATGGTGACCGTGACCAAGCCGCTGGAGGCCGCCATCAAGCGCGTCCCCGACCTGCAGGCCGTCCGCAGCACGACCAGTCGCGGCAGCTGCGAGATCTCCGCCTACATGGACTGGTCGGCGGACATCGACCTTAGCCAGCAGCGCATCGAGTCGAGGATCAATGAGATCAAGGACCAGCTTCCGCCGGAAACGGGGATCACCGTGGAGAAAATGAATCCCTCGATCCTGCCGGTCATGGGGTATACGCTGGAAAGTCACGACAAGAGCCCGATCGAGCTGAAGCAGCTCGCCAATTATACGATCAAGCCGTATCTGTCGCAGGTCGGCGGCGTCTCGGAGGTGCGCGTGATCGGCGGCAGGACGAAGGAATACTGGCTTACGCTGGATCAGCAGAAGATGAGCACCCTGTCGATTACGCCCGACGAGTTGAATACGGCCCTGGGACAGACGGGGTTCATAAAATCGAACGGCTTCCTATCCGACTATCGCTATTTATACCTTACCGTTACCGATGCGTCCGTTCACAGCCGCGAGGACATCGAACAAATGGTTATCCGCAATACCGGCAGGCGCGTCATCCTGCTTCGCGATATCGCCGCCGTCCGCGTCGAGGAGGCGGTCGAGTTCACCCGGATCAATGCCAATGGAAAGGAGGGCATCCTGATCGCCGTGATCAAGCAGCCCAATGCCAATCTCGTCGATCTTTCCCGGACCATGGAGGCGCGTGTAGCCAGCCTGCGCGATGTGCTGCCGAAGGGGGTGACGCTGCAACCTTATTATATCCAGGCGGATTTTGTCAATACGGCCATTCGCAGCGTGACCGACAGTTTGTGGGTCGGGCTGGCCCTGGCCATTATCGTGGCCATCCTCTTCCTCCGTTCGCTGAAGGCCGGCATGACCATCCTGGTGACGATCCCGGTCACGCTTTGCATGACGCTGATCTTCCTGTACGCGATCGGCTATACGCTGAACATCATGACGCTGGGCGCCATTGCCGCTTCCGTTGGGCTGATCATCGACGATGCCATCGTGGTCGTGGAGCAGATCCATCGCACGCATGAGGAGCATCCCGACGAGCCGACCAGCACGCTGGTGCACAAGGCGGTTCGTTACCTTTTCCCCGCCATGCTCGGTTCTTCCATCAGTACGATCGTGATCTTCATTCCCTTTATCTGGATGGGCGGCGTCGCCGGCGCCTATTTCCAGGTGCTGACCAATACGATGATCATTATCCTCGCCAGCTCTTTTTTCGTGACCTGGATCGGTTTGCCGGTCGTTTACCTGCTTTTTAGCGGCCGGAGGGCGCGCGCCGCAACACCCGTTGCGGGTGCCTCCGGCACGCCCGCCGCGGCCGGCTCCCCGCCGCCGCCAACCGCGGCCACGGCGGCCCGCGCGCCCCATCCTCACCACGTAACCCGCCAGCGCTGGGTAGCCGTCTTCATCCGCCGCCCGTGGATCAGCTTCCTCCTCGTCGCGGCCCTGATCGCATCGATCGTACTCATCCTGCCCCGGCTGCATACCGGTTTCCTGCCGGACATGGACGAAGGGAGCATCGTACTCGACTTCAACTCGCCGCCGGGCACTTCGCTGGAAGAGACGGATCGCATGATGCGGGAGGTGGAGAAGCTGATCGTCAAGGTGCCGGAGGTGGAGGCCTATTCGAGGCGGACGGGAACAGAAATGGGCTTCTTCATCACCGAGCCCAACAAAGGAGATTATCTGATCCAATTAAAAAAGGATCGCAAGCGGACCACCGAGGAGGTGATCGCCGACATACGCCAGCAGATCGAATCGACGCAGCCCGCGCTGCGCATCGACATGGGCCAGGTGATACGGGACATGCTGGGAGACCTCACCACGTCGGTGGATCCCATTGAGATCAAGGTCTTCGGGAACGATCAGCAAAAACTGCAGGAGCTTGCCAAACAGGTGGCCGCCATCGTATCGGACGTGAAGGGAACGGCCGACGTGTTTGACGGCACGGTCATCGCGGGGCCTTCCGTCAGCATCGAGCCCGATTTCGCGAAACTCGCCCAGTTCGGGCTTACCCCGGCCAACCTGCAGTACCAACTGCAGGCCGCGCTGGAAGGCAATCTCGTCGGCACGCTGCGCGAGAAGGAACAGCTCATCAATATCCGCATGGTCTATCCCGGCAGCAGGCGGCTGTCCGTGGAAGGCATCGGGCGCCTGCAGATCTTCCTGCCCGGTGGTCAGCTACGTCCCATTACCGACCTGGCTACGGTGACAGTCAAGACGGGGGAGGCGGAGATCCGACGGGAGAACCTGCAGTCGGTTGCCGTGGTATCTGCCCGCCAGGAGAACCGCGACCTCGGCGGCGTGATGACCGATATCCGCCGGGCGATCGGGGCCAAACTGGTCCTGCCTGCCGGCTATCATGTGGAGTATGGGGGTGACTATGCCGAGCAGCAACAGTCCTTCCATGAATTATTGCTGGTCCTCGTAACGGCCAGCCTGCTCGTATTCGGCGTCATCCTTTTTCTGTTCCGGCAGATCTCCGTGGCCTTGCTGATCCTTTGCCTGGCGGTGCTCGGGATTTCCGGATCCTACCTGGCCCTTTACATTACCAATACGCCCCTGAACGTCGGCAGCTATACCGGCCTGATCATGATCGTGGGGATCATCGGGGAGAATGCCATATTCACGTACCTGCAATTCCGCGATACCGTGGCGGGCACGACGGTCGACGAGGCCGTCGTCTATGCGATCTCGACGCGCTTGCGTCCCAAACTCATGACGGCCCTGGGAGCCATTATCGCCCTAATGCCGCTGGCCCTGGGGATTGGCGCCGGCGCGCAGCTGCACCAGCCGCTGGCGATTGCGGTAATAGGCGGCTTCGTGATCGCGCTGCCCTTGCTATTGATCGTCTTGCCTTCGATGCTGCGGCTGCTCTATCGCAAGCACAAACCGGGCGAGCGGCATGTCGCCGCGGAAGCCGTTG
>JAUZNZ010000027.1 GCA_030706735.1 Bacteroidota bacterium | reverse complement strand
TTCAGGGAGGGTGGTCTTGATCCGCGCGCTGTCCGAGCCAAGCACCACGAGCACGGGCCCGATACCCGCTCCCAGTGCTTCATCCGTAACATGCCTGAGTAAGGTCTTCCCGAGATAGGTCAATAATTGCTTTGGCTTCCCCAGGCGCGATGAACTCCCGGCAGCCAGAATAATGATCCCTTTCATGTTAAGCTAGGTATATGGCCTTTCGCCTGGGTTAATCAGCGAACCGTGCAATTTACATGCCACGCGCGGCCTCCGGGATCTTGCCGATCGGCTCGATCCGTATTTCCCGATAAAATACTTCCGCACCCTCGGATTGGATCTGCAATCTCCCCCGGGTAAGCGGCACGATCTTTCCATCGACCAACTGGCCCGAATGATAGAGTACCATGACCACAAGTCCGTTTACCATATGAACACTGGTATCCCCATGACAATAGAGGTCGAGCGTGTTCCATTCGCCGGAAGGATGTTCCCCATCCCCCCGCTTCTTGCAATATCTTCCGGATTCGCCCCGTTCGCTGAAGCGGACAAGCAGACCGCCGGGATCGTACATCAGCGCCTGGTCGGATTGCCGCTTGACGGGTATGTCCTGGGTTCCGCCGGCGACCCCCCAGTAGTCCCCCGTATTTCCCTCCTCGATCTGGAATTCCTGGGAGCGCATCCACGCGCCATAATCGGCGCCATACGGCCCGACCGAATGATAGAGCAGTCCGCTGTCCCGTTTCTTTCCCCTCTTTTGCCCCCATTTCAGGGAGCCCCATCTGAATTGTAACTGGAAATGATAGTCGGCATACTCTTTCCGGGTGGAGAGGGCTCCCCAGTTCTCACCCGAGATCCGGATCACTTTTTCTCCGTCAAGATCGGCTACCGTAAATACCCGGTGGGGATCATGATTCAATCCGACCGGCGTCTTGCTTAACATCTTCCCCGAATCATCCAACGGCGGTCCGATATAGGTATCCCATCCGGAAAGATCCTTGCCGTTGAATAGCGATTCCCAATGTTCCGGAGTGCCCGCGGGGCGGCCATCGAACCGGCCATCGAACGATAGGCCGGCCAGGCACGCCAGGGCAGGTATGATCAGATAGGATGCCCGTTTCATGGAACCCAAATTAGTTCATTTTCCAGGCTTGCCCTAATTTCGCCTCCTTAATGGCCGGTCGGAATGAAAGAGAGTAAACTTTTTATGGTGCTGCTGGGTTGCAAGCCCCCGGGCCGCCATACGGAACAACACGATATTTTTTTCGGCGTCGCTCCCTCCATCGAAGAGCTGATACCTGAAATGATCGATTTTTGGAGTTCAGCGGCCGGAAAGATCCATATCGACGCCTGGCGGGAGGTTACCGCCGTGAATGGACACGCCATCTCCGTGAAGGAACGCGGGGCCGGCAAGACCGAAGGAGGCAATCCCGGTCAAGGGCTTTTTTTTATCAACCTGGGTGGCTATCGCGAGAACCAGTTTGACGAGGCGCACTACAAATTGCTCGTAGTCGCCGGGAACGTGGACAGCGCAAAGCAAATGGCAAAGCGCGACGCCTTCTATCTGCATACCTCCATCCCCGACGGTCCGACGAACCGGAATGCCATGGCCCACATCGACGACAAGTACGGCATCGATATCGACGACGCATACGAGATCCAGGATATCCTCCCCCCTGCTTCAAAGAACAGGGTTCGCATTCTCATCGGAGAGGCCGGCACGGCGACGCATGAGGACGGGATGCACCTCGGCTATTTCAAGCTGCCTTAACGTATATTTGCGATATGACCGCATCTGAATTGAAAGGCTTGCAGGCGCCTATTAAAGAAAAATATAAGCTGCACCCGGAGTCGGCGCTGATCACCCTGAAGGCCCAGGGGAATATTGGCGAAGGCGTGTCCTGCAAAGTGGACACGGGACGCGCGCTCGTGGAGGCCGGCCTCCATCCGGCGACCGGCGGGACCGGCATGCTGGCTTGCTCGGGCGATATGCTGCTTGAGGCGCTGGTCGCTTGCGCCGGTGTCACGTTGACTGCGGTGGCGACGGCCATTGGGGTTGAGATCCGTAGCGGCGTGGTAAAGGCCGAAGGCGATCTCGATTTTCGCGGAACGCTCGGCGTGTCCAAAGAGGCGCCGGTGGGCTTCCGGAGCATACGCCTGCATTTTCAATTCGATTCGAACGCTACGGAGGAACAATTGGCCAGCCTCGCCAAACTCACCGAACGCTATTGCGTCGTGTATCAAACCCTCACCGGAGGCGTGAAGGTGGAAACATTCTATAATTGACCCCAGGTACTATTTCCCCGATGTACGATCCGTTCAACATTCCGGTCAACTATAAAGGCAAAGAATTGGAGTTCGAGGCCAGGCTGCAATCCGTTGGCTATACCCACCGGTTCCTGGTCAACGTGGAGGGGACGGAACTGGTCTTCGAACGCGACGAAGAAAGCCAATACCGGGCAATCATTCCCCATGACCACCGCGGGAAGGAACCCGATAAGGCCCTCCTGCAAGCCATCGCTCTTGCGATCCAGACCCTTTGATGACCCCCTTTATCGTAGTTTTCCTATACAAATCGAGGGTTCCTGCGCTAGGTTTCTGTTTTGGGTTGAATTAGCTTTGACCCAACAATTTACCACCTAAACCCATTCCTACGAGCATTATCCAATTCCTTTGATCGAACCGTTTAAAAACCAATCCGGAAGAACCGTCGAATAATATTGGCGGTTTTTTGTTTTTTACACCTTTCAGCGTTTTTTGTATATTAGGAATATGATTGCCATGCCCCCCCTCATACCCACTGAACAGTGGCACGCGCTCTCCCTGGCCATTGCCCGCGGAGACGCCGGCCAGGTAAAACGCCTGGTCGAAGAACAGAACCTCGACGTCAATGCATTTCTCGATACCTCTTCGTGGATCCCGATCCTGATGGACACCTTGCTGTCCAACGGCTTTGTATCCGAGACGGACCGACTGGAACTCCTCCGGTGGCTGCTTGAGAGGGGCGCCAACCCGAATGTTTGCGGCAAAGGAGGATACAATTGCCTGCATATCGCCGTCCAGCAGGAGAAATATCTTCCTGCGCTGGAACTTATGCTTGGCTTCGACGCCGATGTGAATGTCGCGGACGCCGACGGTAGCAATATCATCTATTGGGCCATCCAGGCTTTTCTTTTGAGACGGCTTGAACCGGACCAGCGATCGGCCTTGCTTCGGGTGATCGAAAAAATACTTTCACTGGGCGCAGACCTGGATCATAAGAATCGCTTCGGCATGAGCGCCAGGGGCTGGCTGGAATATTCGGCGCCCGAATTGAAGACACTGGTAGCCCGCTGGGAATCGCGAAAACCATCCGTCCGACAGCCCTTTACACAACAACCCGTCTTCCCCGTCAACCTGCACTACCCGGAACTGGCCCTACGGATATGGAAAGAACTGGTGCCGGCATCCGGACCGGCAGGTACGGTACAGGGAGAACTCCTGCGTGCGGTCGAGCTACTTAGGGAGGCTGCAAAAAACAAGGAGAATGGGAACCGGAAGAGCAACAAACGCATGGCCGTTTTTGTCCGGAAAACGCTCGTCGGATCGGGGGTATTCGAAGGGAAGGATAATGAACGAATTAAGGCCGATACCCGCAGGCTGATGAAGACCTCGAGGCCTTTGCAGGACGATATCTACGACCATCTGGTGGATAGCGTCTGTATATATTATAACCGTAACCAGACACTGATCCCCTACCAGGCGCCGAAAGAGGCCTGAGGACCCCGCCTTCCGGCCTGAAAAATAGAAACCCCTGACCGTCAGGCCAGGGGCTGTAAAGTTTTGCTACCAATTTAAATTTACCGCTCAGGTAAAAGTCCAGGACCAACCTCGATGTTAATCTTCTGTTTCAGCCCCAATCAAAACCAAAACCACTTAACCTTATCCTTTTAGTGAGTCAAAAATAGGGAACAGATTAAAGAAAAAGATGATTTGGTGGTAAAAACGGTCAAAATGTCTCCTTTCTTGATGCCGATCAATTTCTCATATCCGCCGCGATGGGGGTATTGGACTAGGGGTTTCACCCTATTTTTCGACCTTCAAAGCGTGGAACATTGACAATGCCGCATGGCGTATATACCTTTGCGTCATCCAAACCAATGAAAATTTCACTCTATGAAAAAGTACGTTCTAGTCCCTGGCCTTTTACTGATCATTAGCTTCGGTTCTGTCTTCGCAAATGATGGCGTTGGATCTCACCCAAACACGCCAAGCCACGTCCGCAACATTCTCTCCACCCAATTGCCCGTTAAGCTCCGCTCCGACGTGCAAAAGGAGTTTAAAAGTTACTGGATTACGGAATTGTACCGGACCGGCGATAAGAACCATACCGCATATACGATCACGGTGGAAAATCCCGACCGGATCGTCCAGATGAGGTCCATCAACGCAAAGACATGGGTTGTCGTAGCCACGAAGATCAAAAGCGAATAATCCGGATCATTCTTGACCTTGCCATATTCCCGGGGGCCTGTCAAGACAGGCCCCTTTTGCTATTGTCCCGTCTCCATTAGGGCCTTCACCGGCGAACCCCGCCTTAACATGGGCTAAACGCCTGATATCCCGTCCCGCCTGTAGTATAACGGCCACATGATCATTTATGGTAACTACAGCATCTTCATAGTTGGTTCTATTTATCCCGCGCGCAATTCGTCGCATCTTTGGTTCAGAAAGGACAACGAAAAAAGCAAAAGAATCCTTACCCTTTAATTGATATATCCCGAGAATCCGTACCCTATGAAACCTTAATCCAATTTCCGAAAAACCAACGTACCCGAATCCGAACCCGGAAAAACCAAGATCCAATTTCCGTAGAAAAACCGAAAACCGTACCTATGAAACCACAAACCCTGAATTGACGGCGCCAACATCCGATCCGTGAAAACAAACAGCACGGAGATCCGTATGTACACCCGAAAAGTCGCTTTGGCCGCCTTTAGTCAGAGAAGCCCCCCGATCAGGTCGAGGGGCTTCTTCGGTTTGGTCACCTGGCCAGGATCCAAGAAATATTTTTATCCTATTCCATTATTATTTAAATTGATCGTCAACCGGGACAAAATAAAAACTTTCCCATGCGGATCCTGTTAGCAGACGATCATGCTGTGGTTCGGAGGACCCTTCGCCTGATCATAACGGAGGAGATCATGACTGCAAATATCGTCGAGGTCGCTGACGCGGATGAACTGATGGATCGGGTGATGCATGAGCCCTGGGATCTGGTGATCTCCGATATTTCGATGCCGGGCAGCAGTGGCTTGGAGGTGCTGCAACAGATCCGGCGAAATTTCCCGAATTTGCCCGTCCTGATCCTGAGCGCATCCCCGAAGGAGCAATATGCTGCCCGGGTATTGAAAGCAGGCGCATCCGGCTATCTGAATAAGGAGGCCGCAGGAGACGAACTGGTGAACGCTATCCATTGTATATTGTCGGGGAATAAATATATTTGACGGCTAAACCTCTTATTCTACCCCCCTTTGCCTGTGCGCGGTCAATACGGGATCCTGATCGTTGTTTTGCACCCTTTCCCCGGAGCGCTTTCGATCGTTATCTCTCCGTTAAAGGATTCCACTCTGTGGAACATATTTGAGATACCAATCCCCTTTCGCTGTCTATCGGGATCAAATCCCTTGCCGTCGTCCACCACACGTAAATTGATAAAACCATTTTCTGTATTGATGCCGACGGTCACCTTTTTCGCATCGGCATGTTTTAGGATATTGTTTATTTGCTCCTGAACGATCCGGTATATATTCAGCTTCAATTCATCATTCAGGGGATCCTGGGCCGGTTCAAAGACCAAACTCGTTTGCAAGGTCGAATTGCCGTCCAACTTATCAAGCAGGAGTTGGATCAGTTCCTTGAGATTGATATCCTTTATGGGAGCGACATACCCGCTGGTTAATGACCTTATTTCCTCGATCGCGTTGTCGATCAGCTGCCTTGGGTATTCGAACTTTTCCGCCAATTCTCCATTCCTGGCATCCTTCATGCTTAGGAACATCCTCGCAGAAGCCAGGATCTGATTCACATTGTCATGCAATTCCCTGCCTATATGTTCTCTCTCCTTCTCCTGGGCCTTGATGATCGCTCTTGTCACTTTCTTCTGGGCTTCTATCTTCTGGTTCAATAGTTCATTTTCCATTGAACGCAATTCCTCCTCGGCCGCCTTGCGTTCAGTGATGTCCCTGGCAAAGCAGGCGGTTCCAATGACGGAATTTCGTTGGAGGATCGGGTAAAACGATAATTCCGACCAGGTCGGGAACGGATCATTGAACTGTTCGACGACGGTAAAGCTCTCTCCCGCAATGGCCCGCTTATAATACTCCTGGTAACGATGCAGCCGGTCTTCGCTGAATGGGAAGGAAAGGATATGGCTGCCCTGAGGCAGCGTCTTCCCGTAAATTCGCCCGACCGTCTTATTAAAGGAGTCGTTGGATGTGATCAGCTTGAGGTCCTTATCCACGCTCCAAATGAGGTCATCGGTGTTATTGATAAGTGCCGAGAGATTATTTCTGTTGAATTCTCTCATCCGTTCCGCTTCGGTCCGCTCGGTAATATCATGTGCGACCACCATCCTGGCTTTCCTGGATTTGTACTTGATGAAATGGGCCGTAGTTTCAACGAGGATCAATTCACCGTTCTTCTTCAGATGCCTCCATACGCCGCTGCGTGCGTCAGTCTTATCTTTTACGTCGGCCAGGTCTTCATACAGCGTTTGAAGGTCTTCTTTCGGTCTGATCTCCTTGATGGTCATATTCAGGAATTCCTCAAAGGAATACCCATAGTGTTTGATGGCTGCTTCATTCACCTCGAGGAACCGCAGCGTATCGAAATCATAGATCCATTTTGGAAGCGGACTTTTAAGAAAAAGGGTCCGGTATTTGTCTTCACTTTCGATCAGTCTTTCAAGGGCCTGCTTCTTTTCCTTTTCCAGCTCACGGTGTTTGAGAGCGGCATCGATTGCCGAAGGCAATCGGGTCAGTCTGTCTTTTAAGATATAGTCGTCCGCGCCGGCTTTAATGATATTGGCGGCAAATTCATCCGAAACGGTGCCGGTTACCAGGATGAAAGGTATGGACAACCCACGGTCCTGAACGATCTGCAACGCCTCCGGCGCGCTGAATTGCGGCAGATGATTGTCAGACAGGATGACGTCTGGTTGCCATTGTTCCAGCGCGCTGACGAAGGATGTCCTTCCGGTCGCCAGATTCATCAGGCATCCCGGTTTGGCCTTCTTGAGCAAGCGTTGGATAATTTCCGCGTCTTCGGAATTATCCTCAAGTAATAGTATTTTCATAGATTCAGTCATTCATACTTTATTAACTGGCGGCTGGTTGAGCAAAAGCCAATAAAACCCGAGATTCTTTATCGCTTCCGCAAAGCTTTCAAAATTCACCGGCTTGACAATGTAGCTGTTTGCTCCCAACGCGTAACATTTTTGAATATCCGGATCTTCCTTCGAGGAGGTGAGGATGATGACCGGTATGGACTGCGTCCTTGGGTCTGCTTTGATCTTCTGCAACACTTCGATCCCGCTTACCTTCGGCATATGAATATCCAGCAGGATGAGCTTAGGGCGCTGGATATGGTCTATTTGATCTCCGTATTTCCCCGTGGCGAAGATAAATTCAAGTGCCTCCTCGCCGTTCTTCACGTGGATAAGGCTGTTGGCCATATTGTTCTTCTTTAAGTGACGGATGGTCAGTTCGGCGTCACTTATATTGTCTTCAACCAATAGCAGATCGACTCCTTGTTGTTTCATGACTTTTGATTATTTCTGGTCTGTACTAATCATTTTCTTCAGGGAAGACTGAAATAGAAACAGGCCCCTTCCCCCGGTTCGCCTTCGGCCCATACATGACCGCCATGCCGGGAAATGATCTTTTCCACAAGCGCCAGGCCGATCCCTGTTCCTTCAAACTCATCTTCGTTGTGCAGGCGTTGAAATACCTTGAACAGCTTATTGCTGTACTGCCGGTCGAACCCGACGCCGTTATCCCTTACAAAAAAAGCAATTTGCCGGTCTTTTCTGAACGACCCTATTTCAACGCATGCATTCTCTTTTTTTCCGGAATACTTGATCGCGTTGGACATGAGGTTCACCCATACTTGTTTGATCATATTGGCATTCCCGCTGACCGGCGGCAAAGACTGAATAGCCCACTCCACATTAGACGTATCCTGCTCCTGGGCCAGGCTTTCTCTTACCTCATCGACCATGGAGGCCATGTCGATGGTGGAGGTTGCGATATCCTGGCGGCTGACGCGCGAAAAGGTCAGGAGGTCGTCTATAAGATGACCCATTTTTAAGGTATTTTTTTTGATGACTCCCGTGATCCGCTGTCCCTCGCCATCCAGGCTGGCTCCATAGTCTTCTTCCAATATCGAGGCGAATCCGATGACAGCCCGTAAAGGCGCACGGAGATCGTGAGAGACGGAATAAGAGAAACTCTCCAACTCCTTATTCACTGACTCCAGTTTTACCGTCCGGTCGGCCACCTTTTGTTCGAGGGTTTGGTTGAATTCCTTTAAACGTTCATTTTGCTGCTGGATCCGGTCCAGCATATGATTAAAGGCCTCCGTAAGAGAACCGAGCTCGTCACTCCCCATTTTGACCGCCCGTACGGAGTAATCCTGTTTGTCGGAGATCATTTTCGCTGTTTCCGCCAGGGACAAAATGGGCGTGGAAATGCTGACTTTCAGTACCCTGACCAGCAGATAGGCTACGCCGAAGGAAAGGATCAGCACGATGGCGACCATGACGCCATACAAGTTCAACCTGCTGTATAGCGCTCCCAGATCTGATTTCAGGTACAAGGTCCCAAGTTGCCTGTTTCCCTCCATGACGCGTTCAAATCCCTCCAGGTGGGAGTTCCTGAAACGGTATCCCGTCTCAACCGCATGGTCAGGCAGTCGAATATCATTCGTAGCGGCCCCATAGCGCGCGAACAGGCTTCCCTTATTGTCGAAAAGACAGGCATCGACGACATGCGCGTCATTCCGTATGGCAGCCAGTATTTCCTTCGCATCCTGCGGATTGTCAAAGGCCAGCGAGGCACTGCTGTTGGCGGCAACGATCTTCCCGATCGTCGACATCCTCTCAACGGTGGATTTGCGGAAGACATAATTTTCGTAAACAAACAAGGTCCCGCATGCGACAAGTAAAACGATCCCATTGATGAGAAAGACGATCCTCAGGATTTTTTTTCTTATGGGAAGGTTCTTAAATAACATAATTAAATTTTTCCTTTAGCGTCAAAGATCTCCGCCAGCCTCAACAACTTGGAGCTGAGGACCAATTTACTTGCCCGGCAGGCTTCGAGATTGACTTGCAGTTTTATCTTATTTTCCAGCGTAAGCAGCCGGATCATTCCTCCCTGCGCCATGAAATCGGAGGCATCGCTGACCGTAAGGATGTCCTTTCCCTTGAGGCCTTCCATCGCTTCCTTTCGTTGTTTGGTTTCGGGAAGGTTGACGTACAGAATGTGGCAGGTCTTTACGTCCTGCTGGTTCCTGAAGTAATGGATGACAAGCGGGTGACCATTGATCGTCTCGCCGGAAACCGCTTCGTCCAGGTACGATCCAAAGGGATTGTCGCCAAGTACGCCGATGACAAATGGCGATTTGTCCGTTTCAAAAATACCGGATGGCCAATCGACAAATTGAGTGAAATTGAATAGGAAGATGGCCTTAAGCCGGTATTCGCGCGTTGGTTGAGCATGGGCTTGCACAGTAAAATACCCCGCCTGAAGAAGGAGCAAAGCCACGATCCGGGCCTGAAACCATATCGTTCTTAAAGTCGGCATATGATCTTTCCATATACACTTCGTTGTATCTCTCGCTCGGAAGGTGACGAGGGAATAAACTCCGTATGGCGGTTCTGGGATAAATTCTGAGCTGTCAGGCTCAGTTCCACAACCTTGTTCAAGGTCCACGCGATCCGGACGTCCAGCCCCAGGTAGGAGGGTACTTTCGGGTCGGGCAGGTCGCCAACATAGCGTACGACCGTTCCCAATTCCACATGCCCGGGTAGCTCCATGGTTGATTGAACAAGCACTTGGTCCTCCGGATCGTTGCTTTCCGCACTCCCCTTGTTCAAGTCCTTGCTGTCTCCTTTGACCGTTAATGTCTTCTTCAACAGACTGTACCCCCCGCGGAGCGTCCACCAACCGGTGAGCGGCTGGGTGGCCGATAGTTCGATCCCAAAGGTGGTGCCTTGAACCCCATTGCCAAAGGTAATAGGGATGCCATTTGGCGGCGGGCCGGGTTCAGCAGTTCGGATATTATCGTATACGTTGTAAAAAGTCGATAAAGAGAAGGACAGATTATCTTTCGGATGCACCCGCCATCCTAACTCATAGGCTATTACATTTTCGGATTTGAACCCGGAATTGCCGGAAATAATAGGGATCGTAGGCGTCAACAATAAGGAGAAGTCACGGTCGATCCTGGACGGCGTTCTGACCGCCCGCGACACCGACCCCCATATCGTTTGAGTTCTTGTTGCCTTCCAGGAAAGTCGGACATTGGGTTGGTATTCAAAACCCGTATAGCTATTGTGTTCAATCTTTGTTCCCAGTGTAAGTTGCAAACTTTCCGGGACCAGCGTCCATTCATCCTGAACGAATACACTGTACAGGTAGAGGGTTTTCCGGTCCGGAAGGAATTCAAATAACTGAAGATTGGCGACCCGGTGAACCATGAGGCGAAGATCCGCGCCATACGTCAACGCATGCCGCCGGCTTAACTTATGCCAGTTCTGCCAATCCAGGTCATAGGTTTGAAGGCGTTCGGCAAAGCCGTTCCCGAAATCACGCAGTGTCTTGTCGTAATAGGCCTGAAGTTGAAAGTCCGAAATATCGGAATGGCTGTGATTCCATCGGAAAACCGCATTTTCGCCGCTGGCCAGGACTGATGTATCGCCTCCGTCCGGATTCGGCCTGCCACGATAAGCATTGGTCTGCATGCTTAACCGGTCTCTCTCCGAATTATCCCAATCCAGTCGCCCGCCTCCCTGGAACAAATGCCATCGGTCATGTGAAGGGGAACCGTTGGGGAGAACCGTGTTCCCCAGTTCGAATCCGGTTCCGTAGACGCGATAGGAGAGGGTCGGGGAAATGTTTCCACCGTATCGCAGACTTCCCAGGCCAGGCAGATCGGTACCGGTCGCCCCTTCGACATACAACCCCTTTGTATCCCTGGAATGCCTGGTAATGATATTGATGATCCCATTGACGGCATTGGCACCCCATAACGTCCCCCCCGGCCCGCTGATGACTTCTATCCGGTCGACGTCTTCCAGCAGAAGATTCTGCACGTCCCAGAATACTCCTGCATACAGGGGGGTATACACGCTCCGCCCATCGACAAGCACCAATAGCTTGTTCGCAAGTACATTGTTAAATCCCCGCGCGCTGATGGCCCACTGGCTGGAGTTGACCTTTGCCACTTCTAAATTCGGCGCCAGACGCAATGCTTCCGTCAATGTCTTCGCGCCGGATTGCCGGATGTCCTCCCGGGTAATCACCTGAACGGCTGAGGCAGCATCGGCCAGTTTTTCGGGTCGTTTGGAGACCGAGATGACCTCGACGTCCATAAGCTCCTCAAGACTCAATTTTTTCAAACTATGCGGGGAGGGCAGGCTATCCTTTTCCTGGCTCAGACAGGGAGTCGAGTGCAATGCTATGAGCAGGGCGAAACAGTGGCAGCCCAGCCTATGGGTATTCTTTAGGTGGTTGTAAAACATAGCACAAAACGCTACATGTTTTCCCTTAACCGCTGTTACTACTCGATGGAAACCAGATGATCCGGATTAACGATTATTTCCGACTATTTGTTTTTTGAAGGTAACAAAAAAAGACAAATCCCTTCAGGAGCCTTAGATTAGTAAGTGTTTCCCATTAAAAAATCGTTGCCCTCAGGGCAATGCCCATCCCCGGGGCCTTAGTATGACGGTAGTATAATGGCCACATGCTCCCTCCGCCCTGGCTACAGCAGCTTGATAATTGGTTCTATTTATTCCGCGCCGGATCCGCCGCATCTTTGTATCAGAAGCCCGAATCCTGAAAAACCCGGATCCGAATCCTGAAAACCCAAAGACCGTACCTATGAAACCACAAAGCCGGAATTGATAGCGTCTGCATCCGATCCGTGAAAACCATAGCGAAACCACGTCCAAGATCCACCCTATGAGACTAGCCCTTCACGCTGATCCGTATGTACACCCGAAAAGTTGTTTTGGTCGCTTTCATTCAAGAGAAGCCCGTCGATCTGATCGACGGGTTTCTCAACGGCTTTATCCAAATGCTGAGATCCGAATCATCATAAAATAGTACCCTATGCGAACCGTAATCAACTCTTATGGATCCCGAATCCTGGTATTGACCCTCCTGGCTTTCCCGGTACGGCAGCTACTTGCTCAAAGTCCCTCCTCCTGTGCGTCGGTGGGCTCAAGGGCCAATAGTAACGGACAGGCTAATAATTGCCCGAACGTCAGCGGTACCGCCTATGCCTCCAATTTCAACGGCACCATCTATGCGACAGTGCCCGTTCTCTCCAAGACCGGGAACCTGCAGTTCAAATACACCGGGTCCAATCCCTCGCTTTCACCATTTGCGATCACCAGGGTCTGGCTGACCAATTCAGGCACCACCCTGCAGACCATTCCGTTCGGGCCGGCGGGTGTTCCCTCCATCAGCGGCGGTACCACCCAGGTGAATTACTGCTTTTATGGCAATAACCTGCCCACCGTCGGCACATTGTCCCTCGAACTCACGGATCCGCAAACCGGCAGCGTCTGGGGCATTTGCTCCTATGACGCATCCTGCAATACCAATTGCACCGTCGTAGCTACGCCGGGCATCCTTCCGGTAGAGTTTGTCTATTTCAAAGCGGAGCAAGGGACAGGTCAATCGGTCCGCCTGGAATGGTCCACCGCGCAGGAAGAGCACAATCGCGGATTTATCATCGAACGAAGTGCGGCTGGCAATACGTTCGATTCCATCGGATGGGTGCCTTCATCCAATCCCCAGGGCAATAGTTCCATGCCGGCATCCTATACCTTCTCGGACATGAACCTCCCGGATACGTCCCTGTTCTACCGTCTCCGTCAGGTGGACATAGACGGAAGATCACGCTATTCCTTTGTGGTGGCCATCCGCACAACGGACAAAACATTTCCGCAGTGTACCATCCGTTGCCGGAATAGCGAGCTCATTATCAGTTTCCCCCAATCTCTCCCCTCCGTTCAGCACGACATTTCCATCTATAATACGGAAGGAAGATTGATCCGTCGCGCCAATGCACTCGGCGCCGTCAGTACCTCCGTCTCCGGCCTTGCTCACAAAACGATCTACTTTGTGTCGGCCTCTGACATCCAGGGAAACCGGATCCCGGCCAGGTCGATCTACATGCCCTGAGGCGATTCGTAACGCATGATCTGGATCAATTGTTTGGCGTTTAACGTGCCCGCATAGCCGCCACTGCCCTCTGGGGGCAAAGAAAAATTTTTATCTTATTACAAAATATTATATATTGTTGTTTCTACGAAGCGATCCTTTTTTCAACCTGCGTTAAGTTCTGATTAGCAAGTAATTATTTAGTTGGATAGCCCGATTTGAGCGGATACTAGCAATCCCCCGGCAAACTATGCGCAAATCAAACAGACTTGACGATTCGATCCACCGCAGGCTGAGAAAACTGGCGGTCTGGCTTATTGCAGGTATTATCCTGATCGCCATCCTGGACCTGCTGGGTTGGCAGTTGGATATCGACTTCTTCATTCGCCCCATACCTGATTTAGCCGCCATGAATCCCACGTCGGCAGTGGCCTTCCTCCTGTCGGCTTTTTCGTTACTTGGGATGATCAGCCGATCGCCATCACGGCGAATAAAATGGGCGGCCTTGATCTGCGCGCTGGCCGTGATGGCGATCGGCCTGTCCCGGCTGACCGGGCCTCAGATCGCTCATAGCTTGAATCATTTCCCTAATCGCATGGCCGGGATCACCGCGGCATGTTTTGTCCTTTGTTCGGTCTCTCTTCTTCTTCTTGGTGCGGGGAAAGGAAAGTTTCGGTTGCACGCGCAATGGCCGGTATTGCTGACGGGCGCCATCAGCCTGCTATCGGTCATAGGTTATCTCTACCGCGTCGGCGAATTCTATGGCGTCTTCCGCTTCGTGCCGATGACCATCCATACCGCGCTTTGCTTCCTGATCTTTTCTCTTGCATTTCTTTTAGTCACCGGCGACCAGGGCATTATGCGGGATATTACGGGTACTCGCATAGGCAGCGTTACGGCCAGGAGGCTGATCCCTTTTGCCTTGCTGGCGCCGATCTGCCTGGGTTGGCTGCGCCTCCTGGGCGCCTGGGCAGGCCTGTTTACGGTCGAATTCGGCGTGTCCATACTCGTATTGAGTATCATCTCTTGCTTTCTATTCATCATTTGGTATAACGCCGCACTCCTTAACAAACGCGATGTCCTCCAGACAAAGGCCGTGGAGGCCCTCCGGGAAAGCGAACGAAGATTCACGCTGCTTGTCGGCAGCATCAAGGATTATGCCATCTACATGTTGGATACCTCGGGTCACATCGTGAGTTGGAACGAGGGGGCCCGGGCCATTAAAGGATATGCGGCCGATGAGGTGATCGGTAAACCCATCTCCATCTTCTATACAGCCGGGGACAACGCCAAATTCATGCCCACGCATAATCTGGAAATGGCCCGGCTCAACGGTCATTACCAAAGTACTGGCTGGAGATTGCGAAAGGACGGATCGAAGTTTTGGGCGGATGTCGCCTTTACCCCCCTCTACGACGAAGAACACCGGCTCCAGGGATTTGCGAAAGTAACCCGGGACATGACCGAAAAAAGAATGGCCGAAGAAAAGATCGCCTACCAGGCCCGACTAATGGAAGACAGCACCGACGCGATCTATTCCGTGGATAATGGCTTTCGCATCGTATCCTGGAACAAGGCGGCCGAGAACCTGTATGGTCTTTCCCGGCAGGAGGCCATCGGCGAATCCACCTCCGATTTGCGGATGGACACGGACGACCCGGAATCCCGCGAGTCGCGGCGTAAAGAGGTGGCCGAAAAAGGATACTGGTCCGGTGAAGTAGTCCATATGCACAAGAACGGTTCTCCTCTCCACCTCCTCTTGTCTATTTCCGCGATCAGGGACCCCGAAGATCGCTTCCAGGGCTACGTATTGGTATGCAGGGATATAACGGAAAGGCTGCGGGCCGAAGATCTGCTCCGTAAGTTCAACGAGGATCTCGCCGGGCAGGTCCGCGAAAAGACGGAGGAACTCGCCAGCGTATTCGACCGGCTGTCCGAAGGATTCATGTCGATCGATAAAACGGGGTTGATCACCTACGTCAACCGGATGGCCTCGGAAATGAATAAGCGCGCGGTCGGCGACCTTATTGGGAAGAATTTTTGGCAGCTCTTTCCGACCGCATTGAAAAATGAATTCGGACAGCAGTTCGGCTATGCGATGAGCCGGCAGGAGAATCGACACTTTGAGATGTTCTCGCCTTCGCTCGGGCTCTGGATCGATTGCGCAATGTCCCCCTCCGCCGAAGGCATTTCCTGTTTCTTCAGGGATATCAATGAACAACGCAAGGCCCGCGAAACCATCAACCGATCGAATGTCGAGCTCCGCGCCCTGGCCTCTCACCTGCAGAATATCCGGGAAGAGGAGCGGTCCGGCATCGCGCGCGAGATTCACGACGAACTGGGTCAGCAGCTGACCGGTCTCAAGATGGATATTTCCTGGATTGCAAAAAGGGTGCTGGCTGTCGGCAACGACACCATCAGTCGCCGCGTCGTCAATACCCAGCAATTGTTGGATCACACGATCATAACGGTTCGAAAGATCGCCACGGAACTGAGACCAAGCATCCTCGATGACCTGGGACTGGTGGCGGCGATAGAATGGCAGGCGCAGGAATTCGAAAAGAGATCGGGGATCATGACCTCCTTCCAGGCCGACCCCGCCGATATGCGTTTTCCCCCGGATATTTCGATCTGTCTGTTCCGCATTTGTCAGGAAGCCCTTACCAACGTGGCCCGCCATTCCGGGGCAAAACGCGTTGGCATTTGCCTCCAGTCGGACGATGACCACATCCATCTCAGAATAATAGACAATGGAAAAGGACTCCCTCTGCAGAACGCAGGCGCGGCGCCGAAAAAGACGCTTGGCCTGGTCGGCATGCAGGAGCGGGCGCTGGCGATTGGTGGCAACGTAGAGATCGAGAGCGGAGAAGGCAATGGCCTTTCGCTAACCGTAAATATCCCTTTAACGCTTACCAATAGTTGATAAAATTTTACGTACATGAGAATCCTTATCGCAGATGACCATACCGTGGTCCGTAAAGGCCTCCGGCAGATTTTGAAAGAAGAGTTCCTGGCCGCGGATATTGTGGAGGTCGCCGATGCGGATGACCTTTTTAACCTGGTGATCAGGGAAACCTGGGACGTGGTCATTTCCGATATTTCGATGCCGGGCCGCAGCGGTCTCGAAGTATTACAGCAGATCCGTCAGAATTATCCGAAACTGCCCGTCCTGATCCTTAGCGTCCACCCCGAGGAACAATATGCCGTGCGTGTCCTGAAGGCCGGGGCGTCGGGCTATCTGAATAAGGATTCCGCAGAGAACGAACTGGTGAAGGCGGTACGCTGCGTGCTCTTAGGGAAGAAATACATCACGCACAGCCTGGCGGAAAAGATCGCCGAAAGCATCGACCAGGAAGGCACAAAATGGCCCCACGAATATCTTTCCGACCGCGAATTCGAAGTATTCAAACTCCTCTCTGCCGGCCGGTCCGTCTCCGAGATCGGTGAGAAATTATCGCTCAGCGCGACCACCATCAGCACGTACCGCGCCCGGATCATGACCAAAATGAATGTGCGGACAAATGCCGACCTCACCCTCTATGCCATTGAACACAAACTCTTATAGGGCCTGACAATTTACCCTGAAGGCATGTAGTCGATCAACTACACTCTTGTGGCGCGCCCTTTACAGGAATCTAAGGGTGTTCTCTACCTAAAACGGGATTTCCGCGGTCTATCTTTATCTTCATATTACAGCTTATGGCTGAAGACGGTAAAATGCTATACATTGTCGATGACTCCCCCCTCATCATCGAAAGGATCGAAGCCCTGCTCGAAGACTCCGCGTCGATACGCGATATCCGGTCTGCCTGCAGCTATCCCGAGGCGATCAAACTCCTCGGCGAAAAGGAACCCGATATCGTCCTCCTGGACATCCACCTAAATGAAAGGAACGGCATCGACTTGCTTCGATATCTTCGCGATGCCCATCCGTCTACTACCGTGATCATGTTGAGCAACCAGGCAACCGCCCACTATCGCTCTCTTTGCAAGGCCCTCGGCGCCGCCCACTTCATTGATAAATCCACCGAGTTCGACGACCTGCCCGACCTCCTGGCCTCCCTTCCCTGATCCTGTAGTCGTTCGGCCACATTCCCCCTTGCATTCCTGTACGTCCGATCGATACATTGTTCTATTTTCAATACATCACCCCTTTACTTTCTTTGTATTATAATGTACACGCCATGAACAAAGAAAAAAAAGTAGTCCTCCTGGTCGATGATTCACTCGTCGTCCTCGAAAGAATGATCTCCATGTTGGAAGGAGCGGAGAATATCGAATTCGTCGTCCACGCCGGCACATGCAAGGAAGCGCTGGCCATATTGGACGACCTGAGGCCGGATTATATCCTCCTGGACATCCACCTCCCCGATGACAACGGCATGAACCTGCTGAAGTTCGTCCGGGAGAAGTACAAGCAGATGCTCGTATTCATGATGACGAACCAGGCTACGCCCCAATATCGTGAAGCATGCCGGATGCTCGGTGCAAGTCGTTTCTTCGATAAGTCTCTGGATTTCGACCTGATCCCGGCAGCGCTTTCTGCCTGAGGAGAACCGCGCTATCCAAATCCATGAACCATACCGCCAATGAAAAATAACCTTCCCCTCGAAGAATGGCCGACAACCCCCGATCAGGATAAGGCTTTCTATATGGCCGTCATCGATCGGAACGACAGGCTCACCTTCGTAAATACTCCCTTGTTTAAGGCTTTTCACCAGGCAAAAGCGCCAATCGCCAATAAGGCATTCCTGGATATGATCCACCGCCTGGACCTGGACCGCGTCAGGGAGTCCTTCGCCGACTGCCGCCGGCACGGAGAAACGGTCATCGTGGAGGCCCGCGTCAGAAATGGTCATTATAAATGGGTCAAATGGAAGATCAGTCCCCTGATGGAGGAAAGATCGCGGGAAAACAAGCTGCTTTGCCTCGGCTACGATATCGCAGGTGAAGAACAACAGCAAAAATACTCGACGTTGGCAGGCAGGAACTATCAGTCGATCATGGAAGGCCTCAATATCGGCTGGCTGGTCAGGGATAAGGACGGCGCCCTGATCGCCGCCAACCAACGTGCCGCCGAAATACTCGACACGACGCTCGACGTATTATACAACGACACCTCTATATTGCCTTCTTCGCCCTTCAGCCCACAGTCCAACCGGATTATCGCCTGGCCCTGCGGAGATGGACAGGAAAGATTTATCCTTTGGAATTCCCAACCCTTGTTCGAGAACGACGGATCTGAACCCTATGCCGTCGTGTCGACCCTTCACGATATGACCAAGGAAAAATTGCTCGAAAAGGAAGTGCAGGCCAGGGAGGCCCTGTTCTCATCCTTCATGGATCATACCCCCTATGTGTCCTGGATCATAGATGAAAATAACAACCTGGTCTATGCCAATCGCTCTTTATTGAAATATTTCCATGGCTGGAAAGAGGTTATCGGAAAGGACATGTCTATGTTCATTCCCCAACCTCTATTCCTCGCACTTCGGGAAAAACATGATCTGGCCCTTCGTGAACAAAGGGCGGAACATGGCATCATCAAGTCCGTGATGGCCGATGGATTGGAACACGTCTTCCGCGTCAGCGTCTTTCCCATTCACGGCGCCTCCCGCCCCTTGGCCGGCGGCGAAGCCCTGGATATCACCGAATCCTATACGGCGCGCCAGGAAATATTAAAACTGGAGTCGCAGTTGGCCAAACAAAAGCTCAAACAACAGAAAAATACCGCCGAAGCGATCATCCACGCCCAACAGGAGGAACGGGCGCGTCTTGGCCATGAGATGCACGATAACGTGAACCAGATCCTGGCTAGCGCCCAATTGTTCATCGGCCAGCTCGACTCCGATAATCCCGAGTTTGCCTCCATCAAGGCCCGCTCGATCGAGATCGTCGGACTGGCAATAGAAGAACTCCGCCAACTCGCCAGGGACATGGTCATGCCCGATTTTAAAGAAGACGGCTTGCTGGGCAGCATCCGTAAATTGGTAGATGAACTGAAAGTTTGCAAGCGTTTCGATATACGCTTCCTGCACAATAATAAAAGAGGGGTCGAAGCGCTGGACCCGAACCTGAAGATTACCCTTTTCCGTATCGTGCAGGAACAAGTCAAGAATATAATAAAATATAGTAAAGCGAAAAATGTGGTCATCGACCTGCATTGCGACGAGGTCCAGCTAAGAATGGAAATTGCCGACGATGGCCGCGGCTTCGATCCGAAAGCGACCCGGCGCGGGCTGGGTCTATCCAATATCTATGAACGTACCAGCTTATATAATGGGAATGTGATCCTGGATGCGGCGCCCGGAAAGGGCTGTACGCTCATCGTCAATATCCCGGTATCCTAAGATCCAACTATCCGCCCTAGACTCCTGTCCATCTCAAAAAATGAGTTAGATCAGTTTCGCCCCTGATTTGGATCAGGTGCGGCCTACCGGCAGCACATTACATTTGGCAAAACATCTTCCGTGGAAATAAACCCGGCGCTCTTACAGAAGTTGAACCAACCCGTTCCCCGCTATACCAGCTACCCGACCGTCCCCTTTTGGAAGGAGAACCTGGATATACCGCGATGGAAGTCGTCCTTTCGCGAACGGTTTGCGGAGTGCAACGCATCGGAAGGGATCAGCCTCTACCTGCACCTGCCCTTCTGCGAGTCGCTTTGTATTTATTGCGGCTGCAACAAGAAAATAACGACCAATCACAAGGTCGAGGAGGAGTACCTGCAAGCCATCCTCAGCGAATGGAAAACATACCTTGAGCTAATGGATACGCCACCGGTGATCCGCGAACTCCACATCGGCGGCGGCACGCCCACCTTCTTCTCGCCGGATAACCTGGACAGACTGATCTCCGGCATCCTGTCCGGCTCGGTCGTTCACCCCGAACATGCATTCAGTATCGAAGGACATCCGAATAATACGACACGCGAACACCTGGCTACCTTGCACCGGCTTGGTTTCCGCCGCATCAGTTATGGGGTGCAGGATTTGAATAAGGAGGTACAGCAGGCGATCCGCCGCATCCAACCATTCGACAATCTCCGTCGAGCCACCGGGGAGGCCCGGGAATTGGGTTTTGCCGCCGTCAATTTCGATCTGATCTACGGCCTGCCCCTGCAGACCCTGGACCGCTTGCAACATACGATCCTCGGATCGATCAGTCTCAGACCGGACCGCCTGGCTTTCTACAGCTATGCCCATACGCCCTGGATGAATTGTTCGCAACGCCTGATCAATGAGCTGGATCTGCCTTCCGCCACGCAGAAGATGGAACTGTATGAGCAAGGCAAGCGATGGCTTACGGAAAATGGCTATTCCAATATCGGAATGGATCACTTTGCCCTGCCAACGGACGAACTCTACACGGCCTGGCAGTCGAATACCTTGCATCGCAACTTTATGGGATATACGACGCAGGCAACCGGTTTGATGCTGGGACTCGGCGTGTCTGCCATAAGTGACACCGGCCTGGCCTTTGCCCAAAACGACAAGACCCTCGAAGGATACTACCGCGCGGTCAGCGTAGGTGGTCTGGCAGTGACCAGGGGCTATTTCCTTACCGCGGAAGATCTGGTGTTTCGCCGGCATATCCTGGATATCGCCTGCAAAGGGTCAACGATCTTCGATCGGGCCTGGTCGGCGACCCTGGAAGAATGGACGCTGCCCCTGCTGCGTGAACTGGAGTCCGATGGGCTTCTCGTGCTTCGCGAAGACGGACTCACCCTGTCCGGCACGGGACGCACCTTGCTGCGCCATGTCTGCAAAGCATTCGACCTGCATCTCCTGCGGGACGAAAGAGCCAGGGGGAATGCGTCGATCCGTTGCGGAAAGTCGGCCCTGGCAGGCGCCCCTCCGTCCCCAAATCCTCCTTCTTCCTCAGGTCCTCAATTCAGTAACGCTATTTGATCGGCCGCGCCTCAAAAACAGCGGCCCCCCAATAACAGTGCCCCCCCAATAACCAAAGGCCGGCCCAATCGGACCGGCCTTATGGCCACCTGTAATTATGAAAAGATACCCAATTATTCGTGTAAGCTCAGGACAGGGATCGGACTGTGCTTGGCCAGTTTTCTGGACTGACTGACATGAAAGTCGAATAGGCCGTGCTTCTTGGGAAATACCATGACCAGATCTGCCTCATTTTCTTTGAGGTATTCCAGGACCCCATCCTGGATCTTCGCAGACTGGATCACATGCATCTCAGGATAAAGTTCTTTCAACGGTTCTTTCAACGTTTCGCCCGCCGCAACCGTCCCGACGATCGCATGGTGGTGGGCCTCCGCCTTGCCGGTCTCCACGGTCACGATGTCGAACCGGGAACCGAATCGTTCACGCAGTTCTTTTAACAAGGGTACGGACTGCGGCAGGCCGGATCCCAGGTCCTCCGGATCGCAGGCTAGCAGGATACGGCGGAATCGCGTGAAACCCACAGTCTCCGGCACGACGAGTACGGGATAGTTCAGGGTATGCAGGAGCGATGAGATCGGGCTGCCCGACAGGAATTTTTCCAGGCTGGGTCCAGAGGCGCCCAGGATCACGGCATAGGGTTCGAGTTTCTGACAGAGCTGCTTGACCTTGATCGGCAGACTGCCTGCTTCCAAAAGGGTATGGATGTTTACTTTCCCCTCTGTCCTTTTTTGCAGTTCGACCCGAAATCCTTCCAACGATTGGTTTGCGGAATCGACCATTTCCTGGTAGAGGTATTCCGTCATGATCAATTGCGAAGAACTGACCGGGGCCTGGATCACATGCACAAGGTGCAGATCGGACCTGATCGCTAGGGCAAGATCGGCCGCATAGCGGGCAGCATTGGCCGCGCATGCGGAAAAATTTATAGGAACGACGATCGCTTTCATGTTGAATTCCTTTGCTACAAAACTACCCCCATACCTTCCCCTCGCACATGACCTAAATCCTTCCATGAGATGAGATTGGTCATATGGGCGGGCTCCGTCATGCCCTACTTTTATCGTTCTAATCACCAATTCAATTGACCATGGCAAAGGAAAAATATATGACGGCCGAAGAGGCCGTCGCTATTGTAAGATCGGAAAACAGAGTATTTATTCATGGTAGCGCAGCCACGCCCGTCGCGCTGATCAAAGCCTTGCAGGCCCGCCATGCGGAACTCCATCGCGTGGAGCTCGTCAGCATCACGACCATGGGCGACCTGGATTTCGATGATCCGGTTTATCAGTCGAGCTTCTTTGTCAATTCACTCTTTGTTTCGGGTCCAACCCGAAAGGTGGTCAATAGCATGCACGGGGATTATGTCCCCATCTTCCTCAGCGAGATCCCCTTGCTGTTTAAAAGAAAGATCCTGCCCCTCGATGTGGCCCTGATCCAGGTGTCCCCGCCGGACGCTCACGGCTATTGCAGCCTGGGAACATCGGTGGATATCGCCCGCGCGGCCGTAGACACCGCAAAGCATGTGATCGCCCTGGTGAACCCGCGGATGCCCAGGACGCATGGGGATGGGTTCCTCCATATCCGCGATATCGACGCCATGGTTTTTCATGAGGCCGAATTGCCTGAACTACGTTATGACGGCGGCGATAATGCAACCATCGAAAAAATAGGTCATCACGTCGCCTCACTGATAGAAGATGGCTCGACCCTTCAGCTGGGCATCGGAAATATTCCCGATCAGGTGCTCAAGAACCTTTCTGGCCACAAGGACCTGGGACTCCACACGGAAATGATGTCCGACGGAGTGATCCCGTTGATCAACTCCGGCGTGATCAATAACCGGAAAAAGAAATTAAATCCCGGCCGGTCCGTAACGTCCTTTATGAACGGTACCCGCAAATTATTCGATTTTGTAGACGATAACCCGGAAGTTCGGGTCATGGACATAGCGTACGTAAATGACACGAGCGTTATCCGGCAAAACCCCATGGTCACGGCGATCAACAGCGCCATCGAGATCGATATGACAGGCCAGGTTTGCGCTGATTCGATGGGGAGCTACCAATATTCCGGCATCGGCGGCCAAATGGACTTTATCCGGGGAGCCTCCCTTTCCCAGGGTGGTCTGCCGATCATCGCCATGCCCTCCGTCACATCGAACGGCATCTCACGCATCGTACCTTTCCTGAAGGAAGGCGCAGGCGTGGTCACCACACGAGGCCATGTTCATTGGGTGGTGACCGAATTCGGCAAAGTGAACTTGTTCGGAATGAACCTGAAGCAACGCGCGCAGGCCTTGATCGGCCTGGCCCACCCGGAACACCGGGAATGGCTGGAGAAGGCGTTCTACAAAAGGTTTAAAGCGACTCCCGTCGCCGAACACTGGGTCCCTGCGCCGGGCGCCCAATCAATACAATAAATTCTCCAGTTTCTTCACATCGGTAATATGGATCTTCCCATCAAGGATGTCCACGAGGTGTTCGGATTTGAAGTCTGAAAGCGTGCGGATCAGCGATTCGGTGGCCGTGCCGATATACTGGGCGATATCCTCCCGGGAGATGGCAAGGGCAACACGCGTCGAACTGTTTTTTTGATCGGCCTGCGCAGTGGCAAATTTAGCATGGATGTCCAATAACCCCTTGGCGACCCGCTTGCGCAACGATCCGTAAGCAAGCTGCAACAACCGTTCTTCCTTCTCCTGCACGTTCCTGGCAATGAGTTTGATGAATTTTGTGGCGATGGCCAGATCGTGATACAGCGCGTCCAGGAATTCTTCGCGGGGAAAGAGAGCTACTTCGGCATCCTCGAGCACGACGGCCGAGTCCTCATAGGATTTGTTTTCCATCAGCGGCAGATAACCGATATAATCTCCGGCAACATAAAGGTTGGTAATGTATTCCTTTCCGTCCTCGTTCATCCGGAAGGCCTTGATCTTCCCGCTCTTTACATAATACAGCGCCTTGGGCCGCTTGCCCTCCTGGTAGAGATTCATCTTCTTGGACAGTTCCTGGGTTTCCGCCGTCTGCACGTCGAGCCGTAATACGCCGGACGTGCTCAGATCTGAAATAAGCTCGCTGGCTCCCTTCTCATCTCCCGAATATTTGCCATGCAGGATATCGTACTTCTTGAGCCGGATCTCGATGGCGTTGAGCAACTCGATATCGTCGAAAGGTTTGGTGATATAGTCGTCCGCTCCCATCTCCATGCCTTTCCGGAAATCGGAACGCTCGGTCTTCGCCGTCAAAAAAATGAACGGGGTATCCCTTGTCGATTCATTCTTTCGCAGCAGGTGCAATACGCCATATCCGTCCAGCTCGGGCATCATGATATCGCAAATGACGAGCTCCGGCTTTTCCTTCAGCGCTGTCTCCACCCCTTTTTTCCCATTGGGGGCCGTAAAAACCTCATAGCCGGACAGGCTCAGGATCTCGGCAATATTCTCACGAATGTCATCGTGATCGTCGATTACTAGCAGTTTACGCATGGAAAGTAGGTTGTTATAGGTTTATGTAACTACAATACTACATAATTACTGCAATTCCCCCAACTGACGGAGATCAGGGTTTTCCCTGATTGAGGTCATGGGTCGTCCGCCCGATGCCGGCTACTTTGCGCGCTTATTCCGGTAAGTATGGAAACAGTCGCGGAGAACATAGTCAGTTGCAGCCATTGCGGGTTGGGTTGCCCCCCGGATCCGGTTCGCCTGGGCGAACAGGCATTTTGCTGCGAAGGGTGCAGCATGGTGTTCCAGTTGCTTGACCATTCCGGACTATGCACGTATTACCGCCTGAACGACCATCCCGGCATCAACCGCCGCATCGGCGTTCGTAAGGATAAATTCGCCTTCCTGGATGACCCCAAAGTGGCAGCCGGCCTGATCGCTTTTCAAAATGATACGGAGACGCACGTTCAATTCTATGCCCCCCAGATCCATTGCAGTAGTTGCCTCTACCTGCTGGAGCAGTTGCATCGCCTCGACCCGGGGATCATTTCCTCCCGCGTCGATTTTGCGGCCAAACAGGTTAGACTTATTTTTGACCCTCGTCGGACCTCTTTGCGTGCGGCGGCGGAACTGCTCACCTCCATCGGCTATGAGCCCCATATCAGCCTTCGCGACTGGGATGCGCCCCGTTCCAAACCCTCAAGCGGCCTCCTGTTCCAGCTCGGCATAGCCGGGTTTTGCTTCGCAAACAGTATGCTCATCAGCTTTCCGGAATACCTTGGCCTCGATCTTTCCGAGCCATCCATTCAACGGGTATTTCGCTACCTTAATTTCCTGGTCTCCTTGCCTGTCGTGCTCTATTGCGCCCGACCCTTTTATGCCTCCGCCTGGAAGGGATTACGCCACCGGTTCCTGAATATCGACGCACCGATCGTCCTGGCCATTGGCGTAACCTTCGTCCGCAGTGTCTGGGAAGTTTTCTCCGGACAGGGGTCGGGGTATTTTGACAGCATGAGCGGGATCGTATTTCTAATGCTGGCCGGTCGGGTTCTGCAGGACAGGACCTACCGCAACCTGTCCTTCGACCGGGATTACAGGTCTTACTTCCCCGTCGCGGTGACCGTCCTCGTTCGCAATGAAACGACAGGAGAGGATGGGGAGACGATCAAGACCATGGCGGATATCCGGACCGGCGATACGCTTCGCATTTATAGCGGAGAATTGATCCCGGCCGACGGTATCCTCACCCGCGGCAAGGCCCTCATCGACTATAGTTTTGTGACGGGTGAATCCTTGCCGGTGGACAAACAAATGGGAGAACTGCTCTACGCGGGAGGACGCCAGACCGGCGCGGCGATCGAGATGCTGGTGGTGCGGGAGGTGGCGCAAAGCTACCTGACCCAACTCTGGAATCGCAAGGATAAGAACGACCGCACATCCAAAACGGAGGGCGATTTTTCGTTTGTTCATCCGCTCAGCCGCTACTTCACCTATATCGTCCTGGCCGTTGCAGCCGCCGCCGCATTCTACTGGAGCACGCATGATCCCGCCCGGGTCTGGAACAGCGTGACGGCTGTACTGATTGTCGCCTGCCCCTGCGCGCTATTCCTGTCCAGCACTTTTACGAATGGCAACCTGCTCCGGATCCTCGGTCGAAATCATTTCTATCTCAGGAATGCGGAAACCATCGAGCGGGTGGCCGTATCCAACCATATCGTTTTTGACAAGACCGGTACGCTGACCGAAGCAGGCCGGCAGGAACTCTTTTATACAGGAGATGAACTGACCCCAAAACAGCAGGCTTCGGTGGCGATACTCGCTGCCCAATCCCATCATCCCCTCAGCAAGACGCTCTCGCGGCATTTGAATGCCGGCCGGATGAATGCCGGCCGCTCCCCGGAGGTTCAGCATTTTCAGGAGATTCCCGGAAAAGGGGTCGAAGGGATCATCAGCCATGAACGGATCGCGCTGGGTTCCCTGGCATTTCTCACCGGCGAATCAAAGGACAAGGGCAAAGGCACGCGCATCTATGTCGCCATCGATCGAAAGCTGCTGGGCTTCTATTCGACCTCCAATCGCTATCGCGAAGGCTTGCCCGATCTGGCCTGCAAGGTCAAAAAATACGCGACGCTCTCCGTACTATCCGGAGACAATGCCCGCGAAGAGGATCAGGTACAGGAACTCCTTGGCCGCGACACGGTACTTCTCTTCGACCAGACCCCGGTGGGTAAATCCAGGTACATCCAGCACCTCCAGCGCATCGGCAAAAAAGTGATGATGATCGGTGACGGCCTGAACGACGCAGGCGCCCTGCAACAAAGTGACATCGGGATCGCGCTTACGGAGGACTCCAATAATTTTACCCCGGCAAGCGACGCGATCCTTCGCGCCGACGGGCTTGGACGATTGCCGGATTTTATCCGTCTCTGCCGGGCCGGTAAACGCATCATCCTGGCAAGTTTTATACTATCCATAGTATATAATCTGGTCGGACTGGCCTTCGCGGTCAGCGGGGCACTGTCCCCCCTGGTCGCAGCGATCCTGATGCCTTCCAGTTCATTGACGATTTTGTTGGTAACCTACGGATCCAGTAACGGGGTTGCCAGGTGGTTAAGGTTGTGATGCGGGGCGCCTCGGTGTCAACCCGGGGCGCCCATTTTCAGATGAGGAGGATCAGGATAAGCCCTGACGGAGATCATTCCCTGCGGCTCCTGTTCAGGATATTTTTACCAATTATATAACAAACCCTATCAAAATACTAAACCGGAATATGAGCGTTATTATCATCCTGCTGATCGCCAGCCTCTTCATAGCCCTTTTGTTCCTCGCGGCCTTCGTCCGCAGTGTTCGGAACGGCCAGTTCGAGGATGACTATTCTCCTCCCAGGCGCATCCTCTTCGACGACGAGGCATTGCCGGCAATCGATCCCGACAAAAACCCGACAAATCAATAACCATGCAGCTTGAAAAATTTTATTACGACAATAAGATCGTAAAGTGGTTTGCCTATGCCGTCGTACTCTGGGCCGTCGTAGGAATGCTGGCCGGCCTCTGGGCGGCGATCGCCCTTTATTACCCGGCGATCAACCTGGGCCTGCCCGCAACGACCTTCGGCCGGATGCGCCCTGTACATACCAACGCCGTGATCTTCGCCTTTGTCGGCAACGGCATTTTCATGGGCGTATACTATTCCCTGCAACGCCTTTGCAAGACCAGGATGTTCAGCGATCTGCTCAGCAAGCTGCATTTCTGGGGCTGGCAGGCCATTATCGTGGCCGGCGCCATCACATTATGGATGGGCAAGACAAGCGGGAAGGAATATGCTGAACTGGAATGGCCGATCGATATCGCCATCACGATCGTGTGGGTGATCTTCGGAATTAACCTGTTCGGTACGCTCATCAAACGCCGCGAAAAGCATATATACGTCGCGATCTGGTTCTATATCGCGACATGGGTCACCGTGGCCATGCTGCACATCGTCAATTCCATGGAACTTCCCGTGACGATGTGGAAAAGCTACAGCTGGTACGCCGGCGTCCAGGATGCCCTGGTACAATGGTGGTACGGGCACAACGCCGTAGCCTTCTTCCTGACGACCCCCTACCTGGGTTTAATGTATTATTTCCTTCCGAAGGCGGCCAACCGCCCCATCTACTCCTATCGTCTTTCGATCGTCCATTTCTGGTCGCTTATCTTTATCTATATCTGGGCCGGACCTCACCATTTATTGTACACCGCCTTGCCCGACTGGGCCCAGTCCCTCGGCGTCGTCTTTTCCGTCATGCTGATCTTTCCGAGCTGGGGTGGTATGCTCAATGGACTCTTCACCCTCCGGGGAGCCTGGGACAAGGTCCGCGAAGAGCCGGTGCTGAAGTTCCTCGTCGTGGCCATCACCTGCTATGGCATGGCAACGTTCGAAGGCCCCATGCTGGCCCTCAAAAATGTCAACGCGATCTCCCATTTCACCGACTGGACCATCGCGCACGTACACGTCGGAGCCCTTGGCTGGAACGGATTCCTCACCTTCGGCGTCCTGTATTGGCTCATCCCCCGGATGTGGAACACCCCCCTCTACTCCAAAAAACTCGCCGGCACGCATTTCTGGATCGGAACCATTGGGATCATCCTCTATGTGGTGCCGATGTATTGGGCTGGCTTTACGCAGAGCATGATGTGGAAGAGCTTTACCGAAGAAGGTCAGCTGAAGTTCCAGTTCCTCGAAACGGTAACCCACGTGATCCCCATGTACGTGACACGCAGCCTCGGCGGGGCCCTGTACCTCTCCGGCGCCCTCATCATGGTCTATAATCTGCGCAAGACGATCGCCAGGGGGCAATTCGTCGGCAATGAAGCGGCCGAAGCAGCGCCCCTTGTCCGTACCTCCGAAACGCATGGCCGCTCGCACTGGCATCGCTGGATCGAAAAGAGGCCCATGCAGATGCTCGTCTTCAGCCTCATCGCCGTGGTGATCGGCGGCCTCATCGAATTGGTTCCGACCTTCCTGGTTAAATCGAATATTCCGACGATCAGCAGCGTCAAGCCCTACACGGCCCTGGAACTCCACGGACGGGATATCTACGTGCGAGAAGGCTGCTACCTCTGCCACTCCCAGATGGTCCGGCCCTTCCGTGACGAGGTGGCCCGCTATGGCGAGTATTCCAAGGCGGGAGAATTTGTATACGATCATCCCTTCCAATGGGGTTCGAAAAGGACCGGCCCCGACCTGGCCCGCATCGGCGGCAAATATCCGGATAGCTGGCACTATAATCACATGCTCGACCCGCAATCCATGTCGCCGGGTTCGATCATGCCTTCGTACGTCTGGCTCTTCGATCATGAGATCGATACCGTGGATACCTACAAAAAGATCAAAGCCATGCAGACCCTCGGCGTACCCTACCCGGATGGCTATGCCGAGAAGGCCAACCAGGATATCGTCAGGCAGGAGCAGACGATCAGGGCCTCGCTGAGATCCGATAAGATCGGCACCGGCCAGAATAAAGAGATCGTCGCATTGATCGCCTATCTGCAAAGAGTGGGAAAGGATATCAAAGCGGCGCCTAAAGAGCAGACGGCCGCAGTCAACGATGGCCATTCGGTCATGGGGAACTGATGCCGACAATAAGTAAATAAATCAAAAAGTTTCGATATGAAATTCATCAATTACCTGGAAAAGATCAGCGGGGTCAGCATATACGGGATGTCCTCCCTGCTGCTGTTCGGCGGTTTCTTCCTGATCATGCTCATCTGGTCCATCAAGGCGGACAAGCAAATGATCGAGGAGATCCGGAATATCCCGCTCGACTGATCCTTGGTTCATTTAAAAATCATGTTTATGGCACAACCCTCGTCCCTGTCCCAACCCTTCGTATGGATCATGATCGGCGTGATCGTTTTGCTCCTCATCGTGATCCGGTCACTGGCCGCCATTTTATTGAAAGCGGCTCGTAATAACGAACATAAGGCAGGCATACTGCCGCTTGCAGTGACCGGGCCCATGATCAATGGCCTGAGTGATACCGCCTTCTATATGATCGTGTCCGTGATTGGCGTGGAGATCCTCGTCATACTCTACCTTCTCTATAATATCAACAGCTTGCTGAAGTCGGAATCCGCCAAGGCAGCATCCGCAGCCGCCGCATCGGCGATCGGCGCATCCGCCACAGCTCCGGCCGCTTCAAAACCGGCATTCTCCTTCTCGGCATGGTGGACCAGGCTGAACCGGTTCAAACCCATCGTGGAAGAGGCCGACCTGGACCTCGGTCATGATTATGACGGCATCCGCGAACTGGATAATAAATTGCCACCCTGGTGGAAGTATGGTTTCTACGCCACGATGGTTTTTGCCGCCATCTATCTCTGGCGTTACCATGTCTCCCATACCGCGCCCCTCCAGGACGAAGAATATACCATCGCCGTCAGCGAGGCCGCAATCCAAAAGGAGGCCTACCTGAAAAAGTCGGCCAATAGTGTGGATGAGACAACCGTCAAGCTCCTCACAGCCCCGTCCGATCTCGGGGCAGGCAAGTCCATCTTCGAAACGACCTGCTTTGCCTGCCATGGCAAGAATGGGGAAGGGGGCGTGGGCCCCAATCTGACGGACGCCTATTGGCTCCACGGAGGATCGATTAATGACGTATTCAAAACCATCAAATATGGCTGGCCTGAAAAAGGAATGAAAAGCTGGAAAGATGATTTTTCACCTTCCCAGATCGCCCAGATCGCCAGCTACGTAAAATCGCTGACGGGCTCAAATCCCCCAAACCCTAAACCGCCCCAGGGCATCCTGGCCAAATAATATGGCAACCTCAGATCAAATCCCGACTCCAGTCCCGCCGCCGGAATCATTCCGGGACCACCTCGCGACAGTAGATGCACGGGGAAAACGGAACTGGATTTATGCCCAAAAACCCAGGGGTAGCTGGTACAACCTGCGTACCTACATCAGTTGGGCATTTTTCCTGCTCTTCTTTTCGATGCCCTTTGTCTACGTCAATGATCAGCCCTTCTTCCTCTTCAATTTCGGAGAGGCCAGGTTCATTCTCTTCGGCAAGATCTTCTGGCCCCAGGACTTCTTTATTTTCGGACTGACGATGGTGACCTTTATCATCTTCGTGGTATTGTTCACCGCGGCCTTCGGGCGCCTCTTTTGCGGATGGGTCTGCCCCCAAACCATCTTCATGGAAATGCTGTTCCGGAAGGTGGAATACCTGATCGAGGGGGATGCAGCACAACAGAAAGTACTGGCGAAATCGCCCTGGACCGCTTCCAGGATCGCGAAAAAAGCAGCCAAGCACGGGGCCTTCTACCTCTTGTCCTTCCTCATCGCCAATACCTTCCTGGCCTACCTGATCGGCATCAACGGCGTGAAAAAGATGGCGACAGAGCCCATCTCGCATCATATTGCCGGACTGCTGTCGATCCTGACCTTTTCGGCGGTCTTTTATGCCGTATACGCCTACTTTCGCGAACAGGTTTGCACGACCATCTGCCCCTACGGGCGTTTACAAAGCGTCCTCCTCGATCGCAATTCAATGATCGTGGCCTACGACTACAAACGGGGAGAACCGAGAAGAAAATTCACTAAGCAATCTACAGACCCCCACGGCGATTGCCTGGACTGCTTTCAATGCGTCAAGGTCTGCCCGACCGGCATCGATATCCGGAATGGCACCCAGATGGAGTGCGTCGGCTGCACGGCTTGCATCGACGCGTGCAATCTGATGATGGAAAAGACCGGGCGCCGGCCGAACCTCGTCCGTTATGCTTCGGAGTATGGCATTTCCGGCCACGAACCCTTGCGGTATACCCTGCGTATGAAGCTATATACAGGCCTTCTCACCTTCCTCGTATTGATCCTGTCCGCCCTCCTCTGGAGCCGGAAGGACGTGGACGCTACGGTCATGCGCGCACCCGGCATGTTGTTCCAGGAACGTGGCGCCGACAGCCTTTCCAACCTGTATACGATCAAGATCGCCAACAAGACGGTCCACCCCGTGCCCCTGCAGGTACGGCTCGAGGGCCGGAAAGGCGACGTGGAGATCATCGGAGGCGCACCGATCAGGGTAAAACGGGAAGACGAGGGGGCAGGGAATTTCTTCGTCGTATTGCCCCGCCGCACGCTCACCGAAAGAAAGACCTCGATCCGCCTGGGCTTGTACGAAGGCAATAAAAAGATCGACGAGATCAGAACTAATTTTTTAGGGCCGGTGCCGGGCAGTGAGAACTAAAAAAAATCGAAACATATGAGCTGGGGAAATAAAATATTGGTCGTCTTCATCGCATTCGGTTCGATGATATCCTATATGGTCTATCGCTGCGCGACCACACCGGTTAACCTGGTGTCGGAACAATATTATAAAGAAGAACTGGCCTACCAGAAGGTGATCGACGGCACGAGACAGGCTAACGCACTGTCCGGAAAACTGGAACTCTCCCGGCATGACCAGTCAATTATCCTCCGGCTTCCTGCGGAAATGAAAGGCAAGCTGACGCGCGGTACAATCTTCTTTTACTGCCCGTCGGATATTACCCGGGACCGGAGCCTGAGGCTGACCACCGATGCGCTCGGCCGGCAGGAGATCGCGGCCCGCCTGCTCCGGAAAGGTCATTATACGGTAAAAGTCAGCTGGGAGACCGGCGGAATAAATTATTTCATCGAGCAACCCTTGGTCATCAATTAATTCACTTTCCGTGTGGCAATCCTTACTTGCGGCATTTAGTCTCGGTCTTGTCGGCAGCGCCCATTGCGTGGGTATGTGCGGGCCGCTCGTGCTTGCCCTGCCGGTGCATCGGATGGATCCTTCCCGTCGCGGGTCCGCCATCGCCCTGTATCACACAGGCAGGATCGGCGTCTACGCCCTTGGGGGAATGGTCATCGGTTTGTTGGGCAGGCCTGTCTATCTGGCCGGATGGCAGCAGACCTTATCCGTCCTGCTGGGTACGATCATCCTCTGCCAGGTGCTCATCCGCATGCTCAGGGGTGGGAGATCCCTCCGGATGCCGGCAGCCATTCTTGCCCTGTATAACGCTTTGCAACGAGGGATGGCTCCGCTTTGGCATTCCCCTTCGCCAGGGAAGTTTTTTCTGATGGGGATAGGCAATGGGTTGCTGCCTTGCGGAATGGTCTATCTGGCGATAGCCGGGGCCCTGACGACTCAAGACATCGCCGGGGCCGTAGGTTTTATGGCCTTTTTTGGCGTCGGCACCCTACCGATGCTCTTATTTCTGCAGGCCACGGGACGCCTCGTGAGCGTCTCGTTCCGGCAACGGATCCGGAATGCGCTCCCATATCTCACCGCCTTCATGGCGATCCTCCTGATCCTCCGGGGAATGAACCTCGGGATCCCTTTTGTCAGCCCGATGCTGCCCGCCAAACCGGCACAGATCGTCAGTTGCCATTAGCATCAGTGGCCATTGGCATCAGTTGTCACTGGAGGGCAGCTCGATGGTCACAACGGTTCCTTTGCCAAGCTCGCTGTCGAGCTGTATGCTGCCATGCAGGAGATCCAGGTATCGCTTGACGATGTGCAGGCCAAGCCCCGTGCCTTCAATATTGATGACATTGGCTCCCCGGAAAAAACTGCTGAACAGATGCTGCCGGTCCTCGATCGATATACCAATGCCTTCGTCGCGGACCGAAATGGCGATCCCGGCGGGCCGCGACTTGGCCCCCAGCTCGATCGGGGCGCCCTCCGCGCTGAATTTCACCGCGTTACTAAGCAGGTTGATGAGGATATTTTTGACCATGCGTTTGTCGCTGACGAGCACCCGGTCTCCATCATAACGGCAGTGAATGACCTGGCCCTCCTTGGCCAGGGATTGCATCTCTTCCGTCACTTCTTCCAGGAGATCCCGCACCGAAAAGGGGGAAGGATCGGCCTTGATCTTCCCTTCCTGCAGTTTTCCGAGCGAAAGAAAATCCTCCAACAGGTTATTCAGGTGCTTGACGGCGTCCTTCGTTCGCTTGATATGCTTATCGCGCTTGTCCTGATCTTCCGTGCTGGTATATCGGGACAATAGATTGGCGGAAGAAAGGATCGTGCTCAGTGGCGTCCGGAATTCATGGGAGGCCATGGAAACGAACCGGCTCTTGATCTCCCCCAGCTCCTTTTCCTTGCTTAACGCCTCGCTCAGCTCTTCCTGCGACTTTTCGAGCTCCTGCAGTGCCTCGCGGAGTATGAAGGTACGCTGCTCGACCTTGGCCTCCAGCCCGGTGTTCAGGCTGCGCATATCTTCTGTGATCTTTTCGAGTTGCTTCTGCCGGGCCAATAACTCTCTCTCGCTTAGTTTTCGCTGTGTAATGTCGACGACAAAGGCGATGACGAAGAGCCTGCCCAGTTGTTGATAGTGGCCCAGGCTGATCTCCACGGGGAATTCACTACCGTCCTTCCTTCTTGCGAAAAGATCGCGGCCCATGCCCATGCTCCGGTTTCCCGGGTGATGGTAAAAGCTTTCCCGGTTCGCCGCGTGGCGGTGATGGAAGCGTTGAGGGATCAGCACGTCGATGGATTGGCCCGGCAGTTCGTCCTGGTCGTATTGGAAGAGACGGTAGGCCGCGGGATTCAACAGGACGATCTTGCCCTGATCGTCGGTTAGGATAATGCCTTCGGCGGCATGCTCGAAAAGGGCCTTGACCTGCTGCTGCTCGGACTCGAGCGACCGGTAGAGTTTCTTGAGGTAGAGTACAAAGACCGTGGCCAGCACGACGGTGATCAGGGCGAATAAATGCTGGAATAGGATCTGTCGCTGATCCACGCCCTCCTGCGGATAAAAGCTCGCCGCGATGACCAGCGCGACACTGATCCCGCCGAACAGCGTGGTATAGCCGTCCTTTTTCAAAAAGATCGTTAACAGGATGGCGATCAGCAACCCTCCGTCGAAAAAGCTTAGGGCCGGGTTCAGCCACTGTAATACGCCGGTGGTCAACGTGACGATTGAACAGAATAAGAGGATGTGTGGGGATTTTTCCTTGAACATATCACTTGAACATATCAATTACTACTCAATTTAAAGATATTCCGGCATGGGGCGCCAAGCCCTGATCTAAATCATCCCGCCATATGATAAGGCTCAGGTGATCAAAGTCACGCACCCCCTTGACACACCTCATGGTCAGCCTTCACTAATCGGCGTTATTTTACCAAAAAAGCGTATGGAAAAGATATTACTGGCGATGGAAGGGATCAGGCAAAACACCTACGCGATCGATTTTGCCTGTTACCTGGCCAAATTGACCGGCTCCCGCCTGACCGGCGTCTTTCTCGAAGGCGATCCCGAGGGCATAGGCCCTGCGACCATAACCGATGACGAACTCGAAACCGTTCTCAAGGAAGGGGATACTGCGGCCCTGGCCGACCCCGTCCTGCAGCAGATCCGCGCCTTCCGGGAAGCCTGCATCTGCCGCGAAGTGCCCGCCAGGGTACACCGCGATCGCGGCGTGCCCCTGGGCGAGATCCTGGTAGAAAGCCGCTTCTCAGACCTCATTATCCTCGACCCCGAAACCTCCTTCCGCAAATCGGAACGGGAGTTTCCCGGAGAATTCATCCGCGACGTACTGCTGGCCGCCGAATGCCCCGTCATGGTCTCCCCCTACGCGTTCGATACCCTGGATAGGGTCATTTTCGCCTATAACGGCACCAGTTCCTCGGTCTTTGCGATAAAACAATTCACCTACCTGTTCCCCGTATTCCACAATAAGAAGGCGATCGTGGTAAACGTACACAAGACCGATAACAGCACGCTCGAGGAGCAATTCAAAATGAAAGAATGGCTGTCGGCCCATTATCAGGACGTCGAGTTCGTAAACCTGACCGGCAACTCTTCGGATGAACTCTTCGGCTACCTGCTGGAAAAGAAGAATGCGGTCGTCGTTCTGGGCGCCTATGGCAGAGGCATCCTTTCCCGCTTCCTCAAACCGAGCCATGCCAGCCTGCTCCTCCGAACCATTAACCTGCCCATCTTCATTGCACATCGTTAAAGAAGTTCGTATGAAAAAACTCCTCCTTCCCCTTGAAGGCACACATTATCCCCAGGAATTACTGGATTTTGTAGCCACCCTGCAACCCGTCACCCCGTCTCTGCTGACAGCGGCCTTTGTCCCCCAATCGGACTACGCCGCCATGCTGGAACTGCGCGAAGGGACCCTGGCCCCCGAATCATCTTTCGGAAAAGAGGACGAGCGTACGCTGGGCTATTTTAGCCGGAGACTGGAGCGATTCTGCGAGGATTTTGGTATCAGGCTGAAGATCCACGTCGATAAGGAGGATTTTTCCATCCCCTCCCTGCACAAGGAGTCCCGTTACGCGGATTTGATGCTGGTCAGCAGCCGGCATTTTTTTGCCGACCTGGATAAGGACCAACCAAATGCCTGGATGAAGGTCATGCTGCACAGATCGGAATGCCCGGTACTCCTGCTGCCTGACCAATCCACCCTGCCCGGTGAGTTGATCCTGGCCTACGACGGCTCGGCCGCTTCCACCTTTGCGATCCGCCAGTTCGCCTACCTATTCCCCGAATTTTGCCGCATTCCGGCAACCCTCGTATACGTAAATGAAGACCCGGATGCAAAAATTCCGGATGAAGCGGCAATCCGGGAGCTTTGTTCATTGCATTTCAAAAGGTTTCGCGTCCTGAGACTTGAAATGAAGACGCCGGAGTTTTACGACACCTGGCTTGGAATGCTCCGCAATCCCTGGTTGATCACCGGCAGTTTCGGCCGGTCCGCGCTCTCCCAACTCTTTTCTGCGAGCTTCTCGGCGGAACTGATCCTCCAACATCGCATCCCGGTATTCATCGCCCATAAATGACCTACTCATGCACAGCCATGGCGGACAGAGGGCACTCCAGCAATAGGTTTTCAGACAGGCTTTCGTAATGATGAAATGAACCGCCTTTCTTTGGGAATACGGTCACCCAGTCCGCGTGGTGGCTCGCGAGGTACTGACGGATCCCTTCTTCGACGCTTTCGCTTTCTATCCAGGTTCCTGATCCGGGCTTCGGGGATTCCCGGCCCGCTTTCCCCGGCAAAGAGAAATGGACAATGTCAAAATGTGCGCCCAATAGGTGCCGAAGCTGTCCCAAGAACCCGGCGGCAACGCCCGGAACTCCATGGATGTCCTCCCGGTCGCAGGCTACGACAATATTTTCTACGGGATGAAATGCAGCCTGGGCGGGTACCCGTAAGAAAGGCCAGGACCAACGGGGAGCCCACTTCTGGAACGCATCATCGGCTACAACGAGGAACGGTTGTTTCCATCGGCAGAAGGCCCTGATGCTGCTTTCCCCGTCCCCGGTCTCCAGGTCGGTTCCGATGCTCAGCTTTCCATTCGTTCTTTTTTTTAGGTCCGCGGCAAGTGTTTCCAGGAAGGTCAGGCTGCTGTCACGCATTTCATCGAGCGCGTAGTCCGGGATCGGGACCTGCAACGGATCCGGGGGAAGGTTCATGGCATGGACAAGGTGGATCTCGCCGCCAAGTGCCGTAGCCATATCCGCCGCATACCTCGCGGCATTGGAAGAACTTTCAGTGAGATCGACGGGAACAATTATTCGTAACATAGGAAGTATTTTTCCTTTATTGGATATTTTAATGGGTCCCGGCGGTTTCATTTTTTGCCGCCGCTTTCTTCTTTTCTTTTTCAAGCTTCCGGAAATATCCGCGGAACAGGAAGTTATGCTGCAACGCCAGCATGTCCTGGTTGAAGGCATCGGTGCCAGCCCGGATATTCTCCATCGACGCATCGAGTTTCCTCGCCAGGGCACTGTCCTGCAATAAGGCATGGACCGTTCCCTTCCCTTCCGCTACCTGCCGGTGAATATCCTGCACGGTCTCATCCAGTTGCCCCGCCAGCCGGTCAATGGAGGCGCCCGCATCACGCACTTTTTCTACCGCCCGTGCAAGGCTGGAAGACAAAACGGTGTCGCGAACCAGCGATCCGATGGAACCCTTCCCCTCCTTGATATCGCTGACGATGTCGCCCAGATCCCGGGTCATTTCATTGGTATGCAAACTGGCCTGGCTGAGGTTCCTTAAAGAATTCCGGATATTCCCCGCCAGGCTCCCGTCATCCAGGATGCCCCACAGGGCCTTGCTTTGGTTGATCCGCCGGATAGTCCCTTTCAGACCTTCGGATATTTCTGCAATATTGTTGTTGGTGGTGGCCAGCGTCAGCAGCATTTCATCGGTGCTGACCGTCTTCGGCGTGGCCAGGAGATCGCCGGATCCGATCAACGGAGCGGCACTTTTCCCCGGAACGATATTTACCACCTTATTCCCCATCAGGCCTTCCGTACCGAGAGAGGCCACGGCATTTTTATGGATATAAGGCTTCATCTCATTGTCGATCGACAAGACGACCTCTACGCTGCTGTCGTTAATGACGCGTATATGCTTGACGGTTCCCGCCTGGATGCCCGCAAATCGGATATTGTTCCCGGGAATGAGGCCATTGACGTTGCTGAAACGGGCCCTGACCTCAAAACTGGAGCCAAAGAAGTTCTGGTTCTTCCCAATGATATATAGGGTCAGTATAAAAAGGAAGAGCCCCGCAAGTACAAATAGGCCGAGCTTCAGACTGCTTATTTTCAGATTTGCCATACCTCATATTTTTATTCGAAGAACTGAGCAATATTTTTATCGTTCGATCTTTTCAATGCGTCATAGGTGCCCTCCGTGTAACACTTTCCGTCGATCAGTAGCGCCACGCGGTCAGCCGTCGTCTTCACACAGCCCATGTCATGCGATATGATCATGGAGGCAGTATGATATTTCTTTTGCATCTCGACGATCAACCGGCTGATCTCCCGGCCGGTCACCGGATCAAGACCCGTGGTCGGTTCATCATAGAGAATGATCTCGGGTTTCAGGATCAAGGTCCGCGCGAGCGCAATGCGTTTTCGCATCCCGCCGGATAGTTCTTCCGGCATCATGTCGGCGGTATGTCCGAGACCGACATTGTCCAATACTTCCTGCACCATCTCGTCGATCTCCTTCTGGTCTATGGCGATCCAATGCCTGCGGAGCGGGAATTCGAGATTGGCCCGCACCGTCATGGAATCATAAAGCGCATTGCTTTGGAATAGAAAACCCACCTTCGCACGCACCCTGTCGATCTCCTCATGATCCAGATCGGGTATGTTCTTCCCGAATACCAGGATCCGGCCGCTGTCAGGCCTCAATAGCCCGACGATGCATTTAATGAGCACGGACTTGCCGACTCCCGACCTGCCCAGGATGACCACGTTCTCCTCCTTGCCGACGGTCAGGTTGAAATGATCGAGAACGATATGGGTCCCGAATTTCTTGCAAAGCCCCTCGATGATGATGGCCGGTTGCCCCTGCTGCACATGGGCAGGAGTCTGTTGCTCCGCCTGCCCCGCAGGAGCTGATCTGATTTCATATGGTGCGTCAGGTGTCATGGTTGTTAATTGATCCCGAGCAGGTCTGTGATTTGAACGGCAATGAGGTCGATGATAAAGATCAGGATGGAGGACATGACGACGGCGGAATTGGCCGCCCGGCCGACCCCTTCAGTCCCTTTCTTGGAATAATAGCCTTTGTAACACCCGATGATGCCCACGGCAAAACCGAAGAAATAGGTTTTGATATAGGCAGGCAACACGTCCCCGAAATTGAAACTGTTGACGATCTGGCGGAAAAAGAGCGTAAAGCTCGTATTCGCCCGGATATTGACGCCGATAAAAGAGCCCAGCAAGGCGATCGTATCTCCCAGAATGACGAGTATGGGCAGCATGAGCGTCGAGGCGGCCACCCTCGTGACGACCAGGTATTTGAACGGGTTGGTGCCACTGACTTCCATCGCATCGATCTGTTCGGTGACTTTCATGGAACCCAGCTCCGCCCCCATGCTGCTGGCGATCTTGCCCGCGAAGATCAGGGCCGTGATCACCGGACCAATCTCCCTGACAATGGCTACACCCACCATGACGGGTAACTGGGATTCGACCCCATAGTCCACCAGGGAAGGCCTCAATTGCATGGTCAGCACAAGACCCATGATAAAACCCGTAAGCCCTACAAGCGGGAAGGAATTATAACCGATGAGAAAGCATTGCCTGAGCAGTTCCCCGATCTCAAACCGGGGCCTGACGCCTTGCACAAAATACCTGCCCGTGAACCGGGCGATATCTCCGGTTTCGGTAAGGAAGGCCTGAAATTTGGAAGTGGATGCCATGGTTGTTTTATCAGTCGAAAGTAAAACAACCGTATGCCCCTCGGTATGAATTTGATCAGCCCTCGCGCTGATTATGGTCAAAAGGATCGCCGGCAGGCAAGGTCACGGTAACGGTCGTCCCCTGCCAGGGAATGCTGACCAGGCCGATCCGGCCGCCCATCAGGTCGAGGTATTTTTTTACAATGCTGAGGCCCAGCCCCGTGCCCGGGATCCCGGTGCTGTTCGAGGCGCGAAAGAATCGCTCGAATAGGTGCTCCTGCTCTTCCGGAGGGATGCCGATGCCCTGGTCCCTGATCTCGATCTCCAACGCGTCCGGCCGGAAATGCAGGCGGCAGTCGATCTCTCCCTGCTCGGGGGAGTATTTGATGGCATTGGATAGCAGGTTATTCAGGACATTCCGCAAAAGCTGGGCGTCCAGCTCAATGAACCGGGTCCTGCCGTCGGAGTGCAACCGGATTTGCTGCCCTTCCTTCAGCGAGGGTTCCAGATCCAGGACCGTTTCCCGAACGATCTCGGCCGGGTTAACCTGCGCGGGCTCATTCTTGATGATGCCGACTTCCAGCTTTTCCAGGGAAAGAAAATCGTTCAGGATCTGCCTCAGATTGGCGACATTGGATTTGATGCGATGAATATGTTTGAGTCGCTTGTCCTGCTGTTCCGTTTCCGGATATTTTTCGATCAGCGACACAGAGGAAAGGATAACGCTCAATGGGGTCTTGAATTCATGGGATGCCAGGGTTACGAAACGGCTCTTCATTTCATTCAACTCTTTTTCCCGTTGCAGGGTACTGAGCATGTCCTCCTCCGCCTTCTTTTGTTCGGTAATATCCCTCGTGATCTTGATGAATCCCTTGAGTCCGCCCCGGTCGTCATAAATGGGAGTAAAGACGACGTCGGCAAAGAATATGGTGCCATCCTTCCGCTTGCGGAGGCCCACGCTCTCATATCGCCCCTCATCGAGGGCACGCTTGAGGTTGAGAAAAGGCTCACCGCGCTGATTGTCTTCTTCCGTGTAAAAGATCGAAATGGGCTTGCCCAGGATCTCGGCCTCGGTATAACCCTTGATTTGCTCGGCCCCTTTGTTCCAACTCATGACACGTCCCTCCGGATCGATCAGAAAGATCGCATAATCCTTGATATGCTGCACGAGAAAGCTGAGCCGCTGCTCCAACTCCAACCGATCGCTTTCCGCCGCCTTGCGCCTCGCGAAATAATGATCAAGTAGAAGGACGACGGCAAACAGGAGCAAAAAGATGCCGAGAACGAAGGGTAGAGTGACAGGCTGTTGCCTGTCGAGCACCGGGATCAGCATGAGCGCCACGCCTCCTGCCCCAAGGCCGCCACCGAGTACCAATAATGTCCGCCTTCTCATCCTCATTATTCGATGAAAATAACAAAATTTGGCGGAACCTACTCACGCTCCTCCGTTAATGTTTCACGCTCATCCCTCCATGTTTCGCGCCATCCCTTAATGTGCCTGTTTCCTGGGCGGGCAACTGCTGATCCCGAAGAGGGAATACAAAGGACAGCTACCCGCAATGGACGTAAAGACGAATACGGCAGCCAGGATCCAGGCCACGGTTACGCTCCAGACAGCGGTGATCACGCCGAAATAGACCAATGCGATCAATATGAGGGCCAGGATCATGCGGATGATCCGGTCTGCCACGCCTACATTCCTTTTCATATCAATAGTTTTTGATTTATAAAGGCAAAACTAGACGCCCGCATCGCCCATGCACATGACGACTATCTCCATCCGGCATGAGAAAGGTCATAAAGGCCGCCCGGCAGGCTCGGTAATTTTAGGTCTATAATTTATGTTATGGAAGCCAACAAAGTATTAAACGCATCCCTCCTGGATATCATCTTTGAGGGCAGGAATAAACAGTACGGGGCCTATCAGCTCAGGAAGACCTACAATTGGCGCCTGATCAAGGCCCTGCTGGGCATGGTCATCGTCACGATCCTGTTCCTCGGTGCCTATACGATTGCCAGTCGGAAGCACGAGGCCATCGCAAAAGCGCTCTATGTGCACGATGTTCAATTGGAACAGGTTTCCGAAGAGAAGAAAAATGAGCCGCCCCCGCCGCCTCCCGTCAAGCAGGAACCGCCCAAGGTGGAGGTCACGAAATTCACTCCACCCCGTATCGTAAAGGACAATGAGGTCAAGGAGGACGAAAAGCCGCCCGAACAGCAGCGATTGCAGGACACCCGCATCGGCGCCATCAACCAGGAAGGCGTCAAGGATGAGGGGGTCATCTCGCCCAACGGCGCCGACGCCGGCAAAGGAGTCGTGGCTGCCCCTGCCGTCAAGGAAACGGAGGACTATGACAAGACCTTTATGAAGGTCGAGATCGAATCGGAGTTCCCCGGTGGACTTGGCGCCTGGATGCGCTACCTCAATAAGAATTTTCGCTACCCGGACGAAGCGCTCAGTAACGAGATCCAGGGTACCGTCATCGTACAGTTCATTGTCGATAAGGAGGGCATCGTCAGCGAGGTGGAAGCGATCAGCGGTCCGACGCAGGGCGGCCTCCGCGAGGAGGCAATCCGCGTGATCGAAAAGAGCGGTAAATGGACGCCGGCCATTCAGAACGGTCGTAAGGTCAAGTCCTACAAACGCCAGCCGGTCATATTCAAGATGTCATCACAATAAATTACTAAAAGTAAAATTGCAAATCGTATGATGGGTCAACTCAATACCTCGGAAATGGAAGAATTGCTCGCCGGCCAGGTCGTAGGCCGTATCGGCTGCCACTACGACGGTAAGACCTATGTCGTGCCGATCAGTTATGCCTACGACGGCCAATACATCTATTGCCACGCACAGCCGGGAATGAAGGTCGACATGATGCGCAAGAACCCAAAGATCTGTTTTGAGGTCGACCAAATGAGAAATATGGCGAATTGGCAAAGCGTCATCTCCTGGGGTGAGTTCGAGGAACTCACGGACAAGGCGCTGCGTAACGAGGCCCTTCAAAAACTCGCCGGACGCATCCTGCCCCTGGTGGCCAGCGAGACCGTCAAACTCTCACCCGATTGGCCCTTCGCCACGAACGATCTCGCCAAAGTGGGCGGCGTGGTGTTCCGTGTCCGGCTGGAGGGCAAGACGGGTCGTTTTGAGAACAACCATGTGCCCATGGCCTTCGCCACATAATCAATCATCATCATTTAACCATTTCAACAGACATTTTATGAAAGCACTCGTATACAACGGTCCCGGAAAAAAATCCTGGGAGACCAAACCGAGACCGGCGATCCTTGATGCCACAGACGCCATAGTCAAGGTCTATAAGACGACGATATGCGGGACGGACCTGCATATCCTCAAAGGCGATGTGCCCGAAGTGACGCCGGGAAGGATACTGGGTCACGAAGGGGTGGGGGTGATCGAGGAGATCGGCAGCGCCGTCAATAATTTCAAGAAAGGCGATCACGTGCTGATCTCCTGCATCAGTTCCTGCGGCAAGTGCGACTATTGCAAAAAAGGCATGTATTCCCATTGTGAAAAAGGAGGTTGGATCCTGGGTCATCTGATCGACGGCACCCAGGCCGAATACGTGAGAACGCCATTCGCCGATAATAGTCTCTACAAGATCCCGCAAGGGGCTGACGAAGAGGCCCTGGTCATGCTGAGCGATATCCTGCCGACCGGTTTCGAATGCGGCGTCCTGAACGGCCGGATCAGTCCCGGCGATACGGTCGCCATCGTCGGTGCAGGCCCCGTCGGACTGGCGGCGCTGCTGACGGCTCAGTTCTATACGCCCTCTGAGATCATCATGATCGACGTCGACGACAATCGCCTCGAAGTCGCCAAAAAATTCGGCGCTTCCCGGACGATCAATAGCTCGAAGGAGAACGTCGTAGACAAAGTGAAATCCCTGACCGGTAATAAAGGCGTCGATTGCGCGATCGAGGCCGTGGGTATTCCCGCTACCTTCGAGCTTTGCGAGTCTATCGTGACCGCCGGCGGCCATATCGCCAACATCGGGGTTCACGGAAAGAGCGTGGAGCTCCACCTGGAAACCCTTTGGGCTCAAAATATAACGATAACGACCCGGCTGGTGGATACCGTCACGACGCCGATGCTCCTGAAGACCGTAACGTCAAAAAAACTGGATCCCCAACAATTGATCACCCACCGGTTCCCCTTGTCGGATATTATAAAGGCCTATGACGTGTTCTCGAACCCCGGCAAAGAAAGAGCCCTCAAGGTCATTATGACAAATGAATAAAAAACACCCCCCTTATGAAACTTCATATCACCCCGAACCGCATCATCCAGGAGGTACAGACGGAATTCAACCGGACCTATCCCTACCTGAAACTCGAGTTTTTCGACAAGTCCTGCGGCTACCACCGCCTTCCCGCGGATGCTGCCCTGTACTCCTGTCCTCATCGGAACCTGCGTATGCAGGATATCCCGGAAGGAGACGTGGAAATATCCGATCGCATGACGGTCTATGAACTGGAAAGAGAGCTGCAGGATCATTTCAGACTGTCTGCGCAGGTGTTCCGCAAGAGCGGCAATCTCTGGATGGAGACGACCCGAACCGATCATTGGACCCTTAGGGACCAAAATGAACACGGCAAAGAAATATCGAAGTCAGCAGAAATATCAAAGTCAGCGTAATAGTATAAATCGCGATTTTATGGATACCTATATCAAAAAATTCAGCGAGATCGGCATCGCCGATGTTCCGGTCGTGGGCGGCAAGAACGCGTCCCTCGGCGAGATGTTCTCGAATTTGACCCAGGCCGGTATCCGCGTACCGGATGGCTTCGCGACGACCGCGGCGGCCTTCTGGCATTTCCTGGATCACAATAAGTTACGCCCCGTCCTCAGCGGGCTGCTCCTCGGCCTCGACAGGGAGAAATTCTCCAATCTGTCGGACATAGGAAAACGGGCGAGGGCGCTCATCCTCAATGCGGAGACCCCGGGCGACCTGCGGGACGCGGTCATTGCGTCCTATGCTGCGCTCTGTTCTCATGGGCACGCCGACGTGGCCGTCCGCAGCAGCGCTACCGCCGAAGATCTTCCGGAGGCAAGCTTCGCCGGTCAACACGAGTCCTACCTCAATATCAGCGGGGAGATACAGCTCATGGAGGCCGTAAGGGCCTGCTTCGCTTCCCTGTACACGGACAGGGCGATCAAATACCGTGAGGACAACGGCTTCGGCCACGACAAGATCGCGCTGTCCGTAGGCATCCAGAAAATGGTTCGGTCGGATAAGGCCTGCTCAGGCGTGGCCTTCACCCTTGAACCCGAGTCCGGGTTCAGGGACGTCATCCATGTGGCCGGCGTATGGGGAATGGGCGAGAACATCGTGCAGGGAGAGGTAAGCCCGGATGAGTTCCTGGTTTTCAAACCTTCCCTGGCCCAGGGAAAAAAAGCCATCATTCAACGGAGGCTGGGCAAAAAAGAAAAGACCATGGTCTATGCGGGCGATCACGCCAGCGTCCTCACCCGGACGCTCAATCTCGACACCGCGCCCGACAAGAGAGAGCAATTCGTAATGACGGACGATGAAGTGACCGACCTCGCACGATGGGCGGTCCTCATCGAACAGCATTACAATAAGCCCATGGACATCGAATGGGCAAAGGATGGCCTCACCGGTGAGTTCTTCATCGTACAGGCAAGGCCCGAGACCGTGCAATCCCGAAAGAACCCATTCCTCGTGGTTGAATATGAATTGAAGGAAAAAGGCGAATGCCTCACGAAAGGCGAAGGGGTAGGTGAGCGAATCATGTCGGGGAAGGCCAGGATCCTGTCTTCGCCCGCCGAGGCCGCTAAGCTGCTGGACGGCGAGATCATCGTGACCGAAATGACCAGCCCCGACTGGGATCCCATATTGAAAAGGGCAGGAGCGATCCTGACCAATAAAGGAGGCAGAACGAGCCACGCGTCGATTGTGGCCAGGGAACTGGGTGTTCCGGCCATCGTAGGCACCGGGGACGCCACCGAAAAGATCGCGGAAGGAGAGACGATCACCGTTTCCTGCTGTGAAGGGAAGACCGGCTTTGTATACAGGGGCAAAGCGACCTGGACGGAAAAACAGCTCGACTTGAGCAACATCCGCCTCCCGGATCGCACGCAGGTCATGCTCATCGTCGGCGACCCGGACAAGGCCTTCGAGCTCTCCTTCTACCCCAACGAAGGCGTGGGCTTGATGCGCATGGAATTTATCATCACCGATTATATTGGGATACATCCCATGGCGCTCGTGCATTTCGACTCGCTGAAGGACCCCGCGGTGCAACAACGGATCAACGAGATCACCCATCACCGTCCCGATAAAGAACAATTTTTTATAGACAAGCTTAGCGAGGGCATCGCCACGATCGCCGCCGCATTCTTCCCCAAAGAGGTGATCGTACGGATGAGCGATTTCAAGACAAACGAATATGCCAACCTCCTGGGCGGCCGCGATTTTGAACCCGGAGAAGAGAATCCGATGCTCGGTTTCCGCGGCGCCTCCCGCTATTATAACGATTTGTATAAGGCCGGTTTCCGCCTCGAATGCGAGGCCATCCGGATCGTTAGAGAAGACATGGGCCTCAGCAATGTGAAGGTAATGATCCCCTTCTGCCGCACCCTGGACGAAGGGCGAAAGGTGATCCAGGTGATGAAGGACTATGGACTTTCTCAGCTCCGCAATGACCTGGCGATCTACGTCATGGCGGAGATCCCAAGCAATGTCCTCCTGGCCGGCGAGTTCGCGGAAATTTTCGACGGCTTCTCCATCGGTTCCAACGACCTGACCCAACTCACCCTCGGCATCGATAGGGATTCGTCCGTGGTGGCAGGGATCTTCAACGAACAGGATAAGGCGGTGAAGAAAATGATCGCCACGATGATCCGCGAGGGCCGGGAGGCAGGCGCCAGGGTCGGCCTCTGCGGCCAGGCGCCCAGTGATTTCCCGGATTTCGCCCGGTTCCTGGTGGAGAAGGGGATTGACAGCATTTCCTTCAATCCCGATGCCGTGCTGAAAGGGATTGAAAATATCAATAAGGCGGAGGCGGCCGTTCGCGCCGGCCAAACCGCAGGAGCTTCCGCATAACTCACTCAATTTCCCGCCATGCGTTCTGTTTGCATGCTGCTCTTGTGTTGGCTTCTTGCCCGCACCTCTGAACGGACCCCGCTCGTAGATCAATTCTACCGGCAACGTCATCAGGCTCTCTTTTGGTACCGGCCCGAAAGCGATGCCGCCTCGCTCAAAGACGCCGCCTCGCTCAGAATGGCATTGATGGATTGCCTCGACAGCGCGGCCTGGTCCGGTCTCGATAGCAACCGGTATCATATTGCCTCTCTTCGCGTCGCGCCCTCCATGGCCGGCCCCGCAAGACCGGACGCCCGCACCCTTATGGATTGGGACAGAATGTACACCGACGCAGCCATTGCCCTCGCCAAGGATCTTTTCCAGGGTGCGGACAAGGATCGGATGCTCGCCTATGACGGCGTTTCCCCCACCTTCGCGGCGGAAGATGACCGGCTGATCCTGAATGGTCTTGGCCGCATAAATTCCGCCGCAGATCTTCACAGGTGGATGGACGGGCTGGAACCCCGGACTGCCGGATATGATTCCCTGAAGGCGGCACTGGCAGACCACCTGGCAGGACCGGACGCATCCCGATCCCACTCTCTGCGCACGGCGCTCAACGCATATCGATGGATCCATCATCACGTTCTCCCACGTTATATCGTCGTCAATATTCCTTCGGCAACGCTTCGGTATTTTGAAAAGGATAGCTTGATCCTGACCATGAAGGTCGTTGCCGGACAGGCCTCCAAACGGACTCCCCGGTTTGCCGCCTGGTGCAACCGCATCATTCTCTATCCGTACTGGAATGTTCCCCGTAAGATCGCCGTCAACGAACTCTTGCCTCTCTTTAAGCGAGAGCCGGCGATGGTAAAGCTCATGAATATGCAACTATTGGATGCACAGGGCGACACGGTAGACCCCCAATCCCTTCCCTGGCCATCCTATGATAAAAAGAACTTTCCCTTCAGTGTCCGCCAGGCGACCGGCTGCGATAATGCCCTCGGGGTCGTCAAATTCGATATCAATAGCCCATTCGACGTCTACATGCACGATACCAATCTCAAGTCCGCCTTTTTCTCAAACTACCGGTATTATAGCCATGGTTGCATCCGGCTGGAAAAACCCCTGGCGCTTGGCCTGCAATTGGTCCATGATAAACTCGATACCACCCTGCTCCGTGCCTGTGTCAAGGATCAACGGCCTTTTTCCCTGTCCCTCGATAAAGCGGTGCCCGTCTTCGTCGTATACCTCCGGGCCGAAGCGGATACCTCGGGCAAGATCAACTTCTATAAGGATGTTTATCATCTCGACCCTTGAGCCGGATCAGTATTTTTTTTGGCCGGCCGGCCTATTTTTAAGGACAATATAATTTTTATGGAAGAGTTAAAAAGATTCGAAGACCTCTTCGATCATGCCAAAGAATATGTCAATACGCGTATCGACGAGGCTAAACTGGCGACTGCCGAAAAGATTTCAGGGGTTACGGCCCTTCTTATCGCCCGCTCGGTCGTAAGCGTCGTTTTTCTGTTCTGCCTTCTGTTTGCCAGCGTGGCAGCCGCTTATGGCCTGGGCATCTGGCTGGGCAGGATCTGGCTTGGCTTCCTCCTGGTGTCCGCTTTCTATCTGATCATGGGCCTCTTCGTCTGGACGGCGAAAGGCTGGCTCATCCGGATACCGGTCATGAACGGTATTATTCATCAACTATTTAAAAACGAGGTGTCAGATGAAAACGATTAAACGCATGTCGCAGCTGCGAAACGAGCAAAAACGCCTGCACCGCCGGGCCGAAGAGTTGGAAAAAGACATTCGTGACGATTGGAGATCGATCCGCCGCCACTTCGAACCGGCAGGCCTGGCCCGCGAAGCGCTATCCTCCGCCGTGTCGGTCATCAGCCGCAAATGGCTCCACACCGGGAAGTCCTGACCTTGCTCCAGCCGCGGCTCGTCCTGACCGCTCAGCCCGTCCTCTTCTTATAGTTGAGGATCGCCCATCCATTAAAGAATACGGCAAATCCCAGTACGGCCAGTATATGTGGCTGTATGTCCGACAAACCGCTGCCTTTCAGCACCACCATTCTCATGACCTGTATGAAGTAAGACACGGGATTGAATCTCGTGATCACCTGTGCCCATCCCGGCATGCTCTCGATCGGCGTATAGAGTCCGCTCAGCAGGTTGAATATCATCGTGACGAAGGACGAGACCAGCATGGATTGCTGCTGGGTTTGCGCATAAGTGGATAAGAGTAGTCCCAGTCCCAGCACAGCCAGGAGATAGACCGAGGCGAAGACATAGATGGTGGAATAGTGACCCACAGGTACGATCCCATACACGACCCTCGCGATCACCAGCCCGGTGGTCAGTACCGTCAGGGCCAATAGCATGAATGGGAAAAGCTTGCCCAATATGAAATGCACCTTCCTGATCGGGCTGACGTTGATCTGTTCGATCGTGCCCATTTCGATCTCCCGGACGATATTGTTCGACGCAAAGGAAGTGCCGATCATCGTGACCAGCATGACCAATATCCCCGGTACCATGAAGTACCGGTAATTCATATGTGGATTATACCAATCGGAATAACGCATGTCAATGATCGGCAACGGGTCAAGCCTTGGGTACTGGATCCATTGCGCACGCACATCCTGGTTATAATCACGGACGATGCGTTGGATATAAGCGCCTCCCAGCCCTGCTTTTACCCCATTGATGGCATTGACGCCGATGAAGAGGGTGGCCCCATTTTCCTTTATCAGGGTCTTCTCGAATTGCGGCGGGATCTCCAGGACCAGGTCGGCACGATCCCGCTCGATCGCCCGCAATGAACCGGAATAGCCCGCGCTGTAGTCGGTCATCCTGAAGTAGCCGGAAGCCGTGATCTTATTCACCAATCTCGTCGAATAAGCCGAATGATCATGGTCTACGACGCTTAAATTGATGTTCTTGATCTCATAGTCCGCCGCAAGGGGCAGGATCAGCAGTTGTACGATCGGCATGACGAACAGGATCCGCCAGATGGCCGGATCGCGCAGGATCTGAAGGAATTCCTTCTCCAACAAGAATTTTAAGGTTCTCATGCCAGCCTGATTTTAAAGTTCCTGATGCTGATGCCCAGCAAGACCAGGGTCATACCGGTGAGGATCAGCGTTTCCTTCCACACGGCCGCCGGCCCAAGCCCCTTGATCATGACCGATTTCACGATGATATAATACCATTTGGCCGGTACCACATTCGATACGACCCGCAAGGGCAGGGGCATGTTCTCCACCGGGAATAGGAAGCCGCTAAAGAGCAGCGTCGGCAGGAACAGGCTCATCATGGACGTGAACATGGCCGTCTGCTGGGTCTTCGCTGAATTCGAGATCAATAGCCCGACCGACAGGGACGTGATCGTGAACAGCATGCTCTCTCCGATCAGCAACCACAAGCTACCCCGAATCGGTACCTCCAGGGCATACACGCTCAGCACAAGGATGCAGACGATATTGAGCAGCGAGACAAGCAGATAGGGGATGGTCTTGGCGATAATGATGCGGAATGGCTTGAGGGGCGATACCAGGATCACCTCCATGCTGCCCATTTCTTTTTCCCTGACGATCGACATGGAGGTCATCATGGCGCAGACCAACATGAGGACCAGGGCCAGGACGCCCGGCACGAAATTGTAGGCGCCCTTCAACTCCGGATTGTACAGCATCCGGATCTGGGTCGAGATCTGGTAGGGAAGGGCCTGATCCCCGTTCAGGCTCTGCTGGTAATCATTGATGATGGCTTCGGCATAGTTCGTGAGCATATTGGCTGTATTCGGGTCCGACGCGTCCGCGACCAATTGCACCTGGGCACGATGACCATGCAGCAGGTCTCCCCGAAATCCCAATGGAAAGATGATGACCAGCCTCGTCCTCCCTTGCCGGAATACAGCCTCGACATCCGCGGGAGAATGCAGCATGCGCGTTATTTCGAAATAACGGCTCGCATCGATCTTTTGGATCAGCGCAAGGGTAGACGGATCGTGGGATTCGTCGAGCACCGCGATCCGCGAGTTCTTGATCTCGTTGGTCAGCGCAAATCCATACAGGACGATCTGGATGATGGGCATCCCGATCAGGATCAGCAAGGTTCGCTTGTCCCGCCAGATATGATACCACTCTTTCCGTACGAAGATCAGGAACTGTTTCATGTATTACGTTTATCTTATGCTCCCGTCCTGCTGGCCTTCCTCGCCAGTTGGAGGAATACGTCGTCCATGGATCCCGCTGCATATCGCTTCATCAGCCGCCCCGGACTGTCCAACGCCTCGATCCGCCCATCCACCATAATGGACACACGGTGACAATATTCGGCCTCATCCATATAGTGCGTGGTCACAAAAATGGTAATGCCCCTGTCCGAGGCTTCATAAATAGTACTCCAGAATTCCTTTCTCATCATCGGGTCTACCCCGCCCGTGGGCTCATCGAGGAATACGATGGCCGGATCATGCACGATGGCGATGGCAAAGGCCAGTTTCTGCTTCCATCCCAAAGGCAGCGAACGAACCAGGCTTTTCTCCTGTTCCTCCATATGCAGTTGCTGCAGCAGTTTCGCGGTCTTTTCCCTGATCCGGGCGTCGCTGAGCTGGTAAATGCCGGCATAGAAACGGATATTCTCCCGTACGGTCAGATCCTCATAAAGCGAGAATTTCTGGCTCATGTATCCGATGCTCCGCTTGATCTGTTCCGTTTGCCGGTATACATCGTACCCGGCCACGGTCGCCTGCCCTGAACTGGGCAGGGACAGCCCGCACAACATCCGCATGGCCGTCGTCTTGCCCGCCCCGTTGGCGCCGAGAAATCCGAAGATCTCACCCTTCCTGACCTCGAAGGAGATCGCGTCCACTGCCACGAAGGCGCCGAAGCGTTTCGTCAGGTCCCTTGCCGTGATGACCATTTCGTTTTCCATAATGCAGGTATTCTTTCATCAACTATTCTTTCATCAACGCCATAAAGCAATCTTCGATCGTCGGCGATATAGGCCTGACTTCGGCTTCCGCATACCTTTCGCGATCCATTATCCCGCGCAGGTCCGTTTCCCCCGCCAGGGGCGCCTTGAGCACGACATGATGATATTGCCCGAAGGGATAGCAGCTCTCGACTGACGGATCGCCTTTCAACTCATTCAGTAAACGGAACATCTCCGAAGCCCTGACCGCCCAAACCGCTTTCCCGAATCGACCCCTGATCCCTTCCGGCGTATCGATCGATAGGATATTCCCCTTTTGAAGCAGGGCTACCCGGTCGCACAAACCAGCCTCATCCATATAGGACGTGGAGACGAGGATCGTGATGCCCCGTTCCTTGAGCCGATGGAGCATCTCCCAGAATTCCTTCCTCGAGACGGCGTCCACCCCCGTAGTAGGTTCATCCAGGAACAGGATCTCCGGCTGATGGATCAGCGCGCAACACAACGCAAGCTTCTGTTTCATGCCTCCGGATAACTGTCCCGCCCGCCGGTCGCGGAAGGGCTCGATCTGCGTGTATATGTCTTTGATCAGCAGATAGTTTTCCTGGATATCGGCATTGAAGATCGCGGCAAAGAATTCCAGGTTCTCCCGAACCGAAAGGTCCTGGTACAAAGAGAATCGCCCGGGCATATAACCGATGCACTGCCGGATCTTTTTGTATTCCCCCACCGTGTCATACCCATTTACCGTCGCCCGCCCCTGATCCGCCAGCAATAAGGTGTTCAGGATCCGGAACAGGGAGGTCTTGCCGGCGCCGTCCGGACCGATGATGCCAAACACTTCCCCTTTCTCCACGCTGAAGGAGATGCCGTTCAGGGCTTTCACCTCGCCCCTTTTCATACGGTATTTCTTAACGAGTTCTTCAACGATTACCGGCTTTACCATAGCTGTTCATTTAAACAGGACCTCTCCATACATACCGATCTTGATGAAACCGTCATTCTTCACATGGATCTTTACCGCATAGACCAGGTTGGCGCGTTCTTCTTTGGTCTGAATGGTCTTTGGTGTGAATTCGGCCTTGTCGGAGATGACCGTGATGGTCCCGGGGTATTCCTTATAGGTATCCGCCCCGTCATCGACAAATACCCGTACGCCCTGGTCGATCTTTAGCGCGGCCAGTTGCGTTCCGGTAACATAAACCCTCAGGGTGATGACGGATAGGTCCGCGATCTTGTATAACGCCCTCCCTGCGGTAGTGACCTCCCCGGCCATCGCATATTTGGTCAGTACGATGCCGCTGACCGGATTCACCACCCGGGTCCTCTTTAACTGGTCGTCGATCTGCGCAACGGCCTGCCGCAGCGGTTTGGATTCGCTCATCACCGTACTATTCTGTGTGCCGACGGCCGTTTGCTGGACACGGATCTGTTGTTCGGTCACGTCGATCTGTTTTCGTAAGACCTCTATTTGGACATTGTAGTCGTCCAATTGTTTGGTGGCCGCGGCATCGGCCTTGATCAACCGCTCGGTCCTGGCCTTTTCTTTCAGCAGGTTCGACAATTGAATGTGCTGCGCCGCGATCTGCTCCCGCAGCATGGTCACCTGCGGCGTTACGTCAAGCGTTTTCCGCCCCAGCGATTGTATCGTGGCTTCCACCTGGGACCGTTGCAAGGCGAGCGGTATGGAGTCAATAATAGCCACCACGCTATCCTTGCCCAGTTGGGATCCCTCGTCCAGAGAAAGCGATAAGATCTTCCCGGCAACCTCCGAGGATACGATGACCTCATCGGCCTCGAAGACCCCTTCGGCATCGAAGGCATGCCGGTGCGACCGGCAGCCCGTGACGGTGACAACAAATAGGGTGATCAGCATGGCACAACCTGTTCTCATATATATAATAATTTATTGCGCGCCGGTCAGATTACGATATTCATATTCCAGGGCAAGTAATTGCAGGCGGTGCAGGATCTCATTCTGACGGGCCTGGTTTTCGGCATCTACCTGCGTGAGGTAGTCGTGCGCGTTCAGTACCCCGTTCTCTAATTGTGCACCGGCGGCATTCTTCACGGAAACCCGTTTTTGAATGATCTGCTCGTCCGTTTTTAATAATTCCAGGAACTTCGCGATCCCTGCGCGATGCTGCTTCCGGCTTGCTTGTATATTGAATAAGAAGGTTTCTTTTTGCACATCCAGGCTCCTCCGGCCCAGTTCGGAAAGCCGTTGCTGATTTTTCAACGTGTAAAGTCCCCCCAGGTTCCAGGTCATGCGCAGACCGCCGATGGAGTAGAGGGCAAAGTCATTGCTCAACATGTTCATGCCCGGACGTCCATAACCGCCTTGCGCGAATAAACCCAGTTTTGGCCGCAATTGCGCGGCGGCCAGGTCATCCTGCAGGGCGAAGCTTCGCTTCTGGTATTCGAATAAGGCGAGCTCAGGCCGGCTGACGCTGTCTGTGAGTGTGGGGTCGGGCGGTCGTACAAGCCAACTGTCCTCCGGCAATTCCCGGCCGATGAACAGCCCCAGCATATCGAGCCAGGCCTTGCGAGCCGACCGCAGTTCCGTTCTGGCCTGACCCGCTTGCAATAACTGCGCCTCGAGCTCATTCACGCTGCTGGCATAAGCCAGTCCGTTGTTGACCTGCGCCCTCACTTTTTCTATTCCATTGAGAATGTCCTTCTGCAGCAACTCGTTTTGAACTAGTTGCTCGTCGATCGTCAGGATCCCGAAGTATAACTGGTTCACCCGGTCATACAAGGCATACAACTCCACATCAAGGTTCTTTTCCTGGATATCCCCGTTGACCCTGGCCATTCTTTTCTGAATGCGGATCAACCCTCCGTCATACAGGGTCTGGTCGATCTCCCCATATACCTTATATTGATCCTTGCTGTAATCAGGCAGGCTGAAACCGGTGATGGGGATCTTGAACGGAAAATGGGTTACGTCGGATTGCAGGGTGGCCTGGCCGCCAAAACTTAATTGCGGCAGGTATCCGCGCCCCGCATTTTCGAGGGTATATTCCGCTGATTGCTTGATCAGGTCCCGCTGTTTGCTTGCCGGGTAATGCAGCCGCGCCAGATGATAGCATTCCATGATCGTTAACGCCCCGCTCTGGCCTGCCACAGCATGCCAACTCATGAGGCATAGCACGAACCCAATGCTTGCGACCCTGTTCATGCCAACGAAATTAGACCGGGACACCTATCCACTTCCATGACCCGGATCAAGCCGCCAAATGATAAACTTCATGCAACGCCGCCCGGGGCCTGAGTAAATTGCCTGAAATGAAGTGGACATGTCCTCTATCGTAACGATCACGTTCAATCCCTGTATCGACGTGAATACAACCGTCGCGGGTATCCGGCCTGATAGTAAATTGCGCTGTTCGACGCCATTCCGCCAGCCCGGAGGCGGCGGCATCAACGTAGCGCGCGTCATCAGGAGGCTGGGCGGCGATCCCACTGCAGTCTACCTGGCCAGTGGCGACAACGGCCGGCAATTGACCCAAATGCTGCAGGCAGAAGGCATTCGGTGCCTCGTCCTGGAATCCGATGCGACGGTTAGAGAGGATCTGACCGTCATGGACAATTCAAGCGGGAAACAATACCGGTTCATCATGCCCGGCCCGACGATTGACAACAAGGCCGTAAGCCGGCTGCCTGAGATCATCGACCGGGAGGAGGACCTGAAGTTCCTGGTGATCAGCGGCAGTTTCCCTCCCGGCCTTTCGACAGACGTGCTAAGGCAATTGGCCGCACAGAGCGCCCGCAAAGGCATCAGGATGGTCGTGGATAGTTCCGGAGAGGCCCTGCGTTGCGCTCTTTCCGCAGGCGTATACCTGATCAAACCCAGTGTCCGGGAATTGATCTCCCTGTCGGAAATGCCTGGCCGGTCCGGCACGCCGGACCGGCCGCGCTCGCCGGAGGACCTTACGGAGACCGAGATCGGTTCCCTCGCCGGCCAATGGGTCGAAGGGGGACATTGCGAGGTCATGGTGGTGTCTCTCGGCGCAGCCGGCGCGTTGCTGGCCACGAAAGGGAGGACGGTCCGCATTCCGGCGCCCTACGTTCGTTCGATCAGTTCGGTCGGCGCGGGGGATAGCATGGTGGCAGGGATCGTTTGGAGCCTGTCGTTGGGTAGAGAGTTGAAAGACGCCGTTGAATATGGTTGTGCCTGCGGAGCCGCGGCGACCATCAATCCCGGCACCAGTCTTTGTTACCCCGCGGACGTCGACCGGCTCATGGGCGGAAATGCGGTTCCATCGAAGGTTGCTGCGCCGGTTGCTGGCTCGGATGATCTTTTTCCGGCGGCTCTGCTAAAGGCAAAATAACCGTAAAGTGGGTACCCTCACCCGGAGCGCTCTTCATATAAATGCTGCCCCCGAGTATCTCCAGGTACTTCTTCACAATGCTCAAACCCAGGCCGGTTCCGGAAATGCCGCTGGTATTGCTCGCCCGGAAATACCGGTCGAACAAATGTTCCTGGTCGGCGAGCGGGATGCCAATGCCATCGTCGGCGACCGTAAAGGTCAGACACCTGGGTTCAAAGCTGATATGGAATCGGACGACGCTGTTTTCCGGAGAATATTTGATCGCATTGGAAAGCAGGTTGATGAGGACATTGCGTAGCAGGTGCGCATCCACAAAGATCTTTTCAGGCCGACCGCTGATCCGCAGGTCTATCTCTTGCCCCGCCTTGCACGCCTCATGCAGGTCCTGTATGATCTCTCTGACGAAATCGGGGAAGTCCATCATGGCCGGCGCATTATTCACCAACCCCCCTTCCAGCTTTTCGATCGACAGGAAGTCATTCAGGATCTGGGTGAGGTTGCTCACGTTGGATTTGATCCGCTGCACATGCCTCTTCCGTCTTTCTTCCGTGCCCGGCAACTGATATTTTTCTATTAGTGAAGCGGATGAAAGAATGACGCTTAACGGCGTTTTGAATTCATGGGAGGCCAGGCTGACGAAGCGGGACTTCATCTCGTTCAACTCTTTTTCACGCGATAGCCCCCTGGTCATTTCGTCCTCAGCCCTTTTTTGTTCCGTGATGTCCCGTGTGATCTTGGCAAAACCCTTCAATTTTCCGTCATCATCATACAGGGCGGTCAAATATACCGCGGCCCAGAATTCCGAGCCGTCTTTTCGCCTGCGCAACCCCACCGTCTCGAAGTGGCCCTCTTCAGCGGCCTTGCGCAAATTATGCGCAGGTTCCCCATTCCGGTTCCCTTCCTCCGTATAAAAAATAGAAATAGGTTTGCCGATCACTTCCTGTTCAGCATATCCCTTGATAGCCTCGGCGCCCTTATTCCAGCTCATGACCCGGCCCCCGGGATCGATCATGAAAATAGCATGGTCCTTTACATTTCGAAGGATCACACCCAATCGCTCTTCCGCTTCATCCAATCTTTTTTCAGCCTTCTTTCTCCGGTTCAAATGATAAAGGAGGATGACAAAGAGCGCGACCAGAAGAAGGAAGGTAGATCCAAGCAAGAGCATCACGGCATTTCTTAGCAAATGCCTGCTGGAGGAATTACTCGCCTCCCGTACGGCCAATAGTCCGTTCTCTTCCTGGCGGATCTTGTCCAGCAAGATCCTTGAGCGGGATAGATATTGGGGGGATTCCGCCAGCCGGCCGAAAAAGAACGCCAAAGAGTCAATCCGGGATTGCTGCAACGGATTATCTCCGGTCAGCTCTTTTAACCGTTGTATACCGGATTGCGCATCGGGCGAAAGGCCGCTGGATCCATCTTGCTCGACCATGGAAATGAGCTGCTCCGTTTGATCCAGGACGGTCAGCGTGTGGCGGACCCAGAAGGACGTATTTTCATTGGCCTTATTATATTGAAAAGTCAGCACGCTCAACACAAGAATGCTGATGAAGACCACGCCGGACAGCGCAAGGAAGGTCTTCTTGAAGGTCAAAGCAGACTGTTTGAATAGGATGTGAGCATGCCGTAAATTTTGGTCCCGGTCGTTCCTCTTTCGACATACACCAAAGCTAAGCACTTTTATCCACAAAAGCATCCTTATTAACAGCGGCCCTTCCCCTTGTAGATCAACCATGTATTTAATAGTGATCACGATCATCCCACGGGTTGACCTGGATCACCGGATTCACTGCACCCCGGGTTTACTTTTATAAAAAACACGGATATATGGAAAAGATATTACTTGCACTCGATGGCCGGCGGATGGACCAGCATGCCGTTGAATTTGCCTGCTATCTCGCCAAGCTGACCAAATCCAAGATCACGGCGGTCTTCCTGCGGAATCTCACCCCGGAGCAATGCCTGGTGATCGAGGAATCGGATGGTATAACGCATTTCGAGGAGTTCCCCCTGATCGATCCGGAAGAGTTGGCCGGGGACGAAAAGGCTTGTGCGGATAATATCGCCCTGTTCAGGGACATGGCCAGAGAAGAAGGAGTACCCGCCATGGTACACCTGGAAAAGAACGCGTCGGCCGCAGAAGTCGCGGCCGAAACGCGCTTTGCCGATCTTCTGGTCCTCGACGCCTCTACCCATTTCTCCGGGCAGCCCGAAAGCCGGCCCACGGCCTTCGTCAGGGAAATACTAAAGCAGGCCGAATGTCCCGTCCTGGTTGCGCCCGAAAAATTTTTCGGCATTGAAAATGTCGTTTTCTGCTACGATGGCAGCAAATCTTCCGTCTTTGCGATCAAACAATTCAGCTATTTGTTTCCGCAATGGAAAGGCATCAGCGCAAAGGTACTGTACCTGAATGGATCCGGCGAATTATCGGAAGAGGAGAGGCTCAGCCTCACAGACTGGCTGGGCTATCATTTCCGGGACGTCCAGGTGCTGATACCGCGCGATGGCGCAGCAAATGCCTTCATCGACTTGCTGGTCGAACGCCGGAGCGACATCGTGGTCATGGGCGCCTACGGACGAGGATTGCTTGATTCTTTCTTTCAAAATGAGTTTGTTTCGGATGGTGCGGGTTCGACGACCCTGCCCATCTTCATTTCGCACTATTAGTCCCTGCAAATGTTTCTTGGATCCAATAGTGCATAATAACGTAAACAGATGAGAACATTCCTTGTGGCCACCGATTTCTCAAAGGCCGGACATAATGCCTGCCTTTATGGCGCCGAATTGGCCAAAGCATTTCATGCCCGCCTGATCCTCTTTTCCGCCTACCAGCAGGTCCCGGTTCCCCTGAGCGACGCACCGGTCATACAAACCCCGGAAGACATGAAGGATTTCGTGCAGCAAAGATTGGAGGACGAATCGCGGGCCATCAACCCCGCCAACGAATTTCAAATCGAAACCATTTGCCGGGATGGGACGGCAGCAAATATGATATTGGGTATCGCAAGGCTTAAACAAGCCGAGCTCATCATCGCCGGCATGAAGGCCCCCCGCGTAAAAATGCAACGGCTCCTTGGCAGCACGGTAACGGCCCTGGCCAGACGCACCTCGATCCCGCTAATGGTCATACCCGAAACGGCAAAATACGCCGGCTTGCCGAACCTCGCCCTGGCCACCGAAAAGGATATCGCGCCGGATACCGATACCCGCGCGATGGATTTCCTGCTGGAGATCGGCAAGACCTATCACTCCAGGCTATTCCTCGTCCGGATTGCAAAGAACCGGTATCATGAAATGTTCGAGTCGTTGAACCGGCCTTTTTACCTGAGCCGGGCTACCAAACTGCTCGACCCGCAGTACGAATGCATAGAGTCGAAGGATGTCCCGTCTGCCCTGAATGAGTTCATTGGCGAACGTCATATCGATATGCTGGTGCTTCTCCCACAGGAACACTCCCTGCTGGACAAATGGTTTGTAAAGAGCATCAGCCGTTCCGTGGTCTTCGGAGTACAGGTACCTGTCCTGATCCTGCCTCATCTGTACGGCATCCCTTGACCGAAATCAGCCCTTCCCCTGCCCGGGGTCATTTAATATTTTTTCACCGGGTGCCAAATTTGTACTATCCAAAATCGAAAATCCTTGGATATGAAACAGCTCAAATTTGTCTCCGATGATGTCCGGCAAAAGGAGTTTGCCGCCGCAGTACGCACCAACGTCAATGATTACTTTAAACGGACAGGAGTCTCGACCAAAGGGAATTTTTTCCTCGTTACCCAAACGGTAGCCAATCTGCTGGCTTACCTGGGTACCTTTGTTCTTATTCTTACCGTTCCGATGAGCCCTTGGCTCGCCCTTCCGCTGTCGGTGCTGATGGGGTTTGGGATGGCGGGGATCGGCATGTGCGTCATGCACGACGCCGTTCACGGTTCCTATTCGACCAGCGCGGGCCTGAACAAGCTCATGGGCGGCACCATGTACCTCCTGGGCAGCAATGTGTTCAATTGGAAGGTCCAGCATAATCTCATGCATCATGCCTATACGAACATTGAAGGGTATGACGAGGATATCGCGGCTAAAGGCCCCATACGGCTTTCCGAATTCACGCCCTGGAAAAAGATACACCGCCGCCAGCACATTCACGCCTTCTTCTTTTATGGCTTAATGACCATATCGAAGCTGACCAACGACTTCAAACAGCTTGCCCTATACAACAAAGAGGGGATCACCCAACGGCATCATATCAACCCCACCTGGGAGTATGTTAAAATGCTGGTGGTGAAGGGGGGGTATTTGTTCGCGTTCATCGGCCTGCCGGTCATACTGACCCCATTTACCTGGTGGCAGGTACTGATCGGCTTCTTTATCATGCATTGGACCGCGGGATGCATACTGAGCACAGTCTTTCAAATGGCGCATGTGGTGGAAGGCGCGAAGCAATTCAAGCCGGATGCGGATGGCGTGATTGCAGCCGAATGGGCCGTGCATGAGCTCAGGACGACGTCCGATTTCGCCAGAGGCAACGCCTTGTTGAATTGGTATATCGGCGGATTGAACTTCCAGATCGAACACCACCTCTTTCCAAATATCTGCCACGTCCATTATCGCGAGATCGCGCCGATTGTCGAACGGACGGCAAAGGAGTTCGGGTTTGTCTATAATCTGAAACCCAGTTTTAGCGCGGCATTCCACTCGCACGTGAACAGGCTGCGGCAACTGGGCGAGGGCGGACAAGGACAGGGGCCCACCCCGGTCGTCATGGCTACCCCAGTCGCCGGCCATGCTTGAGATGCAAATGGTCGTAGGCGATATCGATCAGGATTTCTGTATTGGTACCGCTGGAATATAATACCAGGTGTGGATCGTCCATGGCCTCTTTGGCTTGCTTGCTTGTAGCCTCCCCTGGTTGCTTGCTTGCCTCTCCGGCTCTGAGCCCGGCGTCAGCTCTGATCTCGATGAATACGATCTCCCCTCCGGCCCCTCTCGCCCCTCCGGCCTCTCTTATCCATCCGGCCGCTACCCCCTCTCCGGCGCCGCACAACACAATGTCCATCTTACGCCTGATGGCCTCCTGAGTATCAATCCCCCGCCTGGCAATACCGCTTTCGGAATACAGGCAATGTAATCGGCGGGCCAGCCCCGAAGCGAAGCTCGATTTTCCCGAACCCGGCAAGCCGAATACGATGATGACCATGGATCTGTTTTGTCAGGGAATGAGGAGGTTCAAATGCTCCAGGATCTCATGGGCGGGCGTAAGACCGCTCTTGCGCCATACGATATGGCCATTCCTGATGATCGCCAGGGTGGGCACGGCCTGTATGCCATATTGCTGCGCATATTGAGGGTTCTTGTCAATGTCGAGTTTCAGGATGGTCACCCTGTCCCCGACCTTATCCTTTACTTCCCTCAATACAGGCGTCATCAGTTTGCAGGGGCCGCACCACTCCGCAAAGAAGTCGACCACCACGGGCTTATCGCCCTGAATATGAGATTCGAAGGTTTGCATAATGATCAAATATAGGATGCAGCGGGACGCCGTGACCGGATGTCGATCAATCGCCGGTATGAAGCTGGTCATGCCCGCCATAGACCACAATCAGGGGATAAACTGCTCATAGTCAATTGGGCCATCGCGAACCCGCCGTATATTTGTTTAGGTTTTTCATAGGATATTGGATTATAACGGGGCATTATGTCTATTTTGCCCCTTGTTTTTTTAACGTTGAATATCCAATGCACTCCCGGATTTCTTACTTCGTCAATGGCATCACGATCTGGCGGATCCTGGCGGCCCCCCTGGTCATCTACCTGGCATTCAGCCATAACCTCGATCTCTTTAAATGGTTCCTGGCACTGAGTTTCTTTACGGACGCGGTGGACGGTTACCTTGCCCGCCGCTATAAAGTGGTCAGCAAGCGCGGCGCGGTCCTGGATTCGGTCGGCGATGACCTGACCGTCCTGGCGGGCATTATCGGCATTTTCGTGTTCAAGCTGGATTTTATCAGGGATCAGCTCCCGCTGATCCTCGTCATGACCTTTTTTTTCATCCTGCAAGTCTCCCTCGCCCTGATCCGATATCGTAAAATGAGCGCATTCCATACCTGGTTGGCCAAAATAGCGGCGGTTCTCCAGGGCGTTTTCCTTCTCCTTCTTTTCTTTCTCCCTCATCCGTTGTACTTCCTTTTTTACCTCGCCGCTTCCGTCACCATTCTCGATTTGACCGAAGAGACTGCGCTTGTACTCCTCTTACCCGAATGGAAGGAGAATGTAAAGGGGCTTTTCTGGGTGCTGAAGACAAAAAGGAACAGGAAGGACCGCACGCGCTGATGAGTATCAGGGACCGTTTTGAGGTGGATCATCGGATTTTACGGTCCGATTGGCTCACTTTGACAAAGCGAGGGTCAACTCATTCACCATGTTCGGCGACAAAGACATCAATTTTATTACCCGTGGAATGGAGAGGCTGGGTACGGCGATCTTTTCCAACGAGAGCAGGTCGATCCTGAGGCTTCCTACGTCCATCATAAAGATCGCGGGGATCGATACCGGGCTGGTCTGGTTTACTGCCAGGGCGCCTTATGAGGATCTGAATGGATTGGATCGGACCTTCCCTGCTCAATTGCAGTTCTACAGGAAGTATTTCGACTACTATATTGTCGCGGATGGAGACGCGACGATCATTCTGGATGGCAATGAGTGCAGGGGTATTGGGTCGACCTATATCCCGGTCACTGGTAGGAATGGGGATCTAGTGATCCGGTTCAAGGTGATCAAAGCCGAATACGTTAACCGGAGCAATAAGCCGGCCGGCCTCCTGACCCTTCTCCTCTCCCCGTTCGCCCAATAGGGCTTCGAGGTCTGCCTTGAAGACCATTTCTTTTCGTAACAGGAGCCCAGCGAGGGCCATCAGCTGCGGCTTGTGCCGTATCAGTAGCTCCTTGGTGCGCTCATACGCCGCTCCGATCAGCTTGCGCACCTGCTCGTCGATCAATTGCCCGGTGCTTTCGCTGTAAGGTTTTTGAAAACTGCCGTTCATCCTTCCGCTCGAATCGTAAAAACTGATAGGTCCCAACCGGGGGTCGAAGCCATAATAGGCTACCATCATATAGGCGTCCCGGGTTGCCTTTTCCAGGTCGTCCAACGCGCCCGATGAGACGTCCCCGAACATGATCTCCTCGGCTGCCCGCCCTCCCAGACTCGCACAGATCATATCGTTAAATTCGGCGGACGTCTTCAGTTGGCGTTCTTCCGGCAGGTACCAGGCCGATCCGAGGGACTTCCCCCTGGGTATGACGGATACCTTGACCAGAGGATCTACATGCTTCAGGTACCAGCTTGCGATGGCATGGCCGGCCTCATGGTGCGCAATGATCTTTTTTTCGGCGTCGGTGATGATCTTGCTCTTTTTTTCCAGGCCGGCCACGATCCGGTCGATCGCATCCGTGAAATCCTGCCTGGTCACAGCATCCCGTTTCTTTCTCGCGGCGATCAGGGCCGATTCATTGCATATATTGGCAATATCCGCTCCCGAAAAGCCGGGCGTTTGCGCGGCAAGGGTCCGGGCCTCGTCAAAGTCCTTTAATATCAAAGGCTTCATATGAACCCGGAAGATTGCTTCCCTTTCCGACAGATTGGGCAATTCCAGGTAGATATGCCGGTCAAACCGTCCGGGGCGCAGTAGCGCAGGATCGAGCATGTCGGCGCGGTTGGTTGCGGCCAGCACGATCACGCCGCTATTGGTGCTGAACCCGTCCATCTCGGTGAGCAATTGGTTCAACGTGCTTTCCCGTTCATCATTGGCCCCGGTATAGAAGGCATTTGCACTTCGTGATCGACCCACCGCGTCTATTTCATCGATGAATATGATGCAAGGTGCCTTTTCCTTCGCCTTTCTGAACAGGTCGCGCACACGCGAAGCGCCTACCCCGACGAACATTTCTACGAATTCGGAGCCGGAAAGGGAAAAGAACGGCACCTGCGCTTCTCCGGCCACGGCTTTTGCCAATAGCGTCTTGCCCGTCCCGGGCGGTCCGACGATAATGATCCCCCGGGGGATCTTTGCTCCAAGCTTTGTGTAGGCCTCCGGGGCCTTCAGGAAATCGACGATCTCCTTGACTTCTACCTTGGCTTCCTGCAGTCCGGCCACATCCTGGAAGGTTACCGGACTCTTGTTCCCCTTTTCCATGAGCGTCGCGGTCGAGTCGCTGAAATGGAAAGGCGAGGAGCCGCCGGTTCCTCCCGGATTGCGTAGTAACATGCGCCAGACAAAGAAGAGGAACAGCAAAGGAAGGATCCAGCCCAATAGAGAACCGGGCCAATTCGTTTTTGTCGTATAGGTAACTACAGCCTTGTCTTTCTCTGCAAAATTCTTTTCCGCTTCGTCAAGCCTTCTTTCAAACGATTCCACCGATCCGATCCGGAACCGGTAATGAGGGCCCGGGTCCGACGAGAGGCCGGGCTTGAGATATACATTGACGCTTTCATTATTGACGATTTCCAGGCGTTCCACCGCCTTCCGGTTCAGCAGGCTGTCCTTGAATTCATTCCAGCTGGTCTCCCTGACAAAGGGCCGGCTGATCGGACTAAGGAAAAAAATGACCGCCATAAGAGTCAGGATGCCGGCATACAGCCAGATCCCGATCCTTTTTTTTCGCCCCCGCGGGCTACCCATCTCATTATCGGGTGATTTTTTCATGAGTTGACTTAATAGAACCGCACCAATGCGATGTGACCATAGTCCTTTAGTGCCCCATCGCTGACGAATTCGATATCTCCTCCGGCAGCCAATACCTTTTCCATGACGTCATCGACTGCATCCTTGATATAAAAAGCATTGTTCGTGGTGAAATCCTCCTTCGAGATATCGTCACCATGCGGTCCCTGTCGCGCCGCCACCATGAAGTCCTTTTCCACGACCAGCAAACGACCATTCTTTCGCGCGGCTGCCCGCCATACCTGACGAATCCCATACTCCAGCTTGTCCTCGCCCTTGGCCTTTTCCAACTGCATCAGGCAGGCACGTTCCTTGATGGCCTGCCATTCCACCAGATAAGGGGCCAGGGCTTGGCGGATCTCCGGTTCCGTGGCATGCAGGTAATTCCCATGGACGGACTGAACGAGACTTTTTCCATTCTTGGTGATCTTCTTAAAATGTCCAATCACCTTTTCAGGGCCCATGACGAATACGGGAAGGGGATAGGCGCGCAGAATATGGGTTAAACCCTGATCCAGATGGCGCAGGAACCGATCCAGCGAGATCTCTTTTTGCTCGCCGGGGTCCGAGAAATTCGCCGTCCTCTCAGGCAGGTCGCGGTCATAGGCATGCATATTCTCCGGCACATTGGACTTGATCAGCACGAAGCTGGAACAATTCCCCAGGTATAACCTCGATGCTTCCGCACTCAGCTGAAGGACGAGGTATTGGATAACCTGCTTCTTGCTGTAGACCAGGTCCCGTATTTCGAAGGAATCGTCGATCACGATCTTTTCGTTTACGGGGATATCCAGATAAAATACTTTTTCCACAATAGGCGATACAAACAGGGCGAGCGCTTTTTTTCGGGTATTGAAATTAAGGCCTTTCACGAGGTTCTTCAGCTTGACGATCACCGGCATCGCCTTTTCTGCCGGATACGCCGCCATCAACTCCGATTCTACCTTGCCCTGCATGATCTTGAGCCGGTGCTCGAGCTCGCTCTTCAGCGACATGACAGGTTCGAACGGAAGGATGATCGAAACGGCAGGCAGGTATTTCACCGCGCCTACCACTTCCTTTTCTTCTTTAGAAAAATGGATATTCATAATGAGGGTTTGTTAATTAAAGATAGACCTCCCTTATCCCCCACATATTGATCTAGGTCAAACGCCGGTCTGATTGCTGTCATGGGACTGCGCAAAGGACAGTAGTATTTTTATCAAATGAATTCCCGACCGTCTTTCAAGCTCGCGATCTTCCGGTGCCTGTTGGCCGTTCTGGCCCTGCAGTCATCTGCTCTTGGTCAGCCCGTTGACAGCCTGCCCGCAAAAAGGTTCGGCCGGGGAGCCCTGGATCTCGGACTGGCCGAGGCAACACCCTGGTTGGTCGACCGGTATATCCGCAATGTCGATTATACGCACATTTCATTCGGGAATATACGGGATAACCTCAGCCCCCACAGCTGGGCCTGGGACGACGACGGCTTTACGACCAATCAATTCGGCCATCCCTACCATGGCAGTATATTCTACAATACCTTTCGCTCGAATGGCTATAGTTTTTGGCAGTCGGCCCCCGCAGCCTTCGCAGGCAGCTATATATGGGAGACTTTCGGTGAGAACCAGGCGCCGGCTCCGAACGATTTCATCAATACGGGCATGGGTGGGATCGTGCTTGGCGAGATGACCCACCGTCTGGCTCATAAGATCATAGACGAACGCCGAAGGGGCTTCCGGAGACAGGCCAGTGAGGTGCTGGCCCTCATCATCGATCCGGCGAATGGTTTTGACCGGATCATCGATGGGAGATGGGGGCGGGTCCGGGCCAATTCGGGAATGCAGGACTCTACGCCGATTTTCGCCGAGCTCGATCTGGGAATGCGAAAGTTTCGTGCTGACCACACGAGCTCCGGCTTTGGGCTGTATGGGCACGTCAGATTCCTGTACGGCTCGCCGTTCGTGAACTACAGGACGCCGTTCAGCTACTTTTCGGTCAATGCCGAGTTAGGGAAGGACGATAGCTCCAAGCTCAACATCATCAGCGTCTACGGCTCGCTGACCGGCTGGCGGATCGGCGAAACCAAAAATAGCCGCCATCTGGCCCTGCTGTCCGCCAATTATGACTTCATCCATAACGAGGCCTTTTTCTATAGCGGGCAAAGCGTGAAGCTGCTCGTCTTCTCTGAGTTCGGCCTTCCACGCAAGATCAGGATCAATACCACGATCGGAGGAGGCCCCGTGATCCTGGCGGCCGTGCCCGATACATACCATTACGAGGGGAGGGATTACGACTATTGTACCGGTATTGGCGTCAATGGCAATTTCAGGATCAATTTTGCGGACCGCTTCTCCTACAGCATTAATTACCGCGGCGGCTGGCTCAAGACGATCAATGGCAGCGCCTCCCATTACTTCCTGCATGCCATCACCAGCGAGTTCAGCGCCGAACTGGTCAGGCACTTCTCCCTATGCCTCGAGCCCGGGTATTTCACCCTGGAAGGGGTTTACCGGCATTATGCCAACGTCGATAAGACCTACCCCTATCTTCGCGCTTCAGTAAGATACACCCTGAATTTATAACCAAAAACCGGCGTGCCCGAAGGCGACGCCGGCTGGCATTGAATGTTCATCATGGATCAGAAGGCCAGTTCGGCTTCCTGCAGCTCCAGCTGATTGTCCACGATGCTTACGCCGGGCGCGGACCACGCGGCCGCAACGGCGTCTTCCCTTTCCGCAAACGAACGTACTCTTCCCGTTAATAATACTCTGTTGCCAATGATGTCGACATGGATCCTGTCGGCATCGATCGTCGCGCTGCGATGGAACGCAGCGGTGATCTTTTGTTTCACATTACCCGCACTTAGGGCCGGTTTTACGCTGATCAGGTTGGTAATGCTGCGCACGCCCATCAGGTACTGAATGGCCGTCCTGGCGCTGGTTCGTTGGAAATCCCAATCGACCTCGCCTTCCAGGGTCACGACGCCGTTCTCAACCTTGACCTTTATCTTTTCATCGGGTACCGAAGTATGCCACTTCAACGCATTCAATACCGCTTCAGCGATCTCTGCGTCCGTCCGGCGGAAAGCAGGGGAAATACCCACCTGGATGTCTTCCGCCACGGCTTTTACGCCTGCCACTTTCTTCGCGGCGTCTTCCGCGGCAATCTTCTTTGAATAAGTATCTACGATACCTGTTAAGGTGACCACCCCATTCTTTACTCCTACGCCGATCTCGGCTGCATTCAGAATGGGTTCCCAATTAAGTTGGGCGATCACGTCCTCTCGGATTTGACTGTCGGTTTTCATGATAGAAGTTTTTAAAAATGAACAATCCGCCTCATTTCACGCTGATATGCCGGGGAGCGATCTTCTTCGCTTCTTCCGTCTTGGGCAATTCAAGCTTGAGCACGCCATTTTCATAGGTTGCATCGATCTTGTCTTTGTTCACCCAATCCGGCAAGGTGAAATTCCGGGAAAATGAACTGTAGTTGTACTCCTTCCGGGTGTACTTGCCTTCCTTTTCTTCCTTCTTTTCCTCGGCTTCGGCGCTGATCGTCAGGACATTTCCTTCTACGTCGATCCGAAAATCGTCTTTCTTCATTCCGGGTGCGGCTACGCTGATCTCGTAGTTGTTCTTGTTCTCGACCACATTCACAGCCGGAATGTTGATCGGGCTAAGATTGGCCAACAGGGATCCGCCGTTGGTATCGAATAAGGTTTCCCAGGGTTTGAAAAAGTCATTGAATACAGACGGGAAAAATTCAGCGCGTCTCATTAATGATTTGTTTGACATAAGTCCTCCTTTGATTTAAAATGTGATGTAAAATGAACCACCCCAAATGTAGGTTCGTCCAACCCGCCTGATCAAGACCCTGATCATAAGGAGTTATGAACTTAATCAGGCATAAACCCCATATACTCCTGTTTCAACTCCTCGCAGCTGACCCGGCTCACTACCTGACCTGATTTTAATCTTCTCTCTGATTAGCGGCAATCATGCATTCGTTCTGGTGCCCTGGATAGCTTTAGGTCGTCTCATTCTCCATCTCGAATCTAAATAAGGAACCGTTATGAAAAGTTTTAAGAAGATCTCGATCGTTATTGCGCTCATCGTATTGTCGGCGATTGGCTTGACGTATTGTACCAAGAACGACCAGGTAATAACTACCGGGACGACTGTCGCCACCAATGTGCTGACTTCTTACAAGACCAGCACGGCGCCCATCATCGATGGAACGATCGATGCCATTTGGGCGAATGCGCCCAGGTTATCGGTCACGCCAACAGTTCCCGATCCGGGTAATGGCCTTTTTGCAGGCTATATCGGCGAACAATATCCCGCCACCATTCGTTCCATGTATGATAGCAAATACATTTATTTCCTGGCGGAATGGAGGGACACTACAAAAAGTGTGGCCGTAACGCCCTGGTATTTCGATCCTGTTGCCAAACGCTGGGCACAAGAGCCAAGCAGCCGCCTTTATGACGTCAACGGCACGCTGGTACGGGACGGATGGGGCGAGGATAAATTAGCCATGCTATGGAATATCGACCATTCTACCCCCAAATTCGAATCGATTACCTGCTATGCCAGTTGTCATGTATTTACCCCGTATAAAAATTATGCGGGCATCTGGGTGCCCAATGCAAGTGGTAACCACTATACAAATGGAGCCAATGAGAAAATTGATATGTGGTGGCTGCACCTGAGCAAAGACCAGGTTTACTCACAGTTCGATGACAATTACCAGGATTGGGCAGGTGGTCCCGCCGTAACGGATACCGTGGGCGGCAATGGCAATGGCCGCCATCTCGACGACCAAACTCCTCCGACACCCTTCTCCTCTTCCTACATTTCGCCGGCAAGTGGCGGGTCCATTAACAACAGGCAATCAATGAAAATTACGGGTACCTCCACGTCCGTGAATGTCCCGACCTGGATTATCCCGGGCGCCAGCAATTACAACTACATATTGGCAACGGATACGTTGGCAGGCGGCAAAGCGGCTAAGATCACCGCGGTGGACGCCAATGGGGTCCTTTCCTACAATGGAGGGACCATCGATCCCAACGTAGGCACCGATTATCTCCAGGTGGCAGGCGTGTACGGCGGGGATGGACCGAAGTGTTTCCCAAGCTTTATCGCTTCCCCGCTCATCAATGGCAGAGCGGATATCGCCGCTGCGTCGGTTTACACCGGTACCGGATGGGTGGTTGAATACAAACGCCTGCTGAAAACCCCGGATGTACTTAAACAGGATATCGACTTTTCTAAGTTGGATGACCAGCCCTTTGGCATGGCTATCTGGAACAAATCCAATAACCAGCACGGCATTCAACCTGGCCTGCTCTTGCATTTCCAGCAATAGCATGCCTGACTTGTTCTCTCATTTTTCAATAACGGATCATGTCAAGACATAGAATTAAATTTTGCGGGGTGGTCATCATAGTGCTCGTTTTTTACCTGGGGGCCTGCACAAAGAACACCACCATACTGATCGATAACACGCCGGCGGTAACAAGAACCGTGAGCTTCAAGACCGATATCATACCCATCCTTGTCGCGAGTTGTGCCAAAAGCGGTTGCCATAACGGAAGCGTCAGCCCTAACCTCCTGGAAGCAAATGCATACAACTCCCTGATCAATGGCAATTTCACGAACCTCGCAACGCCAGCCAACAGCACGGTTTACCTGTGGCTGACGGGCAAGGAATCCGCGACAATGCCGTTGGGTGCCCCGAATAACCCGTCCAATATCAATGGCCTGATGTTGGCCTGGATCACCCAGGGCGCCAAGAACAATTAAACTCATGAACATGAAACACATAAATATGAAATCCTTTTTACCGGGCCTCGCCCTGTTGTTCATATTCGATCTCATGGCGACCGGCAGTACCATGGCGCAGGACTCCACCGGCGCCCCGCCCCCGACCGTCGAAAAGAAAAAGAGATCCTACGTAAAGAATACGTTCGAAGGCAATTATCTTATCGACAATCAATCGGTTATGGTTCCGATCAAGGGTACCTTCGAATTCGATATCCAGCACCGGTTCGGAACCGTTAACAATGGCATATCCGATCTTTACGGTATATTCGCCGGCGCGATCATGCGCCTGGGCCTCAGCTATACGCCCATAAAGGATTTGCAGGTGGGATTCGGCGCCTGCAACGACCGGATGCAGGTGGATTGGAATCTCAAATACGCGCTGCTAAGACAAACAAAGGACGGCGCCATGCCGGTTAGCGTCACCTACTTCGGCAATGCCGTGATGGATACCAGGAAGAAGGATGCAACGACCTTATTCGTGACCACTTCCGATCGCTTCTCCTTCTTCAACCAGGTCATCATCGCCAGAAAGGTCAGCGACAAATTATCCGTACAGGTAAGTCCGTCCCTCTCACACTTCAATAATGTACCCGGGTATATCGATGCGAATGGAAAGATCCTTCCCGAAATGAAGAACGACCATTTTGCGATCTCGTTTTCCGGACGGTACAAGATCGCTCCAAAGACGGCCGTCATTGCAAATTATGACCAGCCCCTCACGCAACACCCGATGAATAACCCGCACCCGAATATCAGTTTCGGATTGGAAATGAGCACCAGCGGTCACACGTTCCAGGTATTTGCCGGAAATTATGGCAACCTGTTGCCCCAGGACAACAACATGTTGAATCAGAATGATTTTACAAAGGGAGAATTTCTCATAGGCTTCAATATCACGCGCCTTTGGAATTTCTAGGAGTACACAGGTAAACAACTTTGTTTCATCAAACAAAATATAAAAATGAAAACGATCGTCATCGGACTCGTCTCCTTGCTCGGGGCAACCAGCGCGGCGTTCACGCTCAACCAGCAGCCGCAACCCTGGATCGCACCGGAGAAGAATGCCAAAATGCCCAACCCGGTAAAATCGAACGCGGAATCGATCTCTGCGGGAAAGGCGCTTTGGGGAACGCACTGCCAGTCATGTCATGGAAAACTGGGCCTGGGAGACGGCACCAAGGCCGCACAGCTTAAGACCATACCCGGTGATTTTTCAAAGGCCACGACCCAGGCACAAAGCGACGGCTCCCTGTTTTACAAGATCTCCGAAGGCAGGGGCGATATGCCGGGATTCAAAAAGAAACTCCCCGACCCCGAGGATATCTGGAATCTCGTCGTGTACGTGAGGACACTGAAGAAATAATTCCCCCACACTGAATGGCAATCATGGAAAACAAAGACAAGACCTCCCGAAAAAATTTTGTCGTCCGGGGCCTGGGCGGGCTGGCTACCGTACTCATTGCCGCTTCCCTTCCTTTTGCCTGGCGCAAAAAGCCTCAAAAAAAGGCGAAAATGGTACGAATGCTCACTGAAGATGGCCGATTGGTCGAAGTGGACGAAAGCCTCCTTCCCTCCAATAAGCGGAAGGTCACGGACGGGGAATTGCAGGGCTGGATTAAAAAAAATAAACGGTGATTATGGAAAATAATGATGCTTCATCGCGAAGGCAGTTCCTGGCAACAGGCCTCCTGGCCGGCCTTGCCGCCGGTTGCACATCCGGAAAGAACCCCTTTGAGGGCTATGCGGGAAGTGAAACAAAACCTTCCGGGGAAAAAGTGAAGTTATTGTCGGTCGACGGGGAAGTGATCGAGATGGACAAGGCCTTCCTGAAGCCCGTTCCCGATCTGCCCGTAGTTACGAATGCCGAAGCAAGAAAGGGGATCGCTGGGAAGAAATTCGTCATGGTCATCGATCTGTCCCGTTGCAAGAATGTCGGGGCCTGCAAGCGGGCCTGCAATCACGCGCATCAACTCAACCCGGGGCAGAACTGGATAAAGATACTCCCCATGGAGGACGCGGAACATGAGGCGCCTTATTGGGAGCCCACTACCTGCATGCATTGCGATGAGCCGCCCTGCGTGAAGGTTTGCCCGGTGGACGCCACCTTCAAACGACAGGACGGGATCGTATTGATCGATAGCGACCGGTGTATCGGATGCCGTTTCTGCATGGCAGCCTGTCCGTACACGGTAAGGGTCTTTAATTGGGAGGAACCTCAGCTCCCGGCCGAAGTAGCCGCCCAACCTTATTCCTGCGAGACCAGTTTGCCGCAAAAAAAAGGTACGGTCAGCAAGTGCGATTTCTGCCCCGACATGGCTCGTATGGGCATGCTTCCGCATTGCGTTTCCGCTTGCCCGAACGGGGTATTCTTCTTCGGCGATATGAATGAAGATTCGGTGACGAACGGAGCCGAAACCTTTCGGTTCAGCGATCTGATCAGGGACAAGGCCGGCTATCGCCTGATGGAAGACCTGGGAACCAAGCCCAGCGTCTATTACCTTCCTCCGGTAAACCGGAATTTCCCCTTCGAATCGGGTTTGCCTGCCGACAGCGCGGATCAACAGCAAAACCATAAATAAAAGCCATGGAAGACCCTATTGTCAGCCAAAACATTACCGCGGATCTGCTCCCGCAACGCTTCAGCCGCTGGGGCAAACGTTGGACGGCCATCCTGGTCGTTATTTGCGCATTCGGCGCCTATGCTTACTTTCTTCAACTGAAGAACGGCCTCGTCGTCACATCGATGCGGGATTATGCCACCTGGGGCATTTACATATCCAACTTCGTGTTCTTTGTCGCCATAAGCCTCGTCGGGTCCCTGATCACTGCCGTG
>JAUZNZ010000026.1 GCA_030706735.1 Bacteroidota bacterium | reverse complement strand
CTACGTCAATGGTTTGAGATGTGGCGGCCGGGGGAGTGGCTGCGGCATGCGAAGCAGGGGAGTTCGAAGCAAGGGAAGGTGCAGCAAAGGGGACGCCGGTGGGCCTGCGGGTGCCGGTGGATGAGGGGGCGCCGCTTGTGGGCGCGGTGGATAAGGGAGCGCCGCTTGTGGGCGCGGTGGATAAGGGAGCGGATGAGGGAACGGCGGTTGATGAGGATACGCCGCCGGATGTTGGGGTAGCGGCGGAAGATTGAAGCCCCGCGGATTGGTTACGGCCAAAGAAAAACCAGGTGCCCCCGGCTCCGATCAGCATCCCGCCGACCAGGACAAAAAGCCAGAACAGGGGCAGCGGGCGCCTTTTTTCCTTATTCAGCTCTTGTTCAAGTCTTATCCAGACCTGATCGGAAGGGTTGAACTGCAGCCCATCCATTTTCTCCTGCACTTCTTTTTCGAATTTAGGGTCGTGCATAGGTCTCGTTTTTATTTACCGCCGAAAATTTTTTTATCCAACTGATCAGCAATGCCCGGGCGCGCGAATACTGGGAACGCGAAGTGCCCTCATTGATGCCCATCATCCTGCCAATTTCCACGTGACTATACCCTTCCACCGCGTGCATATTGAAGATGGCCTGGTAACCGGGCGGCAGCTGACGGATCAGTTCCGCGAGTTCCTTTGCATTCAACAATACTTCAGGATCTTCGGTGGCCACGGGATGGAGGACGCTGTCGGTGAACAGGAGCTCGGTTTGATAGCGACTATTCTTCTTCAGGTAATTGATCGCGGTATTCACCATGATGCGGCGTATCCAGCCGCCCAATTCGCCTGAAAAACTGAATTGATGCAAGTTCTTGAAAACCATTATAAATCCCTCTTGCAGAACGTCCTCCGCGTCACTCATCGACTTGGTATAGCGATAACAGATCCCCAGCATGGTCGGAGCGAAATGGTCGTACAGCTGCTTTTGCGCAGGCGCCTGGCCCTTCAGACAATCTCTGACCAACTGGTGATAATCCATTAATTCATTATTAACTAACTTGACAAATAATCAAGACCGACCGTTGCATATGAATAGACCTTTACAGGAACGGGATCAGCGGGTGATCTGGCATCCTTATACCCAGCACAAGGATATGCTGCCGCCCATCCCGATCGTCAGGGGCAAAGGTACCCTCTTGTTCGATGAAAACGGCCAGGCGTATATCGACGCGATCAGTAGCTGGTGGGTCAATATCCATGGTCATAGCCATCCCTACATCGCCGAAAAGCTATATGAGCAGGCCAGGCAGCTCGAGCATGTCATTTTTACCGGCTTCACGCATGAACCTGCGGTGCGGCTTGCGGAAAGATTGATCGACCTGCTGCCAGGCGGCCCCTCCAGGATATTCTATTCGGACAATGGGTCCACGGCTGTCGAAGTGGCCATCAAGATGGCGATCCAATACTGGAGGAACCGGGAAGGCGCCCCGCGCCGGAAGATCCTGGCCTTTTCGCATGCGTATCATGGGGATACGTTCGGCGCCATGAGTGTCAGCGGCCGGAGCGTGTTCACCGCGGCGTTCCGGGATTATCTATTCGACGTTCATTTTATCGACACGCCGACGGCCGAAAACCTCGGGGAGCTCAGCTCCTTTATCCGCGAGCGGTCGGGGGAGATCGCCTGTTTCATTTACGAGCCCTTGTTGCAGGGGGCCGGGGGCATGCGTATCTATGAGGCGGCCTTACTGGACGAACTTCTGGCAGTGGCAGCGGAAAGCGGGATCATCTGCATTGCCGATGAAATACTGACGGGATTCGGAAGGACCGGAAAGCTATTCGCCAGCGAATGGCTGCATAGCCGGCCCGACATGATCTGCCTGAGCAAAGGACTGACGGGGGGGACGATGGCGCTGGGCGTTACCGCGGCGTCGCCCGGGATATTCGACGCCTTCCTCAGCGACGATCGGTCGAAGACGCTCTTCCATGGCCATTCCTTCACGGCCAATCCCCTTGCCTGTGCAGCCGCTCTCGCCAGCCTGGATCTGCTGGAAGACCCGGATTGTCTGCGGCGCATCCGTCTGATCACGGAGCGGCAAGTGGCCTTTGCGACCCGGATCCGGGAGTATCCCATGGTCAGGAACCTGCGTACGCTCGGGACGGTACTGGCTTTCGAGCTCAATGCCGGCAAGGACGAATACACCAATACGGTCGGGATCAAGCTCACGGCCGAATCCCTGCAGAAGGGCGTCTATTTGCGTCCGCTCGGCAATACGGTCTATATCATGCCCCCTTACTGCATTACGGAGATGGAGTTGGACCGGGTCTATGAATTCCTGATCGGGTTCATAGCAAAAGGGGCCTGAGGGCCCCTTTTGACGGATCGCGCCCGGCGGTGCCGGGCGCGAAAAATATACACCGCGCTAGAAACTAACGGGGACGGACACCTTGGTCTTATCCCAGGTGATCGTCAGGTCTTTATTGCCGGGCACAGCAATGGTCAGCTGCTCAACCGGCGCGCTGAGCGTTGTAACAGGCACGTCCACATGCAGTACGTCCTTATCCTTGTACTGATCATACTTGAAGGCCCCCCATTGACCGAGCTGGCTGTTCAGAATGATCGTCCAGCTCTTTTCGTTGGGAATGGCGAACAAGGTGTAGGAACCGGCCTTTACGGGCTTGCCGCCGAACGTGCCGTCCTTGGAGAAGGTGATCACGGTAGCCTCATCGGCGCCGACACGATACACCTTACCATAGGGTTCCAACTTGCCGAAGATCTCCCTGCCCTTCTTGTAGGGGCGGCCATAGGTGATCTTGATGTTCTTCGCCGTCACGGTATCGTGCGGGCTTTTCGGATGGCTCGGCTGGGCGCTGACGAGGAGGCCCATAAATAATGTGAAAGACAGTAAGAGCATGCTTTTCATATCTCAAATTTTAATTAACTGATCTAGTGCCGCTAAAGTTAAGGAGAGTTTTCCATTAATTGCTTCAGGGAATTCAGAGATTCTTCCATGACCGGCCCGAGATCTTTATCGAATACCAGGCTGCTCATTTTTTCCCAGGGATACCAGCGGAAATGAAAATCGAACCACCATTGCACCGTCAGGCTGTCCGGCCGGAGCTGCAGGAACTGAAAGCCGCCCCGGAAGGATTTCCCACCGGACTGGTCCCAATTCAACCTCATCGAATCCGGACTGGCGGCGGCGATCCCCACGCGGAGCTGGTCGGCCCGCAGAAATGCCCCCGGTCCCGACGAAGGAGAGGAGAACTGCACATGGGTCAGGCCGGAGGCGGAGGTGAACTTATTCCACCGTTCCCATTGGCGGAGATCTCCGACCATGGCCAGTACCCGTTCCCGGGGTGCGGCGATATTGATCGCACGGGAAATACGCTGATCCGAAGGAAATAACAGGGTCAGCCCCGTCAGAACGAGGAAGAATACGAATATGCTGATGAGGCCAAGTTTGATGAATCGCATGTGCTGAAAATTCTACTCCCAACGAAAGACCCTGGCGGCGATCACGTATACGGCAACGCACCAGATGGATAATACCAGGAGCTCATGGCCCGCGTTCCACAGGTGCGCCCCTTCGAAGGAAACTTTGCGCAACGCATCATTCAGGGCCGTAAGCGGAAGAATATTGATCAACCACTGGATGCCGTGAGGCATCAGGCTCTTTGGAAAAAAAGTACCGGACAGGAAATATTGGGGGAACATGAACAGGTTCGCATAGATGGGAATAACGTTCTGGTTCTTCGCGATGCTGCTGATGATGAAACCGAATCCCATGAAGACCAGCAGTCCGAGCAGGCTAAGAGCCATCATCTCCAGGAACGTGACGATCCCATTGGCGAGGGTGAATTGATAGAATATCTTCCCGAAGAGCACCAGCACGGCGGCGGTGGCCAGTTGAAAGACCAGCCTTCCCAGGCCCTCACCCAGCACGATATACGCCCTCTTCACCGGCGTGGAATACATTCTCTTGAGCACCAGGGTTTCGCGGAGAGTAAAGAAAAGGAAAGACACGCCGAACACGGCGGAGCCGATCAGGGCGAAGCCGAGCATGCCCGGCAGGTAGAAGTCGATCATGCGATAGGGCCGCACCCGGATCTCTTCCGAAGAGATCGTCGCATAATTGTCATCGTTGCCCCGGGCCTGGCTGTTGATCCCGTTGATTCGCGAGGACAGGATCATTTGCAATATCGGGAAATCTTTTTGTCCGGCGGAGGTGGTCTTCAGATGTACGTCATACCGGGGAGGCATGTGGGTCTCTTTGCCGGGAGGCGAGGTTGGGCCGTCCTTCCGGCGAATGTCGATGATGGCGGTAATACGGCCTTTCTTCAGACGGTCGATCAGGTCGTTGTCATTGGACCGGATGATATTGAGCCCCGGCGTTTGGGCAATCATCTGGTAGACCGCGTTCGTCGTATCCGATCCGCCGTCGAAGGCGATATCCAGGGAAACGCCACCGCCGCCGCTCAGGGCGCCGAATACTACGATGAGGACGATAGGAAAAAAGAGACTGAAGAATACGGCCTGGGGACTCCTGAATATGGACCGGAGAGCGGCTCCGCATATGGCCCACATGGCCGTCCATTGACTGTACTGTTTATGCATGTTCGTGCCGGTTCATTTGACGGCAGCAAAACTAGTGCATTTGGAGCTGTCCGCGCGCCGGAGGGGACCGATTTATTCGACGACGGGGTCGAATGGCATCCTCGCCTGCGTGATCCCTGTCATGGCCTTCACCCGCCTGATGGCATTGTATGTCCTGTATCCATCCTCGCCCAATTGCTCCTTCATCGATTTTTCCAGTATGGATTTGCGGTATCCACCGGTAAGCAGCTCCAGCAGATTCCGGGGTTCGGGCAGTTCCTTCAGCGAATAGCTTTTGGTCTTTGCCATGCGCGCGGCGCAGTCGATGGCGTCCTGCAGTCCGCCCAGGCGATCCACGAGCCCGAGCTGCAAGCCTTTCCGGCCGCTCCATACCCTACCCTGTCCGATGCTGTCCACATAATCTATCGTCAATTTACGGCCATCCGCCACCCTGTATTTAAAATCATGGTAGATGCTGTCCACTTCGTTCTGCATATACATTTTTTGCGAGGGCGTGAGCGGACGAGTGACCGTAAGTTCGCCCGCGTCGGGAGAGGTTTTCACGTTATCGAATGTAACGCCGAGCTTATTCCTGAAAAAAGACTGCAAATTCGGAATGACGCTGAATACGCCGATGGAGCCGGTAATCGTAGTCGGTTCGGCAAAGATGCTGTCCGCGTTGCAAGAGAGATAATAGCCCCCTGAAGCGGCCACGTCCCCAAAGCTGAGGATGACGGGTTTGGTCTTCCGGGCCACATAGATCTCGCGCCAGAGGTTCTCACTGGCCAGCGAGCTGCCGCCCCCGGAATTGACGCGGATCACGATGGCCTTGCAATCGTCATCATACCTGGCCTTCCGGATGAGCCAGCGATAGGTATCCGCACCGATCTCTTCCTTTTCGCCCTTGCCATTCACGATATCGCCTTCCGCATAGATCAGATAGATCGCGTCCTTGCCGCTGGCCTTATAGTTAACGGCCCGGGCATATTTGCCGAACGTGACGAAGTTGATGAAATCATGATCCTCCCCGTGCAGTCTCTTGTGAATCTCTTCCTTCACTTCATCATCGTACCTCAGTCCGTCCACGAGCCTATAGGCCAGGGCGTCGGCGGCATAGCGAATGAGATGACCGTCGGCACATTTACGAAGCACTGTCGTATCGAGACCCCTGCTGGCTGCCGTGCTATAGAGCAGCGTGTTGAAGAAGCCATCCAGCAGCTCGGTGAGCTGAAGGCGGTTGGGTTCGGTCATCTTGTCCGCCCTAAGGGGTTCCGTCGCGCTCTTGAACTTGCCGGCATAAAAGATCTGGGGCTCGATCTCCAGCTTTTCCAGAGCGCCCTTCAGGAAGGGCATCTCGATGGCAAAGCCTTTCCAATCCACTCCTCCCTTCGGATTACAATAGATCCTGTCGGCGACACTGGCTACGTAATACGCCTTTTGAGGGATGGCGTCGCCGAATGCATAAATGAATTTTCCGCTCCTTTTGAAGTCGAGCAGGGCATTCCGGATCTCTTCGCTGGAGGCGAAGCCATTGGGATTGTTGTTGCATTTTATATAGAGCCCTTTGATCGCGGAATCACCCCTGGCGTGGTGGAGAAGCCGGACCAGATCATACAACCCGGGAGGCTCATTGAATTCGTCGTCCGAGGAGGTGAGGAACGATAATGCACTCTCCCGCGCCTGCTCCCGGAAGGTTTGACTGAGGTCCAGCACCAGTACGGCCTTTTGTCCCACGGATGGCCGCCTGGAAGAAGTGAGCCCGCTGACCATACCGATCAGGAAGCAGAAGGCGGCGAAGACGAATACGATAAAGGCAAGCAATGCGGCAAAGAACGATTTAAAGAAGCCCCACATGGAAAGGTAATTTTATGCGAAATCCAAAATTAGAGATATTTGCGCTCCCGAATGTAAGGAATCCATGAATAAGGGCTATTTATTGATAGGTGGCAACGTAGGAGACAGGCAGGCCTCCCTGGAAGGCGCCCGCACGAATATCGGCTTAGGGGCCGGAAAGATCGTGCATGCTTCGTCTATCTGGCAGACTGCGGCGTGGGGGAAGACCGACCAGGCTCCTTTTCTGAACCAGGCCCTGTCGATCATCACTCCGCTGGACGCGCCCGCCTTAATGGCTGTTGTGCTGGAGATAGAAGAAAAGATGGGAAGGATCAGGAATGAACGGTATGGGCCACGGATCATCGACATCGACATCCTCTTTTATGAGGATCTCGTGATCGACCTGCCCCAGTTGAAGGTCCCGCACCCCGAGATCCAGCGCCGGCGCTTCGCCCTTGCGCCCCTTGCCGAGATCGCGCCTGATCTGATCCATCCGGTCCTGAAGCGGTCCATACGCGATCTCCTGGCAGAATGCACCGATCCCGGGGATGTGAAAAAAATCCCGCTCATAATTTGACGCTTTAAGTTTTCTTTGCATAACCCATGGACTATCACTTCATCACTATCGAAGGCAATATCGGGGCCGGGAAAACGACGCTTGCCCATTTATTAGCCAAACATTTCAATGCCAGGCTGATCGTCGAACAATTCGCCGACAACCCCTTCCTGCCAAAATTCTATGAAAATCCGCAGCAATATGCCTTCCCTCTCGAACTCTTCTTCATGGCGGAGCGGTACAAGCAGATGAAGGAACTGGTGCATACCAAGGACATGTTCCAGACCGTCACCATTTCGGACTATCTGTTCACCAAGTGCCTTCTCTTTGCCAAGGTGAATTTGCCGGAGCAGGAATTCAGGCTATACCAGAAGCTCTTCGAGATCATCCATCAGCAATTGGTACAACCGGACATCCTCATTTACCTGCATGCCCCCGTGAGCAAGCTGCAGACCAACATCAGGAAAAGGAACAGGCCTTACGAGCAGGGGATCCCCGATGAATACCTCTTCAACATCCAGGAGACTTACACGCACTATATCCGGCAACATAATATCAAGACCATTTTCGTGGACGTGAGCAATGCCGACTTTCTAGGCAATGAAAAGCATTTCCAGGTGATCCTGGACGCATTGGACAAAGAGTATGAGGGCGGGCAGCATTATTTCAGCCTGCCCTGAAAGGGGCCGGCCCGTCGCGGGAAGGTTCGGGCCTACTAAACTATCGCCAGCATGACCGATGAACGAAGAATGAATAATGGACGATCCCCGGGCGCCCTGGCCGTGTTGCGCATCCCTGAATACCGTAAGCTGATCACGGGCCGCTTCTTCTATATCATGGCGCTGCGCACCGTGACGACAACGGTTGGGTGGCGGATCTATGAGATCACTCACCATGCTTTCGCCATCGGGCTGGTCGGCCTCTCCGAATTCCTGCCTGCCTTTTGTCTTGCGCTCTATGCCGGCCATGTGATCGACAAGAGCGACAAGCGCGCGCTGCTCCTGATCACGACGGGTTGCTACCTCGTCTGTGTGGCGGGCCTGATCTCGATCTCCCTGCCGTCCGTGATGCAGAACCTGGGCGGCCACCGGATCCAATGGCTGATCTACGGGATCATTTTCTGCACCGGCGTGATCCGTGCGTTCGCGGGGCCCGGCCTCAATGCCATTATCGCGCAGATCGTTCCCAGGGAGGATCTGCCCAGGGCCATCACGGTCAACTCGAGCGCCTTTTTATTCGCATCGATACTCGGTCATGCGACTGCCGGGTTATGGATAGCGCATTTGACCTATATCTTTTCCTTCAGCATCGTGGGGGTTTATGCGCTGATCGCGTGGTATTTCTTTTTTTCCATTTCACCCAAGCCGATCATGCTTGCGGGGTCGGAGAAAAAGACCTGGGAGAGCATCAAGGAAGGGCTGCGCTTCGTCTATCGCACCCGGGAGATCATGGGGGCCATGGCGCTCGATCTGTTCGCCGTATTGTTCGGCGGAGCCGTGGCGATGGTTCCGGTCTATGCCCGCGACATCCTCAAGGTCGGGGCCATCGGATTCGGCTGGCTCAATGCGGCCGATGACATGGGCTGCGTCATTACGATCATGGCACTCACTTTCCGGCCGCTTCGTCGGCGGCAGGGGCTCACCCTGATGTATGTCGTAGCGGGCTTTGGGGTCTGCATCATCGCCTTCGGGCTGTCGAAGATCTATCTTCTATCCTTCCTTGCGCTGCTGATGAGCGGGCTGCTGGACGGGGTAAGCGTCGTGATACGGGGCACCATTCTCCAGCTCAAGACCCCCGACGCCATGCGTGGCCGCGTATCTTCGGTCAATTCCATGTTCATCAACTCCAGCAATGAGCTCGGACAATTCGAAAGCGGGATGATGGCCAGGCTCCTGGGGGTCGTGCCGTCGGTGGTATTCGGCGGATGCATGACCCTGGCCGTCGTGATCGCCACCTGGTTCAAGGCGCCCAGCCTGAGGAAAATGGAATATTAGCGGAATGGAAAATCAGCGATTTGCCTTACCTTCATCATGTTCAAACATCGATCGTCCAAACCATCAAGCGCACTACCATGCAACGCAGGAACTTCATTCTAAACGCCGCCCTTTCCCTTGGGGCTTTATCGCTCGAGGATCAACGACTTTTTGCAGCCGGACCTGCCGGGCGCAGGCGCGCCGGACAGGCAGAGGATCCCTGGAAAATGAGGCCACTTCGTCGTGACGTCGGCATTTTCACCGAAAAAGGCGGGACCATCGCCTGGCTTGTTTCGAAGAAAGGCATCGTGGTCGTCGACGCGGAATTTCCCGAGCAGGCCGGTCACCTGATCGGGGAGCTGAAAAAGCAATCCGATCAGCCGTTCGAGCTCCTGATCAATACCCATCATCACGGAGATCATACGGCGGGGAATATCGCGTTCAAAGGACTCGTCAAGGACGTCGCGGCGCATGGCAACTCCCTGGCGAACCAGCAACGGGTGGCTGTAGCGCAGAAGACCGAGGACAAGCAATTGTACCCGAATATCACCTATACCGACGGCTGGAACTATCGTATCGGGCATGAGCATATCCGGGCCTACTATTTTGGACCCGGTCATACCAATGGCGACAGCATCATTCATTTCCAGCATGCCAATGTAGCGCATATGGGAGACCTGATGTTCAATCGTCGCTGGGCCTTTATCGATCGAAGCGCCGGCGCATCCATCAGCAACTGGATCGTCGCCCTGGACAAGGCCATCCATACTTTCGACAGCGGCACATTATTCGTTTTCGGTCATGCGTTCGATCCGGAGAAGGTCACGGGAGGAAAGGAAGATCTGAAGGCCATGCAAAATTATTTAACCCAATTGCAGGCATTTGCCAACCAGGCCTTTCATGCGGGCCGTTCCAAGGAGGACTTCGTCAAGGAGAAGGCCATTCCGGGCGTCACCGAATGGCAGGGGGACGGCATCGAGCGGGGACTTCAGGCAGCCTATGAAGAGGTCGCCGCCAGCCAGGTCCCGTAAAGGGGCAGCGATCGTGCCGATAGGAGGAGTCGAGGTTTCAGGGAACTTGCATCAATTTTTCCAGCACAAAATAGACGATGGGGCAAAAGGAGGAATTCTTGAGCGTGATGGCGGGTCTTTTCAGGAGTACGTCCTCATCCGTGTAGGGGAAGCGATGGCAATCGGAGGGACGCGTTTCATAAATGCCGCAGCGGTTGTCTTCTGCAAGAAAAGGGCAAGGCGTCGATCGCGTGACATAATCCCCATCCTCATCCAGGCGCAGGTAACGTTCAATAAACTCTCCCTCTTTCATCCTGAGGTGCTTCGAGATCCGCTTGATATCGGGTGTTTTGAAGCGCGGCGAAAATTGCTTGCAGCAATTGGCGCAGGTAAGGCAGTCTATTTTTTCAAAGGCTTCTTCATGCAGGGACGGCAGCTGTTTAAGTACCTTATTCTTATCGGCCGTTTGGAGCAGGCGCTGATATTGCTTCCTATGCCCGGAAGACTTTCTTTCCCAGTTGTGCAGGATGTCCGTCATGATGTGTTGCCGTTAATACAGCTTTAACATACGCAAGGTACGAAGAAAGGATATTAGGGTTAATTTTGCATCGCTTGGAATCACTAAGGGAACAAATACTGATCCTGATCAGCACACCGGTCTACCTGGGGGTCATTGGCCTGGAGGTGCTCCTGAGCAATTACCGGGGGCGGGGGCTCTATACCTGGAAGGATACGCTTTCCAATCTCTACCTGATGCTTTTGAATACGGTGATCGATCTGCTCTTCCGGACCGTTTACCTTGTCATCCTCGGCGTCGCCTGGCAGCACCGGTGGCTGTCGGTCTCCCAGGCGGCATGGTATTGGATCCTGCTGGTGCTCGCGGAAGACCTGCTGTATTACTGGCTGCACCGGTTCGACCATGAAATTCGCCTGTTCTGGGCCGTGCATGTCACCCATCATTCTTCTACGCAATTGAACTTCACGGTCGGATTCCGGTCCTCCGTATTTCAACCTTTATACCGGTTTGTCTATTTCATTCCGCTGGCCCTCGCAGGCTTCAGGCCGCTGGACATTGTCTTCATCTATTCGGCCACCCAGATCTGGGGCATCTGCGTGCACACGGAACTGATCGATAAAATGGGCTGGCTGGAATATATCCTGGTCACCCCTTCCCATCACCGAGTGCATCATGCCTCCAATCCGAAATACCTTGACAAGAACATGGGCATGCTCCTGATCGTCTGGGACCGGTTGTTCGGCACGTTCCAGGCGGAGTTGTCCGACCCGGCCTATCAGCCAAAGAAATATGGACTCACGAAGGCTCCCGGGGCGGAGACGCCGGTGAGTATTGTATTCCATGAGTGGCAAGACATCCTGAAAGACCTGAACCGAAAAGACATCGGGTGGGGAATAAAGTGGCGTTACCTGTTCGGTCCGCCGGGCTGGAGTCATGACGGGAGCCGGTTCACCAGCGAACAATTGCGGCAGGCTGAATGCAAGGAAGAATGATTTTAATTTAGTTTTAATTATGTTGAGCAGGAGGTTCACGCATTCCTGGCTAATTTTGTGGCAGTAGTAGTTCATGATTACGCACAACCAGTTCATCAAGTTTTAAGTTTAGGGTTTAGGGGTTTTTTAGGGCCTTCCGAAATACGCATTCGGGAGGCTTTTTTGTCTTACCTTTGCGGAGTTTTTTAATCGGTCAACCCCAACAATACCACCATACGAGTATGAACCTATTCGAACAACAGGCGAATGAGTTTGCAGGGCGGCATATCGGGCCCAATGAACAGGAATCCGCGCACATGTTAAGGACCATTGGCGTCAGGTCGCTGGCGGAACTCATCGAACGAACCATCCCGGCATCCATCCGCAGCAAGTCCCCGCTGAACATCCCGGGGCCGGTGAGCGAGCACCAGTACCTCAGCGAGCTGAAGCAAATAGCCTCACGGAACAAAGTGTACAAGTCTTATATCGGCCAGGGTTATTATGACACGATCACTCCGAGCGTGATCCTGCGCAATGTCTTCGAGAATCCCGGCTGGTATACCCAATACACGCCCTATCAGGCGGAGATCTCCCAGGGACGTCTCGAAAGCCTGCTGAACTTTCAGACCATGGTCTCGGATCTGACCGGGCTGCCGCTCGCCAACGCATCCCTGCTGGATGAGGGTACTGCCGCCGCCGAGGCGATGACCATGTTCTTCAATCTGAAGAATAAGGATCATGACCATATCAGCGTGCCCAGGTTCTTTGTCGATGACCAGGTATTTCCGCGCACCCGCGAGGTATTGGTGACCCGGGCGAAGCCGATCGGCATCGAGCTGGTCTTTGGAGACTATCGGGCCGTTGCGATCGATTCGACCTATTTCGGCGCTCTTGTCCAATATCCGGGGAGCGGCGGTTCCGTTCCGGATTATCGTCCCTTCATCAACCAGGTACACCAGGCCGGGGGATATGTGGTCATGGCGACGGACCTGCTTGCCCTGACCTTACTGACGCCTCCGGGGGAGCTGGGCGCCGATGTCGCCGTCGGTTCTTCGCAGCGCCTGGGCGTGCCGATGGGATTCGGCGGACCGCATGCGGCCTTCTTTTCAGCGAAGGACGACTTCAAGCGGTTCATCCCGGGCCGCATTATCGGCATCAGCATCGATGCGCAGGGGAACAGGGCGCTGCGCATGGCCCTGCAAACGCGGGAGCAGCATATCAAGCGCGAAAAAGCAACCTCGAATATTTGCACCGCACAGGCCTTGCTGGCCAATATGGCGGCCATGTACGCCGTATATCACGGCCCGGATGGATTGACGCGGATCGCCAAGCGGGTCAGCCTGCTGGCGCAAACGCTCTCCTATGAGCTCGAGGCGATGGGACATCCGAACCTGAATGAATATTATTTCGATACGCTCCTGCTTCAGGTCGCGCATGTGAAACAGGTAAGAGAAAGGGCGGAGGCCAGGGGCATCAATTTCCATTACCCCGGCGTCAACCACATCCAGATCAGCCTGGACGAAACGACGACGCAGGCTGACGTGATGAACATCCTCAGCGTATTTGCGGAGGCTGCGGGGATGGATACCGTATCGGCCACCTTCGACCTGGATGAGGCCGACAGCCTGGAGAACATTCCTTCCTATGTGACGCGCACTTCGGAATTCCTGACCCATCCGGTCTTCAATACGCATCACAGCGAGACGGAGATGATGCGTTATTTGCGGAGCCTGGAGATCAAGGATCTTTCCCTGAATACGTCGATGATCTCCCTGGGATCCTGCACGATGAAATTGAATGCAGCTACGGAACTGATGCCCGTGAGCTGGCCCGAGTTCGGCGGTCTGCATCCTTTTGCGCCGGTGGACCAATGGAAGGGATACCAGCAGATCATCCAGGAGCTGGAGAATTGGCTCAGCGAGATCACCGGTTTCCGGGCCACCTGCCTGCAGCCTAATAGTGGCGCCCAGGGCGAGTATGCGGGGTTGCTGACCATCATGGCCTATCATGCCGATCATGGGGAGGCGCATCGCGACGTGATGCTGATCCCGATCTCTGCGCATGGCACCAATCCTGCCAGCGCGGTCATGGCGGGGATGAAGGTCGTCGTGGTGAAAAGCGATGAGGAAGGCCATATCGACACCGAAGACCTGAAGGTGAAGGCGGAGCTATACAAGTCTCAGCTGGCCGGTCTGATGGTCACCTACCCGTCCACGCATGGCGTCTTCGAAGAGAGCATCAAAGACATCTGTCGATGCGTCCATGAAAATGGAGGGTTGGTCTACATGGACGGCGCCAATATGAATGCGCAGGTAGGGCTGACGAGTCCCGGGCTGATCGGCGCCGACGTATGTCACTTAAACCTGCACAAGACCTTTGCCATTCCACATGGCGGAGGCGGTCCGGGCATGGGCCCGATCTGCGTGACGGAGAAGCTGAAGCCCTATCTCCCTCAAGCCGTCTCTTCTGCGCCGTACGGTTCGGCGAGCATTCTGCTGATCAGTTATGCGTATATCAGGATGCTTGGCGCCGAGGGATTGGTACAGGCTACCCGTTATGCCATCCTCAATGCCAACTACATGAAGGCCCGGCTGGAGAAGTATTATAAGATCCTTTACAGCGGCGCCAATGGCACCTGCGCGCATGAGTTCATCGTCGATCTGCGCCCTTTCAAAGCCACCGCGGGCATCGAAGCGGAGGATGTGGCCAAGCGTCTCATGGACTATGGATTCCATGCGCCCACGTTGAGCTTTCCGGTGGCGGGCACGATCATGATCGAGCCTACGGAGAGTGAGGACAAGGCTGAGCTGGACCGGTTCTGCGATGCGATGATCGGCATCTACCAGGAGATCCGGGCGATCGAAGAGGGGAACGCCGACAAGGCCGATAATGCCCTGAAAAATGCTCCACACACTCAGCACGTCATTTGCGCCAATGAGTGGAATCATACTTATACAAGAGAGCAGGCTGCTTTTCCCCTGCCCTATGTCCGGCAAAATAAGTTCTGGCCGAGCATTGCCCGGGTAAATAATACGTATGGAGATCGAAACCTGGTATGCACCTGCGAGCCGGTGAGCAGTTATTCGGAAGAGGTCACCGCCAACTGATCAATAGGCTGCCTTGAGGATGCCCACGGAAATGGGGTCTGTGGAGCTGCCGGCGCTGCCGCTCAGGAAAAAGGTATAGGCGTTCCCTGCCAGCAGGCCGATGTTCGATGCCGAATAGATGACCGAATCGGTTCCGGCTTTTTTCAACTGGAGACTATAGGACGATGGAGGCAGTGCCTGGAACCAGCCATTGGTCTGGTTGCTGAGTATATCGGCCAATGTCCTGTGTTGCTGCATCAGGTTCCCGTTCAGGTAGAGGTCGACGGGCGGCTCTTCGGGGCACATGTGTATGAAGCGGTAGTAGGCGTTCCCGACGGTCACCATGCTGTAGTTATCGGAGATCCTCGCCGACCTGGCCGGTCCTTTGACGGAGTCGTTATAGAGAATCAGGGTATAAAAGCTCATGGAATCGTAAGAGGCCGCAGGAATCTCCGAAAGCAGGCTGTCCCCGCCGGCGACCTTGAACTTCACGTCATATGCCGCGGGCGCAATATGCGCGTAGGCAGAAGAAACGGTGCCTGCCGGAATGGCCGGGGTTGATTTGACATCATTCAGATAGACTTCCGTCGGGGGCGAATAGGGCGCCAAATTCATCAGGACGATATAGGTTGACTTGTTTGCGTCCGTCGGAGGGGGGGTCGAATTCGTTTTCAGGCACCCGGCCCAGCCGGCAGATAAAATAAGCAAGCAAGCCCCAAAGAGGATCTTCACACGTTGACTATTTCCCATGACTTGATATTGATATTCTCTTGACACCTAATACGGGCTTTCCGTTGCCTGGGTTGTCTTGTAAACATAATTCGGCCCGGCTTACAGCCGGGCCGAACCGGACTATCCGGGACCATTTATTTTACGTTAACCGTGATCGTGGCGGCCAGGCTGCTGCCATAAGAACGATGGATGCCGTCTGCAAATTGCAGGGTCAGTACGTGCTTGCCGGAGGGAAGGGTCAGCGTGGTGCTGGATTGGGCCTTGCCGAAGTGAAGGTGAGTTGAATCTTTGGGAACCACCTGTCCGGCCGGGATCGAATCCCCCGCATCGATCAGGAGGTGGTGGTGTCCGGAACCGGAAACGATGGCCCCGGCAGTATCCAGTTTCAGGCCTTTGAGGCCCATCTCGACCTTGAAGGGGGACTTGACGGTCTGTCCGTTCTTGAGATTTGAAAAGAATACTTTGGCGCCTGCGGGCACATCCGGAAGGGGTGTGATCATTTTGGAGGAATCGACGGCATGGTTCATGCTCATCGTGTCCTTGGCCGGTGCATTTGCGCCGGTAGAATCGGCCGCAGCCGTTTTATTGTCTGCATTGTTACAGGCTGTCAGTAAGAGCAGCCCCGCGATAGCGAGTAAATGGACTTTACGCATGATCGGAAATTTAATTTGAACGCTAATTTACTTAATATGTGCTAAGTAAACCCCTAATTGACTGAGGAATAGGTAAAGTTGTCCCGAATCCCAAAAAATTCGTAACTTGCCACCCTATTTTATTACCAATACAATTCATGATGGACAACAAAACAACGGGCACCGTTAAATTTTTCAATTCCGACAAAGGTTTTGGATTTATCAAGCATGACGACTCCAACAAGGAAACCTTTGTACACGCCAGCGGATTAATCGATCAGATCAAAGAGAACGACCGCGTGGAGTTCGATCTTCAAAACGGTAAAAAAGGCCTGAATGCCGTAAACGTAAAATTGATCCGATAAATCCGATCTTTTTGCAACAAAGATAGGGGCCGCTACCGGCCCTTATTTTTTTTGTCCCTACCCTATCGCGGATAGGTCCTCAGGCCGTAAATTGCATACTTTCCTCACCTAATTCATGCGTATGCGATTTTCCCTCTTGTTTTCGCTCCTGCTGTTGTCGCTATCCGGAATGGCACAGCACGATTACCTCTTTATCGGCACTTACACGTTGAGCAACAAGAACGCGCAGAATGGCAGCAAAGGGATCTATGTCTATGACTTCGATGCTGCAACGGGTGAGGCCAGGGCCGTCAGCACGGCCGATGCGGAAAACCCCTCCTACCTGGCGATCGCCCCTAAAGGGGATTTTCTGTATGCGGTCAATGAAACGGGCGGCACGGATCCCGGGGGTGTCAGCGCTTTTTCCTTCGATAAGGCGACCGGCGCCCTGAAGTTCCTTGATAAACAGTCCAGCGGAGGAGGCAGTCCCTGTTATATCGCCGTCGATGCGCGCCGCAAATGGGCCGTGGTGGCCAACTACAGCGGCGGCAATCTCGCCGCGCTCCCCATCGCAGAGGATGGGTCGCTCGGGCCCATCGCCGAACTGATCCAGCATACGGGCACCGGTCCCAACAAGCAACGACAGGAAAAGGCGCACGTTCATTCCACCAATATCACGCCCGATCAGCGTTACGTGATCGTGGCGGACCTGGGTACGGATAAGCTCTCCATATACCGCCTGTACCCGAATGCGCCGCGCTATCCGCTAACCTCTCCCGATGATTCCACCGTCACGATCGGGCCGGGATCAGGCCCAAGGCATATCGCCTTTTACCCGGGGAAGCCCTGGGTATACCTCATGAACGAAATGGGAGGCTCCGTGGATGCCTTCCGGTACAACGATGGTCATTTTGCCGCCTTGCAACATATCAGCTCACACCCGGCCGACTTCAAGGGCACGATGGGGAGCGCCGATATCCATGTCGCTCCGGGAGGAAGGTTCCTGTATGCATCGAACCGCGGGGATGCCAACAGCCTGGCGATCTATGCGATCGATACGACCAGCGGCGCATTGACCCTAAAAGGATTCCAACCGGTACTGGGGAAGACGCCGCGCAATTTTGCGATCGACCCGTCAGGCCGCTGGCTGCTGGTGGCCAACCAGAACAGCAATAATGTGGTGATCTTTGCCGTCGACCCGGACACGGGTCTGCTGAAGCCCACCGGCAAGGAGTTGAGCATGCCCGCGCCGGTATGCCTGAAATTTCTTCCCAACCCTTAGGCGCCCCAGGCCTTGCGGAGGAAGCGGAGCCAGTTCCCGTGCATGATGTTTTCGATGTCGGACGTCTTGTAGCCGCGTCTGTTCAGCAGATCAGGGAATTTTTGCAGGTCGGCGATCGTTTCCAGGTCATGCGGACACTGCTCCTTGCCGAAGGCGCCGTCGAGGTCGGTGCCGATCCCCACATGCAGCGTGTTGCCCGCCAACTGGCAGATATGATCGAGGTGATCGATCAGCTTGTTGAGGTCGCAGCCCGTAGCCTCAGGGGTCGAACGGCCCTGCACCCAGCCGGGCACCATCATCCAGGAGTCCAGCGCGCCGCCGATCACCGCCCCCCGTTCAATGAGGGCCTTGATCATTTCATCACTGAACTGTCGATTGTGATCGACCAGGGCGCGGCAATTGTTGTGGCTGGCCCAGACGGGTCCGTCATATAGATCGATCGCGTCCCAGAAGGCGTCGTCGCAGAGATGCGTTGCGTCGAGGATGATCTTCAACCGTTCCATTTCTTTTAGCAGCCGTCTTCCGTCTGCGGTAAGACCGCCGGTGGCGTCGGTGCCGTTTGCATACCGGCCGGGTCCATAGTGTGCCGGCCCGATGGCGCGCAGTCCATATTGCCAGGCCCTTTCCACGTAGTCAGGCGTGATCAGCGAATCGGCGCCTTCCAGGCTGAGGATATAGCCAACAGGGAGGGTGACCGGTGACGAATCGGATGAGGGATCGGATGAGGGATCGGCATGAGCGGCCATCCAACGCGCGCAATGCGCATCGAGCGTAGCCGCGTCAGCGATCATTTGCATTTCGCCTTTTGCCTCCATGGCCTGGTACCAGGAGCGTTGCGCCTGCGTCTGCGCCCAGGCCTGTTCGGGAGAGTGCCATCCGGGCAACGGGTTACCGGGCGCGACGAAACGGGCGATCTGGGTGGCGACGACGAGGCCGACCCTGCCCCTTCGCAATTCCGGGAGTGCGACAGTGCCACGGGCCCGATCCGGCTTGTCGTTCATTCCCGTCTCGCGCTTGCGGATGTCGGCAACCGGTCTCGTCAGGTCCCGGTTCCACTCCATGGCATTCATGGCCAGATCGAGGTGTGCGTCGACGATAAACATGCCGATGAAGATAAACTTTTATATTTGTCCCTCATCAATGCATTGCCATGAAGAAGATCCTTTCCGCAACGGCGGTATGCCAACTATTTGCCCTGCTCTGCGCGGCGCAAGTGAATGTACAGGGCCTCCTCACCGAGAACCTGCCCAATCCCGTCGGGTTGGACAGCCGTGCGCCCCGTTTCAGCTGGCGGCTTGTTTCGAAAGAAAGGAAGGTCCTGCAAACGGCCTACGAGATCAGGGTCGCCTTCAATGATCCGAATGGCGGAGTGGTAAAATTCCTATGGACTTCCGGGAAGGTCGCATCGGATGAATCCCTGCACGTGCCCTATGGGGGGCCGGCCCTGGACCCCGGGAAAAAATACTATTGGCATGTACGTGTCTGGGACAACAAGGGCAGGCTCTCGCCATGGAGCCTGGCCGCCTACTGGCGAACGGGACTCTACGATGCCGGAGATTGGAAAGCGAGGTGGATCACGCCGGGGTATGCGCCCGATACCTCCGTGCCGCCCCATGCGAACCGTCCGAGCCCCCTGCTGCGCAAGGAATTCGATGCAGGCAAGCGGATCCGTTCGGCGATCGCCTATATCACCGCCCATGGTCTGTATGAGGCCAGCATCAATGGCCGTCGTATCGGTGACGGGTACCTGACGCCCGGATGGACCTCGTATAACAAGCGATTGCAGTATCAGGTCTATGACGTGACGGATCTGATCGAAAAGGGGAAGAATGCGATCGGCGTGACGCTCGGCAATGGCTGGTATCGCGGCTACATTGGGTTCAGCGGGCAACGTGACTATTACGGCAAGGACATCTCGTTGCTTTTTCAATTGGCATTGACCTATGCCGATGGCAGCACGGACACGATCGTATCGGACGATAGCTGGAAATCGAGCACGGGGCCGATCCTGAATTCGGAGATCTATGATGGAGAGATACAGGATACCAGGCTGGAGAAGCCGGGCTGGGCCCAGCCCGGCTATGATGACCGTGGATGGAGCGGCGTGCGCACGGAGAATTTCGCGATGAGCAACCTGGTCGCCAGCTCCAGCGAGCCGGTAAAAAAGCATGAAAGCTTCCGGGCCTTGCGTCTCATCGTCACGCCAAGGGGCGAACGGCTGGCCGATTTCGGGCAGAACCTGGTCGGATGGGTGACGGTAAAAGTGAAAGGCCATGCCGGCGACACGATCACGATCTCGCATGCGGAGGTCCTGGACAAGGCGGGGAATTTCTATACGGACAACCTCCGCGCGGCGCATTCACAAGACAGATACGTCCTTTCGGGCAAGGGAGAAGAGACCCTCGAGCCCCATTTCACTTTTCATGGATTCCGGTATATCCGGATCGAGGGCCTGCATGGCGATCTGTCGCCGGAGCAGTTCAACGCGGTGGCGCTTTACTCCGATATGCCGCAAACCGGGGAATTCAGCACGTCGAATCCATTGATCAATCAATTGCAACATAATATCCAATGGGGGCAGCGCGGCAACTTCCTGGATGTGCCTACCGACTGTCCGCAACGGGACGAGCGATTGGGATGGACCGGGGATGCGCAGGTCTTTTCGAGGACGGCGGCATTCAATCGCGGGGTGGAGAATTTCTTCTCGAAATGGCTGAAGGATGTGGCTGCCGATCAGCTGCCTTCGGGTGCGATCCCGTTTGTTATCCCCAATGTCGTGGGAAGCGGCACCAGTGCCGGTTGGGCGGACGTGTGCACGATCATCCCCTGGAACGTTTACCTCGCTTATGGCGACCGTCGCGTGCTGGAACAGCAATATACCTCCATGAAGGCGTGGGTCGAATACATGCACGGCCAAAGCCGGAATGACCTCTGGAATACCGGTTTCCATTTCGGCGACTGGCTGTTCTACCGGCCGCAGGATGACAATGACGGCAAGGCGGCGGTCACCGATAAATACCTGATCGCCCAGTGCTTCTATGCCCGTTCCACGCAACTGCTGATCAATGCCGCCGGCGTATTGGGGAAAAAGGAGGACAGCGTGGCCTATGCACAACTTTTGCAACGGATCAAGGAGGCCTACCTGCGGGAATACATGACGCCAAACGGAAGGCTGGTGTCGGGGACGCAGACCGCCTATGTGCTCGCGCTTCAGTTCGATATGCTGCCCGACGCCATGCGCGCCCAGGCAGCGGAAAGGCTGGCAGAGAATATCAGGAGCTATGATTACCATCTGACGACGGGATTCCTGGGCACCCCCTATCTCTGTCATGTGTTGAGCCGGTATGGTTATTATGATATCGCCTTTCGTCTGCTGATGCAGGACAGTTATCCGTCGTGGCTCTATCCCGTCAAGATGGGAGCGACCACGATCTGGGAGCGATGGGATGGCATCCGGCCCGACAGCAGTTTCCAGACCCCGGGCATGAACTCTTTCAACCACTATGCCTATGGCGCCATCGGGGATTGGATGTACCGGGTCGTGGCGGGGATCGATACCTATGAAGATGGGCCCGGTTACAAGCATTGCAGGGTCTGGCCGCATGCCGGAGGCGGGCTGAGTAAGGTTGGAGCGGCGTTACAGACGGGCTATGGACCGCTCAGCTCAAGCTGGCAGGTGACCGATGAGGGCTTCGTGCTGGACGTGGATATTCCGGCCAATACCCGTTCTACCGTCTACCTGCCGGTGGGCGAACAAATCAACGCTGCTGACGCTGCCGCCCGCATTTCGGAAAGCGGTCAGGCATTGGGGTCGGCAAAAGATATCGGGATCGGGGCCGTGGAAAAGGGGTATATTGGGTTGGAACTTGGTTCGGGAACATACCACTTCGAGGTGAGGCGGTGATGAATTGATAAAAGGGACGAAATGAAACGGAAAATTATTTTACTCTTACTGGCCCTATGGTGCGGATACGGCATGGCGCAAACCGGCTGGGAACTGAAGAAAGACAAGGATGGGATCAAAGTATATAGTCGAACCAATACCCATTCCAAATTCAATGAGTTGCGGGTGGAGACGACCTGGACCGGCAGGCTGTCGGATCTTGCCGCCGTGATCCTTGACATTCCCGCTTATCCGAATTGGTCGTTCAACTGCAAATCATCCCAGGTATTGAAGCGGCTCAGTCCTTCCGATCTGTACATCTATACGGAGATCAATTCTCCGTGGCCGGCTGCGAACAGGGATCTGCCGATTCACCTCCATATTACCCAGGACCCATCGACGAAGGTCATGACGGTTAAAGTCGAATGTATCCCTGACTACATTCCGCACAAGAAGGACATCGTCCGGGTACCCTTATCCAAAGAGACCTGGACCGTCAGGGCCGTCGACCGGAACACGATCCATATCGACTATCAACTCGAGGTCGATCCCGGGGAGAATGCGCCGGCCTGGCTGGTCAATATGTTTTCCATAAAGGGGCCGTTCGAGACCTTTGTCCGTCTGAAGGACCAGATCCACCTGGCTAAATATCATGATACCTCCGTTCCGTTCATTACGAATTAGGGGCGGTCGGGAACGATCGGGGCCGCTGGGGTGAACTTTTTTCCGGATCCATTGTTTAAACGTCAAAAAATATCTGTTTATGGCAATCACCAAATGGGCGTTGGATCCCACGCACTCGGAAGTGACATTCAAGGTACGGCACATGATGATCTCCAATGTGACCGGAAAATTCACGAAATTCGATGCCGCGGCGGAAACGGAAGGAGAAGATTTTACCACCGCCAAGGTCACGTTTACCGCCGAAGTCAATTCGGTGAGCACGGGCAATGAGCAGCGGGACGGCCATCTGCAGTCGCCCGATTTCTTCGACGCGGCAAAATTCCCCACGATCAAATTTGCGCCCACCAAATATGTACCCAAGGGTGGCGGGGGCGAATACGAGGTGCACGGCAACCTTACCATTCGGGACATCAGCAAACCGGTCACGCTCCATGTCGAATTCGGCGGCGTGATCAAGGACCCCTGGGGCCACCAACGCGCCGGGTTCACGGTGGAGGGTAAGATCAACCGGAAGGACTTCGGGCTCCAATGGCATGCGGTGACGGAAGCAGGCGGCCTGGTTGTGGCCGATGAGGTTCGCATCCATGTGGGATTGGAATTCGTCAAACAAGGATGAGAGGAAACGGCCGCCGAATGCCTACCTTTGCACTATGCATTATGTTTCAGTGGAAGGGTTGAGCAAGTCCTATGGAGTCAAGCCCCTTTTTCAGGATATTACGTTCCATATCGAAGAAGGCGACAAGATCGCCCTGGTCGCCCGCAATGGCAGCGGCAAGTCCACCCTGCTAAAGATCCTGGCCGGCAAAGAGACGGCCGAGAGCGGAACGGTATGGGTTCACAAGGACGTGACCGTGGCCCTTTTTGAGCAGGACCCGGCCTTCATCGAAGACAAGACCATCCTGGACAATATCTTCCATCATAATCACCCGGTCATCAATGCCATCAAGGAATACGAGTCCGCCAGCGATGAAGGCGACGTGGAAAGGATCACCGAGGCGATCGTGCAGCTCGACGAGCTGAATGCCTGGGACTTCGACAACAAGGTGAAACAGATCCTCGGGAAATTGAACATCCACCATCTCCAGCAGGTGGCGGGCACCTTATCGGGCGGGCAGCGGAAAAGGGTGGCGCTGGCCAAAACACTGATCGATATCGGTTTTGAGCACAAGCATGTCCTGTTGATCATGGACGAACCGACCAACCACCTCGACGTCGAGATGGTCGAATGGCTGGAACATTACCTCAACCAGGAGCGGGTGACCCTGCTGCTGGTGACCCATGACCGCTACTTCCTGGACTCGGTCTGCGAGGAGATCTGGGAAATGGATGGAAGCCGCCTGTTCGTCTATAAGGGGAACTATGAACAGTTCCTGGAGAAGAAGGCGGCGCGTACCGAAAATGAGCTGGCCAGCATCGACAAGGCCCGCAATACGTACCGGAAGGAGCTCGAATGGATGCGCAAGCAACCCAAGGCCCGGACGACCAAGAGCAAGAGCCGGCAGGATAATTTCTATGCCGTGGAGGCGCGCGCCAAACAGCGGGTGGAGGACAGCCAGATGGAACTGCAGGTCAAGATGAACCGTTTGGGCGGGAAGGTCGCCGAACTCAAGAAAGTGTATAAAAGCTATGGGGACCGGGTCATCCTGAAAGGCTTCGACTATACCTTCAAGAAAGGCGAGCGCCTGGGCATCGTAGGCAAGAACGGAGTAGGAAAATCGACCTTGCTGCAGATCCTGCAAGGCATCGAGCAGCCGGACAGCGGCAAGGTCAATATCGGTGAAACCGTAATCTTCGGAAATTATTCCCAGCAAGGGCTGGTGATCAAAGAAGACCAGCGGGTGATCGAATTTGTAAAGAACATTGCCGAGCATTTCCCGCTGGCAGACGGCGGATCGCTCAGCGCAGCCCAGTTCCTCAACTTATTTCTCTTTACGCCCGAGCAGCAATACACCTATATATCCCGGCTCAGCGGGGGGGAAAAGCGGAGGCTCCATTTATTATCCATTCTCTTCCGCAATCCCAATTTCCTGATCCTGGATGAACCGACCAATGATCTGGACCTGCCTACGTTGGGGGTTCTGGAAAGCTGCCTAAGTGAATTTGCGGGATGTATCGTGATCGTTTCGCATGATCGCTATTTCATGGATCGCCTGGTGGACCATTTGCTGGTCATGGAGGGCAATGGAATATTGCGGGATTTTCCGGGCAACTATTCCCAATACCGGCAATCACTGAAACAATCCGGCGCTGAAGCTGCCGTGACCGACGAAGCGGGCGGGACCGCCGTCACCGGCAGGACTGTCGTGGCCAGCGGGGCCAGGGGATCGTCGATTGCCGATGCCGTCGCGGACCAGGGAGACACGCAGATTCTGAAAAAGAAGGTGAAGCTCTCTTATAAGGAAAGAAGAGAATTGGAATCCCTGCAAGCCGAGATCGGCCAATTGGAAAAGGAGAAGAAACTCGCCGATCAAAAACTCCATGACGCCGGCACTCCGTTCGATGAGTTGCAGCGACTGTCCCTTCGCATTGGGGAGATCGGTCGACTGCTGGACGAGAAGGAGATGCGATGGCTCGAGCTGAGCGAGATGGATAAACAGTAACATTACTTCATGATCCGGTAGCAGAAGCGGAACAACTTTCCCTGGAAATCGAACGGCGTGGTGGCACCGGTGATGTCCTTGATCGAGGAAGCCAGGATCTTTTCGCGGTCGAGCTGGAAGCGTCTGAAATTGGTGCTGAAATACATGACGCCGCCTGTCCGCATCGAGATCAGGGCCTTGTTCAACAACTCCACATGGTCGCGCTGGATGTCAAGAAAGTCTTTCATGCGTTTGCTGTTGCTGAAGGTCGGCGGATCCATGATCACCAGGTCGTAAAAGTCGGGGGGAAGCAGGTCGAGATGCTGTTTGACGTCCGCGTGGATAAAAGAAGCCGCCGGGCTCAGCAGGTCATTCAACGCCATATTCCTTACGGCCCAATCCAGATAGGTCCGGGAGAGATCGACGGAATGGACGAGTGCCGCGCCGCCTGCAGCGGCATAGACCGAAAAGGAGCCTGTATAGCAGAACAGGTTCAACACCCGTTTGTCGCGGGCCTCGTTCCTGACCATACCCCGCGTGATGCGGTGATCTAGGAATAAGCCGGTGTCCAGGTAGTCGGAGAGATTCACCAGGAATTGCAGGCCTCCTTCCCGCACCGCGAAGAACTCCTGTTCACTGCTCAGTTTCTCGTACTGTCCCTGTCGTCCCGCCTTGCGTTGCCGCTGGCGGAAATAGATCCTTTCGTCCGGGATACCCAGTACTTCGGTGATCACCGGCAGGCAATCCTCCAGCCAGGCGAGATGTTCTTCGTCCGTCATTCCATGCCTTCGCTTGTATTCCGCCAGGTAGATCCTGTCCTCGTACAACTCAATGCAAAAAGGGAACTCGGGAAGATCGTGATCATAGACGCGATAGCAGCTTATGGATTGGCGCTTCGCCTGCTTGCCGAGGTGACGCGCCATTTTGGCGAGGCGGTTGCCGAACATTTGTCTTTTCTCATCCGTCATGCTGCGGCTGGTTTGCTCCTGCTAAGATAGCGAAAGCCCAGTGCGGATAGCAGTCCGATCCCACCGATGATCCACCATAGCGTGCGGAAACTGAAATACTCCGCCACCTGTGAGCCGCCTGCCGGCCCGATCACCTGCGCGGTGGACCAGGCCATGGTGTACAGACCCGCATATTGTCCGCGGTTGGCCGGCACGGTTCTCGATATCCAGAAGGAGTTCATAAACGGCATGGCCAGGATCTCCCCGATGGTGACGATCAGCATACATCCGAAACTGAGCAATATGGACAGGGGGAGGATGTCCAGCAGGGCAAAGGAGATGGCCACCAGCATCACCCCAAAGAAAATATAGACTAGATGCGCCCGTTTGCCCTCCATCTTGAATACCAGCACCATTTCGAAGAGGGTGATGAACAGGCCGTTCATCGCCATCAGCAGACCGATCATATACTCCGGCATATGCAGGGATCGTTTATAGAAGACCGGTAGGGTCGTGAAGAGCTGGAAGAAGCAGCTGGCGAACAGGATCGTGCAGCCGATGAATTTCAAATACACCCTATCGCGGTAGGCGGACAGGGTCGGGCCACCGGGCAGGGCGGCATGCGCGACGCGGTCATGTCCCCCCGAGTCGGAGAGGAAATAGCGAAGCAGCGCGGCGGCGATGATATTGGTGGCGCCGTCCACCCAGAACAGGAGATGGTAATTGATGGAGGCGAGCACTCCGCCGATTGCGCCGCCCACGGCCCATCCCAGGTTAATGGCCAGGCGGTTCAGCGAATAGGATCGGGTACGATTCTCCTCCTTGCTATAATGTGCGATGGCCGTCGAATTAGCCGGCCGGAATGCATCGTTGACCAGGCTAAGCAGAAAAGTACAAAGACAGATCAGGGGGAAGCTTTTCATTTGCCCCAGCACCATGAACAGGACGCCTCCGCCGGTAAGGGTCATCCACTGTACGCGATGAAACCCGAATTGGTCCGTGAGGCGGCCTCCCATGAAGCCACCGCAAACGGCTCCCAGGCCGAACATGCCCATTACTACGCCGGCCTGGCCGATGGAGTATCCCATGGCCGGCTGCGTAAGATAAATGGTCATGAATGGAATGACCATCGTGCCGCTGCGATTGACGAGCATGACCACGGAAAGCAACCAGGTAGGCTTCGATAGACCACTATAGGCATTCCGGTATAGAGCGATGGCGCGCACTGGGGTTTTATTTCCCGCGAGGTTTTATTTCCCGCCGAATACTTTTTTCAGCAGATCGGTTGCCTGCGCGGCGGGATTTTGGCGAATATTCTTTTCTTCCCTGGCCACGTAAAAGAAGATCCCATCCAGCGCTTTCAGGGTCACGTATCCGGGAAGATCGGTATTTACTTTTTTGGCGAAAGGGTTTTTGTTATATACGTCGAAGACGCTCTTCCAGGCCTGGGTAGCGCCGGCCTTTTGCAATGCGTCCTCGATCACGGGCCTGAATGCCGCGATCAGTTGGGCAACCGTGGATTTCCGGAGATAGGCGGTCGCCGAGGTGTCGGTTCCCCTGAGGATGCCCAGGCCATCCTGCACGCTCATATTCCTGATGGCGTTCAGAAAGATCGGCGCTGCGGATTTTGCGGCGCTTTCCGCGGCGCGGTTAATGTCGAGGATCGTCTCGTCCACTTTTGCGCCGAAGCCTGCGCTACGGAGGGTCCTTTCGACTTTCTCGGCTTCGGGTGGGAAAAGGATCTTTACGGCGGCATCCTTGAAGAACCCGTCTGCGGCCGATAATTTATCTGTGCTTTTCTGCGCGCCCTGGGAAAGGGCCTGCTTCAACCCGCCCACAATATCGTCGGAGCTGAGACCGCTGCCCAACAGGCTCTTTGCGCCGCCGGGCAAACCTTGCGCCTGGAGCAGGGAAAAGGAAAGGAAGGATAGTACGAATAAGGAACTGAGCTTTTTCATCATGGATATTTTAGTTGTACAATAAGGGTTAAAAATACCGCGAAAATCCGAGAATGTCGTGTTAAGGTCTGATAATTTGATAATTATGAATTTATTTATTACTTTTTCGCCAGCAAAACCGACGTTGCAAAAGCCGCTCGCCATATTATTCCTCGGTCTGATGTTGTCCCTGCAATACGGCAGAACGCTTAACTATCTGCGTTGCCAGGTGATGCGTATGGCGTCCGCAGCGAGCGTCCAGTGCGATTGCGAAAAGCAGTTCACCGATAATCCCGTCGACAAGGATCGCAGCGGCGCAGAAGCCGCCTCCCTCAAGCCGAGGTTGGAGGAACCCTTCACGGGCATGGATGAGATGGCGCCAGCTTACAGGGTTGTGTCCACGCAGTCACCCGGATGCCTCCCCGACCCATCGGTACAAACCGGTTTTGCCTCCCCGGTCTTTCAGCCTCCCCGCGCCTGATCCCCTACCTCCACATGCTGGTCTATTATGGAACGGAGTACCCGTATGCCGCGTGCATGCCGGTCGTCCGTCCCTGTCATTTCATTTACGCTTAATTAAATCGATAATATGAACAATTTATTGTCCTATATCGCGCTGCTCCTCTGTGCAGCCGGAACTCTTTCCTGTCACGCGAAACTGGCCCCGCAAAGCGCGCAGGCCGCGCAGGCATCCGTACACGACCTCGAGGCGAAAGACAGCCACGGCAATCCCATGTTGCTGGGGAGTTGCGACCGCGCCCGCCTGGAGCAACCGCCCTATGACAGCTGGTTTGTCAGGAATTACCGGGATTACCCCATTGATTCGGCCACAGCGGATCGTCTCCGGGAGGCCCTGAGGGGAAAGCGATTCACGATCTTCATGGGAACCTGGTGCGGAGATAGCAGAAGGGAGGTGCCGCGGATGTTCAGGATACTCGACTATTGCGGCGTGCCCGCGAGCGCCATCCGTCTGATCATGGTCAGTCCGGCCGATTCGGACTATAAACAAAGCCCGGGCCATGAAGAAAGAGGCCTGAACCTATTCCGCGTGCCCGACCTGCTGATCTATCGTGACGGCAAGGAGATGGGCAGGGTCGTCGAATCGCCTGTGGTCTCCCTGGAGAAGGACATGCTGACGCTGACCACCGGCGGCGACTATACGGCGCCGTACCAGGAAGTCAACTACCTGATCCGCCTATTCCGGGAGAAAGGTCCGGAGGAGATAGAAAAGGACCTTCCTGGGGTATGCGCGGAGTTGCGTCCGCTGGCCGGTTCAGCGAGCGGACTTATTTCATATGCGCATGTACTGCGGGCGACGGGAGAAAATGACAAGGCGGCCATCGTGACGAAGCTGCAGGGGATGATTTTCCCGCAGGGCAAATAATTCCTGGAATAAATCCTACATTTGGCGTCACAAAATTTAATATGAACGTGAAGAACAAACTCTTTTTTTCTATCCTGGCCTTATCGTGTGGTCTGGCATCCCGGGCGCAGGAGAAAACCGCTCCCGTAGCCAGGAAGCCTGCGCCGTCCAGGACGGCCCATCCGGCCAGGAAGCCCGCACCGAAAGTGACGCTGAAGACTACGCAGGATTCCCTGTGCTATTCGATCGGGCTGAGCGTGGCAAGCTTTTTCAAGCAACAGAACATCACCGATATCAATACGGCCATGGTTGCCAGGGCGATCGACGACGTGACGAAGAAGGACAGCCTGCTCATGAACGAGCAGCAGGCCAATGCCTGGATGCTGGGCTATATGCAGCGGCTGAAATCGGAAAAGGCGTCGGGCAACAAGAAGGCGGGAGAGGAATTTCTCGCCGCCAATAAGACCAAGCCCGGCGTCATCACGACGGCCAGCGGACTGCAGTACCTCGTGCTGAAGGAAGGCACGGGTCCGAAGCCCAGCCTGACCGATAAGGTCAAATGCCATTATCATGGAACGCTGATCGATGGCCGCGTGTTCGATAGCTCGGTTGATCGCGGGCAGCCCATCGAGCTCAGCGTGAATGGCGTCATTCCGGGATGGACCGAGGCGTTGCAGCTCATGCCCGTCGGAAGCAAGTGGAAGCTGTTCATCCCTTCCAACCTGGCTTATGGCGATCAGCAGGCGGGCGCGCTGATCGCGCCGGGCTCGACGCTGGTCTTCGACATCGAATTGCTGGATATCATTAAGCCATAACGGGGCGCGCGAATGCGCGCCCCTTCTCTATTGGCTCACTACCTGCTGCTTACCTCCCGATCCCTGGGGAATTTCTCGCTGTAGCTAAAGCGGTACTTCCTGCTCTCTCCCGGGGCCAGCTCCATCTTCCAGGTCAGGATCCCTGTTTCGCTATTCACCATCGCGCCGTCGCTGTCAAGCAATTCCGTTTCGATCTCTTTTGTCGTACTGATCGGATACTGATCCTTGAGGAGGAACTGTACCTTTTCCTTTTTATTATTCTTCACGGTGAACTCGTAGGTAAATACCTGTCGCTTGTTTGCGCCGAGGAACTTCACGCTGCTGTAGTCCACCAGCTTTTCCCGGGAGACGACCAGGCGCTTGTCGTTGCCCAGTGTCAGGTTCAGGGTGTCGCGGGTCGAATTCGGATCGATATAGGACTTGCCGATGTAGGCGCCTTCGAAAAGGATATTGGCCTCTCCCGGCAGCAGGTTCAACTTGCCCCAGTCGCTCAATTCGCAGAGCAGGTAGGCGCTCTTATCGACGCGCGGCGCGGAATAATACTTGTATGCGGCCGGGATGCTGTTTTGTTGCAGCTCTACGTTCTGCACTTTACCATTGCCCGGGACGTCATAAGGGATGGCGATAGTGAATACGACATTCATTTCATTATCCTTCATGGAAACGTAGTCCCCGAGGCCATTCTTCAGCGTCACCACGATGACCCCATTGGCGCCCCTCGAGCCGTAGACGGCGGTTGCCTGGTCCCCTTTGAGCACGTCGATCGATTTGATATCGCCGGGATGGATGTTTTTCACCTCTTCCGGATCGGCCAGCCGGCCGTCGATGACGTACAGCGGAGTGGCCGTGGTATCCGTGGTGTTGATGCCTCTGATCGTCGCTCTCTGTAACGCGCCTGGATAGGCGGACTTGAGTTCCAGGCCGGCCGCCGGGGGGGCGAACGACTGAATGCTGTTTGAAAATACCTGATTGTTGAAATATCCAACCCCCGGCGCGAGAGGGTTCGTCAGGCTCAGGAACCAGGTGCTCAGAACGGGTGCATTGCCGCCTTTGTCGGCCAGCGAAGTGGACAGGGTCAGCCTGACCTGTTTCCAATCGATTCCGGAGGTCTGCACCAGCTTCGCCTTATAGACGAGTTGCAGGGGGCTATTGACATTCTCCACCTTGAGGTCATAGGCAGGGTTCCACCAGGCTGTCGGCGTGAGATAAGTGATCGTGAACTCCGCCTTGCCGGCTTCGGGGCTGAGCAATTGCAGGCTGATGCGGCCGGATGTCTTGTCATTCTTCTTTTCCTCCTCCCCGATCTGGCTTTGGATCCGGGAGGCTGAATTTTGAAGCTTGCTTTTTTTCTCCTGGTTGATGGCGATATCATTGTGCAGATCCAGGGTCTTTTGTTTATAGTAGTCCATCATTTTGATCAGTTCGGCGACATTCAGGCCTGTCTGATCACCGCTGACGCGTTTGTTGGAGGCAAGCAGGCCCAGCAGGTCGTTATCTGTTTTGATCACCGTCTCTATATTCTCCATAGCCTTCCGGACGAGGTCGAGGGAATCATGCAGGCGCCGCAGCACCGGCGATTGGGTCTCGGCCTGAAGATACTCCTTCGAGAATTCGACCGACATGATGGTGACACTTCGGTTGCACCTTACCCGTATGCTGTTGATATCGATATTGTTGCTGACGTCCCCGATGATCAGCTCGTTGGCGCCCTGGTTCAAGACGGCGCCGGCCGTATGCACCAGTTCGGCGCCATCCCTGAAAACGGTGGCGGATCGTAAGGTGGAAGGCACCGGAATGCCGGGATTGCCCGGGGCCTTGGCGGCTGACGGACAGGCGGAACCGGCGACGAGGGCGGAAAGGAAAAGAAATACATGTGCGTTCATGGCATCAATTTTTCAGGTCGATGCCGGGGAGAATAAAATTACACAAGAAATCCTGTTAAAAGAGGGCCGGGACGATCCGGGGACGATACCGGACGATCATTTGTATAAGAGATCGTAATATTCATGGGCCATCCTGCCGGCGTCGAACTGATACCGTACGTCGCGCATGCCGTTCTTGCAGATCTGTCTCCAGGTGTCGTAGTGATTATAATAGATGGGAAGGATCTCCTTTGTCAGAATCTCGTAGACCTTATTCAGGTCATAATCGTCTACCTCTTCCACATGCATATTGGCATAATCGGCCTTGGGCACCACGAACCCGTTGTTTCCATGGTTGATGAACTCGGGTATCCAGCCGTCGTCGGTGGAGAAATTCACGGCGCCATTCATGGCAGCGGTCATGCCGCTGGTGCCGGAGGCCTCACGGGGGACACGCGGATTGTTCAGCCAGCAATCCGCGGCCTGTTTGAGGCGTTTGGAAAGGGCGAGTTCGTAGCCGATCACTACCGCCACATTTTTATAGTCCTTGCTCAGATGGACGAGGTGGTTGAATTCGTTGATGGCGGGGTAGTCCATCGGATAGGGTTTGCCGGCCCAGATGATCTGCAAGGGGAAGCGGGTATCGGCGATCAGTTTGTTGAAGCGGTCCATGTCGCGGGCCAGCAGGCCGGCGCGCTTGTAGCCGGCGAAGCGCCGTGCCCACACGATGGTGAAAACCTCGGGATCGAACAGCTTTCCGGTCTGGTCTGCTACGATCTCGAAGGCCCGCTTCTTCATATACTTTTTCCGGTCATCCCATAAGTAGTCGTTCCCGTCCTCCATCCGGCGATACAATTCCTTGTCGGCCCAATAGCGCCAGTTCTGGGCATTGGTAATAGAAATAATGGGGCAGATGCCGGAATACTTGCTCCACATGGCCCGGGACACCAGTCCATGAAGCCTCGACACGCCATTGGCGATATGGGCGAACCGAAGGGCGACCAGGGAATGGTTGAATGCGTCGTCTTCGATGCCCGTCAACTTCCTGGTCTCGTCGATAGAGAGTCCGCAGAAGTAACTCATTTTATGACAAAGGAAAATGTCATGCTTTTCATTGCCTGCCTCCTCCGGCGTATGTGTCGTAAAGACCAGGCGTCGTCTCACCTCTTCGATATTGCGTTCGTATTTCTGATAGAGATAGAATGCCGCGCTGAGGCCATGGGCCTCATTCAGATGATAGCGTTCGGGCGCGAAGCCCAGTTCATCCACCAGTTTGGCGCCGCCTGCGCCGAGGAGGATGAATTGCGCCACTTTGGTCGCCACATTGGCGTCATACAGGCGGTGTGTGATGGTCTGCGAAACATAATCGTTCTCTGGCAGATCCGTGCTCAGTAAGAAAAGGGGGGCTGTTTTGAATGTTTCGGGGTTCAGGTACCAGGCTTTCACCCAGACGGGATGTTCGTGGATATTCACCTGGAATTTGATGCCTGTATCTTCCAGGAAGCTGCATTGCTTCTCCATCCAGGTGATCTGCAGGGTTTGATCGAGATTGCGAGCCTGGTCATAATATCCATACTTCCACAAGATGCCGATGCCAATCATATTCTGCCTCAGTTCGTAGGCGCTGCGTAAATGTGATCCGGCCAGGAAGCCCAGGCCGCCGCTATAGATCTTCAGGGGCTGGTGAACTGCGAACTCCATCGAAAAATAAGCCACTTTCTTTGCATAACGCTCGTCTGTATCGTAAGGCACGCCGAAATTTCTAAAACTCATAGCTGCTACTGGTTATTGTATTCATGTAAAAAGTACGCAATATAACGGATAATCCTGAATTGAATTGTCCTGGCGCGCGGGTTCTATATGGTTGTGGATCGGAGGTTCAGGCATGGCCTTTTCTGGCGGGTTTGGGATGAATGGGTTCCTTTCTGCGAGGGTATTCCCCTTCGAAGAAACATTTGATATCCCTGTGGTTGCCGCAGCCTTGTATTTCCCGCATGGATACGCTCGAGGGACCGAAGCTGAATTCGATCATGCATGGGTCGCCCGAGGAGGTATATCGCGCCACGGCCGGCGAAATGAATTTGGCCGTGCCTTTCAATTCGCCTTTGCAATTTCCGTCGTCTTTTTCAAAGTGCACGAAGAAGAGGATGCGGGACGGGTCCTTTCCGTCGCGAATTGAAACAAGATTCCGTTTGTCCAGGGCATAGTCGCCGGTGAACTTGTGCTTGTGCGCCACGGTGTCGATGGGATTGTAAATGGGCGCCGGCCTGGTCGAGCCTTCATTGGACTCGGTCATGATCAGGGTGAAGGCGCCGGCGTCATTGAAGACATACGCATCCCGATGGTAGATCATTTGTCCGCCCGGAACCTTCCGCTGGTGGGTTACCGTCAAGGTATATTTGGCGTCGAGGGCGGCGATCCCGCTGGCGCCTCCTTCGTTGTCCGAATAAAGAATGGGCCTGGCCGCCGCAAATTCCTCCTTTTTTGAAAAGCAAAGGATGAAGAGGGCTTTGCGGGAAGGCGCGGACGCTTTCACGAACAGGTAGGTCTCATGGCCGGGGACCTGAACCTTGCCGATCGCATATAGCTTAGGTCTGCTCTCTTTATTGAAATACCGGGCCAGGACGCTGTCCGGCACAAGGCGGCTGAATATGGCATTATGGATCAGGGATGCGGGATCCTCCTTTCTACGCAAGAGCGTGTCGCCGACTTCGTAGGGGAGTTTCAGGGGCTGAAAAAATCCGATCAGATCATGCGCGTCCACGCCTTCGTCATTCGACGCAAGCGAGGTCCTTTTTCCCTTGCAGGCCATCAAAGAGACCGCCAGGGCGATCCACGTCAGGTATTTGTTCATACAATATGGGATTGACCTCATTTTCAGGCCTCTAAAAGTAAACAATCGGCCCAAGACGCCGAAAAATGATCTTTGATTTTACCGATTTTTAATTTTAGATTTGTCTAAATTTTATTTTAGCCAACTTGAATATTCAACCTCATGAAATATTCCGCCAGCAAGGAAAACCACCTGAAAAGCATCTTCCATCTGCAGCATGAGCAGGGGCTGGTCACGACGAATGCCCTGGCCGCGGCCCTGCAGACCCGCCCCGCCTCGGTGACGGACATGCTCAAGAAATTAAAAGAACAGAAATTGCTGCATTATGAGCGCTACAAAGGATTTCGTCTGAACAACGAAGGAAGGAAGGCGGCTGTGCAGGTCATCCGGAAGCACCGGTTATGGGAATATTTCCTGGTGAAGAAGCTGCAGTTCGGCTGGGACGAGGTGCATGAGATTGCGGAAGAAATGGAACATATCAGCAGTAAGGAGCTGGTGGACCGGCTGGATGCCTTCCTCGGATATCCGGCCACGGATCCCCATGGCGACCCCATTCCGGACAGCATGGGGAGGTTCAGCCAGCAGAAGCAACTGGGCCTTTCGGGCGTTCCTTTGAACAAGCCGGTGCGGGTGTCCGGCATCGCGCAGCAGACCACCGAGATGCTCGAACTGCTGCAATACCATCATATCCACCTGGGGACGCGGCTGGAGGTCAAAAAGAAGTTCCCTTTCGACGACTCGCTGGAAGTGAAGATCGGCAACCGGCCGCCCGTCGCCATCAGCGCGCAGGTGGCGAAGAATATCCTGGTAAAGGAGGAGGAGAAATAACATGAAGGACAAACTACAGCGGAATGTTTCGCTGAGCGAGGTACATGGCAGCGTCGATACGACCGGCAAGCGGTCGCGTTGGAAACAGTTATTCATATTCTTCGGCCCGGCCTACCTGGTCAGCGTGGGGTATATGGACCCGGGTAACTGGGCTACGGATCTGGCCGGCGGCAGCCAGTTCGGGTATTCCCTGATCTGGGTCTTGCTGATGAGCAATGGCATGGCGATCCTCCTGCAGAATCTTTCGGCGAGGCTCGGCATCGTACGGGGCCGCGACCTGGCGCAAGCCAACCGGGAGATCTATCCCAGGTATATCAACCTCGCGCTGTATGTCCTGGCGGAGATCGCGATTGCGGCCTGCGACCTGGCGGAGGTATTGGGAATGGCCATCGGCATCCAGCTGCTGACCGGCCTGCCGCTGATCTATGGCGTGAGCATTACCGTGCTGGACACCTTCCTACTCCTTTTCCTCCAACGCCTGGGAATGCGGAGAATGGAAGCCTTCATCATCGGGCTGATCGCCATTGTCGGCCTTTCCTTTCTCGTAGAGATCCTCCTGGCCAGGCCGGCCCTTTCGGAGATCGCTTCTGGTTTTATTCCCAGGTTGCAAGGCAAGCAGGCCTTATATATCGCGATCGGCATCATCGGCGCGACCGTGATGCCCCATAATCTCTACCTGCACTCGGCCCTGGTGCAGACGCGCAAGATCGGGCCCGGGGCCGAGCCGACCCGGAGGGCGTTGAAGATCAATTTTTTGGACAGCAGCATCGCACTTAACCTCGCCTTCTTTGTAAACGCCGCGATCCTAATCCTGGCGGCCAAGGTATTCTTCAGCAGCGGGAGGACGAATGTGGCATCGATCAAGGACGCCTATCAGCTCCTGCCGATGCTCGGAACGGTCTGGGCGCCGAAACTATTTGCCATCGCCCTCATTGCAGCGGGGCAAAGTTCCACGGTCACCGGGACGCTCGCTGGTCAGATCGTCATGGAAGGATACCTGCAATTGCGCATCAATCCCTGGGTCAGGAGGCTGCTGACCCGCCTGCTGGCGATCATACCGGCCGTAGCCGTGATCCTGATACTGGGTGAGGAGCGGGTGGACGACCTGCTGGTATTCAGCCAGGTCATCCTGAGCATACAACTGGGGTTTGCCGTCATTCCGTTGATCCATTTCGTAAGCGACAAAACCACGATGGGCAAATTCGTCATTCATCCCGTGGTCAAGGCGCTGGCCTGGACCGTGGCCTCCCTGCTGGTGTATCTCAACGTCAGGCTCGTGGTCGAAGAGGCGTCCCCTTTTTTCGGAACGGCGGGCAGCCTGGGCTGGAAGATCCTGATCGTGGCCGGCAGCATCGGGGGCATTCTGCTGCTCCTTTATGTCTTTTTCCACCCATGGATCGTCAGGCAGTATCAACGTGCCTCCATACGGGTGCATGGGCAACCGAAACCGGAACTATTGGCGGACTGGAAGGCACCGGCCTTCCGGCATATCGCCATTGCGCTGGACTTCAGCAAGCATGATGAAAAGCTGCTGGCCTATGCCGTCGGACAGGGGGGAAAGGATTGCCGGTACCTGCTCATCCATGTGGTGGAAAGCGCCTCCAGCCTGATGCTGGGAAAAGAGACGAACGACTACGAGACCCGCGGCGACCAGCAGCAACTCGACGATTATCGTTCGGCCCTGCTGCAAAAAGGATACGAGAGCGTTACGCGTCTCGGGTTCAGGCACCGGAGCCGGGAGATAGCGCGCATCGTCCGGGAAGAAAAAGCGGACATGCTCGTCATCGGCGCTCATGGGCACAGCGGGTTGAAAGATTTCATTTACGGAGAGACGGTCAATGCGGTGCGCCATGAGCTCAGGATACCCGTGCTGATCATCAGCGTGTAGATCTGCCTACCGAAAGTGGGATTCCTGCGACGATCTACTAAAGTATCCGTTAAACTATTGATCCGTTTATTTCCCCCTGAGCAGGTGCTTCAGGCGGCTGAAAGTCTCCGGTTTGATGTTGAGATAACTGGCGATAAACTTCTGGGGCACGCGCTGCAACATGTGGGGATGCGAGCGGACATATTCGAGGAATCGTTCCCGGGTGCTTTTCTGGAGCTGATCAAAATAGCGGAAATCCTTTTTGATAAAGAGGTCGGAGACGATGAGCCGGCCCAGCCGTTCGGCTTTCGGGAATTCCCGGTACAACTCCTGCAGGTTATCGTAGCTTATCGATATGAAGGTGGTGGGTTCGATGGTCTCCAGGACGGCGCCGGAAGGGGCCTGAGTATGAAAGGACAGTTCGGAGTGGACGATATGACCTTCCGTCGCCAGTTGGAGCGTGATCTCCTTATTTTTTAGCGGCACGAATTTTCTGACAAGGCCCTTTGCGATCAGGTTGACATATTTTTCCACTTCCCCCTGCCTGACCACCTGCACTCTCTTATCGAACTCACGAATCTCCAGGTAGGACAAAAGGAGGTTGAATTCGGTCCGCGAGAGGGAAACAAATCCGGAGAGGTAATGAAAAAGCTCGTCCAAAGCCCCTCTATAAGGTGATTTCTGTTGGATCCGCATCAGGTGGAAGATTGTTCGGTTCGGTGATAAATGTAGTTATTTTTTAATGGCTGCAGAAGGACGGCGCTTAATAAGATGTTTCATGCGACTGAATGTTTCGGGCTTCATATTGAGGTAGGAGGCCAGGAATTTCTGCGGAACCCGTTGCATCAGGTCAGGATGAGCCAGGGCAAAACGGGTAAAGCGCTCACGGGTTCCCAGGCGGACGGTCTCATTTTCCCAATCCTCCTTTTGAATAAAAAAATCGGTAATGACCAAACGGCCCAGCCGTTCGATCCGGACGCTTTCGTCATATAATTTGTCCAGGTTCCGGCGCGATATGGAAAGGACCGTGCAAGGTTCGATGGTCTCGATAAAATAATCGGATGGCTCACCGGAGAGGAAAGAAACCGAAGAGCTGATCATGTCATTCTCCCGCGCGATCTGGGTGATCACTTCGGCATTTCCCTTAATAAAATACTTACGGGCAAGGCCCTTTACGATAAAATTCAGATAGTTTTCCACCTCACCGACCTGTATCAATTTCTGACGTTTATCGAAATTGCGGATCTCCAGCATTTGGGCCAGCATCGCAAATTCTTCATCCGTCAACGCCACATAGCCGGATACATATTGCCTCAATGGTTCTAGCATGTACGCTAAGGTTAAGGTTGTGAAGTGCAAACATATAAAAAAAGCCCCGCGCGCTCGCGGAAATTCGGTCATTTCTTGTAGGTTTGCACACTTTTGGGCTCTTAAAAAGTCAGAACCATGGCAAAGAAAATCAAGGTTGCAAACCCTGTAGTAGAACTGGACGGGGATGAAATGACCCGTATCATCTGGAAATTCATTAAAGACAAATTGATCCTCCCCTACCTCGACATCGATATCAAGTACTTCGATCTCGGGGTCGAGTATCGCGATCAAACGAATGATCAGGTCACGATCGACTCGGCGAATGCCATCAAACAGTATGGGGTAGGCATCAAATGCGCCACCATCACCCCGGATGAAGCACGCGTCAAAGAATTCAATCTGAAGCAGATGTGGAAGAGCCCCAATGGGACGATCCGGAACATCCTGGATGGAACGGTATTCCGCGAGCCGATCGTCATGCGGAACGTGCCCCGGCTCGTCACCAACTGGACCGCACCCATTATCGTAGGCCGCCATGCTTTCGGGGATCAATATCGTGCGACCGATACGGTGATCAAGGGCAAGGGGAAGCTGACCATGACGTTCACGCCGGACGACGGCGGACCGGTCCATTCCTTCGAAGTCTATAACTTCAAAGGGGATGGCGTCGCCCTGGCCATGTACAATACGGACGAATCGATCAAGGGCTTTGCCAGGAGCTGCTTCAATATGGCGCTGAGCAAAAAATGGCCACTATACCTGTCCACCAAGAATACCATCCTGAAAAAGTACGACGGGCGGTTTAAAGACCTGTTTGCCGAAATATTCGAGGCCGAGTTCAAGCAAAAATTCAAGGAGGCAGGAATCGTATATGAGCACCGGCTGATCGATGACATGGTCGCGAGCGCCCTGAAGTGGAATGGCAATTTCGTCTGGGCATGCAAAAACTATGACGGGGATGTTCAGAGCGATTCGGTTGCGCAGGGTTTCGGTTCTCTGGGCCTGATGACCTCGGTGCTGATCACTCCCGATGGGAAGATCATGGAGGCCGAGGCGGCGCACGGAACCGTTACGCGCCATTACCGGGATCACCAGGCGGGCAAGCCGACCTCAACCAACCCGATTGCCTCCATTTTCGCATGGACGAGAGGCCTGGCCTTCCGTGGGAAGCTGGACGGCAACCAGGATCTGATCGACTTTGCCAATGCGCTCGAGGCGGTTTGCATCGAAACGGTGGAAGGCGGAAAGATGACCAAGGACCTGGCGGTATGCATCCATGGCAATAAGGTCGAGCATGGGAAGCACTATTTGTACACGGAAGAATTCCTGGATGCGATCGATCAGAATTTAAAGAAGAAGTTAGGGTAGCGCATTATAATTCCCGAACGCCTCGCTGCGTTCGACCTCCAGGGCGAGGGTGTTTCCTCCCTTAAGGAGGGATTGCAAGCTGAGATCGGTGCGCGTTGCCGCCGATCTGCTGATGGGCGCCAGCCCTCTCGCCGTATAGATCCCGCAAAACGGTTGTGCGAACCGGTTATCCGCATAGACGTAGAAGTCGTGCCGGTCGTCGGCCCTGCGGGCATCCAGCACCTTGACGATGGTGGCCTCGTCGAGATCCAGCATATCGCAGGCAAGCAACAGGATATCCTTCGAGGGAAATCTTTCATGGACGCTCAGCAGGCCCTTCAGCGGGCCTGCCAGGGCCGATGTATCGAGGACCAAACGGTCGATCGGAATGAATGATGCGTATTGTTCAGCCTGCGCCGGATTGATGGAGAAAAGAACGGGGATATGCAGCGAATCAAGGAGTCCGGCCATGACCAGCGCCCATGGGGTGCCATTCCGCAGCAAGGATCCTTTATCCCGGCCCATTCGACTGCTCTCGCCGCCGCACAGCACGACGCCGATCAGATCGGCCGCCTGGCTTGGATCAGCGACCGGATTCATAGATATGTTTAGCCGGATCACCGGTTTGCAGATGGCACTGGCAATTGTTGCCCCATTCATGCGTGCCGTCCGCGAAATATTCGCATTTCCAGATCGGCGCCTCGTGTTTGATCCGGTCGATAATATATTTGTTGGCGGCATAAGCCTCCTGACGATGAGCTGAAGAGGTGATGACGACGACCGCCGTCTCCCCGATCGCCACTTTGCCTACGCGATGCGTTGCGAGGGCCACCTTGAGGTCCCATTTATGCATAGCCTCTTCGAGGATCTCTCCGATCAATTTCGACGCCAGCGCGGCGTGGGCCTCATACTCCAGGCAGACCACCGATCTGCCGCGGTTGTTGTCCCTGACGTCCCCGCAGAACAGTACGAGCGCTCCGGCGCCCGGGTGATGCGCTTGTGCGACCATTTTTTGGACGTCGATCGGGCCGGCGACGATTAGCCCCAGGTTATCCTCCACTGGCCGGGGGGATGATGACGACCGTATCATATTCCTTCAATTTAAAGTCAGCGTCGATAAATCCGTCCGCCACCGCAAACCGGCAGATATCCAATAATCCGGCGGCATGGGCATTGAGCGCGCGGAGCCGCGCCTTCAACTCCGTCGTATCACGAACCACGCCATCCAGTTCGAATTCCGGATCGAAATGCTCTTTCAGCGCCGCATAGACATGAATCTTCATGAATTCCTTTTAAATTATGTAAGCAAATTGGTTCAGCCTCCGATATGCAGCATGCTCAGGTCGCTGCCTACAAAGCGCAAAGCTTGTTTCTGCAACAGGGCCTGGCGTAAATTCTTCCTCCATGCCTCCTCACTGTCGGCGGGATCGAGCCGGATCGGGTGGTTGCTGCTCAGGCAGCCAAAGATATTTCCCTGGCTATCGAGCCGGAGACGGTCGCAATCGCGGCAGAACGGTTCCGTTTCGTTGGCGATCACCCCGAAGGTCAACCCCTCATCGGTCTTCCAATAATGAGCCGTAGCGCCGCTCTTTCTCCCGAGCGGACTGAACCGATATCGATCCGCGATCACCGACAGGATCTCATCGCGCGGGAAGAGGTATTCATGATAGCGCTCATGCAGGTGTCCCATGGCCATTAGTTCCAGGAACCTGATCGCGATCCCGCGCGAAGCGGCGAATTCCATCAGCGGAATGATCTGCGAATCATTCATGCCCCTCATGATGACCGCATTGATCTTGACGTCCAGTCCCGCCTCCAGCGCCGCATCGATCCCCTCGACAATACGTTTAACCGACCGACGCCGGCTCATCCGGAAGAACAATTCTTCATCGATGGCGTCCAGGGATACATTGATGGAGCGCATGCCCGCCTGCTGCATGGGAGCAGCCAGCCTTTTCAGGAGAACTCCATTCGTGGTCAATTTGATCTCGCCGATCCCCATCGACCGGATGCCCGCGATCAAACCAATAAGGTCCGGGTAGATCAGCGGCTCGCCCCCAGTCAGCCGGACGGTAGTCAGTTGCAGGAGCCCCTGCAATCTTTGCATGATCTGCAGCAGAGCAGGCAGATCCAAATGATCCTGAGAGGCCGCAGCGGACTGGACCTGCGGAACGGCGGAGCCGTCTCCGTCGACGCAATAGACGCATCCGAGATTGCAGCGGCTCAGCAGGCTTACCCGGAGTGTCCTGAAAGTGCGTCCATATTCATCCCCGATCTCAGTCATGTTATCCTTTTCGCCCCATAAAGTTACGATGCCTGAATGAATCCCATCCAATTTTCCCTATCACCGGACGAGCAAAACCGTCCCTTTCATGACCATGGCGGGCCTGTCCCCAACGATCATAGACCTCAAACCGATCTTACCTGGGCGGACGTTCGGGTGGTTGTCAGGATAAGTGAGAGGAAGAGGATAGAAAGCTGGTCGCCGATGCGGTTCATGACGTGGCATCAAAGGTAGCCGCAATTGGCAAGAGTTGCAAGCGCGCCTTGTCGACCAGGATAAAATCTTTACCGGGCGCCCCGCATATGCCGCAGGTGCCGCCGTCATAGAGGCTGAGACAATGCCGGCACTGCAGCACCTGGTCTGCACCCTGGCCATCGTCCGCCTCTTCTTTTTCCGAACGATATTGGGCGTGAGAGATCAGGTCGCTTTCGCTCTGCAGCTCATAGAAATACTTGCACAAGGAGGCGAGGTAGGTCCCGAGAGTCGCTTTTTCCAAACCTTCCCGGAAAAGGATATACTCCCGGGAGTTGGCATTGAAGTCGCGGGTGTAGAGGATATCATATCTCTCGGATGCCGCGCGGGGGTTTCGCTGAGTTTGCTGCCTGCGGCGAATGACCACGGAGCCGAACATCCCGGAACCCGGGCGGGTTTTAATAGCGAAGCAAAGACCATAGGTCCGGATATCCTCATTATCGAATTGTCGCACCAGGTAACGCTTCAACCCAATCCCCTCCTCGCTTAGGTCTTCGACATGCCAGTTCAGTTCATTGGAGGCATGCCGTACATTGATCCGGTATTTTCCCAACACATAGTCCCAAAGCCGGCGGTCGGACTGGTCAATGCCCTTAATGATGAGGGATTTCCAGGGAGTGGCGTACAATTGGCCGATCTTGGTCTGTTGACAGATCAGGCAGATATCTTTGAGGAAGCTTAGAGGGAACCATTCCTCGCGCCGATAGATCCCCAACCAAAGTTTGGCGCCATAGCGGTTGAACCCTTCATAATAGGGAAGGCTGAACGTCGGGAGGATCAGTTCCTCGGTAACGGTTTGCATGACAAACTGCCCGCGAGACTGCACTTCCGCGAAGAGTCCGTCCCCGCCAAGCCGGGGACTTCCGGCCGATGCGGCCACCACCTCTTCGATCAGACGGCTGATGCGGGGGATATCCCGCGAATAGATCAACCCCTTCCAACGAAAGAGTTCGGCCGTTCCCGGCCAGCGAAAAAAGAGATACCAGTAATTGCCGGTAGGCGAGCTGATAAAGTTGACATGTCCCGTGAAGAAAGGAACAAAGGACTGGCTGGCCTCGATGAGGTTGATCTTCAACCGCGGCCTGTAATCAAACCCGTCGAGGATGTCCTTGTACATGCCTTCGCTGACCCAGTTAGCCTGCTGGAAGACGTCCTCGGTGACATAGGAGCTTACGATATTGGGGTACAATTCTTCATTCGCTTCGTAAGATATCCCGGCTTGCCGGAGCTGGTCCAGGAATCGCAGCCCATACTTATCAGCAACCTTGCAAAACAACTCCTGTCGCGTGCCGAACCGGACCTCTCCCACCTTTGCGGTTTCGGCGGCCTCCACGATGGCGTACAGATCGCCGTTTGCGACGATGCCGCCCGGAAGATTGATCCTGACCGAATAATTTTTACGGAACATGCGCCTCCCTTTTGCGTAATTCGTCTTCCAATATTTTTTTTATTTCCGGCCTGCAGGAACCGCAGCCTGTGCCGGCCCCGGTGACGGCAGACAAAGCCGCCAGGTCGTGGCATCCCCCGGCGATCCGTTCTTTCAGATTGCCGATGCCTACATTATTGCAGCTGCATACCAGCGCCCCGGAGATGGGCGCGGCCTTCTTACCGCTACGCAGCAGACCCAGTCGTTTCTCATTCAATTCAATGCCGCCGGCGATCAGTTCCCTGAACTCCCGGAACTCCTCTTTATCCCCGATCAGAATGGCGCCTACGAGCCGATCGCGGTGGATAATACATTTCTTATAATACCTTCTGGCCTTGTCGATGAATACGATCTCTTCATAGTCCTGCTCGTTGGGGCATTCGGGGATGCCGATGCTGCAAAGGTCGAAACCGTGGATCTTGATGATGTTCATCATGACGCTGCCTTCATAATAGCTGGCGATATCGCCGTCGAGATAGCGGGCGACCACCCGGGCCTGTTGTTCGGCAGCAGCGGTGAACCCATATAAAATGCCTTTGTATTCGGCGATCTCGCCGATGGCATAAATATCCGGATCGCTGGTCTGCAGGTATTGATTGACGATCACTCCGCGCTGGCATTGAAGCCCCGATGCACGTGCGATCCCGATATTGGGCACGGTGCCGATCGCAAATACCAGGGCATCACAATCGATCATCCTGCCGCTGCGCAAGCGAATGCCGGTCAGGCGGGTCTGGCCGTAAAAAAGTTGCACCTCATCGGAATAATAGACCTCGCAACCCTGATCGACGATCTCGTCATGCAGCATCTGGCTGCCCAGGGGGTCGAGCTGGCGGTTGAGGAAGCGGGATATCCGCTGCACGATCGTGATCCTGATCCCCGCTTCGCGCAGGGATGCGGCCAGCTCCAGGCCCAGCAATCCTCCGCCGACGATGACGACGTGCCCGCCGCCGGGAACATACTCCTTAAAAAGATCGGCGTCGGTACGGCTGCGCATCGTAAAAATGCCTTTCAATTCCGGGACATTCCTGGGCAGGGCCGCACTACTACCCGTGGCCAGGATCAGCAGGTCGTAGTGCGTGACGTCCCCGTTCGAATCCACCACAAACTTATTTTCCCGGTCGATGCGCACGACGCTCACGCCGCGGCGCAAGCAGATCCCGAAGCCGGGCTCAGCCTCATCGGTCATTTTCACCAGTTGCTCCCATCGCTGTCTTCCGTTAATATAGTCGGGCAGCTGAACGCGGTCATAAAACGGGAAATCCTCGCGGCTGAAAACGGTTATCGGATCTTCGCGATTCTTTTCGCGGCAGGCCGAGACAAAGCCGAAGGCCCCTGCGCCGGCGCCGACCACGACGATGTGCTGCCTGGTCTTGCGGTATCCGGCGACCTTCACCGCACAGAACTTCAGGTCAGGCTCTCTGGAAATGGGATCCACGAGATTATTCGTGACGTTGTTGGTCCTGTTCAGGTCGTTGCCTGCCACCCGTCCCCAATGCATGGGAAGGAACACGACCCCTCTTTTGATCTCAGCAGAGCACCTGGCCCTGACCCGAACCTCTCCGCGACGGGACTGAACGGTCACGAGATCTTCATCTGCCACTCCGATGCTTCGTGCGTCTTCGGGATGGATCTCCAGGAAGGATTGGGCAAACTGTTGTTTAAGCTTGTTCACTTTGCCCGTTTTCGTCATCGTGTGCCATTGGTCGCGTATGCGACCGGTGGTGAGTATGAATGGGAATTCCGCATCGGGTTGTTCGCTGGCGATCTGGTCAGTCACGGAATGGATGATCGCGCGGCCGGAAGGAGTCAGGAAATGGCCGTCGGCGAAAAGCCGGCCGCGGCCGGGGTAGGGCCATTGTACGGAACGATGTTCCTTCAGGATGGCATGATCCAGGCCGCTGATATCGATCGAGGTACCGGCGGTCAGTCTGGCATGTTCGCGGAAGATCTCGTCGCTGCCGGAATAGTCGAAGCCGGGATAGCCCATCCTGCGGGCGAAACGGCAAATGATCTCCGCATCGGGCAAGGCCTCTCCCGGCGCGTCCCCGATCTTATGCAGGTAGGTGATGCGTCTTTCGGAATTGGTCATGGAACCGTCCTTCTCCGACCAGGCGGCGGCGGGCAGGATCAGGTCGGCAAAGGCCAGCGTCTCGGGCTTTTGGCTGATCTCCTGAACGACCACGAACTTTGCTTTGCGAAGGGCTTGTTCCGCGAGGCGGGAGTCCGGGAGACTTACGAGGGGATTGGTGCCGACGATCCAGATCGCCTTGAGGCGTTCGTCCGCCAATGCTTCGAACATGGCGGTTGCGGTAAGTCCCGGCCGGTCGGAAATAGGGGGGCTGCCCCAAAACCGTTGCACCTCTTCGCGATGTGTCGGATCAGAGAGATCACGGTGTGCAGGCAGTAGATTGGCCAGGCCCCCGGCCTCCCGACCACCCATGGCATTAGGCTGGCCGGTCAGGGAGAACGGTCCGGACCCCGGCTTGCCGATCTGGCCGGTGATGAGATGCAGGTTGATCAGGCTGACGATCTTGCTCACTGCGGCCGCGCTCTGGTTCAACCCCATCGTCCACATGCTGATGAAGGCTGTCGCATTCCCGATATATCCGGCGGCCAGGCGGATGTCCTGTTCAGGCACATCGCACAAAGCGGCCGCTTCGGCTATGGTCCGGCGTGAGACGGTTCGGGCATATCCATCGAACCCTTCCGTATGGCGGCCCACGAAGGATGCATCCACCCTACCCTCTTCGATCAGGATCCGCCCGATGGCATGGTGCAGGACGATATCGGTGCCCGGCCGGATCGGCAGGTGCAGGTCCGCCGATTGACCACTTGCCGTAGCGCGGGGATCGGCAACGATGATCCGGACACCCGGGTTGGCCGCCTTATGCGCCTCCACCCTTCTCCAAAGGATCGGGTGGCACCAGGCGGGGTTGGCCCCAGTCACGAAGAAGCAATCCGCCAATTCGATGTCTTCATAACTGACCGGCACGGTATCTTCGCCCAGCGCCATCTTGTAAGCGGCGACGGCGCTGCTCATGCAGAGCCTCGAATTGCTGTCGATATTGTTGGTGCCCATGAAGCCTTTGACCAGCTTATTGATCACGTAATACTCTTCGGTCAGGCATTGACCGGATATATAGAATGCCACCGAATCGGGGCCGTGTCTTTCGATGAAGGTCCTGAATACGGCGGCGGCGCGCTCCAGGGCAGCGTCCCAGGTCACGCGCTGAAGGGGAAGGCTCTTATTATAACGCATCTGCGGATAGAGCAGGCGATCGCTTTGATCGTTGACGGTATAATGCAGGTTCATTCCTTTACTGCACAACATGCCCTTATTTACGGGATGTGAGGGATCGCCTTCTACAGTAATACTGCCTTTTTTGTCCTTTCGCACCACGATGCCGCAGCCCACCCCGCAATAGCAGCAGGTAGTCGTAAAGGAACTCGTGTGTGGGTATGATGCGGGCATCGGCAGGAATATTTTGAAAGTGATCAGGATACGGCGATGGGTCAGGCTACGGCGGCTTCGGACATGGTCATTTGTCCGGTCATGGCGGGTCTTCGGCGAAAGCGGGTAACGCCCACGATCAGCGAGACGATGATAACGGACATGCCTATCCAGGTGAATGCCTGGACATAGCTGACCGAGCCCCACCGGAAGAGGAACCCGACCAGCATTCCCCCGAGGTTGCCTCCCGCTCCCACCACGCCGCTAACCAGGCCGACATTTTTTTCATTAATGAAGGGCACGATGCCATAGGTTGCGCCGTTCGCCATTTTCAGGAACAGGGCGAAGCTCAGCATCATGACGATCGCGCCCGTCAGGCTCCCTGCGGCTGCGAAAGCGATCAGTCCGCATCCTTCCAGAAGCAGTACGAGGGCGAGGAGGGTCCCTTTTCCCCTGATCCCCCAACGACGGCCGACCTTATCGGACACGATGCCGCCGAGAGCGCGGGCGAAGAGGTTCATGCCTCCAAAAATGCCGGCCCAGAATCCCGCGGCGCTTTGAGAGAGCTTAAATGAATCGACGAAATGCAGAGGGGCCACGTTATCGAAGGTGATCTCCATGCCGAAGCACACGGCATAGGCCAGGACCAGGGCGGCGATCCGGCGATCCGCCAGGATCGACCAATCCGTCTTTCTGCCTTTTGCCGGCGCGGGGCCGGCGGCGGAGGCCGTTGCGGAAGGCGTTGCGGAAGCCGTCGCGGACGCATGGGTGGAAGCCGTGGCGCCAAAATTGCCCGATGGCGTATCCTGCGTATAGCGACGATACAGGAAGGCGACCCCGAGCATCATCATGCCGGGCACCAGCATGGCGTAGCGCCAGGCATAATGCGGGGCATATCCGAAGCCAACGATGGTCGCGAAGATCAGGGGCATTACCATATTCGTCACGCCGCCTCCCAGGTTTCCCCAGCCACCCGTAATGGCATTGGCCGTACCCTTTATGGACGGACCGAACATGAGCGAAGTATGGAACTGTGTGATGACAAAGGATGCGCCGATGACGCCGATCGCCAGGCGGAACCATAAGAAGCTATAATAATCCGTCGAAAGTCCGACCAGGAAAACCGGTATGGAACCCGCCAGCAGGAGGCGGATGGCCGTCTTTCTCGGCCCCCATTTATCGCAAAGCCGGCCGATGACCAGCCTGGCGATGATCGTGGACGATACGGAGGCGATGATCAGGTTGCCCACCTGTGTTTTGCCGAGATGAAGGTCGGCGCGAATGGTCGGCATCAGCGGAGCCAGACCGAACCAGCCGAAGAAGCAAACAAAGAACATGAGCCAGGTGATATGGAAGGTGCGCATCTGCACCGTCCGAAGTGAGAAGAGGCGGATCCTGTCCAGCGGCCTGTCAGGCGACGATCCGGCAGCATCCGAAGCAATGACCGATTGAATAGATGGGGAAGACATAGACATGCATTTATGGAATGAGTTCATATTTTGACGTTTACCTGGAGATAGGCCCAATGCGCAGCCAGCCTGGCCGTACCGGGGGCGATGCCTTTGGCATATTCCATGGAGCCCGACGCGGCGAGTCCGCAGAGACCGAGCTCCAGGGTGGCATTTTTGTTCAGCGCGTAATTTCCGACCAGGTCCAGTTCGCTGCCCAGGTATTTATTCAGGGGGAGTCCTTTCTGGTCTTTCTGGGCGGCGGCCATGGCAAAATAATGGTAATCGAGGCCCAGGGACATGCGTCCGTCGGGCGCGGCGACCTTTATTTTCACGAAGGGGTTGCTCAATCCGCCCGCTGACGACCCGGTGCCGGCATAGAAGTAATCCATGATGCCCCAGAACTTATGCGGCGTACCATATAGGGGATCGAAGCGATGATCCGAAGGGGAAGAAGAAAAGCCGTCATTACCGGACAGGTAATCCCAGCCCGTGGTACAGGTGAAATTTCCCATCACATAGCTGAGTGATATGGTGGACATGAAGGCCGAGAGGTCGAGGCCGTCCTTGTTCTTGCCCCCCTGGTACCAGGCTCCGGCGGTGAACCGGAGGTCATTTTGTTTGTTCAGGGGACCGGCAAGGAGCAGGCCGGCGGTGACCCTTGCGTTCACTCCGCTCGACGCAAAGCGCCTTCCGTATATATATCCGGTATCTGCGCCGACGACGCTGCGAACCGAATCGAGGGTATATTTTCCGAATTCGTCGGCGAACAGGAGGGCCGACAGGTTCATCCGGTGAACCTTTCTGGCGACATAGAGGAACTGCATCGATTTGTAATTCTGGTTCATGCCATTGGTCGATGGAGCGTTAGCGAGCAGTGGCGATCCGGACCTGGCGCTGATCCCCGATGCGTTGGCCAGCGGGACGAGGCCGGATGGAGTTGGCACGAGATTACCCTTGCTGTCTTTTATGTAGGGAGGCAGGTTGGCGGGCGTGTAATAGGTACCGTTATAATTGAATGCGTCGGTATTTTGGGAATAGGCCGCGCCCAGATCGGCCTGCCAGCCTTTGTTCCGCCATTTGAGGACGACCGCGTCATGGCGCCGGGCCTGTTGCAGCCAATCGAGGTTGCCCAGGAGCCGCTGGTCGTCGTAGACGAGTTCCTGCCGGCCGATCTTCAAGCTCAGGTATTCGAAAGCGGGTCGTTTGAATGAGCTATCCCTGGCGTCGGAAAGGACAAGTTCCGCCCAGGCCTCATGCACGCCCAGGCGCGATCCGTCGGCGTTACTGATCGTGGAGGCGTCTGCTCCCCAGACACGCAGGTCCTGGACGGAGGCCTGGAGAGTAACGTGGCCGGAATGGAAGTTGAAGGTCAGGCGGGTTCGCTGCGAGGTGAGAAAGGCCGGTTGGCTGCCGACGCTTTCCAGTGTGCCGTATCCGTCGCGGAGTTCGGTACGGGTGCGGAGCTGGCCTGAGAAAGCGAGTTGAGCGTTAAGGTGGAATGAAGCCGAAATAAAAACTAACGCCGCTGCCAGGCGAAAAACCATTTTTTTTCTCATAAATTCGTTTTGGTTTAAAATGAGCGATCATTTTAGAAGTCAAGCCCCGGACAGACTGCCATCTTCCGGGGTTTTTAACTAGCAGGCCCATGTTTGTTCTTTACCATGGCGGTTGGTTTAATGAATAGAATGGATGACCGATAAAAAATGGCTGGCAACCGCAGACGAGTGAGAGATGGCGATATTAAATTTTATTATATCTAATACTTATTCGCCGATATAGTCCATAGATGCATTAACAGTATTGCATATATCATAAAAATAACCATTTTTTGTCAGAAAAATCGCTCCATTGGCTCAAAAATAATATATAATTTTTTTTATAATACTATATGAAGAAGTCCAGGGAACCTTGTGACCTTAAGACCTGCACCTTGTGCAAGAGTTGCATGCCGGAGTGGCTGGCGGCAGTTGCCGTGCATCGCTCGACCTTGCTGTTCGCGAAGGGAGAGTCGATCTTTTCGGAGGGGGACCAGGTGGAGGGGATCTATTTCGTATACAGCGGTACGGTGAAGGTCCATAAGAAATGGGGAAGCGAAAAGGAGCTCATTATACGCTTTGCACAAAAAGGTGACATCTTCGGGCACCGCGGTCTCGGGCATGATCCCCACTACCCTATTTCGGCCACTGCACTGGAGGCGGTAAGCGCCTGCCATATCGATCTGGCGTTCTTTCGCGCCTCCCTGAAGGTAAACATCGGGTTTATGGAAAGTTTGTTGTTATTCTTTGCCGATGAACTGCAGGATTCGGAGCGAAAGATGCGCGACCTGGCGCATATGCAGGTAAAGGGGCGTGTCGCGCAGGCCCTGCTTGCCTTGCAGGTGAAATTCGGGGATAACGGAGAAGGATACCTGAATATCGCCCTCAGCCGGCAGGACCTTGCCTCCTATGCCGGTACCACCTACGAGACTGTTTTCCGCATCATCAACGAGTTGTCTTCGGAAGGCCTGATCGAAACAAAAGGCAAAGGCATCCGGATCCTCCTGCCGGAGGGGCTTGCTGCCTGCTGTAAGGAACAGGAACCATCATAAGTCCGAGAAAGGATAGCATTCCAGCACCGTGCCTGCGGGAAGATCACCTGCGGCGGCGGGATGCAGGGCCAGCGCGTTTGCATGGAGACCCAGCCGGATATCGCCGGAGCCATTAAACGCAACGGGTGACAAGCCGGCGGGCATGCCTCCGAGGCGAACGGGAAAAAATTCGTCGAGAGGGGTTCTCTTGTTACGGTTGTGGAGCAACGGCAGGCCTATCGGTTCGGTTCTGCCGAGTGCAAAGCAGGCCTGAATCCAGGGTTCGACCAGGAGCAGGTATCCCACCAGGCAGGAAAGGGGATTGCCGGGCAGAGCGAACACCATTTTCTCTCCCGGGGCCTTACCGCACCAGGCAGGCTTGCCGGGCCTGATGGCCAGCTTATGAAATAGTTTACTCACGCCGAGTTCTTCCAATACACCGGGGACGTGATCCGCGTCTCCTGCCGAAACGCCACCGCTCACGATCAATACCTGAGCCTCCTGCAAGGACCGTCCAACCGAATCCAGCAATTGGTTCCGGTCGTCGGGCAGGTGGACGTGACCGGGATGGGTAATCCCCTGCCTCCGTAGCAGGGACTGAAGGAGCCAGCGGTTGCTGTTCCTTATTTGTGCAGGTCCGACGGGCACCCCGACTTCGACCACTTCGTCACCGGTCGTCAGCAAGGCGATGCGGGGCAGCCGTTCGACCGTCACCTCGCTCCTGCCAAGGGAAGCGAGCAAGCCCATCATGGGCGGATCGCATGTACAGGCCAGCCGGGTAATCCGGTCTCCTTTCCGCAGGTCTTCGCCCTGCCTGGAGATATGCTGAAATGGCCTGCCGGTTTCCGCGAGGACCTCGATCATGCCGGCCTCCTCCCGGACCTCTTCCTTTCGTATGACCATATCCGTTGCTTCCGGAACGGGTGCGCCGGTCATGATCTTGCAGCATTGACCGGAACGTACCGGGATCAATGCCTCCATGCCGGCATAGAGCGTGCCCGCGATGCTGAACCGGCGCAAACCATTTTTAAAATCCTCAAACCGGATGGCGTATCCGTCCATGGCGGACCGGTTGAAGGGGGGATAGTCGCGGTCGGCGAAGAGGGCGGTCGCCAATACACGGCCATAGGCGGAGGCGAGCGGGATCGTCTCCTTGCCGAAGCTGGCGGCATGGGCCGTCAGCAGTTGCTGAGCTTCACGAAAGCCGATCATGATCAGTGTCCTCCTCCCTTCAACATTTTACGCGCATGGAACAGCGCGGGCAAGAGGGCTTCCAGGGATTCCCGGGCGCCGTCGCTGCTGCCGGGCAGCGTGACGATCAGGGTTTGAGCGATTGAGCCGGCGACGCCGCGGCTCATCATGGCCAGGGGCGTGCGCATCTGGCCGTAGGCGCGCATGGCCTCGGTGATGCCGTCCGCATCCCTCTCCAGTATGCCTCGCACCGCCTCTACCGTATGATCGCGTGGGCCCAGCCCCGTCCCTCCTGTTGTAAATATGAATGCGACGTCTTCGTTTACCCAGTCCAGTATGGTCTTCCGGATCAGGTCCGGGTCGTCCGGCAGGACAGCATAATGTTTTATCCCGGCCCCGGCGCTTTCCAGCATGTCCCGGATCTGCCGGCCGCTCTTATCTTCCCTTTTGCCGGCTGCCGTCGAATCGGAGCATACCAGGATCGCGCAAGCGGGGGGATTAGTGAAATATTTTTCCCGATCGCTCTTCCCCCCTTTTTTTTCAAGAAGGCGGATACCGCCTATTTCCAGGCGGGTATCGACGGGTTTGAGCATATCATAGATCTCAAGGGCGGCCACCGAGACGGCTGTCAGTACTTCCATTTCGATGCCGGTCCTCCCGATGGAACTGGCTTCCCCCCGGATGACGATCCCGGTACGGGCGAGGATGGGCGGCTCGAACCATTTTTCATGCAACTCCTGCTGAAGGAACTCAAACTGCATGTCCATGGCGTCTATGGAGACGGGGTGGCAATGAGGCAGCAGCTGCGGGGTAGCCTTGGCGCCCAGGAAACCCGCAGCCCTGGCCACGTCGAAAAGATTGCCTTTGGGCAGGCGTCCGTCGCGGATCAGCGTGAGGGTATCCGGCGAGCAGAAGACGATGCCTACGGCACTGGCCGTCCTCAGACTGATCTGTTTATGGGTAATGTCGCGCATGTGGCGGCGCCGCTTGCGGCGCAATAATTTTATCAAATTTGACTGATTTTGCGGCAATGCGGGCAGAGGCGACGAACTTTATTTTTCCGCTCGCGCGCGCATCCCGACAAAGACCTTTCCGTCCCTGATCCTTACCGGATAGACTGCAATGCGGAGAGGTTCGTCGTTAAGGCATTCGCCGGAGAGGAGGGAGAACGTCCTCTTATGAAAGGGGCAAGCGAGCTTGGGCTCGTTGTCCGGGCCGGCGCTGCCGATCAGGCCGCGGGACAGGGCCATTTGTTGCTTGTGCGGGCATTCGTTCTGTGTGGCGAACCATTCGCCGCGGCGCGAGAAGTGAAAAATGGCGATCTGTTCGTCATCGAGGCTGACACAGGCGCCGCCGTCCTTCGGGACATCGTCCACGCGGCAGGCCATCCTCCATTTCCATTTTTCGCCCGCCCTTGCGGCAGTGGGCCGGCCGGTTTGATTATCCATAACAGGAGTCTTTTAGTAACAGATTTTTACCATTCCTTTGCTTTGATCTGGTCACGCATCTTATCGAAGACCAGCGTGGGGTCCTTACGCCGGGGGGCGTTGACAAAATGGGTAAAGCGCTTACGCAGTTCCGGGGTTTCCACGACCTCTTTCCATTCGCAGGCATAACTGTCCACGAGACCCTGCATTTCCTCTTCCCATTGCGCCGCCATGCCCAGGCTATCGTTCACCACCACGTTTTTCAGATAGCTCAACCCGCCTTCCATTTTATTTAGCCAGACCGCGGTGCGCGTCAGCGGATCGGCGGTCTTGATATAGAACATCAGGAAGCGGTCGAGGTAGCGGATGCAGGTCGCTTCGTCGATGTCGGTGATGAGCAGTTGCGCGTGCTGGGGCTTGGAGCCCCCGTTGCCGCAGACATACAGGTTCCATCCCTTTTCGGTGGCGATGATCCCGAAATCCTTTGCCTGGGCTTCGGCGCATTCCCGGACACATCCGCTGACGCCGCCTTTGATCTTATGGGGCGCGCGGATCCCCTTGTACCGTTGCTCGACCCGAATGGCGAAGGAGACGCTATCGTGCAGCCCGAAGCGGCACCATGTGCTGCCCACGCAGCTCTTTACGGTTCTTAAGGCCTTGCCGTATGCGTGCCCGCTCTCGAAACCCGCGGCAATCAGTTCTTCCCAGATATCGGGCAGGTCCCCCACGTGGGCGCCGAAAAGATCTATGCGCTGGCCGCCGGTGATCTTCGTATAGAGATTATACTTTTTGGCGACCTTGCCAAGCACGATGAGCTTATCGGGCGTGATCTCGCCGCCGGGAATGCGCGGCACGACGGAATAGCTGCCTCCCTTTTGGATGTTGGCCAGGAAGCGGTCGTTACTATCCTGAATGGTCACCTGCTTCTGGATCGGCTCATTCCAGAGGCTGGCCAGAATACTCGCCAGGGCGGGTTTGCAGACTTCGCAGCCGTCCCCTTTGCCGTAGTGATCCAGGGCTTCGTCGAAGGACCTGATCCCGTTTATTTTGATCAGGTCGAGCAATTCCTGCCGGGAGTGGTCGAAATGTTCGCAGATGACGTTCCTCAGGTATTGGCCGTTCGCTTTCAGGGTGCCTGCAATGAGATCCTTCACCAGGGGGATGCACCCACCGCAGCCGGTTCCCGCCCGGGTGCATTTCTTCATGTCGTCCACCGTATGGATGAACTTATCCGTCACGGCCTTGCAGATGACTTCTTTTGGTACGGACTCGCAAGAGCAGACCAGCGCTTCATCAGGCAGGCTCATGATCCCGTCCCCCCCGGCCTCTCCGCTGCGAACACCCATGATGAGCTCTTCCGGGTCCGGCGGGAGGAGCATTTTATTCGTTACATTCTGAAGCAGGAGATTATAGGTGGAGGCATCGCCGATCAGGATGCCGCCCAGGAGATACTTGCCATCCGGCGTGATATTGATCCGTTTATAGATGCCTTTGTTACGATCCTCGAAAGCGATGGTCCGGCAGTGCGGCTCTGCGATGAAGGGGTCCCCGAAACTGGCGACGTCCACGCCGATGAGTTTCAGCTTGGTGCTCATATCAAAGCCCGTGAAGGTCTTTCTGCCGTCGGTCAGGTTGGCGGCCACCGTATCGGCCATTTCGTATCCGGGAGCTACCAGGCCGTAGACCATTCCGTTAACGAGGGCGCATTCCCCGATGGCAAAAATGTGCTTGTCGCTGGTCTCCATCCGTTCGTTCACCAGGATCCCGCCTCTTGCGCCGACCTGCAGGCCGGCCAGCCTGGCCAGTTCATCACGGGGGCGGATACCCGCCGAGATGACCAGCATGTCAACGGGTAACCGGGTATCGTCTGCGAATTGCAGGGATTCGATCCGGCTGCCGCCCTCGATGGCGAGGGTGCTCTTGTTGAGATGTATCTGTAAACCCAGCTGAGTGAGCCTGGCCTCGAGCAGCTGGCTGCCGGCCTGATCGATCTGGCGGGGCATCAGGCGCGAGGCGAATTCGATGATGTGCGTGTCTGCGATACCCAGATCCAGGAGCGCTTTTGCCGCTTCCAGTCCGAGGAGGCCGCCGCCCATAACGGCTGCGTTGGAAGCCTGTGGGGCATAGGCTTTGATCAGGTCCAGGTCGTCAATCGTACGATATACAAATACCCCTTTCTTTTCAATACCGGCCATGTCAGGTACAAAGGCGGAGGACCCGGTAGCAAGTACCAGGTAATCGTAGGGCTGGACGAGGCCTTTGGAAGAATGAACGGTCTTTGCGGTGCGGTTGATCTCCCGGATGGGATCACCGAGGTGAAGGATGACATCCTGGTCGCCGAACCAGCCTGCCATGGAGAGGCTGAGGTCGCCGACCGACTTTCCATTAAAATATTCGCTTAGGTGGACGCGATCATAGGCCGGTCTTGGCTCTTCACCGAAGATCACGATCTGAAACTCCATGGACTCGCGTTCGGATCTGGCGATGAGTTTCTCGCAGAATTTATGCCCCACCATGCCATTTCCTGCCACGACCACGATGGGTTTGGATGTACTGCTCATGTCGACGATTTTTAGCGTGTGGACTTATTTAGTGGATGGCAGGCAATCGTCAGCAGATTATATTATTTAAAATTCTATATAATATAATTACACAATTATACTGGAAAATATCGGTATAAAACATCGTTCTAGTAATAAAATTAATTGGGTGATGGAAAAAAATCCTATTTTGGAGTAAATAGATCATAATTATTTTAATCGTAATATTATACTATGGCGACCACTCCCTCCGTAACTCGTGAATTGATCCTGATCGGCGCCGGACCCGGAGATCCCGAATTAATTACGCTGAAAGCGCATCGCATTTTGCAAACTGCTCCCGTTATCCTGTATGACAACCTGGCCAACAAGGACCTGCTCGATCTGGCGCCTGCCGATGCTGAACGGATCTATGTCGGCAAATTGCCATATGGCGCGTATACGCCGCAGGAGACCATTCATGCACTGATCCGCGAAAAGGTCGATGAACGGGGTCGGGTGATCCGGTTAAAGGGCGGCGATCCCTTTATTTTCGGAAGGGGGTTTGAGGAATGGTTATACGCGAAGGAGCATGGGATCGAGGTCTCCTATGTGCCGGGCATTACGAGCATGCAGGCTTCGGGGTTATCCGGCATTCCACTGACCCACCGGCTGGTCAGCGAGAGCATTTGGGTCATTTCGGGTACGCGAAAGGACGGATCCCTTTCCGGGGACCTGCGATTGGCCATGCGAAGCAGGGCCACTGTCGTCATCTATATGGGGATGAAAAAAGTGAAAGAGATCGCGGAGGTGTACATCCGGGAAGGCTATGGGAATATGCCGGCCGCGATCATTCAGCATGCCAGCCTGCCAAAACAGAAAATGATCACGGGGACGGTGGCCGCCCTACCGGAGTCGGCAAGGATCCATGGCCTCACGCATCCGGCGATCATCCTTATCGGGGACGTGGCGGGCATGCCAGCCGCAGAAACGAAACGTCACGTCCGTCGCGGAGCGGAGGCAGAGCGACGGGCGGTGGAAGGTGCTATTTAAATGATTTTGCGTCGGCCAGGAACTTCGCGAGACCGATATCGGTCAGGGGATGCTTGAGCAGGCCCAGGATGGGTTCCAGCGGACTGGTGACCACATCGGCGCCGGCCTCCGCACATTTTACGATATGCAGCGAGCTGCGGATCGAAGCGGCAAGGATCTCGGTCTCGTAGCCCTGGATCGCATATATATTGGCGATCTGCGCGATCAATTCGACGCCGTCCCAGTTGCTGTCGTCGATCCGGCCGATGAATGGGGATACATATTTTGCGCCTGCCTTGGCGGCAAGTATGGCCTGACCGGCAGAGAATACCAGTGTACAGTTCGTTTTGATCCCGTTGGCCGTGAACCAATGCATCGCCTTGACGCCGTCCTTGATCATCGGCACTTTGACAATGATCTGCGGGTGGATGGCGGCCAGTTTCTTACCTTCTTCCACGATCTCCTTGAAATCGGTCGAAACCACTTCGGCGCTGATATCCCCGTCCTTAACCAGTTCGCAGATGGTCTTGTAGTGGTTCATGACGGCAGCCTCACCCTTGATGCCCACTTTGGCCATGAGGGAGGGATTGGTGGTTACGCCATTGAGAATGCCCAGGTCGTTTGCTTCCTTGATTTGTTCCAGGTCCGCCGTGTCGATGAAGAATTTCATACTAAGAATTTTGTACCAAAGGTAAAATAAAAAAAGGCAAGTTACTTACATCGCACCGCTCGACCACCTACCCTTGCTGCCTTCCGGCCCTGGGGGGATTCAGCAGGAGCTGGTCGTATAAGACTTGCCTGCGCAAAGATACGATGAACAGGGATCAAAGACAAATTAATCGGTTTCCGATCCTTCCCTTTTACTGCCGGCTATTCAGGCTATTAAATTTCAGCATGCCCACGAGTTGATCGGTCCGGCCACCGAGAGCCCGGTAATAGACCAGGATCATGTATTCATTTTCCGTCTCCAGGTGATTGCCTTCCGTGAGATCAAAGCTGGCCTGCCTGTTCGGATCCCGTCTGTCCACGGTCACATATGCATAACTATAGTAGCCCTGTTTCAGGAAGAGGGAGGTCTCGTATCTCCCGGCTGCGGCATTGAAGGTCATGAGCGCCGAATCCCGTCCGCCATAGTCGGTGAACTGGCCGAACAGGAAAAGATCTTTGTCGGGATAGGGGCTGTTGCCGGGCGGAACGTAGGCGAAATGAACCCTGGCGTAGTCGGTTTCGTACCAAGGGTTGAGGCTTTCCGTGGTCTGAAGAAAATAGTGGCCATTGTAATCCCTGTAGAAATAATATAAGAGCCTGGAACGGTCTCCTTCCGGTTTGACAAAGATCTCGGTCGAGGTTTTGCCATATATGGCATTTTTGACCCGGTCGCTCTGATAACGGAAGCTTTGCAGGTCTAGCCATCTCCATTCCATGCCGCCCGGGAATACGCAGTCATTCTCGGCATTATATTCCAGGTTGTTGTTCGCGAAAAAGCTTGGCCTGATCCCGGTTATCGCGTTATCCCATCTGGCATTCTGCAGGACCACCACTTTGATCTGCGATAAGGGATCGGGCGGGTTGATGGCGCTCGTATTTACCTTGAACAAAATGCGCTGATGCGTTCTGGCCAGCTCGAAGTTGAGGGGCTGCAATAACTGGGCCTGGACGGTGGCCTTGTCCTCCGTGACGAGGAAGCGTCTGGTGAAGGCCAATTTCGACGTATCGCCGTCGAGGAATACTTTCAGAATATAGTTCCCCGAGCGAATGGGAATGCAATCGGGACCGGGGATCAGCGCCCGGTAATGCGTGTAGCGCGTCAGCGCCACGGAGGAGTAGCGGTAGTCGCTAATCCGCACCTGCGAAAAACCCTTGATGTAATCGAACTCGCTGACTTCGGCGGTCGTCCAGTCGGCATTGCACAATTGGAAAGCATAATAATAGTTCTTTACGTCGCCCTCGAGGTCGTCAAAGTTCAACTCCAGTTGGTCCGGCGTGTTCAAGCGCAGGATCGGATAGGCCAGTTGGTTGCCGGACAGGAACAACTGAGGCATTCCGATATTTGCGCCATAGACGGCGTCGGGATTCTGTGCGGAACAAAGCAGGGAGGCGGCACAGAGGGCCGGCAGAAATGCAAACTTGTTCATGCGAAATGGATTATAGCCGATCTGCAATGATCGTACCCGCTCTGCAATGTTAGGATAAAAAGGCAAAAAAACTTTTATTAGTACGGCGTACGGGGGCTATTTTTGACCACCGATTCACGGATCTCAAAATCACGCTGATTGAATGTCGCCACTTTTATAGCCCGACGCATCGCCTTTAACCGGCAACGTTCTTTCTCCCGGTTCATCATCCGGCTGGCGATCGTCGCCACGGCAATCAGCATTGCGGCCATGATTCTAACGCTGGCCTTCACCAACGGATTTCAATTTGCCATCAGCCAGAAGGTGTTCAGCATCTGGGGCCATATCCGCGTGCAGCATTACGAGGGCAGCCGGGCGGCGATCGCGGAGGAATTGCCGATCGACCAGAATGATACCGTCCTGCAGGTCCTGCGTGCCGACAAAGACATCGCCTCTATCAATGCCTTTGCCACCCGCAACGCGATCCTTCGCGGCAAAGAAGGCATCGAAGGCGTGTTGTTGAAGGGAGTAGATAGCGGCTATGACTTCACGCGCCTGGATGGCTATATAAAAGGCGGCCGGTGGCTTTCTTTCCCGGACAGCGGGTACAGCAATGAGATCGACTTGTCGGCCTATACGGCCAACCAGCTGAAACTGCATTCCGGGGACAAGGTGCTGGTCTATTTCATCCAGCCGGACGGCAGCTACCGGGTTCGGTCCCTGACCATTGCCGGCATTTTCAAGACCGGCATCGAGGACTATGACAAGTTGATCGCCATCTGCGACCTGAACCTGATCCGGCGGCTCAACAATTGGAGCAAGGGCCAGATCAGCGGTTATGAGATCGCATTGAAGGATTACCGTCTGGCCGATTCGGCGAGCGACCGCATCCGCGATCAACTGCCTGCGGTATGGGGTTGCCGGACTATCGAGGAAATATACCCGAACATATTCGACTGGCTCAACCTGCAGAACATTACGATCGCCATCATCCTGATCATCATGATCGTGGTGGCCACGTTGAACCTTGTGACCTGCCTGATCATTCTCGTGCTGGAGCGCACGTCCATGGTGGGGATATTAAAAGCGGTCGGCGCCCCCGACCTCAGCATTCAGCGGATATTCCTTTATCATGGCGCCTTCATTGCGCTCTTTGGCATGGTGATCGGGAATGTGGTGGGTCTGCTCATCTGCTGGCTGCAGGTCCGGTATGGTTTCATCACCTTGCCCGAGGAGGCCTACTTTATTTCCAAGGCGGCGGTAAAACTGGAATGGTGGCATTTGCTGCTGGTGAATGGCGGCAGCTTCCTTGTCTGCATCCTGGTGCTGATGATCCCCACCCTGATCATACGCCGGATCCGACCTACGCGGGCGATCCAATTCCGTTAGCTTGTGGCCGCGTTAGCCCACCAGGTGGGACAAAATAATGCCCGTGGCAACGGCCGCATTGAGCGACTCGGCGCTGCCTATCCGGGGGATGGTGACGGGCACGCGGATTGCGGCCAGCAACTCGGGGCGGATGCCCTTCGATTCGTTGCCGATTACGATCATTCCCTTCCCGGGCCGCTCCATCTCATAAACACTCCTGCCTTCCAGGGTCGCCCCGAACACAGGCAGCCCGGGGTACCGCGCGACCAGCGCGGGCAGGTCCCCATACATGACGCCTACCCGGCAGATACTGCCCATCGTGGATTGTACGGTCTTGGCGTTGAAGACATCCGCACAATCCGTGCTGCAAGCGACCTGGCGGATGCCGAACCAGTCCGCGATGCGAAGGATGGTGCCGAGGTTGCCCGGATCCTGGATACCGTCCAGCAGCAGGCTAAGGGAATTGCCGAAGTCAAATGTTGGGAATTCCGGTTTGGTAAAGACTACGAGGACCTGGTTTGGCGTTGTCAGGGAAGATATCCGTTCCAGCTCTTCCTGCCTGAGCGTGGTGATCGACGAGGGCGGCAAGGATCGGATCGCCGGTTGTTCCTCTCCGAGCCATTCCGCCAGGGCATAAACATGAACCGGTCGCATATTCCCCGCTTTGAGGAGTTCCTGCACGCCTTTCGGGCCCTCAGCCACGAATACGCCCTCCTGGTCGCGAAATTTTTTATGGCCTAAACTTTGAATATATTTGACCTGCGATTTTACCAGCATGACTCCACGTTTACGTACAAAAGTTAAATTAAAACCGGTTTGTGTAATCTGATCATATTCCTGTTCAGGCAAGTTACTTTATCTTTTCTCAAAGCGGCGCGTAGTTGGCTGGTTCTGCCGGTAATCCTGATCTCTTCCTGTACCGTGGTCAAGCAGTATCAGGCTCATAAGCCGTTTGTCTTCAAGGTGGATATCAAAGTGGAAGGCAATATGAAACCCGGGGAGAAGAGCGATCTGGCCCTGCGTCTCAGCAATCAATTGGACGACAGCCTGCGGACCCAGGTCGTGTCGCTGGCCGGGATCCATAAGACGCACTATTCGCCGCCGGTGTATGATACCGCGAATGTACGGCGCTCGATAGGCTATATGGTTGCTCTGCTGAATTCCCTTGGGTATTATTCTCCCGGCATCCGTGATACCGCGACCGTGGATACCGCACGCAACTGGAAACTGTTCCGGTCTTCGCCGCGTGACCAATACCGTGTTTCCATCAATTTTCGCGTCAATCCCGGCAAACAGCTCAAGCTCGACTCCATCGGGTATGATCTGTCGACCCCTGCCTTGCAGGCGCTGGTGATGCAGAATATGGGCCAGTCGCGGTTAAAGCGGGGAGACCCCTATTCCAAGCAGGTCATTTCGGACGAATTGGACAGGCTGGTGGACCTGTTCCGCAACAATGGCTATTTTAAATTCTCCAAATCGGACCTGGTCGTCGTGCGTGACACGGTCGTAGCCGCATTGATCGACCCGACGCTCGACCCTTTTCAACAGGCCGCGCTCCTGGAAGAATTGAAGCGCAAGAGAGAGCACCCGACCATCAACGTGGTCGTGCAACAGCGGCCGGTCAAGGACTCCAGCCGGCTGATGCAGTATTATATCGGGCATGTGACCCTCTATCCCGACCTACCGCTGGTCGAAGACTCGATCACGACCAGCATCGTGGACACCTCGACCGCCAGGAATTTTACCATCGTATCCCGAAGCAATAAATTCAAGAATGCCTTTCTGGCGAGGAATGTTTATTTAAGACCGGGGCGGCTCTACCAATTGAATAATTATACCCGGACGGTAAACCGTTTCAATCAATTGGGAGCCTGGCAGCAGGCCACGGTGATCCCCCGGTTGTCGGACAGTGCCGATTCCGTCCTGGACATGTACATCCACCTATACCCGGCGCTCAAGCAGCATGTCGATGTGGGTGTGGAAGCCAGCCGGAATACCAATGATATCCTTGCCGTCGGCAACTTGTTCGGCGTGGGGCTGAACCTGGGCCTGCGCAACCGGAATACCTTCCGGGAATCCGTGCTCAGTTCGACGAACCTTCGCGGCGGCGTTGAACTGGGCGCCGACTTCATCCAAACCACGCAGGTCAGCTTTTCCCACAGCATCTTTTTCCCGAAGAAGATCCGCATAACGCCGACGCCGATCAGCGATTTGCTTTCCAGGGTGCTGCGAATACGGCGGGACAGTATCCGGACCGTATTGAATGTGGGAGCTGCCTATACGGACCGAAGGGATTTTTTCACTGTACGATCCGCCAATGCCTCCTGGGGTTATGAATGGTCGAAGAACAGGCATACCTTTCTATACAGGCCGCTGAACGTCGAATTTACAAACCTGCAGAGCCAGGGGGACAGCCTGCCCAGGCTGCTTGACAGCATTCCTTCGCTGAGGCTGGCCTTCCGGAGCGGCCTGGTGATCAGTCAGCAGTTCGTGTACAATTCCATACATCAGTATGGCGCGCACACGGATTTTCTGCGCATCAGCGCGGAAGAAAGCGGAGCCATTACCGGGCTGATCAAATCCTGGGACAAGGGCGATCTCTGGCGATTCATCAAGGCCGACATCGAATACCGGCATCACATCGATTTCCAGCATACGAATAATGAATTGGCCATGCGGGCCTATGCCGGCGCGGGCTGGGCCTATGGGCGGGAAGGCAATGCCTGGGAGCTGACGCTGCCCTTCTACAAGGCCTACTTTGCGGGCGGTCCGAACAGCATGCGGGGATGGCAGGTCAGGCAGTTGGGGCTGGGCTCTTCCAAATTCTATGATACGGCGGGGGGAGGAAAATTCATCGACCGGTTCGGGGATATCCAGCTCGAGGGGAATATCGAATACCGGTTCCCTCTCGGCTCGATCTTCGGCATCAAACTGAAGAGCGCGCTATTCATGGATGCGGGCAATATCTGGAACAGGAGTCAGACCGACAGCGCCTTCCGGGACGTAGGGAGTGATTTCAAATTCGATCGTTTCTATAAGGAGATTGCCGTCGATGCGGGTACCGGGATCCGCCTGGACTTCGACTATTTCCTCATCCGCTTCGACTATGCCTACCGGTTGCGCGATCCGCAAGACCTTTATCATCCCGATAAATGGTTCTATGCGTTAAGTAATTTCGGGGATCTGTTGAAAGGGCAGTTCCAGCTGGGGATCAACTATCCATTCTGACCGAGCTTCTCCTTTATCCAGGTTTCGGCCATTTCCATGGTCATAGCCCCCTCCACGCTGAATTCGCCGATCCGGGTCCGGCGCAAGCCGCTCAGGTAGGCTCCGCAGCCCAGGGCCGCGCCCGTATCATGTGCAAGACTGCGGATATAGGTTCCCGTTGAGCAAACCACCCGGAAGGATATCTCGGGCCAGGCGCCGATATCGGTGATCTCGTATTCCCTGATGGTCACCCGTCGGGGATCGAGGGTCACCTCTTTCCCTTCACGCGCCAGTTGATAAACCCGTTTGCCTTCTTTTTTGATCGCCGAATGGATCGGCGGCACCTGCCAGATCTCTCCGGTCAGTCGATTTGCCGCCGCCAGCAGGTCTTCGGCCGTGACGCCCGCGAGATCCTTTGGGTTCCCGGGATCGCTTTCCAGGTCATAGGTAGGCGTGGTCGCTCCCAGGACGAAGGTCCCGGTATATTCCTTTTCACGCGCCATGTATTCGTTGATCCGCTTCGTGAATTTTCCGGTGCATAGGATCAGGAGGCCGGTAGCGAGGGGATCGAGCGTACCCGCATGCCCTACCTTTTTAACGCGAATGAGTCCGCGTATCCGCCTGACGACGTCGAAGGAAGTCCATTGAAGGGGTTTATCGATCAGCAAAACCTGACCTTCTTCAAAAAAATGGGGGTGGCCCTGTTCCATGGCGGCAAATATAGGTCTAGATCGGCAGCTTAGATCGCCAGCCTGGCCTTGATCTCGAGGTATTTATTCACGGTATGCACCGTGAGATTCTCCGGAGCCGTGAGGATGGTGGCAATGCCGTGCTGGTTCAGCTCTTTGACGATGAGCCGTTTCTCGTAGGCGAACCGTTCGGCGATGGTCCGTATATAAAGACCCTCGATGTCCGCGGCGGGCGCTTCCCGGATCTCATGCAAACCGGTATTCTCGAAAAAGACCACGAGTACCAGGTGGTTCCTGGCGATACTTCGGATATAGGGCAATTGACGCTGCAGACCCGTCAGCGACTCGAAGTTGGTGAACAGGACGATCAGACTGCGTTGCGTGATGCGTAAACGGATCAGCGCGTACAATTTTTCGTAATCCGTCTCCTGGAACTTCGTTTGCTGATTATAGAGGATATCCAGGATATGGCTCATTTGCTTTGCCTTTCTCCCTGCGGGCAGAAAGGTGCCTATCTGGTCGGCGAAAGTGACCAGGCCCGCCTTGTCCTGCCTGATCAGGGCCACTCTTGAAAGGATGAGCGTGGCATTGATCGCATAGTCGAGGAGACTCATGCCATTAAAGGGCATTTTCATGATCCGTCCCTTGTCTATGACGCAATAGACCTGCTGACTTTTCTCATCCGTGTAATTATTTACCATCAGCTGCCCTCCCTTACGGGCGGTGGCCTTCCAGTTGATGCTGCGGAGGTCATCGCCGGAGACATATTCCTTGATCTGTTCGAACTCCATGCTATGGCCCAGTTTCCGGATCCGCTTGCTACCGCTCTCTGCCAGGTTGTTCGACAATGCCAGGAGTTCGTATTGTTTCAGCAGGAAATAGGAAGGCAGCACCTTCACCATCCGGCCAGCGTCCAGCACTTTGCGGCGAACGATCAGGCCGAAGGGGCTTCTGATGAATACGTTGATGTCATGAAAGAAATATTCACCCCGCGCGGTCGGCCTGAGTTCGTAGGTCAGGATTTGCCGTTCTTCGCCCTTCAGGGCGCAGGAAAGGGAAAAATTACGCATCTGGAACTGGTCAGGCAATTCGTCGATGATCCTGACGGCGATCCGGAATGGATATAGATTGGTGATGGTCAGGCGTACCGCATTCTGATCTCCGTTGCTGAATTGTTCAGGCAGGTCGCGCTGTACGAGGACGGGTTGCGGGCGGGAGAATAAGATCACCCAGTCCATCAGGGTCAGCAATGCGAGGATCATCACGGCCAGCCTGGCCGGGGCGAACAAAGAGGGAATGCCGTAGGACAATACGAACAGGGCGATCGTCGCTACAAAAAGGAGGTACCAGCGGCGGCCGAAGAACAAAGACTTGTAGAATCTACTGATCATGCCTAACGGGGTATTTCTATCGATCCGATAATTTCGTTGATCACGTCGTCCGCCATGCCTCCTTCCATTTCCTTTTCAGGCGTCAGCACCAGGCGGTGGCGCAGTACAGCCGGCGCCACATAGACGATATCGTCAGGCAGGACGAAATCGCGGCCGCGCATGGCGGCGATCGCCTTCGAACCCTGGAGAATGCCGAGCGAAGCCCTGGGCGAAGCCCCGAGGTAGATGGCCTTATGATCGCGGGTAGCCGCGACGATCGAGGTGATGAACCGGATGAGTTTGTCTTCCACGTGCAGGGCCTGCACCTGGGCGCGCAGCGTGTGGATCTGGGCCGCATCGATCACGGGTTGTACGAGGCTCATCACATTTTCCGTACGCAGCGCATGATGATTCGATACGATCCGGAACTCCTGTTCCGGCGTCGGGTATCCCACGTTGATCTTAAATAAAAATCTGTCCAACTGGGCTTCCGGCAGGTGATACGTGCCCTCCTGTTCGATGGGGTTCTGTGTAGCCACGACCATGAACGGGTGTTCGAGCACGAAGCTTTGTCCATCGACGGTGATCTGCCGTTCTTCCATTACTTCGAACAGGGCGGACTGCGTCTTAGCGGGCGCGCGGTTGATCTCATCGATCAGGACGATATTACTGAAGATGGGGCCGGGCTTGAATTGAAAAGCGCTCTCCCTGGGGTTGAATATCGACGTGCCGATCACATCGCTGGGCATCAGGTCCGGCGTGAACTGGATGCGGGAAAATCCCACGGAGACGGCCTTGCTCAGCAACTTGGCCGTCAGCGTTTTCGCCACACCCGGCACCCCTTCGATCAGGATATGGCCATCGGCCAGGATACCGGCAAGCAATAGCTCGACCATTTGTTCCTGACCGACGATCACTTTACCGATCTCGGTCTTTAGCCGGTCGATCGCTTGCTGCAGTTCGCTGAGGTCGGTTCGCTGTTCGAATAGATTTTCTTCCATAGTATGATTATGCTAGTTTATAAAATTCTTCGAGGGATTGGTTCAGCGCCAGAATGCCTTCGTCCGACACGGACCCGGCGTCGCGGAGTTGTCTCATTTGGGCCAGGAGGTCGCCGAGCGCCGTCCGGTCGAAACCTGTGCGGTGGGCAAGGCGTTCGATGAAGGCGGGCTCCCCGTCCGCGGTCGGGGGAACATGGAGACGATACCTGGTACGGACATGGTCCTGGAATATGGCGGACATTTTCAACAGCAAGTTATGGTTATCCCTTCGCTGGTAATATAGCCTCCCGATCGTCTTTACAAAATCGAGGGAGTTATTGCGCAGCGGCGGGATTACGGGCACGATCCGCTGCCTTCGCTTGGACTCGAACAGGTAGATGATCAGAAAGAGTAGGAGCACCAGCCAAAAGGCCCAGGCGAGCGAGGTATTTGAAAGGATGTAACCCAGTGCGGAAAACCCCTTTCGCCTGCCCCCGGAGCCCGAATATTCGTAATACCTGAAATATTCGTCCCACTTTATTTCGTTGGTAGTGACCGGGATATAGGAAAGGGCGTTTTCGTAATAGGCTTTATTGTGCCCGAACAGCAGGAAGAAATTGGTGAAGGCCATCGGCGCGTAGTGGAGGTAGATCGCGCCCCCGCCCTTATAGCCGAATTTCAGAAAGTCGGGCTTTCCCCAGGCATCACGTCCGAGGATCGACGTGTATTGCGAATCGATGGAACGGAAATAGCTGTCATTGGCATCTCCCGGATAAAAGAATGAAAGAGAATCCCGGGTGACGGGATTGGTCACGCTCAACCTCAGGGTATCCCTTCCATTCAAGGAAAAGAACCGGTAACCCGGTTTGACATTCAGGTTATTCAGCAAAGAATCTCCGAATCCGAATGCGGAGATGAACACCGTATTTCCCTGGCCGACGAAATTCAGGAGGGCAGTCAGGTCGTCCGGGTCCGGATCCATACGCTGCACGATGATGATATACGCCTTCTTACCCACCCCGCCTTCCGCGAATTCGGAGGGTGAGGAGCGATTAATGGTTACTTCCGCATTCGGGAAGATCGCCTTAAGGTTATCATACGCGACATAGGTGCCGTACGGGATCTTGTCTTTCCGCCGAAGGCTGATCCGTCGATCGAGGATCTTTTCCGGCTTTCGCGTGCAGGCAGTCATGCCGATCAGGATCGGCAGGAGACAGAGGCAGGCGAAAAGCGTTATGGTCTTCACTGTTTAACCGGTAATGATTTGATAAAAATCCTGAAAAGTTCGGTTCAGGTGGTCATACTGCAGCTTGTTCAGATCGAACCCGCCATACCAAACATGCTCATAGGCGCGAACCAGGTAGCGGAAGCGATTGCTGACGTCCTGGGAACCAATTTGCCTGATATACTCTTCATTGGTCGCTTTTGTCTGATAGCGGATCAATTCCTGCGCATCCAGCAGGCGAAGGGACTTAATGAACAGGTAGCGGGTTGCCAGGCGCAGGTTTCCGGCCCTTAGCGCCTCTTCCACCTTTGCGTCCAGGTCCTGATCGGCAAGATCCGGGTCCTCCTCCCCCAGCCTCTCTGCAGCCGCCCGTTTGGGAGACCGGTAAAAAAGATAAAGCCCGTTGTCGGCGATGATCCTGTACAGGCCGAACCCGAGCAGGCCGAGGAGCAAGGCATACACGAGGTACTTCCAAAAGGCGCTGCCGAGCACCCGATCCAGCCAGCCCGACCTTTCCCGTGACGGCTGGTGCAGGTTCCAGTAATCCGGGTCATAGGCATAGGCAAATTCGGGGTCTCGCCTGTAGACGGCAAAATCCGAATCCGGCACGGTCCTGAATATGGGGGATTCGACCTTTTCGACGAGCGAGTCCGGGCGCGACGCATCCGCGGGAGGACCCACTTCGGCGGTACCCGTGGCCTGCTGGTTTACCGCAGGTGCTGTGCTGTCGACGTCCGTGCTTACCGAGTCGGGCAGCCTTCCTCCGTCCTGTCCGAAGCAGGAGAGGGATAGGAACAAAGCGATCGATAGAAGGTAGATGGTTGGTAGATTCCGGTTCACAGGGGTTCGGTTAATGGAGAAGCCTTTATCCGCCGCTCCATGCGAATGGGATAAATGATGAAATACCAGACAATGAATGTCAGGGAAGACAATAAGATAAAAAGGCTGAGCCAGACCGGCATCCGGGAATACCGGGTGACGAACCCTTCGAGGAAGGCCGCCGTTATGAATATGGGGATGAGGCCGATCATCAGTTTCATTCCGTCCCTTGCGCCGCGTTTGACGGAGAACATGCGCTTGTGCGTGCCAGGGAACAAAATGCTGTTTCCCAGGATGAACCCGGCGGCCCCGGCAATGATGATCGAAGATATCTCCAGGGTGCCGTGGCACCAGATCACCAGCACCGATTTCCAGCCCAGCCCTTTTGAAAAGAAGTAATACTGAAAGGCTCCGACCATGACCCCGTTGGAAAACAATTGCCAGACGGTGCCGATGGAGATGAACAAGCCGGCCACAAAAACAAAAAATGATACCTGGATATTATGCACGGCAATGTAAAGGAACATGCTGAGCTGGCCTTCGTTCTTATAGACCCCGAAAGGATCTCCTTTGGCGATATTGTCCTCGGTCATGTCGACATAACCATTTCCGAGCACTCCGCGCACGAAGTTCTCGTCATGGGCAGCGGAAAAGGCGGCCAGGATCGCAAAAAGGACGAAGATCAGGAAGGAACAGGCGATCTCCCGATGGTATTTCCGGACCACCAGGGGAAGTTCCGACTTCCAAAAGCGTATGATCCGGGAGGATTCTTCCTTCTTGTTCCGGTAGATGCCGAGGTAAATGCGTGACGCAAGGCCGTTGAGGTACTGGGTCACCTTGCTGTGGGGATAAAAGGTCTTGGCGTAGCCCAGATCGTTGACCAATTCGGTGAATTGTGCCGCCATCTCATCCGGATCGGTGGCCGGCTCGGACTGGTACTGCTTCCACTTATCAATATTTTTCCTTATAAAAAGACCTTCCCTCACCCGAAAAGATTTAGCATTATATTTACGGATAAATATAACAGGAAAATCCGAACTAACCCATTATGCTCGTGGTAAAATTGGATACGGGGTTCAACATTGAAGTGGATTTCGCGATCACTCCATTTCACAAACGCTTCTTTGCCTGGTGTATTGACCTGGCGGTGGTCTATTCCTATGTACAATTCGGTATCCTTTTGCTGAATGCCATCTTCGGGAATGAGTGGATCCAGGTGAGATGGGCGGAGGTGTTGTTCTTTCTTCCGCCGCTGCTCTATCATCTGCTCTGTGAAGTATTTTTCAACGGTCAGAGCCTTGGAAAGAAGGCCATGCACATTAAAGTGATCTCCGCTGACGGGGGCCATCCCTCGTTGAGCCAGTACCTGATCCGGTGGGTATTCCGCCTGGCCGATTTTCCGACCTGGATCCCGGCTGCGATCGCCTTTCGTGAGCTGCCTTATTGGTGCGCCGTGCTGGTATTCTCCGGGTTGGCCTGTGTCCTCATGACCAGGCATTCGCAACGCATCGGGGACCTTGTCGCCGGAACGATGCTGATCAATACGCGAAACCGGACGTCCTGGGAAGACACCGTCTTTACCGAGCTCGAGGACAGCTACCAGGCGAGGTTCCCGCAGGTCATGCAATTGAGCGACAAGGACATCAATACCCTTAAGAGCATCATTGAGACCGTACGCAGAAAGAGCGACTATGATCTCTCCATGCGGATCGGAGACCGGATCAAGTCGAAGCTGAATATCGTCAGCGACCAGGATTCGCTCGAATTTCTGGAAACACTCCTGAAAGATTACAACTACTATTCCACCCGATAGGGGCAGTCCGCCCATTCGCCCGTTGTTCACATGGAAAGGCCCTGTGCGCTGTTAGTGGAAGGCGGCCCCGATGACCCCGAAAATGAGGGCCAGTGCGATAAATCCCAGATAGATGATCAACAGGACGCCGATGAACCGGTAGCAGGCCTTGAGGTTCCTGAACGATTGGCCTAGCTGCTCCTGGTCATTATTGCGAAGGGCGACCTGCATCTTGGTAGCAAAGTTGAAAAGGTATAAACAAGGGAAGAAGTACAAGAGTCCTATGAGGATATACACTACGGTCACAAATCCACCCAGGCCTGCTGCAGCGACTCCGTCTACCCCTCCGCCGCCGAAGCGGCTGAAGCTGGCAAGCATCGACCCAGCGAAAATGGCCACCAGGAGGATCAGGCCGCATAAAACGAAGCCGACAATGGCGATGAACTTGGCCCAGCGGGCGGTGTCTGCCAGGTAGGAAGACGATTGGTGATCCACCTGTAATTCGAATAAGGGTGCTTGTGTGTTTTGTTCCATGTGAGATCCGGTTGAGGGGTTAATAAATTAATTATCTAAACCTTTTCGAAAGTGAATCTAAACAAAAGATCTTATAAAGAGAAATGCAATTCCGGGTATCAACGGCTACTGAAACCCGCGGAGAGCATGACGAAAATGATGGCCAGCGCGACAAACCCGAGAATAATTATCGTGAGGATGCCGACGATCTTGAAGTAGGTGCGGAGCCCGCCCAACCCTTCATTCAATTTCACTGTATCCATACTTTCCAAACCTTTTGCGGCGTCCACGGAGAACCTGTAAAGAAAATAGTTAAGGATGCCGCCAACCGTGATGGTGATCAACACGCCGATGATCGACCCGGTTCTCAAATAAATGCCGAAACTAAATCCACTGCTCTCCGCATCCGAAATCTGGCGGGTCCCGAAAATGGCCACTGCCAGGGAGACGGCATACCCAATGAACGCGACGATCGCGCAGATCCGGGCCCATTGGGTCATTTGCTTCAAATGTGTCCGGGCTTCTGAATCCAATGAGATATTAAAGAAATTGTCAAGTTGGTTTTGTTCTTCCATAACAAGTGTGCCAGGGGTTTAAAAAAGATTCCGGAGGCTGAAAAGGAGGCCGATAATAGCCAGGATCGCAGAAAGGAGAAAATAGGTTTTCCCTGCACGCAATCCCTGATTGAACAGATTTTGGTCCTGTGTATCGATCCCTTTCCGGGTAAGGGTGGCAAAGCGGTAGAGCAATACCACAACCCATGTGAACACCCCGAGAAAGATCAGGCAGAGCAAGATGAATGCGGCCCGAAATGCCTCGAGAGCGGGGAAAAGGCGGGTGTAGTACCCCCATATCGCATCGCCGGCAGCGAGAAATACAAGGAATACTATAATGCAAATGCCAAGTCCAATGAAGCTTACGATGGACACGAAGCGGGCCCATCGGGTGGTCTCTTTGAGGATGTTGCCCCCGTCGTAATCGACGCGCCATTCCAGCAGTGATTGTTCGGTATTTTGTTCCATCTGTATGATTTGATGGTACAATAAAACAAAAAACTTCTCAAACCTGCAATGAGATGATGATCATTATTTCTAAAGATCAATAAGCCCGGGCAAACAGAACCCGTTGGGAACTGGGTTTGCCGGTCAGGATACATTTCCCTTCCTCGGGGGGATTGCCCAGGGGAATGCAGCGGATGGTCGCCTTGGTCTTATCCTTGATCGCGGCTTCGGTCTCCGGAGTTCCGTCCCAGTGGGCTGCAAAAAAGCCTGCTTTTCCGTCGAGCCCTTTTTCGAATTCCTCCCAGGTATCGACACGGGTGATGTGGTCGTCGCGGAAGGCCAGCGCCTTGTTGTACATAGCCTGCTGGATGGTTGCCAGCAATTTCGTTATCGCTTTCGGCAGGCCATCCATGCTGAGGGTCGTTTTCTCCTTCGTATCCCGGCGCGCCACTTCGACGGAGTTATTTTCGAGGTCCCGCAGGCCGAGGGCGATCCGGACGGGGACGCCTTTTTTTTCGTATTCGGCGAACTTCCAGCCTGGCCGGTTATTGTCATTATCGTCGAATTGAACGCTGATGCCGGCGTCCTTCAACTGACGGGCCAGATCCCGGCCCCGGTCGTTCAGGAGGTCCTTTTTCTCTTCCCCTTTATAAATGGGAACGATCACGACCTGCAACGGCGCGATCCGGGGAGGCAGGATGAGGCCATCGTCGTCGCTATGCGCCATCACCAGGGCCCCTACGAGGCGGGTGCTGACGCCCCAGCTCGTGGCCCAAACATAGTCCAGTTTATTTTCCTTATCGGAGAATTTGACGTCGAAGGCCTTTGCGAAGTTCTGACCCAGGAAATGGGAGGTCCCGGCCTGGAGCGCTTTGCCATCCTGCATCAGCGCCTCGATGCAATAGGTATCTACCGCACCCGCGAAGCGTTCGCTCTCTGTTTTGAGCCCCCGGATGACGGGCACGGCCATATATTTTTCCGCGAAATCGGCATAGACGCCCAGCATCTGCCTGGCTTCGGCGACGGCCTCGTCCGAGGTAGCATGCGCCGTATGCCCCTCCTGCCAAAGGAATTCGGAGGTACGGAGGAAGAGGCGGGTCCGCATTTCCCAACGGACCACATTGCACCACTGGTTGATCAGCAGGGGAAGATCGCGGTAGGATTGGATCCAGGTTTTGTACGTGCTCCAGATGATGGTCTCGCTGGTGGGCCTGACGATCAGTTCCTCCTCGAGCCTGGCTTCGGGGTCCACGATCAGTCCCTCCCCGCCGGGGTCGGCCTTGAGACGGTAGTGCGTTACCACGGCGCATTCTTTGGCGAATCCCTCGACATGCGCCGCCTCCTTGTTCAAATAGCTCTTAGGAATGAATAGGGGGAAATAGGCATTGACGTGACCGGTGTCCTTGAACATCCGGTCGAGCTGGTCCCTCATCTTTTCCCAGAGTGCAAACCCATAAGGTTTGATCACCATGCATCCGCGGACGGCGGAATAATCGGCCAGACTGCCTTTAATGACGAGATCATTGTACCATTGCGCATAATCCTGTTCCCGGCTGGTTATTTCTTTGCTCATAAGAGGGGTGGACGGTAACCGTTCAATTTTAATTCCTTTTAAATATATTTAACTATATAAGGCCGATAATTTTTAGTAACTTTAACTAGCAGACCGGGGCAAATTTAGGTCATCGATCTGAAAACCATCAAATCCATTCGTCATGAAACATATATTTACCTTGCTTGCCGGAACAACGATCATCTTAAGCAGTTGTTCCTCTACTCATAAAGCGGCACAAACCCCTGACGACGTATATTACTCCCCGGCCACGCCCAGAAACACCGTTGCGGCGCGTAACAGCGACGGCGACGAATACTATAGCACGGCCCCCAGCGACAATTATGTAAGGATGAAGTCGGTCGATCCGAACCGCTGGTCTTATTTTGACGATTACAGCAACTATGACGCGTACTATTCCCCGATGTCGGTTGGCATCGGATATGGGGTCGGCATGGGATATGGATATTATGCCGGTTATCCGGGCTTCGGCTTCGACCCGTACTTCGGATGGAATAGCTACTTCATGTGGAATACCTGCTATAACCCGTACTTCTACAATCCCTATTTTGGAGCAGGGGTGGTGGTAGTGAATCCGAAGTTGTCCGGCACTTCGGTCTATACCCATTTGCGCACCTTCAATCCGGGCAGCTATAGCAATAATAATCGTTTTGCGAACGGCAATAACAGCAATCGCTTCTACCGTCCTACCCGTGCGGTTACCACCGGATCGCGGACGAATAATCCCGGAAACTATCGTTACAACAACGGCAACAATAACAGCTACAGACCGGCCAACACCAACACAGGCGGCGGCTCCACCCGGAGTTTCAACAGCCAGCCCGTTAGGACCTTTTCAGCCCCCACAGGAGGCGGCGGCGGTGGCGGCGGGTTCCGTCCGGGACGCCACTAGATCTTAAACTCTTTTCATGACGAGTCGAATGCTTTCGCTCTTGCTGGGATTGCTTTGCTCTGCCCGGCTTGCGGCGCAATTGCCTGAGGACGCCCTCAGGACATCCTGGACGGTTCCAAGCGGAACGGCCCGTGAGCAGGCCATTGGCGGGGCGATGGGTTCCCTGGGCGGGGACATCAGCGCCGTCTTTGTCAATCCCGCCGGGCTTGGACTCTACAAGACCCGTGAATTCGTGCTGAGCCCGGGCTGGAGCCTCCTGCGTGACAGGACCAATTATCGGGGAACCGGATCATCGGCTGATCTGACCAACCATTTCAACCTGGGCACGTCGGGGCTGGTGATCGGATACACGAATGCCCGCGGAGTCAGCAATACCTTCGCATTCGCGGTAAACCGGATGGCCAATTTCAACAGCCATACGTATTATCAGGGGCAAAACGACTACAGTTCATTCGCGGAACAATATGCGGAAGAATTTGCGTCGTCGGGGCTTTCGATCGACGAAGCGTTCATTTCTCCGAACATTTCCTATGGGACGCGGATGGCCCTGTACACTTCGCTGATCGACACGGCCACGATCAACGGCAATCTGCAGGTGATCGCGCAGCCCCAAAAGGCGGCCCTTCTGAACCAGCAGAACGACCTCCGTAGCACGGGAGGCATAACAGAACTGGCCTTTTCCCTGGCTACCAATATCATGGACAAATGGTATTTTGGCGGCACCCTGGGCATACCCATCCTGAATTACACCCAGGAGCAAACCTATTTCGAATCCGACGCAACGGGGAAT
>JAUZNZ010000025.1 GCA_030706735.1 Bacteroidota bacterium | reverse complement strand
TGGAAGAGTCCTCCTCCGTCCGCTCCGGGTTGCCCGGTGCTTGGCGCATCGACCTTCCGGTTGATATAATTGAATGACGTATTGATGCTGAACTTGTCGAATGTGCTGTTCGTCCGCAGGGCGAACGTATTTCGCTGCAGCGCATCCCTGTTCCCGGGGATCACCCCGTCACTGCTGACGTTCCCATAAGAAAAATAGAATTTGGTGATGTCGTTGCCCCCTGAAAGCGATAAGGTATTGTTCAATTCGCTGCCCGTCTCGAAGAAGTCGCGGACGTTGTTCTTAATGAATGAAAAGGGCTTCAGCAATTGCGAATTGTCGACAACGGAGCCCCAAAGCCTTTCTTTTCCATCCAGTTTGGGACCCCAGCTGCCATTCTCGGAGAGCACGAACAGCCCGCCCCAACCCTGACCGAATTCCGATTGGTAAGTCGGCAATTTGCCTACCCGGCTGAAATTCGCTCCGCCGTCGTATTCGACCCTCAGCTTGCCGGCCCGGCCCTTCTTGGTCGTGATCATGATCGCGCCGTTCTTGGCCAACCCGCCGTAGATCGAAGAGGCAGCCGTACCCTTGAGTACGGTAATGCTTTCAATATCGTTCGGATTGATGTCCGTCATGCCATTCCCGAAGTCCTGTGTGTTCGTGAACGGATTTCCCGCCGCCGCCTGGTTGGTGTTGTTCTGGAACTGGGCATCGCTCAGCGGCACCCCATCGATCACATACAACGGCTGGTTGGTGCCGCCTGCAATGACCCCGAAGCCGCGCAGCACCACCTTGGTCGACGAGCCGGGGCCGCCCGTATTGGAGATCTCGGCGCCGGCGATCTTTCCCTGGAGCCCGTCCATCATGCCGACCGGCGCATCCTTATTGATCGCGGCGGTATTGAAGGTGGCCGTGGAATAACCCACCTTGTTCTTGTTCTGGGACTGTCCCAGCGCGGTGACTACGACCTCGCTGAGAGTAGCTTCCGATAACTTCAACCGCACGGCGATGGTCGTCTGACTGCCTACGGTAATCTCCTGCGAAGCATAGTTCGCGGCCGTAAAGACCAATACCTGTCCGGGGGATGCCCTGATCTTAAAGACCCCGTCCACGTCGGCCGCCGCACTCATGGGCGTACCCTTGATCTTTACCGTAGCAAAGGAGACAGGCTCTCCGTTGCTATTCGTCACCCTGCCGGTCACGAGCGGCGTTTGCGCCACCGCGAACCGGGCTACAAAAAGGACTAATAGAAAAATTAGTTTTCTCATTTGCATTTGTTTTGAATGTGGTAGAATGTGTGATCATCAATACTCAACTTGACAGACTAAATTCCTCAATTGCTGTTTATGAGATGATCCTATGTTCCTAAAGAGGGATAATTAGCGACTGAAGATGGATATTTCGTTGTCGAAGAAATGACTCGTATATTAAAAATAAGAGGCTCCTGTGCGGGTTACGGTATTTAAATATCGGTCTTCACGCCAAGAAATTCGTTGTTGGGTAGAAATTGACAAAAAGTTAAAATATTCGGCTCGTTCGCGCGTGTGCGTGGAACTAAGGGGATTTTTGTATCTTGACGATCATGAGAAAACTATGACGCTAAGTCCATTCGTATTTTCTAATAATCCCAGGTACCGTATCGCCCGGCATGTGTTGTTCTGGACGGCATGGATACTTTACTATACGATATTCCAGACCCTTTCCTGGCCACCCAAATATTCCTTCGGGCACCGCTTCTTCGAATCCCTTATGGAGGAGGGCTTTTCGGTACCCCTCGACATGGCGTTTTGCTATTCCATCATTTATTTTCTTGTGCCCCGGTACCTGCAGAAGGGCAGATACGTCACGATGGTTCTCCTCTGGCTGTTCTTCAGCGTATTATTCGTGGCCGGATCGAGGTTCTATTCGATGCATATCGTTCCGGCGATCCGGGGACTGAACAACATGCCTACGCAGGTGCACTCGATGAGCTTCATCTGGGATTTTTTCTGGCTATTCAGCCAGATCAATATGGAAGGCTGTATTGCCGCTTCGATCAAGATCGGCAAGATGTGGTTCATCAAACAACAGGATCTGGAGCTGATCAAAAGGGAAAAGCAAAAGATCGAGCCCAACCTGGAGGAGGGGAAAATGCAGCCCGTATTCCTCCTGCATGCGCTGGACCGCGTGGAGGAACTCTCCGTCCAGCGGCCCTTGCTTGTAGCGGGCATGGTCAAGCGGATCAAGAGTCTCCTTCTATATGTCATTTACGATAATAATCAACCCAGCGTGGGGCTTGGAAAGGAATTGAAGCTCCTGGAGGAATACGTGGAACTCGAAAAGACCGGCGCGGCAGACAACCTCAAGGTGAATGTCCGGATCACCGGTAATTCCGTAGGTGAACGGATCGCCCCCTTCATCATCCTTCCCCTGGTCGAAAATGGGTTCCGCCAGCTATCCCAACACGAATTGGCCAGCAAAGTGCTGGATCTCGAGATCCGCGTCGCCGACGGCAGCCTGCATATGCGCCTGGGCTGGAGCAAACCCGTCGATACGTCCACCCTCGCCAATGGGGGCAGCGTGTCCTTGCAGCATATCGGGAAGCGGCTCGAGCTCCTGTATCCCCAGAGCCATGAACTTAAGGTCGTCATCACGTCGGAGCAATTCATCATCGACCTGCGGATCGATCTGCATCGGGCGATAAACTAAAATCAGGTAAATTGCCAACTAAACCGGCGCATGTCCCTCCCGTCCGATCCCATTCCTGAGGCCAGGCCGGCCGCTTCCCGCCTGCCGCCGTCCCTGGGGCCCCTGATGTTATGGGGTCTTGGCGTCGGCTATGTGATCTCGGGCATGTACTTCGGATGGAACCTGGGATTGGCGGAAGGGGGTACCCTGGGACTGGCGATCGCCACCTTCGTGATCATCATCCTGTATGTCACGTTCACCTTTTCGTATACCGAACTGGCCTGCGCCATACCCCGTGCGGGCGGCGTCTTCGATTATGCCACGCGAGGCCTTAACCGGGAGACCGGCTTTGTGGCCGGCATGGCCCAGATCATCGAGTTCGTTTTCGCGCCGGCGGCCATCGCGGCGGCCATCGGGGCCTACTTCAATATCTTTTTCCCCCAGGTGCCTGAGACCCTCATTGCGATCACCGCGTACATGCTGTTCACCGGCCTCAACATCTACGGGGTAAAGGCCGCGGCCGGCTTCGAGCTGATCGTGACGGTGCTTGCCGTTTTTGAGCTGCTGCTGTTTGCCGGCATCTGCTTTCCGCATTTTCACTGGCAGAACCTGCGCCAAAATAGTTTCCCGCACGGATGGCGGGGCGTTTGGGCTTCGGTTCCTTTTGCGATCTGGTTCTTCCTTGGATTGGAAGGCGTAGCCAACGTCTCCGAGGAGGCGATCCGGCCGCAGCGCAGTATCCTGCTTGGGTTTGGCTGGGCATTGGCGACTCTGGTGTTCCTGTGCGTGGTGGTCTTCGTATCCGCTGTCGGGGTGGCGGGATGGGAGGCCATCGTGTATCCTTTCGCAGGCGCTCCGCCATCAGACAAGCCGCTGCCGCTGGCCTTGTCCAGGATCACCGGAGCGGGCGGCCTGTTCTACCATCTCCTCATTACGATCGGCCTGATGGGGCTGATCGCCTCCTTCCATGGCATCATCCTGGCGGCAGGCCGCGCCACCTTCGAATTCGGAAGGGTGCAATATATCCCGGCCGTCTTCGGGAGGATCCATGGCCGTTTCAAGACGCCGGCCAATGCCTTGCTGGCCAATATGGCCGTCGGCATCGCCGCTTTGCTGACCTGCGACACCGGGGCCATCATCACGATCTCCTCCTTCGGTGCGCTGACGCTCTACATCCTGGCCATGATCTCCATGATCGCCTTGCGAAGAAAGGAGCCGGGACTCGACAGGCCCTTCCGGGCGCCCTTTTACCCCACTTTTCCGGTCGTGGCGCTCGTCATTGCCACGGTATCCCTTGTCGCCATGATCACCTTATATATTAAATTATCCCTCATCTATTTTTCGATACTGGCCCTGGCCTATATTTGGTTTCATTTTTTCGTCAACAGGAAAACCGATGCCCAACAAACAATCACTCCCTGATCTGCTGCGCAACCTGGGTAAACTGGGAACGGAGAAGGTCAAGCTGGCCATAACAGACGTCGATGGCATTCTGCGAGGCAAGGTGGTCAGCTTCGACAAGTTCCGCTCGGTAGCCGGGAAGGGCTTCGGGTTTTGCGACGTGGTATTCGGATGGGACAGCGGGGACCAGGCCTATGACAATGCCTCCTTTACGGGCTGGCATACGGGTTACCCGGATGCCGACGCCGTGGTCGACATCGATACGTTCCGGCAGGTCCCCTGGGAGGATGGAATGCCCTTCTTTCTCGCAGACTTCCGCGCCAAAGACGGCGCGACCTTACCGGTCTGCCCGAGGGGCCTGTTAAAGAAGATCGTGGCGCAAGCAAGCGAGCTGGGGGTTCATCCCGTATTTTCCCAGGAGTTCGAGTGGTACAATTTTGTCAAGCCCGCAGGGGACAGCCCGTCTTCGCTGAAAGAGCTGCAACCCATTTCCCCGGGCATGTTTGGCTATTCGATCCTGCGCGCCTCGCAGGGAAGCGCCTATTTCAACGACCTTTTCGACCAGCTGAGGAAATTCGGCGTCCCGCTCGAAGGATTGCACACCGAGACCGGTCCGGGTGTTTATGAGGCGGCCATCCTGTATGCCGACGTCCTCGAGGCCGCCGACCGGGCCGTCCTCTTCAAGACCGGCGTGAAAGAGATCGCCGGCAGGCATGGGATACTCCCGACCTTTATGGCCAAGATCACCGAAAACCTGCCCGGTTGCAGCGGTCATGTCCACCAGAGTCTTTGGTCGGCCGACGGAAGCCGGAACCTCTTCTTTGATGAACAAGACGATACGCAGATGAGCGGACTCATGGAAAGCTATATGGCCGGGCAGCTGGCCTGCCTCCCTTACCTCCTTCCCATGTATGCGCCCACCATCAACAGTTACAAGCGCCTGGTAGAAGGCGCCTGGGCCCCGACGACCCTGACCTGGGGGATCGATAACCGGACCACCGCCCTGCGGGCCATGCCCGGCGGCGCGAACTCGACGAGACTGGAGACCAGAGTGGTCGGCTCCGACGCCAATCCCTACCTGGCGATGGCAGGCTGCCTGGCTTCCGGGCTATACGGGGTGCGCAATCAGTTGACGCTTACGACCCCGGCGACTATCGGCAATGGATATGCGGACAAGAAGAACGGCATCCTGCCGCGGAATCTATGGGAGGCGACCCAGGCGATGCGGCAATCGCCCCTGGCTAAAGAATTGTTCGGGGAGGCCTTCGTGGACCATTTCACGGGCACCCGGGAATGGGAGTGGAGGCAATACGCCAGATCGGTGACCGATTGGGAATTCAAGAGGTATCTCGAGATCATTTAATATGACAGAATTCAATAGTATCCGGCAATATAATTTCCCGACCCTTATTCGCTTCGGGGCAGGGGCCGTGAAGGAGCTGCCTGATCACCTGGCCTCCCGCGGGCTGAGCAGACCCTTGCTCGTCACCGATCCCATGGTGGCGCAATTGGGATTTTTCCAAACGATCAAGGCAAGTCTGGCTGCCCGCGGCTTTTCCGTCGGGACCTTTTCGGATATTCACAAGAACCCGGTGAAGTCCGATGTGGAAAAAGGCGGCGAGGCCTATGCGGCCAATGACCGGGATAGCATCATCGGCATCGGCGGAGGCGCAGCCATGGATGTAGCCAGGGCCATTGCGCTCCGCGCGCATCACCGGCGGGACCTTTTCGACTATGATGACCTGATCGGAGGAGATAAATATGTTACCGAAGAGGTGCCGTACTTCGTTACGGTCCCCACCACCAGCGGCACAGGCAGCGAGGTAGGACGCAGCGCGATCATTTCCGAGGACGATACGCATCGCAAGCGGATCCTTTTTTCACCCAGGCTGCTGGCCAGGATCGTCTTTGCCGATCCCGAACTGACGATGGAATTGCCCGCGTTCGTCACCGCGGCCACAGGCATGGACGCACTGACCCATAACCTGGAGGCCTATCTGGCCAGGGGCTTTCACCCATTGTGCGAAGGGATCGCGCTGGAAGGAATTTCTCTGATCAATCGTTCGCTGGCCGATGCGGTGCACAGGCCCGATCTCGCGTCAAGGAGCAGGATGATGATCGCCTCCCTGATGGGCGCGGTCGCCTTTCAAAAAGGCCTTGGCGTGGTTCATTCGCTTGCGCATCCATTGTCCTCCCTGCTGGATACCCATCATGGATTGGCCAATGCGGTCAATCTCCCTTATGGGATGCGGTTCAACATCCCGGGCAGCGAAGACAAATTCCGGAAGATTGCGCAGGCCCTGGAACTGGAGGCAGGCAATATACGGCCCGTCACCCGGAACGACGCGTCGGGCGTGGAAGCCGGAGAGGCCGTGGTCGACCGTCTGCTTGAACTCAACCGCGAGTTGGGCCTTCCCCTGCGGTTGCGCGATATCGGCGTAAAGCCTGAACATGTTCCCACGCTGGCGGACCTCGCCCTCGCCGATTTCTGCCATCCGGCCAACCCGCGGCCCGTGAACCTCGCGGACTTTTCCGCATTATACCATGAGGCGTACTAACTAATGATATGAAGATCGGACTGACCTTTACCGGATACGGCGAGAAGCACCAGAACTACGTAAAATGGCTGAAAGGCCGGGACAGGGATATCGACGTGATCAAACTGACCGCGGAAGGCGATCCGCAGGAGATCCGCGGATGCGATGCGCTGGTGCTCTCCGGCGGCGTGGACATACATCCGGCCTTGTATAACGGACCGCTCGTTTATCCCAAGTCGGACCAGGCAAAAGGATGGAAAAGGAGGCGGGACGATTTTGAACGATCTGTATTCGACCATGCGATGGAGAGGGATCTGCCCATTCTGGGGGTTTGCCGGGGCCTGCAGTTGATCAATGTCCTGCTGCAGGGCACGTTGATCCAGGACCTGGGCGAGGGAGATGCCCGGCACGAAAGCGTCGGCGACATGGACCGGGTCCATCCGGTCACGCTCGAAGCGGGCAGCCTGTTGTACGAGATCGGTGGCCGGGATCGCGGAGAAGCCAACAGCGCCCATCATCAGGCCATCGGCCGGCTTGGCGAAGGCCTGATGGTAAACAGTCGCGCCGACGATGGGACGATCGAGGGGATCGAATGGCAGGACAAGGCGAACAAACCCTGGATGCTCGCCGTGCAATGGCACCCGGAAAGAATGTTCACCAACAAATTCCCCGACCGTCACCTTTATGCAGCCATCCGGGATCGTTTCATAGCAGAGGCTAAACAACGCAAATCATGAAGATCATTAATCCAGCTACCGAAGAGCTGATCAGGGAGGTGGAGGAGGATACGGAAGCGTCCGTGCGGGAAAAGTTCGACCTCCTGAAAAAAGGCCGGCCGGCCTGGTCGGCGCTTGCCGTGGAGCAACGCATCGCGTGCATCGGCCGCTTTTATGACCTGCTCGCATCGGAGAAGGAAGACCTGGCGCATACATTGACCCGTGAGTCCGGCAAGCCCCTGGCGCAATCCTATAATGAGCTCGACGGCGCGCGCGCCCGGATACGCTATTTCCTCGACCATTCGGCGCGTTATCTCGCCGAAGAATGGACGGTGACGGAAGGCGCCACCCGGGAAAAGATCGTCTATGAGCCCCTTGGCATCATCGCCAACATTTCGGCCTGGAATTACCCTTATCTCGTCGGCGTCAATGTGTTCATCCCCGCATTGATAGGTGGGAACGCGGTATTTTACAAGCCATCGGAATATGCCACGCTAACGGGGATGCACATCTGTCGGATGCTGCATGCCTCGGGCGTCCCGGAGGACTGCTTTCAATTGGTGGCCGGCCGGGGTATCGTGGGGGAATGGCTGTTGGACCTGCCCCTCGACGGCTATTTCTTCACGGGCAGCTACCGCACAGGAAGGCATATTGCGGAAAAAGTAGCCCCGAAGCTGGTGCCATGCGGACTGGAACTGGGCGGGAAGGATCCGCTGTACGTCATGGAGGACGTGGAAGATATCGGCAAGACGGCCGCCGCCGCGCTGGAGGGCGTAGTCTATAACAACGGGCAGAGCTGTTGTGCCGTCGAACGGATCTACGTCCACGAAAAGATCTTTGACCGATTCGTCGGGGAATATCTGGGGCATATGAAGAAGATGAAGGTTGGCGACCCCTTCGATCCGGCTACCGGGATAGGACCGCTGAGCCGGGAAGTGCAGCTGGAATTTCTGTCGCAACAGATCGCGGATGCCGTGGGAAAGGGCGCGAAATTGCTGTATGGAGGAAACAGGCTGGAGCGGAAAGGGTTTTTTATGGAGCCTGCGGTCCTTGTAAACGTGGATCACCGGATGCGGCTGATGAAGGAAGAGTCCTTCGGGCCGGTGGTGGGCATTCAAAAGGTAAGCGGCGATGACGAAGCGGCTGCGCTCATGGCCGACACGGAGTACGGGCTGACCGCCGCGATCTATTCGTCCAGTTACGAGCGCGCCGAAGCGATCATGCGGACACTCGACACGGGGACCGTTTATTGGAATTGTTGTGACCGGGTAAGCGCGACACTACCCTGGTCAGGCCGCCGGCATTCCGGCCTGGGGGCCACATTATCCTATCAGGGGATCAGGGTCTTCGTTCGTCCCAAGGCATACCATATCCGGGGATAACACGGATTCTTGCCGCCAGGCTTAGTTCCGTCTTGTGATGACGATCAGCGGAGGCCTTGGATTGGCAAACAAAATAGGGAGATCCTCGAAGAAGGCGGTGCTGTTCGAGGTCACCATATTGACTACGGCAGCGGGGATATCGCTCCTGCTGTCGAAATACATCAGCTGCACGTTGATCAGCTGGGTGGTTCTAAGGCTCTTATCGTTGAGGCTGTAGTAAATGGGTACGGTAATACTGGCCCCGTTCACGGGATTCGTTCCAAACGCCCCGTCTTCCACGGTTGCTTTTAAGTTGATCACGCCGCTAATGGTGCGCACCTTTACATTTTTGGCATTTGCCTGACCGGATTTTCCATTATTCCCCTGTCCGTCAAACACGCATTTGTTATCCCCCTTCCCCTTCCCATTATTGCCGGGGTAATCGCTGTCATCGCTGGAATTACAGACCGGCGGCGTGGAGGCATTCGCATTGAAATAGGGTATGGCAAGCGTATCGTTGTCTTCGAGGCTATAAATGCTGTCGACATAGGAGACACCCGCCACGATCAGGTTGGATAAACAGGTGTCGTGGGAACTTTTTTGTACGAAGCCGATCACGTAGCGCTGCCCCGCTTCGCTACGCGAAAGGTCGATCGCCCCGCTCGAGGAATCGAGCATCAGGCCGACCGGCCAGGAAAAATAGGTGCCCTTTCCAAGAACTGCCGCATTGCTGGGGTTAATGATATAGTCGCTATGCCCGGAAGGCTGGACATAAATAATGGAATCACCATAATAAGCCGGATCGGCGCACTGGAAATTCATTTGCTCCGGCACGGATGTGACGGCCACCTGGTCGGAAGATATGCCGGAATATGCGGGAGATTTTCTGCAGCCGGCGCCGAGGGTGATCACAAACAGGAACGCGGCAAGTCGGGCACAATGGGTCGTTTTCATGGATTCTGGGTTCTTGGGTTCAGTATCAGGGACATACAAAAGAACAAAAAAACCATGGCAAATGCAAGGACCACCCTGACTAGCGCTCAAAATCGTAGAGCTATTTCCCCATCAAATAATCAGCGATATATATATAAGTTATCGATAGATATGTAACAAGCGGGCTCCAAGGAAATTCATGGCGCCGCGACCAGTTTATACACTTTCCCCGTTGTCCCCTGCGGCCCAAGCTGATCGCTCGTCAGCACATAGATCTCACCATGCCGATCCTGTCCAATGCTCTTTAGATAGGTCCCCAGGTTTGGCGTAAAGCTTTTCAGCGCGAGGGGTTCGAAGGGCCACATGCCGCTTGTCTCGGGCGTACTGGAATATAACTGGCCATCCGCCTTTCCGCTGGTGGACAGCATCCCGAATAGATATTTTCCGACCAACGCCGGAAGAGCGCTGCCCCTGTAGACCATCCCGCCGATGACGGCGATCCCCAGCCCGCCGCCTTTGGGATTGGCTGTATTGACCATCTCGATCACCGGGTCGATCAGCGGCTTGCCGGCGCTGTCGGTGTTCGGACAGGAGGCACGTACCAGGAGGTCGCTGTCCGTGTCAAAACAATGCGTGCCCTCTTTGACATTCCATCCATAGTTGCCTCCCCTGGTCACGTCGTCCACTTCCTCATAGAGCGACTGACCTTCATCTCCCACCAATAACTGATGACTGCCTCCCATATCGAAAGAGAACCGGTAGGGGTTCCTGAAGCCATAGGCCCAGATCTCCGGTTTGGCGGTCGTGCCGACAAACGGATTGTCGGCGGGCACATGGTAGGGAGAACCGTTAACGTCGATCCGCAGGATATTGCCCATTAAGTTCATATAGATATCTTGTCCGTTGCCGCCCTGGTTCACGGCGTACCAGTCATTGACGTGGCCGTTGCCTACATCGTCTTTATTGCCGCCATCGCCGATCGAGATGTACAGGAACCCGTCCGGACCAAAGGCCAGCGTGCCGCCATTATGATTCAGATAAGGATGGTCCGACCTGATCAGGACCCGTTCGGAACCCATGTCCGCGATATTCGAATCCGCTGCGGAGACGGTAAATTCGGAGATGGTGGTCGTATTGTTCCACAATGCGCCGGGCGCTCCGGGAACCGGGGTACCGGGACGGGGCGGCGCCGTATAGAAAAGGTAGAATTTGTGATTCGTTTTGAATTGCGGGTGAAAGGCCAGGCCAAGCAATCCGCGTTCATCATAATTCGGGCTGAGGGTGACCATTTTGCTGCTCAGGTCGATAAAGGGATTGGCCGCTTTTTTGCCGTCGGCCCCGATGATCCAGATCTTCCCGGTCTCGTCCACGATGAACAACCGGTGGGAACTGTCCGGCGCTTCGGCCATCGCAACCGGTGAAACCAGCCCGTCGGCGACCAGTTGCAGATCCGGCATGGCGTTCGAAGGAGAAGGGCTGCTATTTTTTTTACAGCCGCTGAAGATCGATGGAAGGGACAAAAGGGAAATGATCCCCACGATAATGGCGTGTTTCATGACTCGTTTCAATTATTGGTGCGTTAACAATGATGATCTACGGCGGGGTATACGAGCCTTTAGCAGGAATGAATGCAGCTATGGATACAAACGGGATGAACGGGAGAAGGGTTGCTTTATCCACAATGCGCGGCGGGTTGTGCATATTTAGGGCTATGTATCCTGCGTAACGGGTATTATTCTTATACCGTAAAGTGCGTTAAGGCCTCAGAAAAATAAGTACCGCAGATGCCATCCAGGAAGCCGTCCTGGGAAGTTCAGGACGGCCCTTTTTTGTCACCGGTGACCCGGGGAAAGCCCGACGGACCGGGAAAGTCGCCAGACTTAAGACAGGGGATTGACAATCAAAAATTTGGGGAAAAAAGAGAGGGCAATAGAAATTGCCCCCGCGCCACAACTTTTGCTTTGTGACCATTCAAAACTAAGATATAATGAGGTTGTATAGGCTAGCTGGTCAGATAACTGTCAAAATTACTATTATCGACGAATTATGCAAATTTTTGGGCATTTCTTAGCCAACTAAAGCAATAATTTATCCGGATTTGGGATAAAATTAAGAAATGCCTGGAAATTCGCTTTGTATTTTCGTTTATCCAATTTGTAATAGAACGCGCCCTTCTTCGAGCTCGCCTTGTCTTTCTCCTTTTGCTTGATCAGCAGTTCGGTCGACAGTACTTTCCGGCTAAAATTCCGGTTGTCGAAGCTGGTGTCATAGATGCCCTCATAAAGGGTTTGCAGCTGCGGGATCGTAAACCGGGGAGGCAACAGTTCGAACAGGATCGGGTGCAAGGCGGCCTTGTAACGCAGCTGTCGCTTTGCCCCATCGACCATCTTTCGGTGATCGAAGATCAGATCCGGTATTTTCTTAAGATGGAACCACTCGGCGTGGTACTCATAACTGAGCTGCTTTTCATATTGATGAATATCGATCAGGGCGAAGTAGGCGATGCTGATGGTCCGTTCGACAGGGTCGCGGGCCGGGTCGCCGAATGCGCCCAATTGCTCCAGGTATACCCCCTCCAATCCGGTGAGCTTCTTCAACACCCGGCTGGCCGCCTGTTCGGGGCTTTCCCTGGGTTGGAGGAAGCCTCCCATCAGGCTCCATTTCCCTTTTTCGGGCTTTAATCCCCGTTGCACCAGTAACAGCTTTATATCCGTTCCGTCGAACCCGAAGATGATGCAATCCACAGCAACGAGCAGATGAATCTGGCCCGAATAACGGCTCATGTTTTATAGGTTTGTCGTTTAGCCAAGCGCAATGAGAAATGAATTTAGTATTTTTTTATACAAGTTACCAGAACTTAACGTACAAGGCCATCAGGATCATGAGCGTCAGCAGGATCAGGACAAGCGTGGACGGGCTGACCTTGAACATGGACTTGTCGAGAACGAAGGCTTTCGGATTGACCTTCGGTCCACCCAGGCTGATCAGCACCATGATGATCATCGTGAACAGGAATGCCAGGCCCATGCAGATGAGGAACGGGATCTCCCAAACGGTCTGGAGTGCTCCATTCACGACCGCCTGTGTCGGGTAGGCCGTATACAGGAAGTTGCTATGTCCGAGGACCTGCGGCGCGAATTCATTGAAGAATACGGACAATACGAATCCTGTCACCAGCCCCGCGATGGCCGCTGCGCCGGTCGTCCGCCGCCAGAACATTCCCAGGATGAACATCGCGAATACGCCGGGACTGATAAAGCCGGTATATTGCTGGATAAAGGTGAAGCCGCCCTTGCCGCCGATCCCGAGCACGTCCTGCCAGGTAAAGATGATCGCGATGAACATGGAAAATACCACGGCCAGCCGTCCTGTCCAAACCATTTTTTGTTCGTCGGCGTCCCTCTTGAAATATTTCTTATAAATGTCGAGGGTAAAAATAGTCGAAATGCTGTTGACCTTTCCCGCGAGGGAGGACACGATGGCCGCCGTCAGGGCCGCAATGGACAAGCCCTTCAGTCCGGCAGGAAGGAAGCCGAGCACGGCGCTGTACGCATAGTCCTTCCGCCCGTCGGTCAGCGCCAGGTGACCGTTCTTATAGAGGACGAAAGCGGCGATGCCGGGCAGCATCACGATCACCGGCATGAGCAATTTTAGGAAGCCTGCGAAAAGGATCCCCGTACGTGCCGTCTGCAAATTCGCGCCCAACGCCCGCTGCGTGATATATTGGTTGCAACCCCAATAGTTCAGGTTGACGATCCACTGCCCGGCAAAATACATGGCGATGCCGGGAAGCACGAGGTATTTGTCCACCTGGAGCTGCGATGAGGTCGCGTCCGGCTTGGAAAAGATCATGTGAAAGTGTTCCGGCGCGTCGCGCATGAGGGCCTTGAAACCCGCCAGCGCGCTGCTGCCCAGACCAAATTTTTCGGACACCACGGTGAGCGCCAGGTAGGTGGTCGCAAGGCCTCCGATGATGAGAACGCCCACCTGGATCACGTCGGTGAAGCCAATGACCTTCATGCCGCCGAGCGTGATGATCAGGGCAAAGACCGCCAGCCCGATCATGATGATATGGAGATGTTGCCCGTCGACCAGCCCGTTGATCGCCACGGCGCCCAGGTACAGGATGGACGTCAGGTTGACGAACACATAGAGGAAGAGCCAGAAGACGGCCATGATGAGGGCGACCGTCTCATTATACCGCGTCTTGAGAAATTGCGGCATCGTATAGATCTTGTTCTTCAGGTAGATCGGAATGAACCATACGGCGATGATGATCAGCGCAATGGCGGCGATCCATTCGTAGGCGGCCACGGCGATGCCCGCGAAGAAGCCTTCGCCGCTCATGCCCACGAATTGTTCCGCGGAGATATTCGAAGCGATCAGGGAGGCGCCGATGGCCCACCAGGTCAGGGAACCTTCCGCGAGGAAGAAGTCCTTGGTGTCGGTAACCTTCTTTTTCTTGCGTTGGTAGATCCAAAGGCCATAGGAAGCTACGATGACAAAATAAACGGCGAATACGATATAATCCGCAGTGACCAGGTTCTTGTTCATAAGCAAACAGCGCGTTAGTGGTTATTAATGGGTGATGGGCTCACCGGTTATTGAGTTGATAATAGGCTTCGTTCCATCGGAGCTCATTGCGGAAGCGGCGCAGTTCCGTGCTCCTGTCGATCAATTCGAATTCGATGCCGGCCATGTCCGCAAAGTCCTGCAGGTGCTCCGCGCTCAGGTTCTGGCTATAGCAGGTATGATGGGCGCCGCCCGCAAGTATCCACGCGGTGCATCCGGTCTTCATGTCGGGCATCGGCTTCCACAGCACGCGAGCCACGGGGAGTTTCGGCAGGGGCTGAGGTTTGACCGCTTCCACCTCATTGACAAGCAGGCGGAAACGGTTGCCCATATCGATGATCGACGCATTGATCGCCGGCCCCGCGGGCGCCTGAAAGACAAGGCGTACGGGATCCGCCTTGCCGCCGATGCCGAGTGGATGTATTTCGCAGGAGGGCATTCCGTCCGCGATCGACTCGCAGATCTCGAGCATGTGGGCGCCAAGCACCAGGCTATTCTTCGGATCAAAGTGATAGGTATAATCTTCCATGAACGAGTTGCCGCCGGGAAGGCCGCTGCCCATGACCTTCATGGCCCGTACGAGGGCCGCCGTCTTCCAGTCACCCTCTCCCGCGAACCCGTAGCCCGCCGCCATGAGCCGCTGCGCGGCAATACCCGGCAGTTGCGTCAATCCATGCAGGTCTTCGAAGGTGTCCGTGAAGCCTTTGAAATCGCCGCGTTCCAGGAATTCGCCAAGGCCGAGCTCGATACGGGCCGCTTCGCGCAGGGACGCATGGCGATCGCTTCCCTTTTTCAGGGCTTCGGCGACGCGGTATTTTTCTTCATATTCCCTGACCAGCGAATCGATGGCCCGGTCCCCGATCTCTCCGATGACCTTGACCAGGTCGCCCACGCCATAGGTATTGACGGAAAAGCCAAATTTTATCTCCGCCTCCACTTTGTCCCCTTCCGTGACGGCCACCTGTCGCATGTTGTCCCCAAAGCGAACGAAACGCGCACCCTGCCAGTCATGCCAGCCCGCGGCCGCCCTGGCCCAGGCATTCAGGCGTTCGAGCACGTCGAGGTCCTGCCAGTGGCCCGTGACGACCTTGCGATGGAGGCGCATGCGGCTCATGATGAACCCGAACTCCCGGTCTCCATGGGCGCTCTGGTTGAGGTTCATGAAATCCATGTCGATGTCGTTCCAGGGGATATCGCGGTTGAATTGCGTATGCAGATGGAGCAATGGCTTGCGCAGGGCCTTGAGGCCGCCGATCCACATCTTGGCCGGAGAAAAAGTATGCATCCAGGCGATGATGCCGATACAGGCTGTCGCCGTATTGGCCTGTGAACAGATCTGGTAGATCTCTTCCGGCGTCTTGACGGTAGGCTGACAGACGACCTTTACCGGCACTTGCGGCGAATCGTTGAGCGCACGGGCGATCACCTGGGCGTGTTCGGCCACCTGTCGCAGGGTTTCGTCCCCATAGAGATGCTGGCTGCCCGTGACGAACCAAACCTCGAGCTTCTTTAGATTGATCATGTACGTTTATAGGTTATTGTTGAATGCTTCTGTTTGACCTTGCCGACGGGCCGGCGGCTTACTGGCCATAATACGAATTCGGCCCGTGCTTGCGTTCAAAATGTTTGTTGATCAGCGCCTCTTTCAACCTGGGGTTGCCGGGCCGGATCTGTTCTGTGAGGTAGGCCATCTGTGCGATGGCCTCCAGAACGGCGCTGTTATAGACGGCCGATTCGCAGGTCGCGCCCCAGGTAAACGGGGCGTGATTGCCGACCAGCGCCATTTGCACCTGCTCGTAGTTCAGGTTCCGGTCCTTCAGGGCCTGCATGATCTGGAACCCCGTCTGTTGTTCATAATCACCGCGGATCATCTCGTCGCTCATCGGCGCTGCGCAGGGGATATCGACCGTATTATGATCGGCGTGGGTAGTGCCATAGATCGGGATATCGCGTTGCGTCTGCGCCCAGGCCGTGGCGTAGGTGGAATGCGTATGGGCGATGCCGCCGATCTTTTCCCAATGACTGTATAGCACCGCATGGGTCAGCGTATCGGAAGAAGGACGCAATTTGCCGTGTACCTTTTTACCTTCGAAGTCGACGATCACCATGTCCTTGGGGGTCAGCTCTTCATAGGGGATCCCGCTGGGCTTGATGGCGAACACGCCGAGGGCCCGGTCCGCGGCGCTCACGTTCCCGAACGTGAAGAGGACGAGGCCAAGGCCCGGCAACTGCCGGTTCGCCCGGCAAGCCGCTTCGCGGATTTCTTCGTATTTGCTCATGCGTTAGTATTGTTTTCAATGAACTGTCCAAGCTGTTCATATTTTCTGAATCGCGTGGCATAGACGGCGGCCTTCGATCCGTCAGGCCGGTATTCGGCATCGAATCCCTGCCCCATGGCGTCCATGGCATCCTCCACCTTCGGGTAAATGCCGCAGGCGGTAGCGGCGAACATGGCCGCGCCGAGCGCGCATGTCTGCTCGGAACGGTGGATGCGGATCGGCATATTCATGGTATCGGCCATCATTTGCATGATGAAAGGTGATTTTTTCGCTACCCCGCCCAGGCCGATCAGGCCTTTAACCGGGATGCCCTCCTGTATGAAGCGGTCCACGATAGACTTTGCGCCGAAGCAGGTCGCCTCCACAATGGCCCTGAAGATCCTGGGCGCGTCCGTGCCCAGGCTGAGGCCAGTCACCGCCCCTTTAAGAACCTGGTTGGCATCCGGCGTGCGCCGGCCGTTGAACCAATCGAGCGCCAGTTCGCTGTGCTCATCGACCGGCAGGGCCGCGGCCAGGCGACTCATGGCGGGAATGATGCGATCCGCATAGCCAGCAGCCTCGTCTGCCGGCAGGAACTGGTTCATGGGCCAGGCCAGGATATTCCGGAACCATGCATAGGCGTCGCCGAATGCCGATTGCCCGGCCTCCATGCCCATCATGCCCGGAATGACCGAACCGGGAACCTGTCCGCAGATCCCCCTGACCAGCTTTCCATTCACCTCTTGCAGGGGCGCAACCAGCATATCGCAGGTGGACGTACCCATGACCTTGCTGAGATGATAGGGTTCGATCTGTCCGCCAACGGCGCCCATATGCGCATCGAATGCGCCGACGCCGACGATGACCCCGGTAGACAGACCCAGCCTGGCGGCCCATTCCGCGGACAGTGTGCCGGCGGGTTGATCCGACGTATAAGTTTGCGTAAAAAGTCGTGCGGTAAAGCCTTTCAGCAAGGGGTCGAGCGACGAAAACCAGGCGTCGGGAGGCAGACCTCCGAATTCGGTTGCCCAAAGCGCCTTATGGCCCGCGGAACAAACGCTGCGGCGCATGCCGGAAACCCGGTCGCCGCCTGTCAGGAGAAACGGGATCCAGTCACAGTGCTCCACCCAGGAGTGGCAGGCCTTCCGGACCGCCTCGTCCTCCCGGAGGACGTGCAGCAGCTTGGCCCAGAACCATTCCGATGAATAAATGCCGCCCACGAATTGCAGATAATTGGTGGGGAAGGTCATCGCATGCGCATTGATGGCGGCCGCCTCCCTGACGGCCGTATGATCCTTCCACAATACGAACATGGCATTCGGATTTTGTTCAAAACCCGGCACCAGGGCCAGCGGGGTGCCTGACTGATCGACGGCTACGGGAGATGACCCGGTCGTGTCGACCGAAATGGCCCTGACCCGTGCGGCGACGGCCGGCCCGGCCTCGGAAAGGCAGGTGAGCAGCGTATGCTCAAGCCCTTCGATATAATCCAGGGGATGCTGCCGGAACCTGTTCGAGGCCGGATCGCAATATAGCCCCTGCTTCCATCGCGGATAAAAAAAGACCGCCGAGGCGACCTCCCTTCCGTTGGAGGCGTCGGCAATAATGGAACGAACGGAGTCCGTTCCGTAATCCACCCCTATGACATACTGCTCTTTTTCCATATCGCTTATTCCATAGTCCCCGCTGAATCCTTTTCCCTGCCGGTCCTTCGGGGTATTCCTGTCAAAATAACATTTAATTTTTTGTTTGCCGAAAAAAATTTTACCTGGGCGGCGGGGAAGATTTTCCACTGTGAAGATCGGCCATTTTAACGCGGTTGTTAACAGTTTTTGGCCCTTCTGGCCTGATATTTTAGGTAATATCCGGTAAGCTCATGAAGCAAATGATTCGTTAACTAAAATCGTGTAGTATGAAAAAGTTATTTGTTTTAATGCTCGCAGCCGGATTTATTTCAGCGTCCGCCCTGGCGGACGTTCCATTCGCAAAGATCCCGTCCAGGGTGACCGACGCCTTCCAGGCCAGGTATGCGAATGCAACCAACGTAGAATGGACCCATGGGATGACCAACTATAAGGCGACCTTCACCATGGGCGCGGACCGGTTCGAGGCGAAATTCGATAGAAAAGGCCGGTGGCTGCTGTCCGAAAAAATGCTGAGTGCGGACAGGCTGCCCCGTTCAGTACAGAACAACCTAAGAAGAACCAAATATGGCCGTTGGGAGATCAAGTCATCCTATGAAGAGTATATGCCCAATAAACAGCCTTGCTATCATATCGTAGCTGCCAGTGGCATGAACAGGAAAACCCTGTTATTCGACCATGGCGGGCATTGGATGAACGGCTGATCCGCGCCATCCGGGGCAGGGTGCAAAAGGAGTGAGGAGCAAGGTCTCCTCACTTTTTTTATTGTTGTATATATTATTTTTTGTTAATCTGACCGGTGTTCGTATCTTTTATCATTCCTAAAATTTAAAATCTTTGAACATGAAACGATTGTTTGCCCTTCTCCCTTTTCTTCCCCTTGTCTTTCTGATCACTTCCTGCGGCAACTCCGGTACGCAGGCCGGCATGTCCGCCGCGGATTCAGCCTCCGCCGCGCAGGCAAAGAAGGACAGCACCCTGGCCGCGCATAAGGAAATAGCCAGGGCGTCCGTCGAAAATTTCAACGCCGCCGGATTGGAAAAGTCGTTTAAGGACGTTGCGCCCGATGCCGTCGACTATGGGAATGGCGAAATGAAGTCGGTCAAAGGCAAGGATTCCGTCCTCGCCGGCCTGAGGGTTTTCATGAACGCGTTTCCGGATTTCAAAACGGACATCAAATACGTCCTCGCCGATGGAAATATGGTGGCCGTTTTCAACGAAAGCTCCGGAACGTTCAAAAATGCGATGGGGTCGATGAAACCCACCGGAAAATCCTTCAAAATGAATGACGTAGACCTGTTCACCTTTAATGATGCCGGGCAAATGACCGAACATCGCAGTGTGCAGTCCAATATCTCCTTTCTCAGCCAGATCGGCGTAAAAATGAAGTGATCTGCCGTTCCGGGACGCGGTCGCCGGGGGGAGGTTTATGGCGTTAGTCGCTCTTTTTTGTCGGCAGGAAAGGGTATCTTTAGACGCCGTAAATCGAACGCTTATGAGATCCATCGCATTGATCTGCCTCATCCTCCTGGGGGCAGGCGAAAGGGCATGTCCCCAATCTACCTATTGGGTAGATAGTCTGAAAAAGAAAGTTGACCTGGCGGCCAACGACCGTGAAAAGGCCATGGCCTACCTGGGCCTTGCCCGTTATTTCACCGGCACGAATAGCGAGCTCGCCGATCAATATGCCGACAAGGCCATCGAAGTGGCGGAAATGAGCCGTGACAGGAGGCTGATCGTGGATGTCTATCTGCGCAACGGGGACCGTTATCTCAATCTCTCGGGTCTTTCAGGGTACATCCAGCGCGCCATCGATGCCTATACCAGGGCCAGGCAGGTCGCCGTGGAGAACGGGCTCGACGCCGGCCAGGTAAACAGCGACTGTGCCTTGTCAAGGGCATATGAATCGAAGGGAGACAATGACAAGGCGTTGAGCTATAGCAGCCAGGCCGTGAACCTCGCCGGAAATATCGACGACGACACCGTCAGGGTGCATGCGTATGTGGCCATGGGGGACGCCTATCTGGCCCGCAACGATAAGTTCCTGGCCTTTCAGAATTACCTGCAGGCGCTCAATACGGCCGAACTGGCGAAGAACGAGACCCTGTTGGGGGTTGCTTATGATAACCTGCGTGATTTTTATGCGGGCATCGAAGAATATGATAAGGCGATCGACTATACGGTGAGTTCCATGAACCTGGATCGCAGGAACGGGAACCGGAATGGTTTGCTGGGGGGATACAACCACCTGGGTAATCTCTTCACGGCAAAAAAGGATTTTACGCTGGCGCAAAAAATGTACGAACATTCGATCGCTCTCGCCGACAGCATGCACTTCGATCTCTACAAGGTCAATTCCTACGTCGGCCTGTTCAACATGTATTTCAACAATAATGAATATGCGAAGGGCATGGCCTACCTGAATGCGCATCCGGCGCTCTCGCAATTCCTCAATAATGCCAACTTCCGCTTTTTCTTCGATGAGGCTTACGGATATGCCTATGCCGACATGGGGCGCTTCGACTCGGCGTATTATTACTTTCGGAAGGCCGAACCCGAGATGGAAAAGAGGGCCAACCCTTTCGGGAAGTTCCAGTTCTACAAGCTCTTCGCCGAATATTACCGGAAGAGAAAAGACGACCCGCATGCGATCGCTTATTATCTGAAGGCGCGGGATATCGGCGTGCAGACCAAAAGCCTCAAGCTGCTCGAGGATTGCGACAGGAACCTGGATTCCCTGTATGAACAGACCGGCGATTTCAAAACGGCCTATACCTACAACCAGGAATACAACCTGTACAAGGACAGCCTGAAGACCCTGTCCCGTGAGACCGACGTGCTGAAGATGGAAGTCGATAACGATAACCGCCAGCGGGAGCGGCTGGCGAAAGAGGAGGAGGAAAAGGTCCGCCATCGCCACTATGTGCAATATATGGGATTGACGGCCGGCCTCGCGGGGCTGTTCATTATCCTGGTCATGCTTGGGTTCTTCGTGGTGCATACCGGCACGATCAGGGCGCTCGGCTTCTTTTCCTTCATCTTTCTTTTTGAATTCATCATCCTGCTGGCCGACAAGCAGATCCATGAATGGACGCACGGCGAACCCTGGAAGATCCTGCTGATCAAGATCTTTCTGGCGGCCGGCCTTCTGCCTCTCCATCATTGGCTGGAGCACAAGGTGATCCATTACCTGACCTCGCGCAGAAAGCACCCTTTGCGGAAGGGCGCCTCCGGGCAGGCAAGCCCCGGCCACGCCACCTCCTGAGTTCCGTAACCGGACTATCTCTTATTATGAAAACCGGCTATTCCGGCCCTGGCCGGAATCGTAACTTTGCCAAACATGTCGAACAGCCAGAAACCTGTCGCCTCCACCCTGATGGTCGTTATCGCATTTGCCATCGTGTACATCGTTTGGGGGTCTACCTATTTTTTCATTCGTATGTCGATCGAGCATATACCGCCGATGCTGATGGGCGCCCTTCGTTTCATGACAGCCGGTCTTCTCCTTCTGTTATGGTGCGCCGTCCGGGGTGAACGTCTTTTTATATGGCGGAACATTCGCCCGGCCATCGTCAGCGGCGTCCTGCTGCTTTGCACCGGCAATGGAGTGCTGATCTGGTCGGAGCAATACCTGACGACCTCGCTGGCCGCCATCCTGCTGGCTTCCGGGCCGATATGGTTCGTATTGCTGGACCGGCGCAATTGGGGGGAGAACCTGCGGAGCAAAGAGACCATTACCGGCCTGATGATCGGCATAGTGGGAGTAGTCCTTCTATTTGGGGACCGCTTGCTGCCGGGGCTCTTCGGTTCGCCTCATCCGTCGATCCCGCCCGCGGCGCCTGCTTCGAGCCACGCCACTACGCCATCTTTCTTCGCTTCCGGGAACGGGCAGCTCGTCGCGATGGGCATCCTGCTGTTGGGTTCCATATCATGGGCCGCCGGCTCCATTTATTCCAAGTATCATTCGAAGGGGGACTCGCATTCCGTGAGCGCGGGATGGCAGATGCTTGCGGCCGGCCTGATCTTCCTGCCTGCGGCCTGGGTCAGCGGGGAGACCCGTGGGTTTCATTGGACGGACGTAGCTATGTCCTCCTGGCTGTCCCTGATCTATCTGATCACCCTGGGCTCCCTGGCCGGTTATAGCGCCTTCGTCTGGCTGCTCCAGGTTCGTTCGCCCACCCAGGTCAGTACGCATGCGTATATCAACCCGGTGGTGGCGGTGTTGCTGGGTACGCTGTTCGCCGGTGAACAGATGTCGGTTAGCCAGGTCCTCGGCCTGACCGTGATCCTGGTCAGTGTTCTGCTGATCAACCTTGCCAAATACCGCAAGGCGGCCTCGGCCCGATTGAGGAGTGCGGAAGCCGCTTAAAGGGCCAAAATCCATAATAATTATCCCCTCCGGACGTTCTTATGGATTATTATGTATAGGCTCAGGTATTTACTGCTGTTTCTGCTCCAAACCCTGTCTTGTCTTGCTTTTTCACAAATCCAGCATGTGAAGTTCGAGCACCTGGGAACGGCGGCCGGATTGTCCCAGAGCAATGCCATTTGCATCCTCGAGGACAGCCGCGGATTCATGTGGTTCGGCACCAGGGACGGCCTTAACCGCTATGACGGCTACCAGTTCACCGTGTATAAGAATGACGCCCTCGATAACAAGAGCCTGGGGAACAACTTCATCATGAGCATGGTGGAGGATGATAAAGGGTTTATCTGGGTCGGCACCTGGGGCGGAGGCCTGGACCGGTATGACCGGCGCACCAATGAATTCACCCATTATCGCCATGATCCGAAAAATGACGCCAGCCTTTCGAGCGACCTGGTGATATGCCTCCTTCGGGACAGCCGTGGCAATCTCTGGATCGGGACGGAAGACGGCGGCGTCAACAAAATGGACGGCGCAACGGGGAAATTCACCCGATACCTGTCGGACCGCTCGAATCCGGCGAGCCTGAGCAATAATCATGTCAAAGCCATCGCAGAGGATTCGGCGCACAATATCTGGATCGGTACGATGGGAGGCGGGTTGAACCTCTATGATCGATGGACCCGCGGCTTTGCGCATATACGCCACGATGAGGCAGATCCGCAATCGATCGCCAGCGATCTGATCACGGGATTGCTGGAGGATAGCAGGCATCGCCTGTGGATCGGCACCAATAGCGGCGGCCTGGACCTGATGGACAAGGCCACGCGGAAGTTCACGCATTACCTGAAGACGAATAGCGGGGCCGGCAGCCTGAGCGGTAATATGATCAATTCCCTGGAGGAGGATGGGGATGGGAACCTGTGGATCGGGATGGAAAATGACGGTCTCGACATATTCAATCCGGAAAAAGGCGAGGTCCAGCAATGCCGGCATGATGAGATCGATCCGGGAAGCCTGGGCGCCAACTCCATTTATTCTATTTACCGGGACTCGAGAAAGAACATGTGGGTCGGGTCGTTTACCGGAGGTATCGATTTTGTGAACCGCGACGCAGCAAAATTCATTCACTACAAACACAACTCCTCTCCCAATAGCCTGAGCGATGACCATGTCCTGTGCATGGTTGAAGACTCGCATGAACATCTCTGGATTGGCACGGACGGAGGGGGTCTCAATCTTTTCGACCGAAAGTCGGGCAAGTTTACCCACTACCGGCATCAGCCCGGCAACCGCAACAGCATCTGCGGAAATTATGTGCTGAAGGTCATGGAGGACAGCAAAGGCAATCTATGGGTCGGTACCTGGGGCGATGGTATAACGGTGATGAACAGGGACAGAACGGCATTCCGCCATTTCCGCCATGATCCGAAGAACCGCGGGAGCCTGAGCAATGACAACGCGTGGACGATATTTGAAGACCGGCTGCACAACCTCTGGGTGGGTACCTATGGGGGCGGACTCGATCTTTATGACCCTGCCGCCGGCACCTTCACGCATTTCATGGCGGACGGCGAAGACCCGGGCGCGATCAGCAACAATAAGATCCATGCCGTATTCGAGGACAGCCGGGGCCGGCTCTGGGTAGGCACGGACGGAGGCGGTCTCGACCTCTACGACCGGCAAACCCGGAAATTTGCTCACTACCGGCATGATGAGTCAAGAAATAGCCTCTGCAGTAACTATGTTTGCGGCATTTTTGAAGACAGCCGCCGGGAACTCTGGATCACGACCACGGATGGGCTTTCCCGTTATAATGTCCTGGCCAATCAGTTCACCACCTATACGACCCGCGACGGACTGCCGGACGATGTGGTATTCGGGGTGCTGGAAGACAAACACAGCAATCTGTGGATCAGCACGAACAGAGGACTCTCGCTGTTCGATTCCGCGGGGAGGAGCTTTAAGAACTTCGGCGTGGCGGATGGGCTGCAGGCCAATGAGTTCAAGGAACAGGCCTGGTGCAATACACGATCGGGCGCCCTTTATTTCGGCGGCATCAACGGGTTTAACGAAATACCGCCCGAAGGGATTTCTTCGAGGTATTTCGATCCGCCGCTCGTACTGACCAATTTCCAGATATTCAATAAGGAAGTGCCGATCGCGCGGACCGGCCGCGATGCATCCCCCTTAAAGGTCGATATTTCGGAGACGCAGGACATCACCCTGGACTACAAGAGTTCGGTGATCTCCTTCTTGTTCGCCTCGTTGAATTATACGGCCAGGGAGAAGAAGAAATACGCCTTCCTCCTGGAGGGGTTCGACAAGAATTGGAATTATGTGGGGACGCAGCGCATGGCGACCTATACCAATCTCGATCCAGGCGGGTATCTGTTCAAGGTGAAAGGGCTAAATAGCGACGGCAAATGGTCCGACCGCGTATTATCCCTGAGGCTGCTGATCACGCCGCCCTACTGGAAGACCTGGTGGTTCCGGGTGATGCTGATATTGATCATCATCGGGAGCGGCCTGGGATTCTATCGCCTCAGAGTGCACACGGTCAATCAGTTGAACAGGGAGCTCGAGCGACAGGTGAAAGAAAGGACGGAACGCCTCGCGAACCTGACCCGGGAGGAACGAAAGGCCAGGCAGGAAGCCGAGCAGGCCAACCGGGCCAAGAGCGTGTTCCTGGCTACGATGAGCCATGAGATCCGTACGCCGATGAATGGCGTGATCGGCATGGCCTCCCTCTTATCGGAGACTTCACTGACCTCCCAGCAACGCGATTATACGACAACGATACTGAACTGCGGGGAGAGCCTGCTGAGCGTGATCAACGATATTCTGGATTACTCGAAGATCGATTCCGGGAAGATGGAGATCGAGCAGGAGGATTTCGACCTGCGCAAGTGCGTGCAGGAGGCGATGGACGTATTTTCCGAAAAGGCCGCTCAGTCGGGCCTCGCCCTGAATTACCGGATCGGGGAAGGCGTTCCGCCGCGCATCATCGGCGACGCCCTGCGATTGCGGCAGGTGTTGATGAACCTTCTGAGCAATGCGGTCAAATTTACAAAAGAGGGGTCGATCTCGCTGGAAGTGCGTCCGGCCGTGCGGGGGACCCATGACGGACGGCAACCCAACGGGCGCTGGGCCGGATCGGCAAACGGTCAGGGGGACATGGAGCTTGAATTTTCCATTCGGGACACGGGCATCGGCATTCCCCCCGACAAGATCGGCGTCCTGTTCAAATCGTTTTCGCAGGTCGACTCGTCGACAACGCGCAAATACGGCGGCACCGGGCTTGGCCTGGCGATTTGTGAAAAACTGGTCATTCTTATGGGCGGACACATCACCGTGGAGAGCGTGCCGGAAGTGGGAACGGTATTCACCTTTACCATCCGCACCCGGCCGGGCGCTGCCGTCGGCAAGACGTCCACGGAACTTCCCGCCTCCAACGGACAGCTATCGACCGAATTTTCCAACAGGTTCCCTCTCCGGATCCTGGTCGCGGAGGACAATCCGGTGAACCAGCAGCTGATCCTGCACATTCTCGGAAATCTGGGCTATTCCGCGGATTCCGTGGAGAATGGCAAGGAGGCGGTGGCCATTGCCGCCAAACAGAATTATGACGTCATATTGATGGATATGCAGATGCCGGAAATGGATGGGTTGGAGGCGACACGAACCTTGCGCCGCGAATTGACCCGTCAGCCCGTCATCATCGCGCTCACGGCAAATGCGATGCAAGGCGATCGCGAAGAATGCATCCGCGCGGGCATGAGCGATTATATCAGCAAGCCCGTGCGCATCGACGAATTGGTCCGGTTGCTCGAGAAATGGGCCGTGCAGACGAAACTATCGGCCTAACGCGGCTGCGTCGATCCCCTGACCAGAAGCTCCGAACGAATGATGATCGTATCCGTCGACCGGGAGGAAGAAAGTCCGGCAAGCTGATCGACCAGGCTCCGGGCCGCACGCTCCCCCATTTCTTCGCCGGGATAGTTGATCGTGGTCAGCTGCGGCACGGTGATCTTCGAGATCGCGTCATTGTTGAACCCTACGATGGCCAGATCACCGGGAACGTCCACACCCGCCTCTAAGACGGCATGCAAAAAAACAGCCGCGCAAAAATCATTGGTGATAAATACGCCATCGGGCCGGGGGGCCATCGCCAATACCTGTTTTGCCGACCGGATCGCGCTGTCTTCACCGAGATCGTTGACGAGGAGGTTGGCCGGCTCGAAGGGCAGCCCGTTATCCTTCAGGGCCTGCTGGTAACCCTTCAGCCGATCTGCATAGACATTCCGGTTGAGGTTGGCCGTGATGTGGGCGATATTCCGGCAGCCCCGTGCGATGAGGTGCGAGGTCGCCTCATAACCCGCCTTGACGTTGTCGATGATGATCCGCGTACCATAGTGATGCTCTTCCACCCGGTCGAAGAAGACGATCGGGATCCCTTTTTGCACGTAGGGGTCGAAATGGTCGAGATCCCTGGTATCGAAGGCCAGGCTGGCGATAAGACCATCGACTCGCTTATGGAACAGGTTATGCGCGTTAGCCGCTTCCTTTTTGTAGGTCTCCGATGAGTGGCCGATGATCAGATCATACCCGGCCTCGGTGGTGACCTTTTCGATGCCTGCCAGGACCGAGGTGATGAAATTGCTGTTCAGCTCGTGTACGATGATGCCGATGGTGTTCGTCTTTTGCCGTCGGAGGTTGCTTGCGAAATTATTGGAGCGATACCCCATTTCCTTGGCCATTTCCGTTATCTTCTTCCTTGTTTTGATATTGATGGCCGGGTGGTCTTTCAATCCCCTGCTCACTGTTGCGGGTGAAAGGTTCAGGACACGCGCGATGTCGTAAATGGTGATATCTTTTTTAGGGATCATATAAGGTCAAATGTAATGATTTTAAAAAAAAACAATGCAATCGGTTGCAATTAAAAAAATACAAACTATATTTACCGGCCTGAATCGGAACGCCGGAAAAGCCTGAAAAGACACCAATGGATAGGGTAGGACGGCCATCGATTTACATTGATAACGATTGAATCAACCAGTCTAATGTTGCTATTAGGGATTGACGTTGGTACATCATCCATTAAAGTCGCCGTAGTGGACCCTGAAAGCCAGCAGACGCTGGCTACGGCGCAATATCCAGGCAGCGAGGCGGCGATCCTGTCGAAGCAGCCCGGTTGGGCGGAGCAATCACCTGAAACCTGGTGGGAATATGTGCAGCAGGCCATCCTGCTGGCACATGCATCGGGAGCCTATGACCCGCGGGAGATCGCCGCGATCGGGATAGCCTATCAGATGCATGGGTTGGTGCTCGTGGACAAGGAGCAAAAGGTTCTCCGGGACAGCATTATATGGTGCGATAGCCGGGCCGTGCCCTATGGGGAGCGGGCGTTTGGGCAAATCGGGCCGGAGAGATGCCTGTCCCATTTGCTGAACTCACCCGGAAATTTCACGGCGTCGAAGCTGGCCTGGGTAAAGGACAAGGAACCCCAGGTCTATGCGCGGATCGACAAATTGCTCCTGCCGGGTGATTTTATTTCCATGAAGCTTACCGGAGAGACCACCAGCACCGTGTCGGCCCTGTCGGAAGGCATTTTCTGGGATTTTCAGGAAGATGCCCTGTCGGCCGATATCTTTAATTATTTCGGGTTCGATCGGGGATTTATCCCGACATTGCGGCCTGTTTTTTCGGCGCACGGGGGCCTACGCGAATCGGTGGCGCAGGCCCTGTCCCTCAAGAAGGGGATCCCCGTCACCTATAAGGCCGGGGATCAGCCAAATAATGCGCTATCACTCAATGTCCTGGAGCCCGGGGAGGTTGCCGCTACGGCCGGCACATCGGGGGTGATCTATGGCGTGAGCGACGAGCTTGTTTTTGACAAGGCTTCACGCGTCAATAGCTTTGCCCACGTCAACTACAGGAGCGATAGACGGCGGATCGGCGTTTTGCTCTGTATCAACGGTACGGGCATACTCAACCGGTGGATCAAGAACCTGGTCGGGGGTCAGGCCAATTATGACAGCCTGAACCGTGAAGCGGCCGGGATCCGGCCGGGCAGCGAAGGCCTGATCATCCTTCCTTTCGGGAACGGCGCGGAACGGATGCTGGACAACCGGATCATCGGGGCGCAGATCCATCATATCGATCTGAACAAGCATAGCCCCGCACATATTTACCGGGCCGGTCAGGAGGGGATCGCCTTTGCGTTCCGGTATGGCCTGGATATCATGCGGGAGAACGGCATGAACCCATCGGTCATCCGTGCGGGACGCGCCAATATGTTCCTGAGCAGCGTGTTCGCGGAGGCCTTCGTAAACGCCACGAATACGCCGGTGGAACTGTACGACTGCGATGGCAGCGTCGGGGCTGCCCTGGGCGCCGGAATCGGCGCCGGGATCTTCCGCGGTGAGAAGGAGGCCTTCCGGGGTCGAAAACCCCTGCTTTGGGTCGGTCCGGGGGATTCCGCTGAATACGACGAGTTGTACGGCCGTTGGAAGGCGGCGCTGGAGGCAGCCGGGGGAAAAAGACTTCAGGCGAATAACTAAATAATAAAATACTTTTACTTATGGCAGTAATCACAGGTGAGAAAGAATATTTCAAAGGGATCGCACAAATAAAATATGAAGGGCCGGAAACGGACAATGCGCTGGCCTACCGTTGGTATGATGCGGGAAAGAAGATTGGGGGCAAGACCATGAAGGAGCATCTGCGGTTTGCCGTTGCCTACTGGCATTCTTTCTGCGGGAACGGAGCCGACCCGTTCGGCGAACCGACGCACCTGTATCCCTGGAATGAAAAGGCGGATGCCGTCGGCCGGGCAAAAGACAAGATGGACGCCGCATTCGAATTCATCGGCAAGTTGGACCTACCGTATTATTGCTTTCATGACGTGGATGTCGTCGATTACAGCAACGATGTGGTGGATAATGAAAAGCGCCTCCAGGCGCTGGTGAACTATGCGTCGGAGAAACAGGCGGCCAGTGGCGTCCAACTCTTGTGGTGCACGGCCAACCTCTTCTCCAACCGCCGCTATATGAACGGGGCTGCGACGAACCCGGATTTTCACGTGTTGACCCATGCCGCTGCGCAGGTAAAAGCGGCACTGGACGCCACGATCGCCCTGGGCGGACAAAACTATGTCTTTTGGGGAGGCAGGGAAGGATACATGAGCCTCCTGAACACGAATATGCGCCGCGAGCAGGAACACCTGGCCCGCTTCCTCCACACGGCTAAAGACTATGCGAGGCGCCAGGGATTCAAAGGCGCATTCTTCATCGAGCCGAAACCATGCGAACCGACAAAGCACCAATACGATTATGATGCGGCGACCGTGATCAGCTTCCTACGCCAGTATGATCTCATGGAGGATTTCAAATTGAACCTGGAGGTCAACCATGCAACCCTGGCAGGCCACACGTTCACCCACGAGTTGCAGGTTGCCGTGGATGCGGGAATGCTGGGTTCGATGGATGCGAACCGGGGGGATTATCAGAACGGATGGGATACGGATCAATTCCCGAACAATATTAATGAGTTGGTGGAAACGATGTTGATCGTGCTGGAGGGAGGCGGGTTCCGTGGCGGAGGCATCAACTTCGACGCGAAGCGCCGCAGGAACTCTACGGACATGGCGGACCTGTTCCATGCCCATATCGGCGGCATCGACTGTTTTGCACGCGCGCTGCTGGTCGCCGACAAGATCCTGCAGCATGGAGAATATGCAAAGATCCGCAAAGAACGATACGCATCCTTCGACAGTGGCAAGGGGGCGGCTTTCGAAAAGGGAGGACTGTCACTGGAAGATCTCCGGGAATATGCCATCGCGGGTGGCGAGCCCAGGGTGACGAGCGGAAGGCAGGAATACCTCGAAAACCTGATCAATCGATTCATTTAATTAATACCCGCCTGACCTATGCGTCTTTTACATGTCCAGGACTACATTGTATTTCTGATCTATTTCCTGATCGTCGCCTTTTACGGCTGGTGGGTATACAACCGAAAGAAGGCGGCCCGTACCAGCTCCAAGGATTATTTTCTCGCGGAAGGCTCCCTGACCTGGTGGGCTATCGGGGCCTCCCTGATCGCTTCAAATATCTCCGCGGAACAAATGATCGGGATGAGCGGCTCTGGCTTCAAACTGGGCGTGGCCATCGGCACCTATGAATGGATGGCGGCCGCCACGCTGCTGATCGTGGCGATCTTCTTCATTCCGGTCTATCTGAAGAACAAGATCTACACGATGCCGCAGTTCCTGAGCGAGCGTTACAATGACAAAGTGGCCATGATCATGGCCATTTTTTGGCTGGTGTTGTATATCGTTGTCAACCTCATGTCCATCCTTTACCTCGGTGCGCTGGCGGTCAGCGGGATCTCGGGCATCAATATCTATTGGTGCATCGTGGGGCTGGCGGTCTTTGCGATCGTCATTACGCTGGGGGGCATGAAAGTGATCGGATATACGGACGTGATCCAGGTGTTCTTCCTGGTGCTCGGCGGTCTCGTGGCTACCTATATCGCATTGAACCTGGTGGCTGAAAAATCCGGGCAGACGGGGATCCTCAATGGGTTCAAGGTGTTGACAACAAACACGAAGGATCATTTTCACATGATCTTCAATAAGGACAATCCCAACTACGTGAGCCTTCCCGGCCTTACGGTCCTGATCGGGGGCATGTGGATCACCAACCTGAACTATTGGGGATGCAACCAGTATATCACCCAGCGGGCCTTGGGCGCGGACCTGAAAACGGCAAGGAGCGGAATTCTGTTTGCCGCATTTTTGAAACTGCTGATGCCCGTGATCGTGGTGCTGCCCGGCATTGCGGCTTATTCCCTCTATCAGGGAGGCATGTTCCACACGCAAATGCTGGACTCACACAACGTCGTGGATGTGAATAAGGCCTACCCGAACCTATTGAACCTGTTGCCGGCCGGTCTCAAGGGATTGGCCTTTGCCGCCCTGACGGCGGCCATTGTGGCTTCACTGGCCGGGAAGGCGAATAGCATCGCGACCATCTTCACCCTGGACATCTATAAGAAGGCGATCAATAAGAATGCGGACGAGAAAAGACTTGTGGGAATGGGAAAGGTGACCGTGGTCATTTCCATGATCCTGGCCATTTTGATGTCCCTCGTGATCGGGGAAAAATTGATGGGCGAGGGAAAGCAGGGCTTCAACTATATACAGGAATACACCGGCTTCGTATCGCCGGGCATCTTTGCCATGTTCCTTCTCGGCTTCTTCTGGAAAAGGACCACGTCGAATGCGGCTTTATTTGCCACGATCGGCGGCTTCGTCCTTTCCTGCGTATTGAAGTTCCTGCCCATGTGGGTGAACCTGAGCTGGCTTACCCCCTATGGATTTTATCAACCGAACTACGACAATAAAGGCATTTATGAGATCCCCTTTCTGGACCGGATGGGGATCGTATTCGTCTTTTGTATCGTCGGCATGGCGATCATCAACTTCGTGGAGAACAGAAGGGGCGTGATCAATAAAGGCCTGGAAGTGAATGCCGGCATGTTCCGCGTAACGAAGTCCTTTGCCATCGGCGCCATTACCATTTGCGCGATACTAACGGCCTTGTATACGATCTTCTGGTAGATCTGCGGACCTTTCCAACAGGCGGGCTTATAACCGCCCCTTGCTTTGATTGGTAATTCCGGTTTTGGTATGCGGAGTGTGGATGAACTGTTCGTCCGCTTTTTTGAATTGGAAGAGGGCGCCGAACATGAGGCTGACTGCCCGCGGGATGGTAAACATGGCCCGGAAAAGATCACCGTTGATCAGTACGGGAGGGAGGGACAGGATCAACGCGAAATTATAGAGTATCCACAAACCTGTGGTGGCAATTCCCCAGTCCCTGTTGACCAAAAAGCCGGCCAGCGCAAGCACGGGCAGGATCACCAGGAGAAAGGCTTTCGGCAGGATGCAATAGTTGGCCACGGCCAGATTGAAATAGCTGAAGTTGCCTTTGAACAACTCCCTGAAGGCCGGGAAAAAAAATCTCTTCGAGTAGATCAGCTGGCTGGACAACCACCTTTTCCGCTGTTGGCTGAAGGCGCTTGAAGAATCCACTTTTTCATCATAGATGAGCGCATGTTCCATGTAGTGAATAAAGATCCGTCGTTGAAGGATCTTGAGCTGCAGGATCTTGTCGAACCCGCCGACCACATCGATCTCTCCGAGTATCTCCTTCACCAGGGAGTAATCGAAGGCCATTCCCGATCCGCAGATGGCGGAGGACAGGCCCATCGCATTGGTGCCTTTGCGAAAAATGTGATTGTTGATCGCCTCGCTGCAGGCATCGAGTATGGCGAACGAGGTATCGAGGTTCTTGGCGATCCTCCTGCCCTGCACGGCCCTGGCCCCGGCGACGAAGGCGTCGTTGGTCTTCTTCAAAAAGTGTTTGCCCAGCATATTGTCCCCATCGCAGATCAGCGCAATATCGTACGGCTTTTCGATGCGTTTGAACGCTTCGTTGAGCGCCTTGGTCTTGGTGCTGTTCTCAAAAGAGACCTCGAATACATAGAGGGGAAGACGCCTTAACGCCTGCAAGGTATCCTGGCGGAAGGAATCGGCGATGATATAGACGTCATAGAGCTCCCTGGGGTAGTCCAGGTTCAGTAGGTTGGCCGCCGTAAAAGTGATCACATTATCTTCCATGTAGGCCGGGACAAGGATGGCTATCCGTTTAACGGGACGCAAACTGTCCGGACTCCACTGGCTCCCTTTATAAAACAGCCTTCCCCACAATGCCAGGACAAAAACATAAAGTACTGATAATAAACAATATATGAATAATATTATAAATAAAATGTATACGATGGGCCGGGCCATAATTTAAACTTATAGTTTTTTAGACCTCAAGGCTAGTGCCACGGGGTCTTTAACAACGAAATAACCAGCGAATTCGTTTGTCCGTTTTGTTAAGCCAACCTAATTGATGGGGTGGACAAGGTAGTCATTAAGAGGGGGCTTCCCCGGAATGCCCCTTTTCATTTAATGCGATTTTAATAGAAATACTCCTGCGAGGCAACAGGTCGGCTCATCCGGCGAATCAACACGCTTATGGTCGATTTGTGCACGGCTATCGGTTTGTGATTGGATATGCCATGTATTTCCTGGAATTTTAAGTTTGTTCATACGCGCTAGTAATAGGGTTAAGGTTGTTGGTTATTTGCTGCAGGCCCCCGGTCATCCGGGGTTTTCTGCATTTAGGAGCGGTAGGGGATGCCCACTTATTTGCAACAATCCTTTTTTCGGATGAAAATGGATTTAAGCCATTTCAGGAGGAATCTGCCAATGGAACCGGCGCTGGTCATGGGACAAAGTTAACTTTTCCCGGCCAGTTCGATGCCTTTATCCGTGATACGGATCTTCCGCTCCTTGTAGAGGCGGCCGGTCGTCATTTTGAACGTTTTCTTGCTCATGCCGAAGAAGGAATAGATCTCGTCCGGCTCCGATTTGTCATGATAGGGGAGGAAGCCCTTGTGCTCCGCGAGGAGGCGCATCACTTTCTCTGCTGCATCTTCCACGCGCTCGTAGCCGGGCTTGCCGGCAACCACGTCGATCCGCCACCGGTCCCGGAGCGGAGATGCAGTGGGAGGCGTTCCTTCGGGAGGCTGTTCGTCAGCCGGGTAGATCTTTTTGATGAAGCCCTGAAAGCGATCGCCGACCCGCATGTCCCGGAATATCTCGGAAAAATGAAGGACTCCGGTATGCCGGTTGTTGATGATCACCAGCCAGCCGATATCGGTGCTCCGCCAGGCGATCAGGTCCACGAGGTCCTTCTCCTTCACCGTAAGCGTTTCATTGCTGAGAAAGGGGGCGATCTTTTCGGTGGCTGCCAGCCTTCCCGTCTGTTCGTCGAGATAGATCTTGACCAGGTAGTCTCCGTTCGGCAACATCACGGTCAGTTGTTTCGATCTCGGAACGAACAGATCCTTCATCAAACCCCAATCCAGGAAGGCTCCCTGCGGGGTACTGCTTACTGCGCGCAACCGGACGATATCTCCCAAAATACCTTTGGGTTGTTGGGTCGTGGCGATCAGGCGGTCTTCTCCGTCATGGTAAAGAAAGACCTTTAGCTTGTCGCCGATCCGTGCCCCTTTCGGTACAAATCGCGTCGGCAGGAGGATACCCTCCTTCCCGTCGTCCAGGATGAGGCCGAATGCCAGTTCTTTTTTGACCTTCAATTCATTGTATTCTCCGATCCGGATCATGTATGGCTTGTTATGGCGGTTCCAGGGCGCCCGGCGGCAAAGGTAAAGGTTTGAGAGGGGCGGTAAATGAAAAGTTCCGTAGTTTCATGGTTATGGCGAACGGCAAATGGGCACTGCGCACGGGATGGGCGATCGTCCTCCCCGCATTCCTCGCGGAAAGCTGGCATTGCCAAAACGCGGGAGGTCGGAAGAAGATCAGCCTTCCTGACGGCACGGAGGTGACGATCAAGGCGAAAACCTCGGTGCGGCTCTCCGAACGCTTTGGAAAAAAAGATCGCGAGGTATGGCTGGATGGGGAAGCGCTGTTCGAGGTCGCTCCGGATCCGGCAAAGCCCTTCCTTGTGCATACAAAGTACCTGCGTATCGACGTGCTTGGCACCCGTTTCAGGGTGGATGCCTACCCGGATAAAGCCGGGGAGGAGGTAGACCTGCTCTCCGGGAGCCTGAAGGTGTCGAAATCCTATCATTCCGAGTCCGACAATGAACCCGAACTGCTGCATGCCGGCGAGATGCTGATGATCAACCGTGATATCGACCTGATGGAAAAGGAAAAAATGGATGGCACGGAAATGAAAGAGTGGGATGCCGGAAAATGACCGAAGCTGACCCGGCGCCAGGCCCGACCTCTTATCGTTGTTCGTGTTCGGCGAATGTCAATACGTAATTGTTATTGTCCAGGATCGAAAATTCGGTAGCGCCATAGAAGGTCTTGTTGAGCCCGGCGACAACCTGCACCTTATCCTTTATCTTTTCGTAAAACTCATGGATCTTCCTGAGGTTGATGTACAGTAAGAGCGAGCCGCCGTCCTTTCTGCTGATCTGGGGCAACGTCTCGCCGAGGCTCTGAAAAGTTTGGAACATCATGGTGACCTGTCCGCAGACCATCATGGCCCAAACGAGGTCTTTGCCGCCATTTGCTTCGGCGTCGTCGGGTACGGACATGATGAGCTGGAAGCCGAGCTGTTTGTAAAAGGCGATCGTCGCCGCCATGTCTTTGACAAAAAGATTAGGTGCTAAGGAGTCCATATATTTTTCGGTTTTGCGGCAAATTACTAATTTATTTAGCAATTCCCGCAAAAAGATCACCCTATGGGCTTTACTACGGCGATTATTATTTTAAACACGACACATTGGTCAGATTCCGGTTTGGGACGGAGTATCCATAGACCACTGCTTTGGCCGGGACGAAAAAAATAGTAAATTAACCGATATGGGATCCCCAATCAAAAAGATCGACCGGATCATCGAAAGACCCGCACGGCCAGGCATGGTCGGCGATGGTTTTCGCGTGTATAACTATATTCCCGGCGCCGGGATATCTCAGCAACGGATCAGTCCGTTCCTGATGTTGGATTTCAATGCCGAGTTCGACTTTGGGCCGTCGGAACATGTGCGTGGGGTCGACGTCCATCCGCACAAAGGATTTGAAACGGTCACGATCGCCTACCAGGGCAGTGTCGCCCATCATGACAGTGCAGGAAATAGCGGGATCATCCGACCCGGGGACGTGCAGTGGATGACGGCCGGCGGCGGCATCCTGCACAAGGAATACCATGAGCAGGAATTTTCCCGTAAGGGAGGCCCCTTCGAGATGGTACAGCTTTGGGTGAACCTGCCGAAGAAGGATAAACTGACGCCTGCGCACTACCAGGCCCTCGGGAAGGAAGCGTTGGGGAAAGTGCTGTTGCCTGACGGCAAGGGCGAGGTGAATGTCATCGCCGGAACGTTTAACGGGGTCAGGGGGCCGGCCCAAACCTACTCCCCGGTGCATGTCTACGATATCAAGCTGAAAAAGGGCGGCCGGATCGAGACTTCGCTGCCTGCGAACTACCATACCGCCCTGTTGATGATCAAAGGCAAGGCCGAGGTGAACGGCGAGCCGGCGGCCGAACACGCGTTCGTCCTCTTTGCCGATGAAGGAGAACGGATCGGGCTCCGCGCGGATGAAGATTCAGTGATCCTGCTCCTGAGCGGAGAGCCTATCGACGAGCCCATTGCCAGCTATGGCCCTTTTGTGATGAATACCCAGGCGGAGATCATGGATTCGATACGTGAATTTCAACAGGGCAAATTTGGCCAATTGGATTAAGCCATAGTACGATGCTGCATGTCGTTTCATATCAGATAGCCGACAATATCGATGTCAAATCCTGCCGGTTAGCTCTTAAGGAAGAGCCCTATCATTATGATGCCGATGAACTATTTTATCGAACGGCCGAACAGGCGTTTGTTTACGTATTCAAATATGGAGTCGTATGCTTCCTCAACCATGACGAATCCGCAGCGAACCGTTGGCTTGAGAAGATCGCGCCTTTTTGCCGGAATCTATTCGATAAACGGATGAGCGAGGAGTTCCAGGTCGAGACCAATGCCACAGAGAACAGGTTCGGGTATAATAAGATCGAGATCATCAATGCGGATGTGGAGACGCTGCGGCTGATCATGCTGAATGTGTCCCAATCGGTGGCCCTGGACTATTATTCCGAGCTGACCAACCTGCTGCTGGACGAGACCAAGTATCATACCCAGCGTCTTGAGCAAAAAGGCCGGCTGGACATATCCGGGCAAAACCTCAAAAAATATATCGGCAAAACGCTCAACCTGAAGAACCGGATCGCCGATAACCTGTACATATTCGATTCGCCTCCCGAGACCTGGGACGACGAGAATCTGAACCGGATCGACCTGGGGTTGAAGAGGACCTTCGACCTGCAGGAACGATACCGGGATATCCGGGAAGGGCTGGAGATCATCAAGGAGAACCTGGAATTGTTCAAGGATCTGCTGCAGTATCGGAACAGCACCTTCCTGGAATGGATCATTATCATACTCGTCGCCCTGGAAGTGGTGAATCTGATCCTGGATAAATTATTCAAATAAGGGGATTTTTCTCCCCGTAAGCGGGTGGCATGTTTTCTGAACAGATAGGATTATTCACTCACTCATAAATCTATCTGTATGTTACGCTGGACATTGATTTTTTTGATCATCGCCATTGTGGCCGGCATTTTTGGTTTTTTCGGCATCGCCGCAAGCGCTGCCTATGTGGCCAAGATCCTGTTCTTCATTTTTATTGTGCTATTCATTCTAAGCTTCGTCTTTGGCCGCCGGAGAGGCAGCGATATTATTCCCTGATGACCGGGTCGATCTTCCGGTCTATCGACCTTCCGGTCGGGGATTGCGGCCGGCGCGCGGCGCCGGCCGCATACATCCCCATTATATTTCAAATTAGTTAATATATTATTAACTATTTGATAATCATAACTTTAATTAAAGACGCGTCGCTGCACAGATAACTATTTCTTATACTTGTTGAATATATATTGCACCTGCTCACCCTGATCCTTTTCTTTGAGTCTTAAGAACAACCCGCCGGCCACTTACTTTTGCCATTCAAAACCGACCGGGGTAGTGCAGAGATCAGTGTAGAGCGAAGCCCTTTACACTGATCTCCTGGTTTATGACCGGTATTAATACAATAAGCATGTTTTCCTTCAAATCCATCGGCTGCCCCCTGTTTGCCGTTCTTTTGCTGCATATTTCGTCCATCGCGCGTGCGCAATCATCCGAGACGGCCTCCCTCGACAAAGTGAAACTGACCTTTACCCTGGACAAAGAAGGAAGGCCTGGCTATGAAGTGAGTTTTGGCGGCAAGGCCGTGATACGGCCTTCGACACTGGGTATGGTACTTCAGGCAGACAGTTTGTTTTACCGGGGATTTGAAATGACCGGCGTCGAACGACGGGAGGTGGATACGACCTGGGAACCGGTTTGGGGAGAGAGCAGCAGGATCCGGGATCACTATCGGCAGCTGACGGTTCATTTGCGGAAGCCCGGTTCGCCCACGCGCAGGCTGGATATCGCGTTCCGTGTGTTCGCCGATGGCGTGGGCTTCCGGTATGAGTTCCCCAAACAACCCGGCCTGACCTATTTCGCGGTGAGCGATGAGCGAACCCAATTCCGGATGGCGGGCGATCACAAGGCATTCTGGATCCCCGGGGATTATGACAGCAATGAATATCCATATACCACCTCTTTATTGAGCCAGATCGATAACCGCGACCTGGTGGAAAAGTCCACGGCCATTGCCGTTCGCGTCGCTCCGGACCCTTACGCCGTGCAAACGCCGTTGATGATGAAGACGGATGATGGGTTATACATCAATATTCACGAAGCCGCCCTCGTGGATTACTCCGCCATGCAGCTGCATGTCGACCGGGCCGGGCTGATCCTCAGCTCGAGCCTGGTGCCGGATGCCGTAGGAACAAAGGCCTATGTGCACGCCCCCTTCCACACACCCTGGCGGACCATCCTGGTCAGCGATCGTGCGGCGGACATCCTGACCTCGAAGACGATCCTGAACCTGAACGAACCATCGAAGATCGAAAATACCTCCTGGATCAAGCCCATGAAATTCGTGGGCGTTTGGTGGGAAATGCAGACGGGAAAAAGTACCTGGAGCTATTCCGACTTCCCGGACAGCCTGGACCCGAAAGGCCGCCCGGTTCCCAATGGACGCCACGGGGCCAATACGGCAAACGTAAAACGCTATATCGATTTTGCGGCCGCACACGGGATCGGGGGAGTCCTCGTGGAGGGATGGAATACCGGCTGGGAGGATTGGTTTGGCAACTGGAAGGAAAATGTATTCGACTTCGTCACCCCCTATCCCGATTTCGATGTCCGATCGGTCACGGAATATGCCGCGTCCAAAGGGGTAAAGATGATCATGCACAACGAGACCTCGGGTTCGGCCACAAACTATGAGCGGCAAATGGATACGGCCTTCCGGTTCATGGTCCGTTTCGGGTATGGTTCGGTCAAGACGGGTTATGTCGGGAAGATCATTCCCCGCGGCGAGCATCACGACGGGCAATGGATGATCAACCACTATGTCCGGGTGGCGGCCAAAGCGGCGCAATATCATGTCATGCTCGACGTGCACGAACCCGTGCGTCCGACCGGCTTGCAACGCACGTATCCCAACTGGCTGGCCTGCGAGGCGGCCCGCGGCAATGAATACAATGCCTTCAGCGACGGAAATGCCCCCGGGCACGAGACGATCCTTCCCTTTACCCGCCTGATGGGCGGTCCGATGGATTATACGCCGGGAATATTCAAACTGAAAGGATATTCGGGCGTTCCCGGCCGTCAGGTACATACCACCCTGGCCAAGCAGCTCGCCCTGTACGTCACCCTCTATTCTCCCCTCCAGATGGCCGCCGACCTGCCGGAAAATTACGATGCGCATCCGGATGCCTTCCGCTGGATCGAGGAGGTACCCGTAGATTGGGACGATACCAGGGTGCTGGAGGCGGAACCGGGGGACTATATCAGCATCGCGCGAAAAGGGAAAGGCGCCCCGAACTGGTTCATCGGCGCCATTACGGACGAGCAGGGAAGGGTTGCATCACTCCCGCTGGCTTTTTTGGAAAAGAGTACGAAATATGAGGCCACCATTTACCGCGACGCGCCCGGCGCGGACTGGAAGACCAATCCCGAAGCCTACCTCATCGAGAAAAAAATAGTCGATAGCCGAACGATACTGTCATTGCCGCTGGCGCCCGGCGGAGGCGCGGCGGTGAGCCTTAAGCCGGTCAAAGCGTCCTGATCAAAGCGTCCTGATCTCCATGATGCGATGTTCGAACGCTTCATTTTGAACGACGGACTTGTTCTTGATCCGCGTCTTGTAGGTATTGATCGTATTGACCGAGTATTCCAGGATCCGGGCGATCTTCTCGGTGTCATGGATGCCCATGCGAATGAGAGCGAAGATGCGGAGGTCGGTATTGAGGAGTTCGTTGTCCTTCAGTTGCACGCGATCCTCATCCCGGAACAGCGCGTTGAACCCTGCAATAAAATCGGGAAACAATTTTAGGAAGGCTTTGTCGAAGGTTTGCAACAGTTCCTCTTTTTCCTTTTTCAGGTTGATCGTATTGACCACACTGATGATATCCTCCCATTTTCGGTAGGCCATCTTCTGCTCGAGCGTTTTTTTGAATTTCTCGAGCTTGCCGAAAAATTCGGAATTGGTGTTGAAGAAGTAGCCGATATATTCCTCCTTGATCTTATTGGCCTCCGAAAGTTTATAGTTTGTTTCGACCAGGGCCCGCTGGGCTGTTTTCAGTTTTCTGACCTGGCGGGAGATGATGAAGGTCAGCATGATGACCAGCAACAGGAGCAGGGTGGCGATGACGGAATAGACGATGAGCGTTTTTTTGTCGTTTTCTACCCGATTGATCTTTTCGCCTTCGATCAGTGGAAGGATCGTGCTGACCTGTACCTGGCGTTGGCGTGCGCCGTAGAATTCGGCATTCAATACGGCTGCTTCGATAAAGGAAGAGGCATTCTTGATATCGTTCTTTTCATAAAGGAGCTGGGCAAGGCTGAAAATGGCGGCCGTCTCCTTGGTGGAGGATTGTATGTCGGCGATAGCGGCGCGGATCAGCAGACTGATGGCTGAATCGGCCTGTTTTTCATGGATATAGATGTCGCTCAGGGTAGAAGTGGTGACGGCTACCGAATGCAGCGAAAGATCCGGCCTTTTCAGCAAAGCAAGGAATTCCGCCTTCGCCAGGTCCCGGTTCCCGGTCTTCAATTCTTTCAGCCCTTTGTAATAAGCCTCCTCGAAAGAGCCGGCAGGGAATAAGCCCAGCGCCGAATCCATATAGCGGTTCCCCTTCCGGTTATAGTCCGGAGCATAATAAGGGTCTTTATCGAAGTCGGCAAGATCATAATAGTATCGACCCGCCAGGGCATAATATTCCGCCTTGATGCTATCGGGCGCGCCGGCCACGGCGATCCCCGACAGCGAGTCGAAGGTCTCCTTGAACATGCCGGCCGACAGCAGGCAAAAAGCCAGCTTCAGGCGGGCATAACTCAGTCGTGCGGGTTCATTCAGGCGGCCCGCCGTTTCGAGCAACAATTGCGCATAATGGAAGGCAGAGTCGTAATGGAAGACCTGGTACTGCCGAAATAATTGAAGGTATAGATCGAATTGGGCGGAAAGGGGAGCTTGTTTGATGTCCGTCAGCGATCGCTTCAGTTCGTCGATAGCCTTTAATTTCGCCTCGTCAAATTTTGGAGCGGCGTCGATAGCCCGGTTGAGGTCGGCGAGGCCGGAATTTACCTGGCCACTGGCCGTGCAATAAAACGCCAAAATTAAGAGGCCTGACAGGACTATTCTCATAAGCATCAACCGAACCCTGCAAAGAAAACGAATATTTTGAAGGCAGGCCCATAAAAAAAGCCCAGATAGAAATCCAGGCCGTTGCTAAAATCCAATATCCTATTAAAAGCCGAATAGAGTAATGCAAATCGTGATCCAACCTGTACAATTGCCCATGCATAAGGTAACCTGGGCAGTTTGGACCCACGGATGTCGAAATCGTGTGGAAGAATTTCCGCAACCGGCTGATTTCGAGGCCCGGCTGGGGTTATTTCCCTACAACTTTTCCGGATTCGGCGGGCAACTTTTCCGGATTCGGCGGTCAAGGTTGTATTTTTGGAATATGACAAGCAGCAAGGACAAAAGCTATCTGCAGCAAGCCATCCGGCTGGCCAGGGAAGGGATCGGGCAGGGGAAAGGCGGCCCTTTCGGCTGCATCATCGTCAAGGCGGATGAGGTGATCGGAACAGGCAATAACCTGGTTACGTCCACCAATGATCCAACGGCCCATGCGGAAGTGGTCGCCATCCGGGAGGCCTGCGCCTACCTGAATAGCTATCAGCTGACGGGTTGCACGGTATATGCCTCCTGCGAGCCCTGCCCCATGTGCCTTGGCGCGATCTATTGGGCCAGGCCGGACAGGCTGGTCTATGCCTCCACGCGTTTGGACGCGGCGGACGCCGGCTTCGATGACGATCTGATCTACAGGGAGATCGCCCTGCCGGCCGGAGAACGGCAAATTCCTTTCGTGTTCATGCCGGAACAGGAAGCCCTCGACGTGTTCAGGGCCTGGAAAAAAATGTCGAATAAGAAATTGTATTGATCAGGTGGCGTGGCGCGCCCGGCTCCTGCCCCCGCCCTACGTTACCCCGGTTCGGCAATAAGCCTCAGGAATTCCTCTTTTTTCCGGCGGGCCACGTCGATCGTATCGCCATTTTGCATGACCACCTGTCCGCCTTCGCCGCGGATATATTTCCGGATATAGTTCAGGTTGATGAGATGAGAATGATGAACGCGATAGAAGCGATAGGGCGCCAGCATCTCTTCGAAGTCCTTGAGCAGACGGGTCACCAGCATGCTGTGGCCGTTCAGCAGGTAGATCTTGCTGTAATTGGCGCTGGACTCGATGCGCAGGATGTCTTTGATCGGCAGGAATTCCATGCCGTCGCCGGTGGGAATGGCGATCTTGCCATCCTGGGTCTTATTCTCCTGAAGCCCTTTCTTCAGCACGTCCATTTTTTCCTGTACGTGACGGCTGTGCTGGCCGACCAGGCGATTCACGGCGCCCTGCAGTTCCTCCAGGGCAATGGGCTTGACGAGGTAATCGAAGGCGCTGATCCGGATGGCCTCGATCGCATAGTGATTGTAGGCCGTGGTAAAGATGATCTCCGCGCGCAGGTCATGTAATTCATCCAGCATGCGGAACCCGCTTATCCGGGGCATTTCGATATCCAGGAACACGACGTCGGGGTTATGATGGCGGATTAGGAAGATGGCTTCTTCGGGCTTCTGGGACATGGCGATCACCTTGATCTCGGGGCAGAACTCAAGGAGTTTTTGCTGCAGGTTCTGAAGACTGCTCAGTTCATCATCCACCAATATGGCTTTTAATGTTTCCATACAACTATTTTCAAATTGCTTTGATCCTTATTTCGATCCTTGTGCCGGTGGCCGACCCATCCTGGTCATGCAGATCGACGACCCTGACATGCCCTTTCGCCCGCTGCTGCTGATTGAATATATTAATTCGTTCTTCGGTGATCTTCAATCCCACGCTTTTGTGATGTGGCTTATTCTGGCGATTGTACATGCCGGAGAGTTGCCGGCCGATGCCGTTGTCTTCGATGATATAATTGATATATTCCCCCTCCAGCCATGCGGCAATGGTTAGCCGGAGCCCTTCTTTTTCGCTGTGGGCAAGCCCATGCACGATGGCGTTCTCAATATACGGTTGGATAAGCAGCGAAGGTACCCGGTGATCGCTGTCGCGGAGAACGGGGTCGATCTCCATATGAAAGGAGAATTTATTGTTGAACCGCAATTGTTCCAGGTCGACATATAGTTGCAGGGCTTCCATATCCCGTATGATCGGAACCAGTTCATTGCGGCTGCTGTCGAGGATCATGCGCACAAGCCTCGCGAATTTATTCAGATAGTTGCTGGCGAGGCGCTTTTCGTTTTTCATCATGAAGTTCTCGATGCTGTTCAGGCTGTTGAAAATGAAATGCGGGTTCATCTGCGAACGGAGCGCCATCATCTCGGTCTCCGCCATCTTTTGCTTGATGGACGCCTCCTTGCGGATGACCATGATCCTCCTCCGGATAAAGATAACGGCCAATAGGAGGGTCAGGGCAATGCATGCCGATTTGAACCAGGCCGTCTGCCACCAGTTGGGCCTGACGACGACCAGCACGGCGTCTTCTCCGCGGAACATGCCGCCGTATTTATCGCCTCCCCGTACGTGCAGGGTGTAGGTTCCCTGCGGCAGATTGTAAAAGGCGAGATGACCGTTCTCATTTTGCTGCCAGGCCGTCATCACGCCGTCGAGCAGATAGTAATAGCGATTGTTTCCGGTCATGTCGTAATTCATGACCGAGAAATCAAGGGTGAACCGGTTCTGCCCCGGCTCGATAATGAGTTGCTTTTCCCCATTGGCGGCGGATCCGAAATTAGAGGGATTGTCCATGATGGTCGCTTCGCTGAAATGTACGGGCGCCGAGGCATGCGAATAGCCCATGATGCCGTCCGGCCGGATACGCACGATATGACCGCTGATGCCGCTATACACAAAATGATTTCGATCGGCTTGAAGTATCCCATAGGTCAGGTTATTGGGCAACCCCTCGGCTATGCTGAATTGCCTGATCTGGCCCGTCGAGCGGATAATGCAAAAAATACCTCGTTGGGTATTCATCCAGATGTTTTCCCGTTCATCTATGAAGACCCTCCCCACATCGACGTTCCCGAACATTTCGTTGGTGGAATAATCGTGGACGACCTTTTTCGATACGGGGTCGTACGCAAACAGCCCGGTGAAGGTGCCGATCCAAAGAATGCCCTGCTTGTCCTCGGCGATGGATTCGAATGTATTGCTGTGTTGCGGGGCCTCCTTGCTCTCGAACCGGAATTCGGGGACGAACCGGCCCGTGGGCCGGTCATATTTGAACAGCCCTCCCACCCGGGAGGTCAGGAAGATATCCTTTTTCGAGGTCTGCATAAGATCCAGCAAATAGGGGGGTGCGCAATCCCGGCAGCCGGCCGTGTCACGGTAGTGCCTGGTGAATTTCCTGGCTATCGGGTCGAATTCAAAGATGCCGGCCACGCCATTGTTCCGCGTTCGGATCCACCAGGTATGGTCGTCGATCTGCACGATGCTGCGTAAGCCGATATTCTCGGAGCTATCGGGTATGCGGTAAACTTCCGCCTTTTCCGAACGCAGGTCATAACGCACAATATGGACATTGGTCGTAAACCACAGTACGCTGTCTCCCTGCGCAAGAAGGTAAAAGGGTTTCAAATTGTCTTTTAACTGCAAGCTTGCGCCCCGCACGTTGATCCTTGAGATCCGTTTGAGCAATTCACCGTTCCTCCTGAAACAAAACAGGCCCGTATCGATCCATCGGGTCATCCAAAGCCCTTCCTGGTTCTCGCAGCAGGAATAGATAAAATCCAAAATGGGCTGGCTCGTCAATTCCCGGGGCGTGTAGATATTCCAAAGGTCGAAAAGCTGTCTGGAGGGCTCTACATAACTAACGCCCTCGTCAGTGGCGATCCAGAGGATGTTCTGGCGGTCTACAAATACATTCAACACGTTGTTTCCGGACAAGGAACGCTGCTGCAGGTAGCCGGGCTGAAAGCCATACATTTTGCTGCGTAAGGAAGCCGGGTCCAGCAGGATAATTCCATCGTCCGTCCCCAGCACCAGCCAACAAAAATTATTCTGGTCCTTCCATTCGGTGATGGCGTTAACCACCTGACTTGGACTTTCCAGCCTGACCTCCGTGATGCTGCCATCAGCAGGGTTGAAGAGTCTCAATCCGCCAAGGAAGGCGCCAATCCAAAACCGGCGGTGATCGTCCTGGAATATGGCGGTAATATTCCCCGCAAAGGGTCCGAATTGCTTTTCCACGCGCATCGTTTTGTCGTCCAGGCGGTAGAGCCAGGTCAATGCGCTGGCCCAGACATGATGATCGCGGTCTTCATAGATATGCGCAAAAGAGCTGATCTCTTTCCCTTCGGCTTGAAATTTTTGAAAGCCGGTCAAGACCCGGGTAAACCGGAAGCTGCTGTCAAACCGATATAAACCCCGGGTAGTGGCGATCCAGGCCGTATTTTTCGCGTCCTGGTAAAAACTCGTGAACTGATCATCCTCCAGGCTGGCCGGATCATTCGGGTCGTGCCGGAAATTGCGGAAGGCGCCGGATTTCTTGTCATAGTGGCTGATGCCTTCAGCGGTACAGATCCATAAATTGTCCCGCCTGTCGGGGTAAATGCCGTATATTGAATTATTCACCAGGGAATTCTCCTTGCCTGCCGCATGGTAAAAGCGGCGTATCCGGTACCCGTCGAAACGGTTCAGGCCGTCTTCCGTGCCGAACCACATGAAGCCTTCCTTGTCCTGCGTGATGTACCCCACTCCGTTGCTGGACAGACCATCCCTGACCGTGAGATGCGTGAATTGAAGATCCGGAAATACCTGTGTCACCCCCCTGATCACGGATAGAATAAATAGTATCGTCCAGGCAATGTACCTCAAGCAGTTCCTTTATTTAAAATTAACACAAACGTTTTCTCATGCCAAATCCATTGCCGCCTGGGGGCTCCGGATCAACTTTTTATGAACTCCACGCGCCGGTTCTGCGCCTTGCCTTCCGCGCTCGTATTGGGCGCCGCCGGTTGGGTCGATCCCTTGCCGTCCGTGTCCATACGGGCCTGGTCGATATTGAAGTCCCGGGATAAGGCCTCCTTTACGGCAAGCGCTCTTTTTTTCGAAAGGGCCAGGTTCATGGCGGCGTCTCCGTCATTGTCGGTATGCCCGACGATCTTTACCCGCACGCCGGCATTCTCGGTCAATACCGACGCAATATCCTTCAATGCACCGTAAGACTCGGGCCGGATCGTTGCCGAATTGACGTCGAACAGGATCCCGGTCGTGGAGAATTTCCCTTCCGTCATCAGGCGATTCCTTGTGTCCGGTGAGCCCACCGCCAGACGGATATTGGAGAGCAGGTACTTATCGTTGGGACGCGCGTCCTGCAAGGAGAATAGCAGGGTGGTATAGGTCTTTGTCGCATCGAATGCCCGGGGAAGGTCCCAGACCTTTTCCTCGTTCATATATACGCGCAATCGCTGCTTTTGTCTCCAGATCGACACCTTGACCGATCTCTTGTTCGGATCTTTGGAAATGAACTGCTCATTGCTCGCGTCATTGTGAATGGTCCTGTCGTTATTGTCGAATACATTATATCCGCTGCGGCCGAGGCTGGGACTGGCATCCTGGGGATGGAACCAGATATCCACGGCGGTCTTCGGCACGTCCGAGAGGAGTTTGGTGAACTCTTTGGACGGGTTCTTCAGGGCGACGCAGGAGACCGTGAATGCGCTGGAGTAGTACGAATAGTTGTCGCTGCTCACCAGGTCGAACTGAAGGGTGAAGTTCTCGGGAAGGTCGGTAATATACTCCGGATAGAAGAGGCTGTTCTTGCCCGGAGACAGCCATTTGCCCGGCAGCCCTTCGATGGTTTGTACCTCCCCACTGCCATTGGTATTCCATTTGACGGGGAAATCCCCCACGGCATCGCCCGCGAAGTCCTCCACATGGAGGATCTTGTCGCCGGGAATGAAGTCGTACTTGCTGTACGTCTTCAATGAGGCAGACGCAGCGCCGCCGGCCGCAGCAGTTCCGGTCGCCATTCCGCCGGGATTCGTGGCAGCCTTTCCTTTTGCACTATCGGCTGCAGCCTTTTTCTTTTTGGAGAAGATCTTGTCGAGGATCCGGTTCGACACATTGTTGGCGGTTTGCTGCGTGGCCATCTGCGCGCCGTCATGCACGCCCTGACCTGCCGACTGCCTGAGGACGTCGCCGGTGGTCTGCGAATGGGCTGCGCCGGCGCCGGTAATCGTGAGCAGTAAAATAAAGACTGTTTTCATACCCTATTATTTACACAGTGAATAATCATTTTACGGGAACGGCTACGCTGACGGGATCACTGAGACGTGTGCGGCCCCGCTTGTCGGTAAAGAATACCTGTATCGCATAGCCGAAATTCGTCGTCGTTTCGGGTCCGGCCGGCCCCGCCTGTTTTCCTGCGGACAATTGGTCATCCCGGAATTCCGCGGTTTGCGCGTTGAAGGACCGGAATTTGGAAAGCGGCCCTCCACCCGAAGCACGGTAGAGCACGAAGAAATAGCTGCCCGAATTCGTGTATTGCCAGCTGACCCGGACCTGTCTCGCCTTTTCATCATAGCTCGCCGTCAGGCCCCTGACCGGCGGCAGATCGGGAAGGGTCTTCACGGCGGCCTGCACGGCGGTGGACTTACCAGAATGGAGGCTATCGTCGTCGATGGCTTCGGCGCAATAGCTATAGTTGGTGAAAGGACGTAGTCCCTTGTCGGAGAAATGGAATCTTGTCTTCGTCTTGTCATGGGGCTGACGGAGCAGCGGGACCCAGGGGCCGCTCTTCTCCTTGCGATAAATGAGGTAGGCGACAACATCTTCGGAGGAGCTTTGGATGAAGTCGATCTGTACGCCGCCGGTGTCGACCTGCACGTGCGTCGCCAGGGGGGCCGTCGGGGGCACGATGTCGGGTTTCTTGAGAAGCAGGGCCGCGGTCATGGGGGAATGGTTATTATTCAGATCGACTGCAGCGACCTTGTACCAGATGTACTTGGTCAGCGTGTGCAGCGTAATGCTGTCCGTGAACGCCGTGTCCGCCGTCGGCTTCAGCGTGATCTGGGAAAAAACGTGCTCACTGCTGTTGGCGAAATAGACCTTATACCCTTTGATGTCCTCGTCGGGATTGGGATGCCAGGTAAGGTGTACGAGCCCATTCCGGCTGATAAAGCCTTTCAGACCCGTCGGCATGGCCGGAGGCGTATTGTCAGGCACGAGGCCCATCGCGGGCAGCGAAGAGGCCGTATTGCCGGCCGTGTCGAGGGCAAGCACGATATAGAAATTTTGCCCATGGGCATATGCAGAGGTATCCGTGAATTGCGTCGTCGAAGGGGGCAGCAGCTTTTCGGTGATCGCCGAATAAGGTCCGGCGACGGCATTGTGGGAACGGGTCACGAGATAGCCCTTAAAATCGTCCTCTCTGAGCGGCTTCTTCCATTTCAGCAGCAGGTTCCTGCCGCCGGCGAATTTCGGATTCTCGACGATGGGCGCCGCGGGCGGCGTAAGGTCGATGCCCATGGCGGAAAGGGTATCGGAATAAGCGCTCCATTCGGCAAAGGCATCGACGCCCCTGATCCGGTAATAATAACGATGATAGTTCTGCGGCAGGCTATCGATGAAGACCTGCTGCGTCTTCAGCAGGGCAGCCGCCTTCATCATCATGGAATCCCTCCTGCCGGCGGCGGCCTGGTTAACGGCGGAATCCGGTTTGGACGAGAAGAACGGCAGCGCGTTCAGGGTCTTAAAGGTATGGCCGTCGCTGCTGCGTTCGATGGAATAAGCGCTGTACGGTTCCTGCTGGTTGCGCGGCCAGTGCAGTTCCGCCATCCTGTCCAGCGCGATGGCTTCGGAGACCTTCGGCCTGCCGGCCGCCGGCCGCGCTGCATTCACGATCATGGTATTCCCGGTGTCTAACGTCCCCGCGGCGGGGATCCGGGCCGCAAATACGCGATAGATGTAAATGCCGTTCTTCTGTACCCGGGTATCTACGAAGCGGAGGCCCTCCGCCTTGGCCACCTGCCCGTCGAAGTCGGCGACCTCCATGGCAAAGCCATATCGATCCTTCCAGACATTGGCTTTGTCTTCAATCCCTCCCTGGCCTTTTCTGAGACCCGTGTTGAAATTCCGGCCATAGAGGCACTGCGCGGCAATGGCGGCATATTTATCCGAGGGCCTGAAGGAGACCTTCATCTGCTCAAGCGTCATGGGCCTGATCGGCTGTGCCGTAAGCATTTCCCGTTTCGGATGCCTGGCTTCCGTGAGGTCGATGCGCTCGATCAGGTAACCCGCGCCGTTGAGATGCGTCCAGGCCCAGGCTACGGTCGGCGCCCAACGCAGCACGATAGAATCGCCATAGGGCCTGGCCAGCAGGCGGATCGACGCCTTCCGGTCCGCGGGTGGCGCGCCGGATCTCGCGGAGCTGGCGGAAGAAGGGGCCGCCCCGTTCGGCGAGGGCTTCTTTTTCTGCGCCTGCAGGGGCGTCCTGACCGCTAAGAACAGCAGGACGAACGACAGGGGGATGATATTTCGTTTATACATGGTCGTGCTATTTGGTCGTGAAGGTCTTGGTCACGGCGTTGCCTTCCAGGGTTCCCGCCTGGTAACGGAAACGGATGCTTCGCGTGCCGGCCGGATAGGCGGTGAATTTCAGGTTCCTCATCTTGTTCAGGATCGCCATCGAGTTGGGGTCGGTATACAGCGAATAGAACCGGTCCCAGGGCATGCTGACCGAACCTCCGATCGCGTTCCAGACAAAGTTTATGTTGCCGTCCATCTGTCCCAATATTTCCTCCGCCTGCGACGGGTCGAGTTGGTGCTGGGTAATGGCCGCCTGCGTTTGCGCCACCAACCCGAAGGCGCTGAGCAGGTCATAGTCCTGCTGGATATAATAGTCGCGCGTCCACTTGAGCTGATAAGGCATGGCCATTTTGACAACAACCTGGCTCATCCCGGCTCCCGATCTTGCGCCGATGGCTGCCGGGACAGAGATGGAATACCCTCCGCCGGTCGTGATCGGGGTGGAAGAATTACCCTGGCCGGACGATCCTCCCGGCGCCGGCAGATGGACGGTGGCATTGGAGACCTTGAGCATGGGATTGACCGGTGGCAGCGTCTCGGAGAGCGTGAGCGGCCCGTCATACGAGAACCCGCTCCAGTCGAGGGTGGCTACCGGCTTATAGATCTGCTCCCTCAGCTCGGGCACGCCGAAGTTGGTCGCCACCTGTTTAAAGGCGAGGGTAAACGCGTTGGCATAGAGATTATCATCTGCGAACTGATCGTTGGCCTGGTTATGATCCCATTCGATCCGCGCATTGAACAGCGAGGGATAGGCGGTTCCGTCCGGCGCATGGAATCCCTTTACTTCATATTGGTCGAAGAGCTCGGGGGCAAGGGACGGATTTTGGATGAGGATATTGTTGCCACTGCGGCTCCCGTTCCAGGCGCCGAGGGCATTGATCTTGTCGGCGAAGGTATTGTAGCGGCTCGTGCCGAAATACATCGTATAGATCGGCTGCGGTGCCGTGTTGGTCGACCGGATCGGTCCGCTGATAGCGGTTTGGCGCAGGTTGACGGACACGCCCTTGATGGTTCTCGTACTGCTGCTGACCGAGGAAAGGACCTTGGTGGGAGCCATCCCCGCGCCGGGCGTGGACCAGAATTCCATGCGGTACACGGTGCTGTTCTTCAGTCCGGCCGGGAGGTTGTAATTGATGGTACGCGCCCCGGTATTGACCGTAAAGCTGGTCTTGATCGTATCGCTGGTCCCATGCTCGATGAAGAAGAGCTGGTACTTGCGGGAGGCGAGGGGCCCTTGCTGGTTGCCGGGGAGGATATTCTCCTGCCATTCCCCTAATTGCAGCATGCCGGATCCGTTCAACTCCTGTTTCAGTACATAGCGCTGGTCGTTTACGGGATAGGCGAAGTGTACGTTCTTGTCCGGGATATAGGTCGGGGCGTCGCCGGTGGTGAAATTCCAGGTCGTGGTTTGCTGAACGGGCTCGCGCGCCTGATCCTGGTCGTTGAAGGGGTTGTCCCAACGGTTCTCGTCCGGATAATATTGCGTGACGGAGCAGACCACCGTCACCGTATAGGTCGTATGGGCAGCGAGAATATTGTCATGCATGAGGATGCCGGTCGTATTATTGTTCTGGTATTGCATATGCACGCCCGGGAGATTGCCTTTGCCGGCCGAAACGGTATAGGAGCTGATATCAAAACGATAGGTGCGCGTCTCGCCGTCCGGCTTTTGTGAGGTGGGCGGTACCTGTACGTCATAGTTCATGTCGAGGCCGACATTGGAGGCCACGTAAGGATAGTCGAACACATCGCCCGTATTCTTTGGCCCGTAATCGCTGATGATCTGCACATCGCTCAGCGGGTCGGGCGTGGGGTAGCATTTGTCACCGATGGTGAAATGGGCGTCGGCGTCCATGCTGATCAGGCCCCCGAAGAGATCGCCTTTCACATGCACGGAGCCATCGAGCCAGGTGGGATTCGGCAAACCGGCGGACAGCAGGGCGCCGGCCTGGAATTTAACCAGGTCGAAATCCCCCTTGGCGAACCACACGTCGACATGGATGCCTACGTCCAGGTCGAAATAGAAATAGATCTGGCCGAGCGCATACCAGTTCTGCCAGCCGGCGCTGGTGCCGCCGCACATGAAGTTATTCGCGAAGTGTTTGAGAGCAAGGTCGAAGCCCAGGATGGCGTTGACATTGGCATAGAGCATGGCGACGCTGAATTTAAGCGAGCCGTCCACTTCGGCGCCGAACATGAAGCCGTTGCCATCCGCTTTGTTCATCGAGGTGACCAGATTGTCCACGGACGGATTTCGCTGGACGCCAAATGAGATCAGCGCATTGGGTAAGGGGGGGAGGGCCGGGTTGACGAGGCTCCCCATCTCGAAATAGGCGGTGGCGCCGATATGCGCTGCAAAAATATCCGACTTCACGTCCAGTAGCGTGAAGCTCACGCGCTTGCCGAAGGCATCCCCGATCTTGAAGTACCAGCCGTCGGGTCCGCCGTACATGCCGATGGGGATCTCCGCGGTGACCGGCCCGAACTTGCCCTGGATATCGGCGTCCAGGGAGAATTTATTCTGTGTGAAATCATATTGTATGTCCACCGCTCCCTGCACGGTGGCCTGGTCGTTTTGAGGATAATTGGTCATGACATATACATTGCCCTGCAGATCCAGTAGCGAGAGGGCTCCGTTGCTGATCTGGGCGGTGAGGGTGACCTTGGCATTCATGGCGTCGGCTCCTGAACCTGTAGCCATGGCCATGCACACGGTGGCGCGTATCCCCGCGGTACCCGCCTGTGGGGTGAAGGTGACGCCGGAAAGGGTCTTGCCCGGGGTGACGTCGCTGGCTTGCGAAGCCGCCTGCAGGTTCGAGGGATCGGCCGGGAGGTTGGTGCTCATGGCCATATTGTAATAGGCGCCGCCCCCAAAGCCATTGATGCCGATCGGGGTCGGCGCGATGGGGATCGTCGGAAAGTTGGCGCAGGCGTCGATATACCAGTAATTGAAATTATTGACGTAGCCGAACTGGGCCGTCGCTTCCACGGCCACCATCGGGAAGGTTGCGGACACATGGCCCTTGAGACCGTCGCCATACGTGTTGTCATGATTGTAGAAGACCAGGTATCCGTCCACGCCGACAGGACCCACGTCTCCCTTGATCATCACCGAATCGACATCGACGCCGCCGCTCAGACTGATCTGCGGCGCCATATTCGCGAAGCTGGCGTTGATCTTTCCATACACGAAGAGGTTGGTGGTGGCGCTGATGACCGACTCGTCGCCGAAGCCCAGGTTGATATTCAGGTCGAACTTCACACCCAGCTTCAGGTTCGACGGATCATTCATGTCGACGGCGGGCGCCACATTATTGATCGACACGGGAAATCCCGAAACGGTCTTCTGCGGACTGGCAAAGGCCCAGGTGCCCGGACTGAACCAGAATTTGTTGGCATGCGTCTTCGGATCACGGTTCGCGAGGCCCAGGCTGTCGAATTTGATCGCCGGGAAATTCAGGTTGGGCGTTCCATTGGAGATATTGATACCGATCGTTCCGTTCAGCACAAAGGAGATGGCGGCGCCGAGGCTGTCCTTCTTCACCTGGAATGCGGAATTTTGATTGAGCTGGACATAGGCCTGCCAGAGATCGATCTTCATTGAGTCGGATGGCTTGACGACAAATTCGTATTGCAGGGAGGAATCCTTGCTGGTGGAATCGCCGCCTTTATGCAGATCTCCTTCATAGGCCAGCGGGGTCTTGCTGATCGGCATCAGGATCTGACCGTTGAAGGCGCCCTTGGCGAAGGTATTCTGCTTGATCTCGACTTCAACGGTATCCAGGGAAAAGGCCCAGCCGCCAAGGTTGCCGTCCGTAAGGTCGATGATCTTGGTGCCGAGCACGTCCACGCTGACGCCCTTGTCATCGATGACGAAATCTTTTGCCTCAAAGCCTGTTCTGGTCTTGCCCTGGTTAAAGGTCTTGAAATCCGCCGGCAACAATACCTTCATGTCCTTGATGTAGAGTCCTTCGAAGTCATTCCCGGAATACCCGGTATAATCCTTCGGCAGATTGAAGCCTGTCGGATTCGACCTGGTCGAGTGGTCATAGAAGATCGTCCCGGGTATGAAGCTCAGCCCTTTTACGCCCACGATCTGAAACCGTGGGAAGCCGATGCTCGCGACCCAGTCATCCCATTTATGGAACCGGAATTCAATGCTGGCGGCCACCGCGCTGTCGAGCACGTTGCCCGCGGTATCCTCCCTCACGACGGCCGTTTTGGGGAAGGTCAGGCGCGCATGCGCCACCACGGCGCTTAGGCTATCCCCTGCCCAACTGACATAGGTGCCTTTTGTGGAATCGGCGGTGGGACACCCTTTAAAAATGAGACTGTCGCCGTCACTGCCGAACGTGAAGTACCGGTCGGTGGGCAGGAAGAGCGTCCCCTGTGTAAACGACACGCCGGTGGGAGACAGGCAAAAGTTGGTGCCCGCGAGGGATAACCATCCGTTCGCCTCGGGAATATTCATGTCGAACAGGACGCTCATGGTGGCGCCTTTCGGAGAGAAGGCCATGCTCATGATGGCCAGGGTCACGGGCGTGCCTCCCATATTCTGATTGTCGAGACCGATGGGAAAATTGACGGGCGTATTGCCGGTGATCTGGCTGACCAGCTGCGTCGCTTTATTCGAGCTGAGAAAGTTGTCTACGTCATTGGAGAGTTGATCGAGCTGCCCACCGCTCTGTTTACTGAAATTACTCCATGATCCGAATCCCTGGAACTTCTGTTGTGCAGTAGACGACGTGACGAGCCCGGCAAAGACCTGCTTGCTCTTGTTGACCTTGATATTGCTGAATTCGACGGCCAGCTTGAGCGTGATCCCTTTCGGTTTCCAGGCGATCGTGCCGCTTCCCTTATAGGTGCTGTCGTTATTTCGCGTGATGCTGGTCGCCGTTAGCGTAAAACTTCCGATGGTCAGCGAGGAGCCCTGCAGGGAGGTATTGGCGTCGATGGGGATCGAGTCGGTGGGCGGCTTGACGCCGCAATCCGCTACGGAGTCATAGGCATTTGGTTTCTGCGCGGTATTCTTCGAAGTATCGGTCTGATTATTCTTGCTGCTGTCGACCGGATTGTTCGTGGGTGGGTTATTGACCGGCGGGTTGCTGCTCGTCGGCGGGTTGCTGCTGACCGGCGGGAGGCTGTTGCCCGGCGGCATATTTGCGGCCAGCCCCGCGGTCCCATACTGAAATGCCTGCACCGTGCTGAACCCATTATTGTCAAAGCTGACGGCATTGACCACGGCGCCGGCCGGACCGCCGGTATTGGCATGAACGCGTATCGCGTACTGCTTGCCTTGTTGCAGGACATCCTTATAAAGGAGGGTATCGAAGGGAAAGATCGCCGTGGGCAGGCCCTGCCGCATGAATACGGGCGCATTGTTGATCGCGTCGGTCGGCGTCTGCCCGGGGAAGATCTCATGCATCTCCAGGTCGTAGCTGATTCGCGGAAGGGCAGAGGCGCAGGTAAATTGGGGGACCGTCCAGGTGAACTGCAGGGGATAGGCAGGGTTCACCACGGGCATGCTGCTGTTGAGATTGATGCCGTTGACGGGCTGAATGAACTGCGGTGCGGAGGCTTTGTAGCAAATGGTGAATATCGAACATCCGCTATTCGGATCGGATAGGGGCCGGAGGTTCCCCGCATCCGTGAAGTTATAGGCCGTGAAGCAGATCCGGTAGGTACCTTCCGGCAGTTTATAGTTCAGCCCGTCGCGCAGGTCATTGACGCTGATGCTTTGGAAGATCAGATTGTTCGTATTGAAATTCCCGAAAGTCTGCTCGAGCAGATTGTTGCTGAGCGTTACGGGCACGGACGGGGGCAGGTTGATCGGCTGCGCCGGTTGAAAGTTTGGGTTCAGGTTGATGGTAAACGGGGAAGGAGAGAGGCGCTGCAGGCTGCCGGCGAGCTTGACCTGGAGCGGTCTTCCCGAGGGCGAGTTGCCGGTCACCATGACCATCAGACGACCTCCGGTAATCGATGAGAGCATCTGATCGAAGAAGGGGCTGACGGGCGGAATGACCGTGGTCCGGATCGTCACGGGGTAACTGACCTGTGCGGAAACCGTGGCGGCGGCGAGTAGAAGGGTGAGGAGGAAGCCGTGTTTATTCATGGCGATTGACATTAAAATGAATAATTATAGGACAGGCCGCCGGCCGTATTGGTTGTACTGACCGTATAGGGCACCTTCTGCTGCAAATTGGTGCTGCTGCTGCTGGGAGGTGTCGACACAATATTGAAATAGGCCGAAAAACTGTGTCGTTTGGCTACGGTATAATGCGCGTTGAGCCCGCCCGTCACATTGTTGCTGACCGTGCCCAGCGTGTAGTGATTGAACATATAGCCGACCGTTACCTGCACGCCCAGGGTCTTGTCTTTCAGGAATTGCGCCGCTGCCCCCGCATTGATGCCGTAGGAAGTATAGACGCTGCTGTCCTGGGCATAGCGGTTATAGATCAGACTGCCATTCAATGAGGAGGCCTGCCGGAGAAATGAACAGGTATAGTTCATGGTACCCGTCATCGTGTGGCTATTGGTGCTGGGAGAGGTCACGGGATTGTTGTCGTTCAGCAGGGAGTAATTGAGACCAAAGCCCAATGAATTTGCCACGGACATACTGCCGAAGCTGAAGCTGGGCGTTATCGAAAAGTTGTACACCTGCTCGTCCTGGCGGATCGAATCGGAAATATGGTTGGTTCCATCGGTTTGCCGGAGGTTGACCAGCGTGGCCGCCAGTCCGAGGTTGGCGTGAGGGCTCAACATGGCGCCCATATTGAAGGAGGCGGTCAGGTTGTGCAACTCGCTCTCTTCATTATGCGAAATGTCGTTGTGCTGAGCGGTGACATTGGCGTTCAGGTTCACTTTCCCCCTGGAGAGGACCCCGCCGGCGTTCCATTGCCATGCTTCGATATCGTTCAGCATATAAGGAACGCCGAGGGACTTGAAATCCGGCTGAACCCGCCGGTAACCGATCGTCGTATTGAAACTCCTGAGCAGCAGCGTGAGCTGGGATTGGCCGGATAGGCTGACGCGCGTGCTGTTCCTGTAGTCGATCAGGCTGGAAAAAAGCTTGTCGATGCTCTTTGTCAGGGTATCCTTCACCACTTTTTGCGCAGCCAGGTCCTGCGTGAGCGCACTCGCGGCAAGGTCCGCCGTCCAGACGATCCGCTTGATCAAGGTGAGTTTGAAGGAGGTGCCGATGACGGTATTTTCCTGGGGGCGCAGGATCACCGTGTCATTGATCAACCTGACGGATCCGCTGTCGTCCTTGGCATGGAAGTAAATGAGATCGATATGATTGGCTTCCGTGCCAACACCGATGCGCGCGCCATAACCGATCCGTCCGTATTGTGGCATCGCGAGGCGCCCGCTGGTCGTGTCCTCGGAGATGGCTTTGTTCAGACTTCCGTAGAAGGCGGCAAACCGGAAGATCCCCGGAGTAAGTTCGATACCTGCTCCTTTAAAGCTTTGCCCCGCGAAGGTCAGCGGCGAGAAGTTGATCGAACGGTAGCCCAGGTGGAGCTTGATCCATTTGTAGGTCGGGCTGATGCCGAACTGCGCGAAGGGAGTGGTATAGCTCCGGCTGTATTGATTGACGACAAAGGAAAAGGGCAGCGAAAAGTTATAGATCGTGGGCATGAAGCTTCCGTAGAGATTCCAGGTAAACGGGTCGCGCGTAGTGAGTGTCTCATTTGAATGGTAAAAGTTTACCCCGCCTCCGATACTGCCGCTGAAGGTAAAGGGCTTGGCCTTTCCGATCTTCCCGAGATCCTGCGCATGCAGACCTGACCCGCCCCCGGCCAGCGTGAGCGCGGAAACACAAATCATAGCGAAGAGGAGTCTGTTAGCGTTCATGTCAGTTAGTTGCTGCTGAAACCGATATCGCAAATGCCGTTTATGAAATTCTGGTAGCTGGTCAGGTTGTCGGGAAATACGGGACTGGCGCTTCCGGATGGTTTACTGTATTGATGTTGATAGGTGATTGGACCGATCGTCATGGGGAAGATGTCCTTCCGGTCGGTGCGTTCCACATCGAAGAAATCGTCTCCGGCCGGTCCTGCCCCGACCAGGCCCTGCGGGATCATGAGGACGCTGATGACATAGGAATGATTGGCCTGGATGGCCACCGCCTCATTTGTGGCCACCAGGCTGACATAATTGAAGCCCATGGTCGCCACCTTGATGTTCTTTTGCACGAGGGATGCCTTGCTGACGCCATCCCATAAGGTGACTGCATACGTCCTACCGGTGTCAGGCAGCCTGATCCCGAGCTGAACGACCGACCCGCCGGCAGAGGAAGTGAACGTATAGCCGATCTCGACAGGCAGGTCATTGGGATGAACCGTCACGGAGGCCGTATCGCCTGTATTGGTCAGCCATTGCTGGAACGGGTTGACCGCTCTTTGCGAACCGGGTCCGTTCTTCTGGCAGGTCGTCGAGCAGGTGATTTGGATTAAAAGGATGCCGCAGAGAGAGGGGAAGAGGACGCGCATAAAGGACTTGCTTTTAAAGGTTAGCGGGTAGTACAGGAAGCTAAACTATTCAGCGCGATCGCGGTAGCAAATCCCTAGTGTATAACTGGCGGGGGTAAGTAAATAACTGGTGCCGGCAACCCGAAGGGATGCCGGCGGGCCCGAATATTGCATCGTAGCCCAGGAGAAGAACCCAAAAAAAAGAGTATGGCAGCGCTACAATCCTTTAAGATCGACATCGCCCCCGACGTCTTGCGTGACCTCGAACGGCGGCTTCGAAATACCCGCTGGCCCGGCCCGTTGAAAGAGGACGTCGGCTGGGACCATGGGGTAAACCTGGACTACCTCAGGGAGTTGACGGATTATTGGTTGAATAGCTATGATTGGCGCAGACAGGAAAAGGAGCTGAATAAACTCCATCATTACAAGATAAGTATCGGAGAATACCGGCTTCACTTCATCCATGAGCGCGGGGAAGGGCCCGATCCCGTTCCGCTGCTGCTCTTACACGGCTGGCCCGATTCCTTTTACCGCTTCCATCGGATCATTCCGATGCTTACCCAGACCAGTCTCCATGCGGTTGGACCCGATGCGGCCGGCCCCGGATCGGAGAACGTGCAGACCTTTGACCTGGTCATTCCGTCCTTGCCTGGTTTCGGGTTTACCGAATGCCCGAAGGATCGGACGCATGATCAACCGATCCGTCATGATGCGGAACTCCTTTGGACCCTAATGACCCGGGAACTGGGCTATGAGCGCTTTTGCATCGCGGGTGGGGACGGTGGCAGCCCCCTGGCGCAGTTGATGGCTATCGATCATCCCGGATCGGTAATGGGTATTTATATTACGGACCTGGGCTGGCAGGCTAATTCCATCGACCCGGGAAGGGTTAGTAAGAACGAACAACATTATCTGAAGGAGGCAGGCAAAGAATTTATGCGGCAGGGCGCCTATGCCATGCTGCAGTCCACCAGGCCCCAGACACTCGCCTACTCGCTCAGCGATTCCCCCGTGGGCCTTGCTGCCTGGTTTCTGGACAGATTTCACTTCTGGTGCGACGGCGATGGCAATATAGAAAGGAGCTTCTCCAGGGATGAGTTGATCACCAACATGATGATTTATTGGGTTACGGGCACCATCGGCTCTTCGATTCGAAGTTACGGCCTGGATAAGCGATCGCCTTCACTGACTTCCGGAGACTATGTGGAAGTCCCGACCGGTCTGGGACTCTTCCCTAAAGAAGTCGGAGGCGTCCCGCCTCGCGAGTTCGCGGAGCGGTCGGTAAATGTCCAACATTGGAAGGAAATGCCCAGGGGCGGTCATTTTACGGCCTGGGAAGAACCCGGATACATGGCCGCAGACATTCGGGACTTTTTTAAAAACCTGGTTTATGAAAGTAGAGCAATTTGAAATACAGATACCGGATCAGGCGTTGACCGATTTACGCGATCGCCTGGAAAATACGCGCTGGCCGGATGAGTGGGACGGGGCCGGATGGGAGTTGGGTACGGATCCATCCTATTTGAAGCGACTGGTCGGCTACTGGCAGACCGGGTATGACTGGCGCAAGGAGGAACGGGAACTTAACCAGCTATCGCACTTCAGAACAACCATCGACGACGTGGCCATCCATTTCATTCATGAGAAAGGGACGGGTCCGGATCCGATGCCCCTACTGTTGACACATGGTTGGCCGGATTCTTTTCTTCGCTTCCGGAAGATCATTCCACTCCTGACGGACCCCGGGTCCCACGGAGGCGATCCGGCCGACTCCTTCGACGTCGTGGTGCCGGCCATGCCGGGTTTTCCTTTTTCCGGGATGCGGGAAAATGCAGGGAATATCTTCCATGTTCATAACCTTTGGGCGGACCTGATGACGCGCGTATTGGGCTACCAACGGTTTGGCGCCCATGGCGGCGACTGGGGGTCGATCGTTACTGAACACCTGGCAAGGAGCCATAGCGAACTGTTGGTGGGCATTCATCTGACGGACGTTCCCTTTACGCACACATTTCAAAAGCCTGCTCATCTCTCGGCAGCCGAGGAAAAATTCCTGGCAGACAATCAAAAATGGCAAATGGAGCAAGGGGCGTATAATATGATCCAATCGACCCGCCCGCAAACCCTTGCAGCAGGCCTCAATGATTCGCCGGTAGGCCTGGCAGCCTGGTTCGTCGAAAAATTCCAGGCCTGGAACGATTGCGCAGGCAACCTGGATGAATGCTTCGGCAGGGACGAACTGATCACGAACATTATGCTATACTGGCTTTCGGAATCCATTTCCACGTCTTTCCTCCCTTACTATGACATGCTCAATGCCGGCGCGACCACCTGGATCGCCGAAAAGTTCAAGGAGTGGGCGGGCTCAAAAGAAGTACCGGCCGCCTTTGCCTTGTTCCCGAAAGATAATAGCCATCCTCCGCGTGAATGGGCCGAACGGTTCTTTCACGTACAACGATGGACGAAGATGGAACGGGGTGCGCATTTTGCCGCGATGGAAGTGCCGGATCTGCTCGCTGAAGATATCCGCGGTTTTTACCGCCCGTTGCGGCAGCTGGAACCGAAAAAGGAGACGTTCGCTACAGCCCGCCGATAAATCGCATGTACCCGGTATCCACGAGCACTTTCTCGATCGATGCCTTGTCCAGGCCCCGGGACTTATTCTTCAGGCACGCGGACGCAAGGGCCTCCACGGCCTGCCAGATCTGGCTGATCTTGAACATGAGGACCAGATCGCCCAGTGCATCCTGGAGGGGATCGCTGGCGGAGTGAGGTTTGAACTTCGTGAGAAACGCCGAAACGTTTTGCAGGGGTTGCTGTTCCGTCTGACCGGTATCCGGTTGGGTACTCGTTGCGATGGAACGCTTCCCGCTTAATTTGATCTCCCTGGCCACCGGTCCGGCCTGCAGAACAAGCAGGAGGCGAGGAGCCACGTCGAGACAGGCCAATTTTTGTTCTCCCGTACATACGGCATACAAGACCGGGTTATCCCTGTATTGAAGCAGGCTGTTCACCAGGGGCTCGTCTTTCTTGAAATCGATGGATAGGGCGGAAGGATGGGATGCGTCTTTTCCCAGGTACATCGAGCGGCATTCGTAACCATGATAATAGGCGATGACGGCCTGTCCGCTCAGGTGGTAGGCCGCCGCCTCGTCGAATGCCGTCTTGCCGGCCCGTTTAGCGAATAAGTTTCGCAGGGTATTGATCATAAGGGTACGTTATACGCATAACCGGCAAAAAACAGATAAAGAACCAGCCTGTGAACAGGCTGATTCGTACCTATGGAGACTGATTGAATTGTCGGATATGCGTGCTGGTCTTTCGGAGGATGGATGGCAGCGATGATCGGCTAGGATCAACTCTCTATTTAGTAAGCGCCGGAGACGGGATCGTAATCAGTAGCAGTCGATTTCTGATAGGACATAAATGTATAATAATCAATACCTTATGAATCAAAGGGCATTTCGGCCCGGCTAACGCATGATCTAGCCGCGTTCCTCCTGCAGGTGGGGTCCCAACTTCTCTTGCAGTGATTCCAGTTCACGCTGTCTGGCCGTGTAATACCTATGCTCGAATCCTCCGGCGAACCAGCTCAGGACGAACATGCCCAACACGGCGCCCATGAGCCAGAGCGACTTCCGGGCCTCTCCCATACCAAGAAGGATCAGGGCCGCCATCGGCAGGACGTTGAGGCGCATGAGCCTCGAAAGGCGCACCTGGTAGGTGGCCATGGAAAGGGCATGATCCAGGTCGCCGCGTACGGACCGGTCGAAGCGTTTGTCTCCTTTTATCCGGCGCGACCGGTTGGCCAGCACGTACAAGGCCGTGCCGAACATCCATGCCGCCGTCAGGTCGATAAACAGGTTCCTTCCCGGTTTGGCAAAATTCAATCCGACGAGCAGGCATCCCGCTCCGACATTCACGGCGATCAACAACAGTTCGCTGCGATTGGTGATATGATGCGAGCGGTCCTTTTTCATGCGGATCTGTTTGTTCATCGCCTTGTCATCGATGACATACAGCGGGCGGTTGTTCTGTGAATCCCAGATCCTTTGCAAATCTTCAAGTTCCATGATAATCCTCTTTTTTTGATTTGGTAACGAGATGCTTTTTAATTCGGTTGATCCGTACCCCGATATTCGATTCCGTGATGCCGATGATATGGGCCATTTCCTTATAACTGAAACCATCGAGTAATAATAGCGCGATCGAGCGGTCCACTTCGTTGAGCTGGTGGATCTCCTGGTACAACCATCGTAGCCTTTCGTCGACCGGATTTTCATGCAGAAGGTGCCCGGCGTCCTCGAGGGGACCCGGGGCATAGTGCCTGCGCTCTCTCCTGACCCATTTGATGGCAATGTTGAGCGATAGGCGATAGATCCAGGTGGTCGGCGAAGCCTCGCTTCTGAATGCAGGGATGGAATGCCAGATCTGGATGACGATCTCCTGGAAGAGGTCGTCTTGGTCCATGGCCGTGAAGGCATAGGCCCTGACTATTTTGAATATGATCGCTCTATACTCCCGAAGCCAGGTCTCGAATAGGTGTTGCTGTTCATTTTCCGTCACGGCGGGGTGTTTAACCTGTTAGTACCGTTCTGAGCAGGATTTCTTACAATTTTTTGATCCGCGGTGAAATTATTTCCTGATCACCCGTACATAGTCGACCATCGCCTGATTGATCGCGATGTTCATGTTCTCGTCGGAAGGCAGATACCGGAGGGATAGCTGGTGGGAACCTTTTGTCAGGTGCAGGGTCAGGGCATTGCTGAAGCCCCATTGATTCCATGCGTTGGTGCCGCGCTGGGGCAGTACCCAGACGCCTTGCGGCCGGCCATCCACCAGCACGGTGCGGATAGCGCATTTATTCTCCGTATTGATGGGTCCGTTGCCATTCGCATAGCGGCAATCGATCAGGTACTCGCCGTCGCGGCCGATCCTGATGGGGATGTCAATGCGGGTATTAACGGTCGTGCTGGTTTCCACAAAGCCTTCGCCTGAGCATCCTGCATAGGCCAGCGGCGATCTGCCGGCATATTTTTCAGCCTCATAGATTGCCATCGCAGAACTGTCGATCAGCGCAACCGGTTCGCCGGAGAAAGACGACAGGCCGTTAGGGTCAACTGCCTGCACGGCATATTCCGAAAATGCGCCGCCGTCGCCGTCGATCCGAAGAGCGGTGTCCCCGGTCATTCGCCACGGCTTGCCGTTTTTCAAAACGGTATATTTTACCGCGCCTTCCACGCGCGGCCACGATAAGAAAGGAGGTTGCCAGGCAGCTACCGGCGCAGCAGGGCTGAAGACGCCGGGAGCTTCGTTGACCATCGCGGCCGGCAGGGGATCTCCGGCCAATACGATCCTGATGCGATGCCTGCCCTTCATGTCCGCGGGAATGGCGGCCGTCTCCATGCGCTTGCCATCCAGATAAAACCCCTGGATCGTATGTCCATATCCGGTCATATCGATATCCAGCAAGGACCCACGATAAGCGAAGTTCGTCAGGCTCCGGTCCCCGCGGAACGATTTCGGGACGAAGGGCTCGAACGCCAACCCATCGGCATTGAAGCGGATCCCGAACAATACTTTATATACGATGCTCAGATTACCCGACAGGCTCCAGAGCATATTGCTGGAATTGATCTGCGTCCCTGCATAGTCACCCGTCGAAGCGACAAAATTCTCCTTATTGGTGAGCCACATGGCGGCGGGGCGGTATACATCGCAGATGCTTTCCATGACGGATCGTTCATTGCCAGCCCGGGCGCCGGCCCAGAGCCAAAACGTCTGGACGAAGGGCCACACCGCATTATTATGATAGGGCGGGATGCCCGGGATTTGGGGATAGATGCAGGGGATGCCAAAAGCGCTTACTGGGACCCGTGACATCATTTGTGCGGCCTTGTCCCTGTCCGCAATGCCAAATACGATCGATAGCGCTTCACCCAGCGCTTCCGAACGCGGCGACTGCATTCTGTTGATCCTCCCGTACAGGTATTGTGCATAATACCCTTTCTCCGGCATCCATAGCCATTTGTTCATGGCCGCCCTGATGGCGGCGGCGTGATCGAGATAGCCGGCCGCCTCCTTTTGCCTGCCCAGCAAGACGGCCATTTTGCTCATGACCAGGTTAGCCTCATAATGCACGGCATTGGTGCCCAGGTTTTCGGACGCAAAGATATCCGCGGGCTGCATCCAGCCCGGATAGGTTTGCTCCCGCCAATCGAGAAAGGAGGATTCGCCGCGAACGAGCCCCGTCGATCCGTCATAGATCACGTCATAATCGGCTGCCAGGGACCTCCGGATAATGGCATAGGCCTGCCGGAGCCAGGCCTTATCGCCCGTCACCTTATAGAGTTCCCAGGCCGCAACGGCCCAGATCATCCGGTCGCTGGAAACCGGCCATGCGCCGCCTGTCCCCGTATCCTGGATGATCTTTCCATGCTTGTCGACCTTTTTCAACAGGCTATATCTCGCCACGCGCGGCTGCAAATAGGCCATGGACAGGAGAATACTGTAACTGATATCCCTCGTCCACACGCCTGCCCATTCCTTGCCGGTCCGGAACGTGCTGTCGGGCTCCACGGCCCTGATCATCTCCTCGAGGCTCAGGTTGTACAAGGCATCCGCCATCGGATAGGGCGAGACATATTGAGGGAAGGCGCTGATGTCTTTCGTCAGGATCCAGTGATCGGTTGTCCCTTGACGGGGATGGTCAGTCGCCGTCTCCCGGGCCAGGGTCGCGCTTTGATAATCGGACCGGATCTCCTTGCGGGATAAGGCATGCGCCAGAAATTTACCTTGAACGATGCTGTCCGCATAAACGGCAAAGGCGGCATTCCGGAATAGCGGCTTTTGCTGCCAGGCTTTACAAAGCCCGGCGGATAACAGGAGCAAGATCATACAGTACATACGCAGCATTCTTAAAGGTATTAAAAAAGGCCGCACGATGGCGGCCTTGGGGGACTGGTGATAGGGTATATGCTGAAACTTTATTTGCGTTCTGCGTAATATTTTTCCCATGCACTGGTTCCGACCGAGCGGAGAACGATCTTGCGATCACTGTCCTCGAGCGTGACATAGTAATAGTTGCCTGTCTCGCTGCTGATCTCGAACAGGTCGGCGATCCAATAGTCCGCGTAGCTGCTCTTGAGGTTCCGGGTCAGGCTGATGGGCAATTGGGAGGAAAGGATATTCCGCGATACCGCCAGTAATTCACCATCGGGTGCGTAGAAAGCGAACATGACGTTCCCATTCATCAAAAAGGTCAGCTTGGTGAAATCGCTGGTGACCTGCCAGCTGATGAGCTGCGCCGTGTTGAACTCGTTCTTGAAAGAACTCCTGATCTGATTGCTCAGGTCGTCGGAAGCGATGGCAGATTTGTGCGTCTTCACGGCGGCATGCTTTGCGGCCGGGGCGGCGAAGCTGGAGCCGGTTATCATAACCAGGGCCAGGGCGCCAATGAGTGATTTTAATTTCGGTGACATATTCTTAAGTTTTAATTGTTTCGAGATTTTGGTTTTGATTTCATTTGTAATACAAAGATAAGGTTTTAATTAAGTACTATGCAATATATAGTACATTGAATGGCATATTACCGGGTTGAGCGGTAAATTAAGCCGGATGAATTGCGGCTCGGTCTTTTTTTGTTTTTATCCATAAAGGGTTGTTTTTTGATTCGATTTTGTTGAACACCGGTAAGATTGCCAGCCTGGTGCCACAAAATCAACAAGTTGATATACAGTGGATTAACTTTTCATTAAGAACCCAAAATCGTCCGGTTTCGATGCATTCATCGTCCGGTTTTGATGGGAGGCGGAAGGGTCGGCCGAAGGCGGGCTAGTATTTCTTGATCTCCTGCATGAATTGGGTCGGGGTCTTCCCAAATTCCTTTTTGAACGCCTTGGTGAAGTAAGATTGCGTCTGTATTCCGATGCGGTACATGACCTCGGAGAGGGGAACGTCTTCATGGGTCATGATCTGGACCGCCTTCTTGAGACGGATGGTGCGCACGAAATCGCCGATCGACTGACCGCTGATATCCTTGATCTTCTGATATAGTTTGGTTCGGCTCATGCCGACCTTGCCGCAGAGATAATCGACCGAGAAATCCGGATTGCTGAGCTGTGACTCGATGATGGCCAGTACCTGTCCGATGAATTCTTTGTCCTTTTCGGAATGCACTTGTTCCATGGCCTCGATATGGCTGTCCCGGCCGAAACGTTCCTTCCGTTTGGTGCCCTGGTCGAAAATATTCCGGATGGTCAATAATAACAGGTCGATGTTCAGGGGCTTCGCGAAATAATGATCGGCTCCGGATTCGAGGCCCTCCACCTGCGATTCGACGGCGCTTCGCGCGGTGAGCATGACGAACGGCGTATGTGCCGTCTCCGGATCTTCCCGGATAGCGCGGCAAAGCTCGATGCCATTCATCCCGGGCATGATGATGTCGCTGATGATGAGATTGGGGAAGGTCTGCCTGGCCAGCATGAATCCCTCTTTTCCATCCGCCGCTTCCACCACTTTCCAGGTCTTGGACAAGGTATCTCGTAGGAAACCGCGGAGCTCGGCATTATCCTCCACCAGCAAGATCAGTTCGGTGGCTGCCGCCGCTTCCGGTTCGCGCGGATCGCCCGCGGGCAGATCGTCGAATTCATCCAGGTAGTGCTCATATTTATTATGGAGGCTCTCGAGACGCACGCCCCCCGAAGCCTGGTAAGCGCTGCTTTTTTCCTCCTTCTTATAATCCTGTTCGCTGACCGGGATCCCGATGATGATTTCCGTGCCTTCCCCACGCTCGCTATAAACCAACACATCTCCCTTGTGTAATATGGCCAGGTTCTTCACGAAGGCCAGGCCCACCCCCGAGCCGAGGTGGGACTCGGTGATCCGATAGTACCTTTCGAAAAGATGCCGGATGGATTCCTTGGAGATGCCGATGCCATTGTCGGCTACCCGGATATAGGCGTAGGCACTCCCGCGGAACTCATTTTTAAGCACCAGTTCATTGGCATGTGAGGGCTTGAAGTCTGCCAGCGAACCGAATAGGCTGAGCGTGATATGGCCTCCCTTCTTCGTGTACTTGATCGAATTATTCAGCAGGTTCAGGACGATCTTTTCCAGGATCTGCCGGTCAAACCAGGTGTCCTGCCCTTGGTGGGAAAGGATCGTCCGGAACAGGATCTCTTTTTGAAGGGCCCAGTCCCTGAACTCTTCGGCGATCTCTTCCAGAAAGCCATTCAGGTTCCCCTTGGTCACATGAAGGCGGAGCGAGCCGCTCTCGAGCTTCCTGAAATCCATCAGCTCCGTGATAAGGCCCATCAGCCGGTGAATATTCCGGTGCATGACCGAATAATAATGCCGGAAGGCCGGGCCGGCGTCCTCCTTCATAAGCCGTTCCAATGGGCCAAGGATCAGGGAGAGCGGGGTCCGGAACTCGTGCGAAATATTAGTGAAGAACTGGAGCTGCACCTGGTGGATCTCCTCCCGCTTCCTTTCCTCCAGCTCCTTCAGTTTGAGTCGGGTCTTGAACTTATAAAAGGCATAAAGGCACGCGATCACGATCGCGCTGATCAGCAATACGAACCAACTGGTTTTCCAGTAGGGTGGGGTGATGACGATGCGTAATCCCGTACCCTCCTCATTCCATACGCCATCGTTATTGGATGCTTTGACGCGGAAGTGGTACTCGCCGGGGCCGATATTGGTATAATTCGCTTTGCGCTCTTTGCCGACATAGTTCCAATCCTTGTCGAAGGGTTCCAGCTTATAGGCATATTGATTATTTTCCGGCGCCGTATAGTTGAGCGCGGCAAAATTGAAGGAGAAGGTGGATTGTTTGTAGGACAAACGGACCTCATCGGTAAAGCTAATATCGTTTTGCAAAGGAGAATTCGCCCGGCCGGGGATCACCGGCTCATTGAAGATCTGGAAGCCGGTAAGGTAAACGGGCGGAATGAACGTATTAATCCGGATGTCTCCGGGATAGAAGCAGTTGAACCCATTGATGCCGCCGAAGAACATTTCGCCATCCTTGGCCTTCATGTACGCATTGGCCTCGAACTCGAGCCCCTGCAGGCCATCCCCGGTATTATATTTTTTATAGGCGAAGGTCTCGGGATTGAACTGGGTCAACCCATTGGATGTGGCGATCCAGAGATTTCCGTCCTGGTCGTCCGTAATGCCCTTGATGAATTCGGTGGACAGGCCCGCCTTGTCCGTATAGAGGGTGAACCGGTTGCCTGCCGGATCGAACAGGTACAGTCCCTTTTGACCGACCCATAGTCTTCCCCTGCTATCGGAGAAGATGACCCGGAGGTCCGGCATTTTATCCTCGTTGTTGAAGTAGTGCGTGAAATGCCTTGTCGTCTGATGGTAACAGTTGAGTCCGCCGTCATCGGTGCCGATCCAGATATTGCTTTCCCGGTCCTCGCAGATCGATACGATATTGTTCCCGTAGAGGCTGGTCTGGTGGAGTGAATCATAGATCAGGCGCGTGAATTTCTTTTTTTTGCGGTCGAACAGGTTGAGGCCCCCATAATAAGTCGCCACCCAAAGATTGCCTTTGAAATCCTCGTAGGTCTGTTGAACGTAGTCGGAACTGATGGACGTGCTGTCCGATGGATTGTTCCTGTAGCGGGTAAATGCGCCCGTCTTTTTGTCTAAAAGATTGAGGCCGCCGCCCCAGGTGCTAACCCAGATCCCTCCCTCGCGGTCCTTGAGTATATGCAGAACAGCATCGGACCCGATACTGTTTTCCCGGAAAGGGTCGTTACGAAAATGCTGGAAGCTGTTCCGGTCCCGCTGAAAGAGATCCAGGCCCCCGCCATCCGTTCCGATCCAGATGCCGTCATTGTCCTCGCAAAAGGCGCGAACATCGCTATAGCTCAGGCTGCCGGCGACAGACTGCTGGCGGTAAAGATGAAATTTCTCCATGCCGGCCGAATAGACATTGACGCCCCCGCGGTGGGTCCCGATCCAGAGGTTACCCTGGTTATCCTCGAACAGGGCCGAGACCGTCCGCTGGGAAAGACTCGAGGAATTCCCGGGTTCATTCTGGTATTGGTAAAAGGAGTTCCTGGCCGGGTTGAACAGATTGAGCCCTCCATTGATCGTCCCCACCCAAAGATTTCCCTTCCGGTCAAATAACAGGCTTTTGATCATGTCATTTCCCAGGCTGCTCGGATCCTTGTCCGAATGACGGAAACGGGTGAAGGTCTTTTGGAGCGGGTCAAAGAGGAACAGCCCTTCATCCTCGGTGCCCAGCCAAAGATTACCCTGTCGATCCTCCTGGATGACCCGGATCGTATTCCGTGAAATATGGACGTCCGAGGTATAGTGCCAGGTGATGAACGGGCCGGTCCGTTTGGTAAGGAGGTCCAGGCCGGATTCGGTGCCGATCCAGAGGTTATTTCCCTTGTCCTTGTACACATAATTTACCCGGTCGTCCCCGAGGCTTCCGGCCGAGTTTGGATCGTGGCGGAAGGCGATAAAATGACCCGTCCCCCGGTCGAAACGGTCGAGACCCCCTCCGAACGTGCCGATCCAAAGGTTGCCGTCCCGGTCTTCGGTCATCGACGTGATGAGGTTGGAGCTCAGGCTGTATGGATCGCTGGCCACGTGCTTATACCGAATGAAATGATTCTTTTCGCGGACGAACCGGTTCAACCCATTGATGGTGGCTACCCAGAGATCGTGGTACCTGTCTTCATAGAGATAACGTATGTAGCTATCACTCAGACTGGTGGAATCGGAGGGGTCATATTTATACGCGACGATCTCCTTGCCGTCATACCGGTTGAGGCCGTCCCGGGTGCCGAACCAGATGAAGCCCTTGCTATCCTGGTAGATGGCTTCGATCGTGCTGTTGGAGAGGCCCTGTTCGTCGAGGATATGGGAAAAAGCAAGCTGGGGGGCTTGTGCAAACAGACCGCCCGCGGACAGGCATAGTAAGATGGCCGGCAACGTCAGTCGATTCCGCATAACGCTTTCAAATGTAGCAAGTATCGGAAACTTTTTGGGCGCGGTCCATCCGTACCCGGAAGGAATATTCATTTGGACTACAGAAATGAACGTTTGAACAAAGCGAAGAACCGTGCCCCTGCTAATTTGCAAACAGTAACCAAAACCAAAAACAGAATGAAAAAACGATTGCTTGCAAGGATAGGCATTATCCTTTTGACGCTGGTATGCGCCTGGTCTGCTTCGTTCGCGCAGGACAGGACGGTAACCGGCAAGGTCACGGACTCCAGGGATGGGAGTCCGTTGCTGGGGGCGTCGGTGGTACCGAAGGGGTCGCCGTCAAAGGGGACGGTAACCGGGGCCGATGGGTCATTCCGGCTGACGGTTCCCGTTGGGACCAGGTCGCTGGTCATCTCCTCGGTGGGGTTCGGGACGCAGCAGGTGGACATCACGGGTGGGGCGTTGGAGGTTCGCATGGTGGGCTCCTCTTCGGGGCTCAATGAGGTGGTGGTGATCGGGTATGGATCGGTTAAACGGAGTGACCTGACGGGTTCGGTGGCCACGGTGGGGGAGAAGGATTTCCAAAAGGGCGGGGCCATCACGACGCCCGAGCAGATGATTGCGGGCAAGATTGCGGGCGTCTCGGTGATCTCCAACAATGGCCAGCCGGGTTCGGGCAGTACGATCCGCATCCGCGGCGGTTCATCCCTGTCTGCGAGCAACGATCCGCTCGTGGTGATCGACGGGGTTCCTGTTTCCAATGACAATATATCGGGGGCAGGCAGTCCCTTAAGTTTTATTGATCCCAATGATATTGAGACATTTACGGTATTGAAGGATGCATCGGCCACGGCGATCTACGGTACGCGGGGATCCAATGGGGTCATTTTGATCACGACCAAGAAAGGCCAGGGCGGCCCCTTGCGGGTGAACCTGAGTTCCGTCAGTTCGGTAGGGACCCGTACGGGGCAGATCCCGGTGCTGAATGCGGCTCAATTCCGGGCCATCGTCCAGCAATATGGGACGGCTGCCCAGATCGCGATGCTGGGCGGGGCCAGTACCAATTGGCAGGATCAGATCTTCCAGCCGGCCATCGGCCTGAACAATACGGTCAACCTGACGGGCGGTATCAGCGGGCTGCCTTACCGGCTGTCCCTGGGATATGAGGATGCCAACGGCATACTGAAGACCGATTACATGAGCCGGACGTCGGTGGCGTGGAATTTGAATCCGCGGTTCTTCGGCAACAAATTGAAAATAGATCTTAGCGTGCGTGGTTCGATGGAGCACACCCGTTTTGCCACGCAGGGCGCGATTGGCGGTGCGGCAACCTTTGACCCGACACAGCCGGTGTATAGTAAGAGCCCCCGTTTCGGCGGCTATTATGAGTGGCTGGATCCGACCGCTCCGACGGGGTTGCAAAACCTGGCGGGTCGTAATCCGCTGGGCCAGTTGGAACAACGTTACGACAAGAGCAGTCCGGAGCGGAGCATTGGCAGTCTGCAGGTCGATTATGAACTGCCCTGGGTAGAGGGTTTGCATGTGAACGTGAACCTGGGCTATGACGGTTCGCTCGGCAAGGGTAACACCTATGTGACCGACAGCGCGGCGTCCAACTACGTGGTCGGCGGCACGGGGGGGCAGAACAATCCCTACAAGCAAAAGGTATGGAACACGACCTTTGAAAGTTACGTGAGTTATGTTCGCGACTTCAAGGCGCTCAAGAGCCACCTGGACGTACGGGGCGGATATTCGTTTCAGGACTACCTGACGACAGTTTATAATTATGCACAGTTCTATGCCGATGGCAGCAAGGTAGCCAACTCCGATCCGGCCTTTGCGATCAATAAGCCGGAACATACGTTGCTTTCTTATTTTGGACGGTTGATCTACAATGTGGAAGACAAATACCTGCTTACCGGTACGCTTCGCCGGGATGCCAGTTCCCGGTTCGGGCCGCTGCACAAATACGGTCTGTTCCCATCGATCGCCTTTGCCTGGAGGATGAAGGATGAGTCCTTCCTGAGCAATGTACCGGCCGTATCCGACCTGAAGCTTCGTCTGGGTTATGGGATCACGGGCCAGCAGGACGGTATTGCCAACTATGGTTTTGATGCGGTCTATGCGCTCAGCCAGCAAAATGCCTCCTATCAGTTCGGCAATACGTATTACCAGGGCTGGCGTCCGAATGGCTATAATCCGGGCATACAGTGGGAGCAAACGGTCACGTCGAACCTGGGTCTGGATTATGGTTTTGCGGACAACCGGATCAGTGGTAGCATTGACGTGTACTCCAGAAAGACCGAATCCCTGTTGAACAATGTCCCGCAGTCAGCCGGATCGAATTTCACGGCGTTCTTCGTGGTCAATGTGGGGGATGTGACCAACAAGGGGGTCGAGTTCAACCTGAACCTGCAGCCGATCCGCCGCGCAGGGCTGACCTGGGACGTGAATTTCAACATCACCTATAACCAGGACAAGATCACCAAGCTGACGCCGATTGCCGGAGATACAAACTACAAAGGCTTGCCGGTCGGCAACATTGCCGGAGGGATCGGCGGTCAGTTCGCCTTCCTGGACCAGGTGGGTTATCCCAAGAATACCTTCTACCTGTTCCAGCAGGTCTATGACAAGACGACGGGTAAGCCCCTCGAAGGGGTCTTCGTGGATCAGAATGGGGATGGGATCATAAATCAGGCCGACCAGTACTATGGCAAATCCGCCGATCCGAAGGTTTTTCTGGGGTTCTCGACCAACCTGACTTGGAATAAATGGAATGCGGGATTCGTGCTGCGGGGCAGCTTTGGCAACTATGTGTACAACAATATTGCCAGCCAGACGGGCACCCTCAACCAGATCCTGGGCAACTCGGTGTTGTACAATACGACCACCAATTATTTGGCCACGGGTTTTAAAGGGGGGAACGGGCAGCAGCTTTTAAGCGATTATTATCTGCAGAACGGTTCCTTCCTGCGAATGGACAATCTGCACCTGGGCTATAATTGGGGCCACCTGGGCCATTCCTCCGTTACGCTGGCTGCGGTGGCTACGGTGCAGAACGTATTTGTGATCACCAGGTACACGGGTCTGGATCCGGAGCTTGGCAATGGGGGCAATCCGGGTATCGACAACAATCCCTATCCCCGTCCGCGTACCTATTCACTTGGCCTGAACCTCGGGTTTTAAACTATAACTAGTATAAATAAACGCTGTATATGAGATCAATTTTTTTCCATAAACGAATTGCCGGGGTGCTGGCGATGGCGGTGCTGGCGGGTTCCTGTACCAAAAAGCTGGATCTCTCGCCGACCAATGATGTGACGGCCGATAAGGTCTATGCGACGCCGGCGGGCTATAAGCAGGCCCTGGCCAAGGTCTATGGGGCCTTTGCACTGACGGGGAATCAGGGGGGTACGGGCCAGCCGGACATTTCTACGCAAATCATTGCCGATGAGGGCAACTCGGATTTTTTGCGGATGTATTTTAATTGTCAGGAGCTGACGACCGACGAGGCGGCCTGGACCTGGCAGAATGATGCCGGTATCCAGGGGCTGCATGAGATGAGCTGGTCGGCGGTCAACCCGATCATCGATGGATTGTATTACCGGAGTTTTTTCCAGATCACGCTGTGCAATGACTTCATCCGCCAGTCGACGGATGCGGCGGTGGGCGGTCGTGGGATCACGGGGGCCGATGCAGCCGCGATCAAGAACTACCGTGCAGAAGCACGTTTTCTTCGTGCATACCAGTACTGGGTGCTGATGGACCTGTATGGCAACCCTCCTTTTGCGGACGAGAATCTGCCGGTGGCTACCACCGTTCCCAAACAGATCAAGCGTGCCGACCTGTTTGCCTGGCTCGAGAAGGAGCTCAAGGCGATCGACGCCGACCTGGTGGCGCCAAAGACCAATGAATATGGACGTGCCGACAAGGCGGCGGCCTGGGCACTGCTGGCGCGCATGTACCTGAATGCGCAGGTGTATACGGGTACGGCCCATTATACAGACGCGATCACGTACGCAAACAAGGTGATCGCGGCGGGCTATACGCTGCATCCCAACTACCGGGAGCTGGTCCTGGCCGATGACAACCTGAACACCGATGAGTTCATCTTCACGATCAACTATGACGGCACCTATACGCAGACCTACGGGGGCACGACCTACCTGGTGCATGGGCCGGCGGCCGTTCCCGGCACGATCTCGGGCTCCAATGGGACCTGGGGAGGTCTTCGGTGCACGCAGGACTTTGTGAGCCTGTTCCCCGACAATACGGGCGGCACCGATCAGCGGGCGCAGTTCTACACCAATGGGCAGACCCTTCAGATGAAGGATCTGTATACCGGAACCAATGGGTACTCGACCGACAAGTTCCGCAACCTGACGCGCGGAGGCGGCAAGGCGCCCCATGCCGATGCGGCGGGCAATTTTTCAGATATCGATTTTCCGCTGTTCCGGCTGGCCGAGATGTACCTGATCTATGCCGAGGCGGTGCTCCGCGGGGGTACAGGGGGAGATGCGAATACGGCGTTGGGCTATATCAATGCGCTGCGCACGCGGGCCTGGGGAGGCAGTACGTCGGGCAATATTACGGCCGGCCAGCTGACGACGGATTTTATCCTGGACGAACGGGGCCGGGAGCTGTACTATGAGGCCTTCCGCCGGACGGATCTGGTGCGTTATGGAAAATTCACGACGGCGGCCTACCTGTGGGCCTGGAAGGGGGGAGTGCAGGGAGGTACGGCGGTGGCCGACAAGTATAATTTGTTTCCCCTGCCCTCGACGGATCTGTCGGCCAATGCGAACCTGACGCAGAATACGGGATATTAATTTGCTGAAACATTTGAAATAAACATAAGAACATGAAAAGGATAGTATCCAAACTGATCATAGGCGCGGCAGCGTGTCTGACCGTGCTTTCGGGCTGCAAGCGCGACCTTCCGCAGGCGAACCTGACGGCGGGGAGCTTCGGCTCGGCGGGCCTGGCGGCCACCTCCACGACGCTGGTGCTGGACTCCACGGGAGGCGGAACGAAGACGGCGGTGACCTTCAATTGGCCGGCTATAAATTATGTGGCCAAGGTCTCGGTGACCTATACGCTGCAGATCGACTCAGCCAGTGGCACGTTTGCCAAGCCGGTGACGGTGACGATGGCCGGAGGGTTGTCGAAGACGTATACTGCGGGGGACTTCAATACGATTGCGTTGGGCCTGGGTCTGACGCCGACGGTGTCGGGGACCCTGAAGGTGCGGGTGATGGCGGACGTGAAACAGAGTACGGGGGCCGCCTCGGCGGTGCCGACGGTGATCAGCAATGTCGTGAGCCTGGCGGTGACGCCGTATTCGACGATTCCCAAGCCGATCTATCCGGTGCCGGGGGCGCTGTTCTTGGTCGGGGATGCGACGGGGGGCGGCTGGAATAATCCGGTACCGGTGCCGGTGCAGCAGTTCACGCAGATCGATCCCAATACGTTTGGCATCGTGGTGCAGCTGACGGGGGGCAAGCAGTTTTTGATGCTGCCGGTCAATGGGGACTGGAGCCATAAGTATGCGGTGACGGGTACGCCCGATCCGGCGGGGGGCGCCTTTGTGCCGGATGCGCCCAATAATATGGCCGGGCCGGTGGCCAGTGGGCTGTACAAGATCATCGTGGATTTTGTAAAGGGAACCTATACGATCACGGCGGCCTCGGCGGGGGATATACCCACCAATCTGTATATTGTGGGGGATGCGACGGCCGGGGGCTGGAGTAATCCGGTGCCGGTTCCCTCTCAGCAGTTCACGCAGCTGAGCTCCGGGGAGTTCAAGATCACCATTGCGCTGACGACGGGTAAATCCTACCTGTGGCTGCCGCTCAATGGGGACTGGA
>JAUZNZ010000024.1 GCA_030706735.1 Bacteroidota bacterium | reverse complement strand
GCTGTCTTGATCTGAACGGCTTGCGGTTTCGGCGGCGGCACAGGCAACGGATCGACCTTGTTATCCGGTATTTTCACCAGCGTCACATCCGGCGGATCCGCATGCCAGGGGACGGTCGCAGCACGCAACCCTGAAAGAAAATAGCTGCCGCAAAGAAAGAGAAGGAGAGCGCCCGTCCCGAGCAGCGCCCTGGTCAGACGCTGGCTGTAGGTCTTGCGTAATTCGTAGGCCCCATATTCCTTGTTCTTGCCGTCGAAGATGATGTCGAGCAGGTCGGCACCGAGGATCTTATTTGTTTCCATGACAGTTGGTTTACTATAAAGACGCCGCCGGCAGAGGATTCCACAGCCAAAACCTAACTATCATGCATACCCCAGGACAAATGCGCAAAAAAAATCCCCTCCGCATCGCGGAAGGGATTCAATTTTTTTCGAGCGACAGTCACGCTCTTTATTATTGCCGTCGCTCGCAGCTTATTGCGCCTCTAACTTAAACACGATCGGCTGCTTCTTATACGATTTTACCTGGCGTCCATTCTGAATGGCGGGCGTCCACTTACCACTCTTCTTGATCACACGGATCGCCTCGTCGCGCAACCCACCATCGGTAGGTCCGCTGATCGCCTGCACATCGCTCACATTACCTTCCTTATCCACGATGAACTGCACCACGACCGTACCCTGGATGTCGTTATTAACGGCTTCGTCGGGATAACGGAAATTCTTATTAAGATAACGCAACCAGGCTGCAGAACCACCAGGATACTCGGACTCGATCTCCACCTTCGTAAAGGTCTTGTCATAGTCCGTATTGTCCACCGGTGCAGCGACCACACCCTTGCCGGCATCGGAAGGAGGGGCAGTGATGCCTTCATCCTTGATCCCTTCCTGGTTCACAGTGCCGATCTTGGTATCTTCCAGCTTCTCCTGTTCGGGTGGCTTCTCGTCCTCCTTCACCTTATCATCCGGAACGATCTTGGGAGGCGTAAACTTGGCCATTTCCACCTTCGGGGGCTCCACTTTGGGAGGCGGAGGGGGCGGCGGTTCGTCTTTCTTTTGCTCGACCTGCTCCAACTGCACGTCCTGCACGACCATGGCCGTTTTCTTCTTGGCTAGGTCCAGATTGGACACGAAAAAGCTGCCAAAAAGGAGCAGGATGACCACAGCTGTCCCTATCAGGGCCCTTAGGAGACGCTTGTTATAGGTCTTCCTCAGGTCATAAGCGCCATATTCCTTATTCCGTCCATCGAAAATGATGTCCAGAATATCGGCGTTAAGTATTTTGTTGACATCCATTGTAAAATGGTTTTATTTAAGATTCATGATCGGGACGATTCCATACGGAACCGCACCTTATTTTATCCCATTGGCGACCTCTGTCTTCTGCACGAACCCATATTCGGCCGGGGTGATATCCACCAACGCATAACGCTTGACCTCGTCGATCGTCATCTCGTCGATCATATCCACCGTATTCTTGTACGTCGCATCCTGGGTCGGCTTGATGATCACCATGAAGTCCTTGGGGTCCGTCCTTCTTTTCTTATCCAGGATCACCTCGCGGATCTTCTTGACGTCTGAGGTTTGCAGCTTGGAGGGATCAGCGCCTTCATAATAATATACCTTGTCCTGTTTGGAAGGCATGATCGTCAGCGCCGCAGACTCCTTCAACTTGTTCTGCTCCTCAGGCTTCTGCGTATCCTTCGGCAATCCCAGACGCATAGCCGTCGGCTGGCTCATCGTCGTGGTGAAAATGAAAAACGTGATCAGCAAAAATCCGAGATCCACCATCGGGGTCAGATCCACACGGGTGGATAATTTCTTCGCCTTCTTGACGCCGGGGCCCTTCTTATGACCACCGCCGCCTGAGGTATCCATTTCTGCCATAAACGTAAGCTTTTTTAAAGTTACTAAATAATTTTAGCCTATCCCAGCAAATCCTGGTCCCTACTCCACGCCTTTCTTACCCGTAACGATCTGGGTCTTTTCCAACTCGGAACCGCGGGGCGCCGCGATCGGACTCGTGATCATCTGGAATTTCAGCTGATCGTTCCGCTTGAACGCGATCAGGACGCTCTGGAAGGCCGGATATTTGGCCGCATTGTCTCCCCGGACCAGGAGGGCCATTTTGGAGCCCGCAAAGGCACCCGTCGCCGCACGGATCCAGTCAATCAATTCATTATTCGTGCTATCCTTGGCCGGAATGCCGGGTAACTGCATGTTCTTCAATTCGTCCGGCGTTTTGTCGAGGAATGATTTGAGCTGGCTGAACGGTGCCCCGATGTAGGAGGCAGGCCTGTTCGCGAAATTGCTCTTTTCCGCATCGCTCAGCCCCAGATTCTTCGAGACATTGATATCGTTGATCATGGCGAGCTTTTCGGAGACATTCTTATCGGAAACCGATAGGAATACCCGTGAGTCCGGCGTGATCGTGACCGTCACCACATTGGTCTCCGGCGCGATCTTCGAGAACACCGAACTGGGTGTCGTGACCGAAAGGGCATCCGAAGGCTTGAACTTGGCGCAAAGAATGAAAAAAGCCAGCAAGAGGAAGGCCACGTCGCACATGGCTGTCATGTCAATGGTCGTGCTCTTCCGCGGTATCTTAACTTTAGGCATTGTTCAATGTTTAATAAATGGAAAAACGCAGGTCATCGCCAAATCCCTGCAACTCATTAAGATTCATTAGCTCCCCAATTCCATAAATCCTCTGCTAAAAAGTTGCAAAAATCCGGTTCGCGGCCTATTTATACAAAGAAGCAAAGCTCTGGGTCAGGGTAAATCCGCTTTCGTCGATGCCGTACGTAATGCCGTCGATCTTGGTAGTGAATACATTATACATTATGATCGAAACAGCTGAGGTGCCGATCCCCAGGGCCGTATTATAGAGGGCCTCGGAAATACCTTCGGAAAGACGTTGAGCCGCCTCGCCACCGCCTGCCTCACCCAATGCGGCAAATGAACGGATCATGCCCATTACCGTACCGAGCAGACCGAGCAGGGTAGCGATCGAGGCGATCGTAGAAAGGAATACCAGGTTTTTTTCCAGCATGGGTAATTCCAACGATGTCGCTTCCTCAACCTCTTTTTGTATCGCCAATACTTTTTGCTCCGTATCGAGTTCGCTCACCGAGATCATTTCTTTGTACTTGCGCAAGCCGGCCTTCATCACATTCCCTACGCTGCCTTTTTGCTTGTCACATTCGCTGATCGCTGCATCGACATTCTTGTTGGCAAGATGATATTGCACTTTGCGGATGAATTCGGCGATATTGCCGTTCCCCGTGGCCTTGCTGATGGTCATCAAACGCTCGATCACAAAAGTGACAACGGTCAGCAGCGCACCAATCAGGATCGGAACGATGATACCTCCCTGGTACATACGAACCAAGCTGCTCTTGGGACCTTGCTGATTGGGCCAGAAGCCGCCTTCCAGATCAGGTTTGGTAAAGTTTCCATCGGCACCGAGGACGAACCTCCAGATCAGGTAACCGGATATAATACATACCAGCGGAGCTATCCATGAGATGGTATTCCCTTTTTTCTTAGGTTGTACGGATGTAGAACTTTTAGCTGCCGGTGCTGCAGTTGGTTTTGTCTCAGCCATGATCGTTTGTTTTTAGTGTTTTTTTAAAAAAGATTGAAGTATGTAAAAAACGGTGTACAATGCTAAGGAAAAAAGCTTTTCCGAACACGATATTGGATGACAAAAATTTTTTACTGCCTCACAAGATAAGGAATTTCTCCAAAGAACAAATTCAATTTATCGTTGTCATACACGCTTCTAAAAGAGGCTGCTATGACAAGCTATAAGGCCCGAGCGGGGGGCATAGGAAATGATTTAGCAAGGGTGTAAATCTAAGGGATTTTGTAATGCAAAACCCATCATTTTTTATTCGTAGCGAAGCGCTTCGATGGGGTTTAGCCGGGAGGCTTTGAGGGAGGGGTAGAGCCCGGCCAGGAGGCCGACAAGGGAACAAAGTGCAATGCCCCCGATCAACCAGAGCCAGGGGAATACGAAGCCGGTATGCAGGACGAGTGAAAAGGCATTCCCCACCAGGACGCCCAGGATCACCCCGAAGGCCGCCCCGATGACACTGATCAATATGGACTCATACAGGAACTGCCGCCTGACGTTGCGCTGTCGGCCCCCGATGGCCTTGATAAGCCCGATCTCTTTGGTCCTTTCCGTAACCGATACGAGCATGATGTTCATTAACCCGATGGCGGCCCCGACCAGGGTGATTATCCCGATGATGATCGCGCTCCAGGTGATGAAACGCAGATTGCGCATGACCATCGCCACCGCGCTGTCGCTCTTGTCAATGATGAAATTATTGTCCTCCGTGATCGCCAGGCGCCGTATCGGCCGCAGGATCCCTTCCGCCTGGTCGATGGCCCCGTCCAACATGCGGATGTCCGCCACCTTGACCAATATCTGGAAGCTGGCATTGGGATTCGAGTTGAAGAAGCGATGGACATTGGTGTAGCTGGTGACGATCGTATTGTCCCAGCTCATCCCGAAGGTGGAACCTTTTGACTCCAGCACACCCACCACCCGGTAAGGGAGATTATTAATATGTATGATCTTTTCCAACGGCCGTTCGGGATTTTCGCCAAAAAATTTGGTCGCCACCTCGCTTCCGATGAGGCATACATTCCTGCCCGAACGGATATCCAGGGAATTCAGGTTCCTGCCCGTTGCCAGATCATAGCCATTCAATTCCAGGTAATTCTCATTGCCCCCCTGAACGCGGACATTGGGGTTGGTTTTTTTATTTCCCAGCGATACGACCGCATCACCCGCGCCGAACAATGTCACAGCGACCTTGGCCGGGTACTGGAAACGCTCCAGGAACGTTTCGGCCTGCTCCTTCGTGAAGGGTTTGTCCAGGTTGGAGGTCTTGGCTTTCAGCAATCCCCGTTTCTCTTTTTGTACCCTGGGTCGGCCCCTCCCATGCTGTTCTGCAGGCTGATACCGGATAGTGAACCCATTGGCGCCCATGGCTGAAAAGCTCTCCGTCAGCTTTTGCTTCATCGCATCGATGGCCGTATTGATGCCCACCAGGGCCATGATCCCAAAGGCGATGATTGCCACGGTAATGCCGGTTCGCAGTTTATTGCTGCGTATCGTCCGGAACGAGAGCGATATGGTGTCGCGAAAAGTCATGCGCGGGCCCGGTGGCCATCCTCCGCAATCTACGGAAAATAAGTATTCCGGCCCCTACCACAGGTAGATTAGGCTGTGTACGGGGTCGGTCACCAAATGGGGTGCGATCCCCAGTACCACGATGACCGCCGCCAGAAGGATCAGCAGGATCCTGAACCCGGGCCCCTCATCCAATTCCTGGCGGTCCCCCTCTTTGAAATACATGGCCTGGATCAGCCGGAAGTAATAATAGACGCTGATGGCGGCGCATAATACCGCAAAAATGACCAGCCATAGATACTTGCCCGTCGAGACGACGGCAGCCAGCATATAGTATTTGGCGAAGAATCCGGCAGTCAGCGGGATCCCCGCAAGGGACAATAAAAAGATCGTCGTCGTGGCCGCCAGCACCGGGTGATGTTTGGCCAGACCGGAAAAGCCTTCGAAGGTATAATCCTTCATCCTGATCAATACGGCGAAAATGCCGATCGTCGCGGCACTATAGGCCGTGATATAAAGGATGATGCCATCCCTGGCGATCCCATTGATCGAGAGGATCGCCATCAGCATGAATCCTGCCTGGGCGATACTCGAATAGGCCAGCATCCGCTTGACGCTCTGCTGAAAAACTGCAGTCAGATTGCCGATAAATAAAGTGGCTGCCGTAATGATGGCCACAAACAATTGCCAGCGGTCATGCACTCTGCCAAAGCCTTCATCGAACAACCTGATAAATCCGATGAATAGGGCAGACTTGACGATCGTCGCCATAAAGGAAGTGAATACCGTCGGCGCGCCGTCATACACGTCCGGCGTCCAGAAATGAAAGGGGGCCGCAGACACCTTGAAGGACATCGAAACGAGCAAAAGGAGCAGGCCCGATATGAATAAGGGCGAAATGGGCGCCTTGCCGATGGCCATCTCGTCAATGAAGAGGCTCCCATTCTGACTGGCCCCATATAGAAACGCGATCCCCAGCAGCATCAGACCCGTGGAGAAGGCCCCCATCAGAAAATATTTCAAAGAGGCCTCATTCCCCTTCAGGTTGCGCTTGTCGCTGCCCGTCAGGATATACAAAGGGATCGAAATGATCTCGATGCCCAGGAATAACATCAGCAACGTATTGAAGGTCGTGACCAGCGCCACCCCGCAAAGCACAAAAAAGATCAGGGCAAAATATTCCGCGAGGTTGATGCCCACATTTTCCATATCCCGCCCGGATAACATGACAAATACCAGGGTGCTCCCGAAGATCACGCTATTGGCCAGAAGACCGAAGGTGTCGAAATAGAGCATGCGGTGAACATCGATATGGACACGGAAGCCCCCGCCCAGATCCAGGCAGTTCGCCAGGAATAACAGGAGCAAGCCCAGAATGGCAATGGTCCGTATGGTCCTTTTCCCGCTGACAAAGACCCCGCTGAACATCATGACGATCCCCCAAATGGCCGATAGTATTATTGCATTCATTGTTTGTAGATCATTTTAGTGATGACCGCCTCCACCGTATCCTTCGTCAGGTCCAGCACCGGCTTCGGATACACCCCGATCACCACGATAATGACGACGATGGTCGCCAGGATGACCTTCTCATTTAACCGGATGTCCCTGGCCTTTTCGGTCAGGCGGTTCACATTCCCGTAAAAAACCCGTTGGATCATATTCAGCGTATAGACCGCAGACAAAATAATGCTGAGACCGGCCACCACCGTGAAGAGTACATTGTACCGCGTCGCCATGGAGCTGTACACCCCGCTGAACAGGAGGAATTCGCCGACAAAGGCATTCGTCAGCGGCAATGCCACATTCGCGAGGGCTACGATCACCAGCAGGATCGCCAGGCCGGGCGCCTTTTGCGCAAGCCCGCCCAACTCGGAGATCTTCCGGGTATGGAATTGACGCTCGATCAGGTCCACCACGATCCAGAGGCCGATGATATTGATGCCATGGTTGAACATCTGGATCATCACTCCCTGCATCCCGGTCGAAGTCGTTGCAAAGATGGCCAGGCACATCAGGCCCATGTGCGCGATCGACGAGTAGGCGACCAATCGTTTCAGGTCGTCCTGCCTGATGGCCACCAGCGAGGCATAGATCATCCCGATGATGCACAAGGCAGATGCGGTATCGCCCCAGGCCCAAAACCCGGTAGGCAGCACCGGCGCAAGCCAGCGGATGATGCCGAACAAGCCCATCTTGACCATGATGCCGCTCAGCACCATCGTCACCGCAGTCGGCGCCTGCTCGTACATATCCGGCTGCCAGGTATGGAGCGGCCATATCGGCATTTTGATCGCAAAGGCGATAAAGAATACCCAGAACAACCATACCTGGTCGTCGTTGGCGATCTTTGACCTCAGCGCATAAAACGAATTCAGGGAAAAGGAGTGGTCGGGGGTATGGTAGTAAAGCCAGATGATGCCGACTAGCATCAACAGCGAACCAATGAAGGTATAGAGGAAGAACTTAAACGTGGCCTGAATTCGCCGCTCCCCGCCCCATTGCGAGCCCAGGAAATACGCGGGCACCAGGGCCAGTTCCCAGAAGAAATAAAAGAGCAGCGCGTCCATCGAGACGAAGACGCCCATGAGTCCCGCCTGCATGAGCAACATCAGCGCATGGAAATTGGGCGCTTTCCGGTAGCTGTCGCGCCAGGTGCCGATGAGGATCAACGGGTATCCCAGCGCGGTAAGCAGGGTAAGGATCCGGCCCATCCCGTCCAGCCCGACAGAAAAGCGGCTGCCCAGCGCCGGGATCCATTCCACGTCGGCGTGCAGGGCCGGGTTGTCCTTGCTCAAGGTCAGGGCATAGACCGATACGGCCAGGGTCGCCAGCGAGGATAGCAGCGACCAGGTCCTGGCCGCCCCCTCTCCTTTAATGAACCATCCGGCTAACCCGCTCAACAACGGGATCACGATCAGTAAAACAGGGACCATGTGTATCTATTAATGATATTACTTTTTAACGAACAGCTCCACCAGGAACAGGATCAGGATGCCCACGACCATCAGGAGGACATATCCGCCGACCTGGCCGCTCTGTAACAAACGGATCTGCCGGCTGCCATACAGCGTCAGCTTCCCTACCCCATTGACGATCCAGTCGATGACCGACTTCTCGAACCAGCCGCTGAAAAATTTGGCGACCGCATTCAGGGGGCGCACGATCACGGCATCATACAATTCATCGACATACCATTTATTGGCAAGCAGCTTTCCGAAACCCGAGGGTTCGCCCAGTTCCGGTTTGCGGCTGAAGCGCAGCCAGGCCCAAATCGTTCCGATAAGCGCCACAGCGACGGAAATGCCCATCAGCAGCAGTTCCGGCGTTTCGGTCGTCCGTTCGGCGCCGGCATGCAGGCTTACCGATCCTTCGAATACGGGCGCCAGAAAATGGGCGAGCCAATGACTATCTTTTGCAAAGGCTTCGGGGATCCCCAAAAAGCCGCCCGCCGTGGCCAGTATGGCCAGGATGATCAATGGAATGGTCATCGCCGCCGGGCTCTCGTGCAGGTGATGCTCCTGCTCCGGCGTGCCGCGGAACTTGCCTAAAAAGGTCATGCTGTAAAGCCGGAACATATAATAGGCCGTCATCAGCGCGGTCAGTACGCCCACCACATACAGGGCCGGGTGCATGCCGTAAGCTGCCGCCAGGATCTCATCCTTCGAGAAAAAGCCTGAGAAGGGCGGAATACCGGCAATGGCGAAGCAGGCCAGTAAAAAGGTAATATGGGTAATGGGCAGCCGCCGCCATAATCCTCCCATCTTGCGGATGTCCTGCTCGCTGCCCAGGGCATGAATGACGGATCCCGCGCCCAGGAATAACAGCGCTTTGAAAAAGGCATGGGTCATCACATGGAATACCGAGCCGGTGAAGGCGCCGGCCCCAAGGCCGAGGAACATATAGCCGAGTTGGCTGACCGTGGAATAGGCCAGCACTTTTTTAATATCGTTCTGCTTGAGCGCGATCGTCGCCGCCAGCAAGGCCGTAGCCAGCCCGATGATCGCCACGACGGTCAGGGTGACCGGGGTCAGGGTATACAGGATATTGCTTCGCGCGATCATATAGATGCCCGCCGTTACCATCGTCGCCGCATGGATCAGGGCGGATACGGGCGTCGGGCCCGCCATGGCGTCCGGCAGCCAGGTGTAAAGGGGGATCTGCGCCGATTTGCCGGTCGCGCCGACGAAGAGCAGCAGGGTGATGGCCGTAAGCACGTGCACCGGAGCGCCGTGCGCTTTGCTGAAGACCGTATCGAAGCTGACCGTCCCGAACTGCTGGATCAGCATGAAGATGGCGATCAGGAATCCCAGGTCGCCGATCCGGTTCATGATAAAGGCTTTTTTGGCCGCATTGCCATATTCGATATTCTTGAACCAGTAGCCGATCAACAGATACGAGCAGAGGCCCACGCCTTCCCAGCCGATGAACAGGATCACGTAATTCGCGCCCAGCACGAGGAGCAGCATGGAAAAGACGAAGAGGTTCAGGTAACTGAAATAGCGCGCGAAATGAGGCGGCTCCTCATCGTGCATATAGGAGGTCGAATAGAGATGGATCAGAAAACCGACGCCGGTAATGATCAGCAGGAATAACACCGAAAGCTGGTCCACCTGGAATGCGAAAGGGATATGCAATTCGCCGACGCTGATGAAATCGAAAAAGGAGATGACCGTCGGTTCAAAACCGGGTTGTTTCACATCCAAGAACAGCAGTACGCTAACGACGAAGGAGCCGAGCAGGGTAAGGCAACCGATCGTCCCCGACAAGGATTTGGACAGGTAGTTCCGCAGTAAACCATTCAGGAGGAACCCGGCAAGCGGTAAAATGGGAACGAGCCAGACTAAATGTATCATACTGTTCATAGTTGCCTCAATGTTTCAGTCGGTTCAGGAAATTCACGTCTGTCGAATGAGTGTTCCGGTACATCATGACGATGATGGCGAGCCCAACGCTCACTTCCGCGGCCGCAACCACCATGATAAAGAATACGAAGAGCTGCCCGTCGATCCCCGCAGCCGGGTTGGCAGACGCCAGATCGTGCAGGTGCATTTTGGAGAAGGCCACCAGCAGCAGGTTCACCGCATTCAGCATCAGCTCCACGCACATGAAGATGATGATCGCATTGCGGCGGGTCAGCACGCCGGCTACGCCAATGCAAAACAAGGCGACGGCAAGGAATATATAATAGTTGATTGGCATACAACTTCGCTTCGCTCCGTTACTCTTTTTTCCCGATCACCACCACACCTACCATCGCACTCAGGAACAGCACGCTGCTGATCTCGAAGGGGATCACATAATCATTGAATAGGGCCAGGCCGAGATTGTGGATCAGGCCGATATTGCCTCCACCCATTTCGGCGAGCCGGCTCTTCATGTCCGCATTTTTCAAGGCGGCGACCAATACCAGCAATAGCGAGCCCGATGCGATCACGCCCGCGATCTTCAGCCACTTGTTCTTCTGGGGCTCGGTGTCCGCATTGAGGTTCATCAGCATGAACACAAACAGGAACAGCACCATGATGGCCCCCGCATAGACGATCAGGTTCACGATGGCCAGGAACTGGGCGTTCAATAATATATAATGACCGGAAATGGCAAAGAAGACGAGGATCAGCCAGAGCACGCTATGAACAGGATTTTTGCTGACCACTACCAGGATAGCGCTGATCAGCGCCAATACGCTTAAGAACCAGAACAGAATTTGCGTTATACCCATTGAGCCGTTGGTTAAGGATTTAGTTCTTCTTATGGACAATCATTTCGGCCTGGGCGCCCTCGCACCCAGCGCCTTCGCATATTCATCAGGCTGCTTCACCGGATCGGGGATGAGCAGTTCGTCTTTACCGTAAATGAAGCCCTTGCGCGTATAGTTCGCCGGCGCAAAGGTTTCCGACAAATACACGGCGTCCTTGGGGCAGGCCTCTTCACAAAGTCCGCAAAAGATGCAGCGCAACATGTTGATCTCGTATTTGGCGGCATATTTCTCTTCGCGGTAAAGGTGTTCCTCTCCCGGTAGCCGTTCCGCCGCCTCCATCGTGATGGCTTCCGCAGGACAAGCCACGGCACAGAGCCCGCAGGCCGTGCAACGCTCCCTGCCCTCCTCGTCGCGATTCAATACCTGCAGGCCGCGGAATACGGGACTGAAGGGACGCGTCTTCTCGGGATAATTGACGGTCGGTTTCCGCTTGAAGATATGACCGAAGGTGATCATCATGCCCTTGGCGATCCCCGGCAGGTACAATCGTTCCCACAGCGTCATCGGCTTGCGCTCGACCCGTTTGGCCCTGCTGGTTAATGCTTGCATATAAAAGGTTTTAGCAATTCGTAAAAGTATTAAAAATGCCAATTATTCTGGTGCAACAGAATCAAAAAGCCGGTCACCAGCATATTCACCAGGGACAGCGGGATCAATACATTCCATCCCAGCCGCATCAATTGGTCATACCGGAATCGCGGGATCGTCCACCGCACCCACATGAAAAAGAAAACAAAAATGATCACTTTTCCGAACAGGCTTACGGCCTGTAAGATGGCCAAAAGATTCTGTCCATGCGCCTGCCCGAAAGCGGTGTCATTGACAAAGGGGATATCATAACCGCCCCAGTACAGCGTCGCCATCACGGCGCTGCTGATGAACATGTTCACGTACTCGGCAAAGAGGTAAAAACCCAGCTTCATGGACGAATACTCCTGGTGATAGCCAAAGTTCAATTCATTTTCGGCCTCGGAAAGATCGAAAGGGGTCCGGTTGCATTCCGCAAAGGCGCAGACCAGGAAGATCAGGAAGCCCAGCGGTTGCCACAGGACATAATAAACACCATGTTGCTGTTGCTCGACGATCGTCTTCAGGCTCAGGCTGCCCGTGAGCATCAGCAGCGCGATGATCGATATGCCCATCGCCAGTTCATACGAGATGATCTGCGACGCTCCCCGGATCGCCGCCAGCAGGGAGAATTTGTTATTGGACGCCCAGCCTCCGATCATGATGCCATAGACGCCCATGCTCACCACGCCGAATATGTACAGGATGCCGATATTGACATCCGCGATCTGCAATTCGATATGACGTCCGAAAAGGTCGAAATGGCTGCTCCACGGAACGACCGCACTGGTCATCATCGCCGTCAGCATCGCCAGCCCAGGGCCCAGAACGAACAGCATCCGGCTCGACGAGGTGGGGATGATCTCCTCTTTCATGAACAACTTCAGGCCGTCGGCCAGCGGTTGAAAGAGGCCTCCCGGCCCAGCCCGGTTCGGACCCCGACGGTCCTGTATGACCGCGGCGATCTTGCGCTCTCCCCAGGTCTCATACATGGCCACCAACAGCGAGACGCTGATGATGATCGTGATCAGCACGGCCTTTTCGAGTAATAGTCCCCAGTCCATGGCTAGTAAGATCGGATGCATGCTATTGGTTTAGTTCGTCAGCCCCTCCGGGGCCGGTTTCAATTGGTCAGCTTCTTCGGTTCGAAATCCGTCGAGTGGGCCGGGCCCTCGATCTTCGACAGGTCGATCGACGGCTCATTCACTTCGCTCACGGAATGAATGTCCATCAGTAATTTCGGCTTGCGTCCGCCCATCACGTCATACACCACTTCCTGCGGCCTCACGACGCCTACATAGTGTCCCTGCGAGATCACCGAGTGGCGATCGACCCTTGTCGGCCCCTCGATCATCCAATCGGACGTCTTCTTTTTCTCGAATCGGCATTCATTGCAGATCCAATCCACGACTTCGCCCCACTCATCCTTCCGCGCCGTGACCCGGAATACTTCCTCGCCGCGATACCAAAGGGTCACCTTTCCGCAGCATTTCGGATGGTTGCATTCGCGGTGTGCCTCGACGGGTTTAAGGAACCAGACACGGTTCTTGAACCGGAAGGTCCGGTCGGTCAACGCGCCCACCGGGCATACGTCGATGATATTGCCTATAAAGTCATGATCCAATGCCTTCTTGATATAGGTCGCGATCTCGGAATGGTCGCCCCGGTCGAGGACGCCATGCTCTCTCCTTTCCGTCAGTTGATCGGCCACATAGACACAGCGATAGCAAAGAATGCAACGGGTCATATGCAATTGGATATAGGGGCCGAGGTCATGCTTCTCGAAGGTCCGGCGCTGGAATTCGTAGCGGGTGCCCTCTTTTCCATGTTCGTAGCTCAGGTCCTGCAGGCTGCACTCCCCGGCCTGGTCGCAAATGGGACAATCGAGGGGATGGTTGATGAGGAGGAATTCCACGACGCCGTTGCGGGCATCGATCACTTTTTCACTCGTGATGTTCCTGACGACCATGCCATCCATCACGTTCGTGCGACAGCTGGCCACCAGCTTGGGCATCGGCCGGGGATCTGCCGTAGAACCGGCCGTCACTTCCACCAGGCAGGTACGGCATTTTCCACCGCTGCCTTTCAGCTTGGTATAATAACACATCGCCGGTGGCGCCACCTCGCCGCCGATGCGCCGCGCCGCCATGAGGATGCTCGTGCCCGGCTCCACCTCGATGGTGATATTGTCGATCGTGACCTTGAATAATTTTTTTTCTTCAGCCATGCTGTATATATTTTTTGCCTCCGCCCGTTTTGCCCCGTGCTCCGCCGGGTTTCGGCCCTATGCCGTCACCGGCGTCAGGGGATCGGCATAATGCGCCAGCCCATAATTACGGGTCAGGCATTCGACCGGGTTGTTCACATGCCATTCGAACTCGTCCCGGAAGTGCCGTATCGCCGCCGCCACCGGCCAGGCTGCCGCATCACCAAGGGGACAAATGGTATTGCCTTCGATCTTGCGCTGGATGTCCCAGAGCAGGTCGATATCGCTCGATTTGCCTTTGCCGTTCTCAATATTCCGCAGGATCTTCTCCATCCAGCCCGTACCCTCACGGCAGGGGGAGCACTGGCCGCAGCTTTCATGACGATAGAATCTCGCCAGCGTCAGCGTGTGGCGCACCACGCACTGATCCTCGTCCAATACGATGAAGCCGCCCGAACCCATCATCGAGCCCTTGGCGAAGCCACCGTCGGACAGGCTCTCATAGTTCATCAGCCGGGTCTCGCCCTTGGCTGTCTTCAGGAGCAGGTTGGCCGGCAGGATCGGCACCGAAGAGCCTCCGGGTATACAGGCCTTCAGGCGCTTGCCATTCGCTATGCCACCGCAATATTCATCGGAAAAAATGAATTCTTCGACAGAGATCGTCATGTCGATCTCGTAGACGCCCGGCTTATTGATATTGCCGCATGCAGACAGCAGTTTGGTGCCCGTAGACTTCCCGATCCCGATCTTCGCATACTCCTCGCCGCCGAAATTCAGGATAGGCACGACGGCCGCGAGCGTCTCCACATTATTCACGACGGTCGGACAATCCCATAGACCCTTGATGGCCGGGAAGGGCGGCTTGATGCGCGGATTGCCGCGCTTGCCTTCCAGCGATTCGAGCAGCGCCGTCTCTTCGCCGCAGATGTATGCACCCGCGCCGACCTGCACATAGATCTCCAGCTCGAATCCGGTGCCCAGGATGTTCTGCCCCAGCCAGCCGGCCGCCTTCGCTTCGGCGATCGCCGTTTCCAGGATCTCCGGGATCCAGGCATACTCGCCGCGGATATAGATATACGTGCGCTTGCAGCCGAGAGCATAGGAGGAGACGATGAGCCCCTCGATCAACAGGTGCGGAAGGAATTCCATGAGATACCGGTCCTTGAACGTGCCCGGCTCGCTTTCGTCCGCATTGCAGACGAGATAGCGGGGTACGCCCTCCGGTTTCGCGAGGAAGCTCCACTTCATACCGGTAGGAAACCCCGCCCCGCCCCGACCCCGCAGGCCGCTCTTCTTGACCTCGTCGGTCACCTGGTCGGGAGTCATCGTTTTTAAGGCTTTCTCGACAGAGCGGTACCCGCCTTCACGACGGTACGTCTCATAGCCGCGGATACCCTCGACCTTTATTTTCTCCAATAACAACTGTCTGCCCATTCGGTATTGGTATTAATTATTTAACGCCGCATTTTGCCTGCACTCGTCAATGATCGAATCGACCTTCTCTTTCGTCAGGTGCTCGCGATAATATTTGCCCAGTTGCATCATCGGCGCGTAGCCGCAGGCTCCGAGGCATTCCACCGTCTTCAGGCTGAACAATCCATCCGGCGTGGTCTCGCCGACGCCGATGCCCAGCCGTTGCTTGATATAATCCACGATCTGGTCGCTGCCCCGCAGCATGCAGGGACCCGTCTGGCACACTTCGAATACAAAGCGCCCCACCGGCTTCAGGTTATACATCGAATAAAAGGTGGCTACCTCATAGACTTCGATGGGTTCCAGCTTCAGCAGGCCGGCGACATAGTCCATCGTCTCCGGGCTCAGCCAGCCGCCGAATTCATCCTGCGCCAAATGCAGCACGGGCAGTAGTGCGCTCTTCTGCCGCCCCTCCGGATAGCGGGCGACGATCTCCTGCACTTTTTTCAGTTTTTCATCCGTGAATTTTATCATATACGTTTTTGCGGGCCGTGGCCCTCATTCATGCGTCCATTTCCCCGGCGATCAGGTTCAGCGAACTCATCACGATGATGGCGTCGCTGAGCATCGCGCCCTTGGTCAGCTCCGAATAGGCCTGGTAATAAATGAAGCAAGGCCGGCGGAAATGCAGCCGGTAAGGCGATCTCCCTCCGTCACTGATCAGATAGAACCCCAGTTCTCCATTTCCTCCTTCCACGGATTGATAGACCTCTCCGGGCGGGATATCCGTCTCACCCATCACGATCTTGAAATGCCAGATCAGGGCCTCCATCTTCGTATACACGTCCTTCTTTTCCGGAAGGTAATAGGCCGGCGCGTCGGCATGATAGACATCGGCATCCGCCCCCTTGAATTCCTGCACCTTGCGGTAGGCCTGTTCAATGATGCGCAGGGATTGCCACATCTCCTGATTTCTCACCAGGAAGCGGTCATAACAGTCCCCGGTGCTGCCTACGGGTATCGTAAATTCGAAGTCCTCATAGCTTGAATAGGGCGTATGGACACGTACGTCGTAATCGACGCCGGCCGCCCGAAGGTTCGGGCCGGTGAAACCGTAGTTCAGCGCCCGTTCGGCGCTGATCGGGCCGGCGCCAATCGTGCGCTCCATAAAGATCCTGTTGCGGTTAAACAAATTCTCGAACTCTTTCAAAACCGCAGGATACTCCGCCAGGAATTTTTCGATCTTCTCAAAGGCCGCATTGGTAAAGTTGCGCTCGAAGCCGCCGATGCGGCCCATATTCGTCGTAAGCCGGGAGCCGCAGATCTCTTCATAGATCTCATAGATCAGCTCGCGGTATTGCATGACATAGAGGAATCCGGTAAACGCTCCCGAGTCCACCCCCACCACCGAATTGCAGATCAGGTGATCGGAGATCCGGGACAATTCCATGATGATCACGCGCAGGTAGTCCACCCTCTTGGGGGTCTTCACACCCAACAATTTTTCACAGGTAAGGTGCCACCCCATATTATTGATCGGGGATGAACAATAGTTCAACCGGTCCGTCAGCGTCGTGATCTGGTAAAGCGGTCTCCTTTCCGCAATCTTCTCGAAGGCGCGGTGGATATATCCGACCGTCTGCTCCGCCGACACGATCCGTTCCCCGTCCAGTTCCAGGATGTTCTGGAAAACGCCATGCGTCGCCGGGTGCGTGGGCCCCAGGTTCAGCGTCGTCGTCGTCTTTTCGATGCTGCCTTCCGGTAATTTGATATGGTGCTCGATACTCATTGTATACCCTCCTCATTCCTCGGGCCGCCGCGGCCGAACATCGCGTCGTCCTTGTCGATGCGCGTCTGATCCTCCATCGGGAATTCCTTTCTCATGGGAAAATATTCCATTTCATCCACATTCAGGATGCGCTTCAGGTTCGGGTGACCCACGAAGTTCACGCCGAAGAAATCAAAGGTCTCCCGCTCCATCCAATTCGCGGATTCATATAATGCGGTGACGGTAAAAACATCGGGTTGTGCAATGGGCGCATAGATCTTGAACCGGAGCCGCACGTTGTCGACGAGATTGTGGAGGTGATAGACGACCGCCAGTTCCCTGCCCGCCTGGCCCGGATAATGTACCGCGCAGAGGTCGGTCAGAAATTGAAACCGGAGTTGTTCGTCGTCGAAGAGGAATTGAAGGATCTTCAGGTTGAGTTCCCTGGGCGCCTCGAAGGTCAGCATCCCATACGGCTCCTCGAAATGAGCGACCTGGTCCCCGAACTTGGCGATGAGTCGTTCTTTGATCGTCTGGTTATTCAGCAGGCCCTGCTGTTCTCCCGCCGTCCAGCGCGCCTTGCCTCGCTGCAATGCCGGGTCCTGGTTCCCTATCCCGCTAGCCTCCCCTGAATGTTCCTTTGGTTGGGTCTCGCTCATGGTTATTGTATTCCGTAACTCTGTAACAATGCCTTGTATTGTTCGCTATTCCTTCTCCGGACACTCTCCTGTCCCACGAGGTCCTGTATCCGCATGAACCCGTCCAGGATGGCTTCGGGACGGGGGGGACAGCCCGGCACATACACATCTACCGGAATGATCTGGTCGATCCCCTGCAATACCGAATAGCTGTCGAAGATGCCGCCGCTCGATGCGCAAGCGCCCACGGCGATGACCCAACGAGGTTCCGCCATCTGAAGATAGACCTGTTTGAGCGGTGGGCCCATCTTCTTTGCGATCGTTCCCATCACCATCAGCAGGTCGCATTGACGGGGAGAGAACCCGAGCCGCTCGGCGCCGAACCTGGCCAGATCATAGTGTGAGGCCATGGTGGCCATGAATTCGATACCGCAGCATGACGTGGCGAAAGGCAGCGGCCAGATGGAGTTCTTGCGGGCCAATCCCACCGCCTTGCTGAGGCTGGTGGCAAAGAAGCCTTCGCCCACATGACCTTCGGGCATATTCGCCAGGCTGATATTATCTTTCTGGTCAGCCTTGACCGCATGTATATTGAACCGGACGGGACGAGGCATAGTCGGATAATTTTAATCCTCCCAACGGAGAGCACCTTTCTTAATGATATACAGGAACCCCACCAGGAAGAGTGCGACAAATAAGAGCACTTCGGAGAATCCGGACCAACCCAATTCCCGGAAATTCACCGCGTACGGATAAAAAAAGATCACCTCCACATCGAACAGCACAAAAAGGATGGCGACGAGGAAATATTTGATGGCCATCGGATGGCGCGCATTGCCCACCGATTCGATGCCGCTCTCGAAATTCTGCAATTTTTCGGCCGTCTTGCGTTTGGGACCGAGCAAATGGGTAGCGCCTAAGACCAGGACAACAAAACCAAGCGCAAAAAGGAGTTGGACACCGATGGGAAAGTAGCTACTCGAAGTATTTAAAGCATCCATTTTTAAGGAATTACAACTTCATCGGCAAAAATAAGGCAGTAGGGGGATATTTCAACGATCCCGCCCCGAAAGTTTTCGGGGCGGGCAGAGCAATGTCATATCGTGGTGAACACTATCTTCTTCCTGTCGATGAATGGGTACCGGTAGTGGCTGCCCGGGGCTTTGCCGCAGGCTGGCGGGGTGGTGGCCTTTTCAGGATCTCGATGAATTTCGCCGCGGTTGAATTGGAAGGATCTACCTCCAATATCTTTTGCAGATATAGGATGGCCGCAGGCTTGTCCTTTTTAATGTCATTATAATAACTGGCCAGGTAGAAATAGGATTCCAGTATCTGTGGTCTGAACTTTACCGAATCCGCCGTCCCGGCAGCCTTGGCCGTCGAGTCCATCGCGCGGCCTACCTGGGCAAGTTTGTCATAGGCATCGACGGATATCCCCTGCGATCCCGTGGAATCGTCCTGGGCACGCTTGGAGCGCGCGCACCATAGATAACCGAAGATCTCGTTGGGATATTTTGATTCATACATGCCGCAGAAGATACTGTCGGCGGTCTTGTACTGCCCGGCCTGGTAATTGGCGATGCCCCAGTTATAGAGGTCGCTTTGTGCCGGGTTCTTATTCATCAAATAAGCCTGGCCCTGCCAATAAGCATACCCTGTTTTATTGCCCGTCGACTTCGACAGATCCAGGGCCTCTTTGAGGATATCCATTTTGTCGGCCTGTACGGTGTCCATGGCGAGGGCCTGCTGGAAGTTCAACGTCACGAGGGAATCATTGTGCGGGAATTTGGACAGGATCTCGGCCCGGAAGGAATAGTCCTTGGGAACGAAGTCGCCCGCTTTCTGTTTCGCGAAATATTGATCCAGGTAGTTTTTCGCACCCACCGAGTCCTTCATGCCGTCATAGGTCGCATAAGCCAATAATTTGTAATACCGGGGATCGGCCTTATCGCCCAGCGAGCTGATTTGGGCTTTGGCCTGTTCGATCGCCTTTCCGTAGGCGCTGGGGTCATATTTACCTGTGGCATACAGGATACTGATCCGGTCATAGGTATCCGTCGGAGAGGGATCGGACACGGCCAGGTATTTGTCGAAATAATCCTTGGCCTTGTTGATATCGCGAAAGAACCAGTACAGATAGAGTTGGTAAAAAGCCGGCGCATAAGCGGGGTCCATCTGGGTGGCCTCCTCAAATGCGGGCAGGAAATAATCCTTGTTATTTTGCGTAAGGTAAATGATACCGATCTTGAACTTGGCCTCCGCCAGTTTAGGATCGAGGGCCAACGCCTTATTATATGCCGTAACCGCATTCCCGCCGTCGATCAGCTTGCGATAGGCGTCACCCATGATCACATAGGTCTGGGGATTATTGAATTTTTTTATTTCCGTGGCCAGGTTCAGCTTCTCGATGCCATAGGGCGGATCGCCGGCCTTTGCATTCTGATCCGCATTTGCCCGTCCGACGGCATTCAATATTTCCACATCCTTACCCTTGGTGAGGCTGATGGCCGTTTCGAATCGCTGACGTGCGTCGCTGGCCTTGCCCTCGCGAAGCTCGATATGCCCCATGCCCACAAGGAGGATGGGAACATTGCCATTGGTCTGGAGGGCCTTCTGCAAGGTAGCTTCAGCCGCCACGGAATCCTTCAGCGCGAGATCGGTTTCCGCCAGCCAATAGACCGCTTCTGCATTATTCGGGTTGGCGGCGATCGCCTTCTCCAAAGCGTCTTTTGCGCTCTTATACCGCTGATAGTAGTAGAATTTCTTACCCTGATCGACCGTTTGAGCAAATACCAGGTTGCTGAGTCCAACAAAGCCTGCCAGGAGAAAACCTAATCGGATCTTGTTCATATGTGCTGTAGCTGTTTAAAGTGTGTAAATTTATAAATTCTGGCTTAAATTATTGATTGATTTGTGCATCCCGTATTTCAAACGGCATCTTTGCCGGCACCAGGTAGGCCCTGCGGAAAATAAGCTGGCCCCGCTCATATTGAAGGAAATTAGCAAAATTGTTACCGATCCCGCTGTAATTCTCTTTCAATATATAATACAAACCCCGGACCAAAGGGTATCTCTTGAGCGCAATGTTGCCCTGGTAGGGTTTCACATAGGTCTCTCCTCCGCAGGTCACACAACGGATCGACGCGATCCTGACCTTCTTTAGAAAGCTCTGTTGCACCGGGTCATCCTGGTCCCCGATCCAGCTCACCCCTATAAATCCCACGGCCCGTGGATTTTGCGCCACATAATTAAGGACATCCGGGCTTGTTTTCGCCGCGGTGACCGTCTTTCCGAGCGACTTCCCCCCCAACAGGGAATCGATGGCATAGCGAACCGTACTGGTAGCGGATAGACCATCGAGCACGACCTGATGCTGCTTGTCGGTTCCATTAAGCATTGATTGGAGGTCTTTAAGCTCGAAGATCGAATCCTTCGCATTATTGTTTACGATAACCGCAATGGCGTCATAGGCCAGCTGATCATAGGTGGGCTCGATATGTGTCGTCTGGAGATAGTACTTCTCTTCGTCCGGGGTAAGTCCCTTGGTGACGATGATCATCCGGGTGCTGTCCGCAGCCAGGTCGCGAAAGCATTCCGCCTCCGGCTTATAATGCGGGATGATATGGGCGTCGGGAAAGGACGACTCGAATACCTGGATCTCGGAATCGATCACGGGCTTGAAGGACTCATCCACACTGATATGGATCGTCCCGAATTTCGGGGTTTCCTGTTGGGCGCCCGGCTTGTTCTTGCATGACGAGGCGATGAGCAGGCATGACGCCACCCCTGCCAGAGCCAGCCAACCTTCGAATATGTGTTTCCGTTTCCAGCGCATCAACGATAAGAATTATTGCTGTAGCCGCGATATATCCGCCATCCCCCATATAACAAGCAAAGGCCGGAAAAAATATAACGATTCGTATCCGCGATCTTGAAGTCGACCCCAAATTTGGGGGCAAGGAGAAAAAAGACGCCGATCAGGCAGATCAATAAACCTCTCCCGGAGTTCATGATGGCCGCCATCAATCCCATATAGCCCTTTCTTTTCCTTCCGCGGGCATCGCTGTCCATCCTTCCCCGGCCTTCGTTTTCCATATCGGCAAATTACGAATGAAATTACAGAAATACAGTCAAATGCATCCGATTAAAATCCTATTAATAGACGCCGGCGTACCCCGATTCCATAAACCGCCAAGTTTGCCTAGTTTTGCGCCCATGACCAAACCTTCATTGCCGCAGGGAACCAGGGATTTCGGGCCGGACACGGTCAGAAAAAGGCGTTTCATCTTCGATACCATCCGCGGCGTCTTCGAATTATATGGCTTCCAGCCGCTCGAGACGCCGGCCATGGAGAATCTGGATACCCTGCTGGGCAAGTACGGGGAAGAGGGCGACAAATTGATCTTCAAGATCCTCAATAATGGCCTGGGCGACCCCAGGAACATCGATAAGGCCCGTGCCGCCTTTGATCGGGTTCTCCAGGGCCGGAATGATAAGGATCTGACGGAGCGGGCCTTGAAATATGACCTGACCATTCCCTTTGCCCGCTATGTGGCCATGAACCATGGTCAGCTCGTCCTTCCCTTCAAACGATACCAAATACAACCCGTTTGGCGCGCCGACCGGCCCCAAAAAGGCAGATACCGGGAATTCTACCAATGCGACGCGGACGTCGTGGGCAGCGATTCCCTATGGAATGAGGTGGAGCTGGCAGGGGTCTATGGGGACGCCTATTCGAAACTCGGGCTCGACGTGGAGATCCGGGTCAATTCGCGCAAGTTGTTGGCTGCCCTGGCAGGCTTCTGCGGAGGGGAATCCCACCTGACCGACATTACCGTTGCGATCGACAAGCTGGACAAGATCGGTCCCGACAAGGTAAAGGAGGAACTGGCCGGCCGCGGGCTGAGGAACAGCCAGGTCGCCATCATCGAAAAATATCTTTCCATTTCCGGCCCCAATACGGTCATTCTCGGCCAGGTGTCCGAATTATTCGGCAATGACCCGGCGGCCCAACAAGGTATTGGGGAACTGCATTGGCTGCTGGAACACGCACCCGCACCCCTGGTCGTCGACCTGACCCTGGCGCGCGGCCTTAATTATTATACAGGCGCCATCTTCGAGGTTAAGGCCAAAAATGTCCAGATGGGCAGCATTGGGGGCGGCGGACGTTATGACGACCTGACGGGCCTTTTCGGCGTCCCTGGCATCCCGGGGGTGGGCATCTCCTTCGGCGTCGATCGCATTTACGACGTGATGGAAGAACTCGGTCTCTTCCCGGACGAAGTGGACCAGGGAACGCAGGTACTGTTCTTCAATCTTGGCGAGGCCGAGGCAGCGGCCTCATACGCCCTGATACGGCAACTACGCCAAAAAGGGGTCCGTTGCGAACTCTACCACGAGCAAGCCAAATTCGAGAAGCAATTCAGGTATGCCGAAAAAAAGAAGGTCCCCTACGTGGCGATCCTGGGGAGCAAAGAGCTGGCGGAGGACGCCTGCCAGGTAAAGGATATCCGTAACGGGAAGCAATCAACGGTACCGGCAAGTGAGCTTATGAACATGAATTTTATGTAAATTCACCATATCAAGTTCATGAAGAAGATCGTCACCAAGCATCCCCTCGCTATCCGGTGGAATCACTGGATCAATTTTCCCGTGCTGGCGGTCATGATATGGAGCGGCATGCTGATCTACTGGGCTAACGACGTCTATAAGATCCGCCTCGGCGGGACCATCCTCTTCAAATTTTTCCCCGAATCCGTCTATCGGGCGCTGGGACTCTCGTACAAGCTGGCGCAGGGCATGGCCTTCCACTTCGTGTTCATGTGGATCTTCTTCCTCAATGGCTTCGCCTACGTACTTTATACCCTGATATCCGGTGAATGGAGATCGCTCGTCCCGAACCGCCATTCTTTCCGCGAGGCCTGGCAGGTCCTCCTCCACGACCTGCACCTGAGAAAGGCTTCCCCACCGGCATCCGCGAAATACAATGGCGCGCAACGAATTGCATACAGTTCGATCATCGTGATGGGATTCGGATCGCTGGTCACCGGCCTGGCGATGTATAAGCCCGTACAACTTCATTGGCTTTGTGCGGCCCTGGGCGGTTATGAGTCCGCACGCGTGATCCATTTTATCCTGACCATCGGCTATTGCTTGTTCTTCCTGATCCATATCCTGCAAGTCATCCTCGCGGGCTGGAATAATTTCCGGGCGATGGTGACCGGCTTCGAGGTCGTGAAGGGACCGGAACATCGCGGAATGGCCGTAAATGAGCAGGGCCTGGTCATACCGCCCGAAGAGCCCTTGACAACCGAACGCCCGACGATCGAAAAATAAAACAATGATCAACCATGGAGCAATCAGCAGCTGAACAGCCTTCCCCACCGACGCCCGAGCAGCAGGAACGCGCGCTCGAGCGGGAGATCCGGCGAAGGACGATCGTTTCATTCATCCTCTTCTTCCTCCTGGGAGTAGCTGCTGTCATGGGATTCAGATGGCTCAAAGGCCATCCCCAGGACGCGGGGGTGCAGGCTCCCCTGCGCAGCGTCCTGAACGCAAATGAAAAGATCTTCGACAAGACGCTCAGCGACGGACACCTCGCCAAAACCTATCCGGTGTCGGCCGCGGCCACGCACGTGCGCGTGAACGGAGATGTCGGCATGAGCCCGAATTTCGATCCCAATACCTGGAAATTGAGGGTCATACGCGCAGCCCGGGATACCCTCTTCCTGACCCTGAAAGATATCCAACAACTTCCCAAAACGGAGATCGTGTTCGATTTCAAATGCATCGAGGGTTGGAGCCAGGTGACCCATTGGGCCGGCGTCAAGTTCAGCGATTTCGTCAAACAATATCATCTCGACGCCCAGGCGGCCATGAAATATGTCGGCCTCCGGACGCCGGATTCCGCCTACTACGTGGGCATCGACATGCCCAGCGCCCTCCACCCCCAGACGCTGCTTTGTTATGAAATGAACGGTAAGCCGCTGCCACTCAACCAGGGCTACCCGCTGCGGCTGATCATTCCTGTGAAATACGGGATAAAGAGCATCAAACGCATCGGAACCATGTATTTCAGCGATCAGCGCCCCCCCGATTACTGGTTCGAAAGGGGGTATGATTATTTTTCGGGCCTGTGATTTGCCTATCTTTACTTTTCAAATACTACCATGCGACATCACTCAAGACCCTCATCCGCCTCCTGGCGCCATTCGCTCCTTGCACCGGTGCTTACCGTGACCCTCCTGGCCATGGCCATCCTGCCTGCGGGAGCACAGGACAATCCCCTGTTCCGGCATATTCCTCCCGACGCGGCCGCAGTCTATCATGTCAACCTGGCATCCATCAGCTCCAAAATTGGCTGGCAGGATCTGATCAAGAATATCCCCCTCGGCAAGATGAAGATGAAGCAAGAGCAGCAGGATGCGATCATGGATCCTTCCAGCGCCGGCGTGGATATCCGCGGGAGCATCGTCATAGCCAATTCGAATAGCGACATGTTAGACAGCGCCGCATATACCACCTTTATGGCCCAACTGGTGGATTCAGCGAAATTCAGGAAATTCGTGCATGGGCTATTCCCGGATATTCATATCAGGAGCTATCCCGACAAATCCTATGCTGTCTCCGACAAAACGGCCTGCATCGCCTGGAACAAGAATATGGCTGTCCTGGTCCATGTCCGCCCGCCTATCAAGGCGCTCATGGACCGGTGGCAGGATAAATCGAAGAAGGGCAAAGAGGAGCCGGGCAAGCCGATGACGGTCCCTTCGGAGTCTGAATATCGCCTTGCCGCCCAGCGAAGGTGCCTGAGCGCGCTAAAGGGCTTTGACCATACCTATTATACCACGGACCCCATTTTTAAAGCCGAATTCTCCAATGACGCGGATATTCAGATGTGCATGGAGCACGGTAGCTATCTGAAGGGACTTTCGAAGATGATCCCTCCGAAGGCCATGGGCGGCATGAACCCGGACGCATTCGATCTGTTTGATAAGAAGTTCACCGAGGTCCGCTTTGAGAACGGCGGCCTGACAGTCCGCGGACGACTGATCCTGAAGCCCGACGTCGCCGCCAGCCTGGAGAAATACCACGCCCCCGCTTTCAATAACGACCTGGTCGCACGCCTCCCTAAGGGGAAACTCCTGGCTATGGTCAGTGTCCGGACGGATCTTTCCATGTTCGGGGATATGATGAAGAAATTCGGCATGAGCCAAAAGCTCGATTCGGCCCTGGCTGAAAAAGGGTTGAGCCTTTCCGACCTGGCAAATGCGCTGAAAGGGGATTTCCTATTGGCCGTTCTCGGAACCGATAAAAAGGATTCGGCGGGCAAGCCCAAACCCGACATATATTTCATAGCCTCTGTCGGGGACCTGTCCGCGCTGCATAACCTGGGGATGGAATTGATGAAGGCCGCAGCAAAAGATTCCGCGACAGCCGCCGCCGATACCTCGAAGCACAAGAAGCATGACGATTTCCGTCACATCGTCGAGAATGCGGCGGTGCATGATGGATTGTTGGTCATCAGCGGCTCCAAAGAGGCATCGGAAGGCTATTTTTCCAATACCGAAAGAAGGAACACGGACTTCCTGACCGATAATCTCCGGCAAAGCCCCAGCTTCCTTTGGATCGATCTGAAAGCAATCATCAGTTACCTCGGTGACGCGTTGTCCGGTCAACCCAACCAGGAAAAGACGAAAGCCATACTGGAGAAGTTAAGCGTGCTGGACAAGCTGATCCTTTCCGGCGGCGCCATTCATAATGGGGAGATCAATACGTCGTTCGAGTTGCGCACCAGCAATCCAAACGAAAACATCCTGAAGACCCTGATGAGCCTGGCGCACTAACACTTTTCATAAATGATCGCCGCGCCCTGGCCGACGCCGACGCACATCGTCGCGAGGCCATAACGCACATCCCTGCGTCGCATTTCATGGAGCAAGGTGGCCGAGATGCGCGCGCCGCTGCAACCCAGCGGGTGGCCGATAGCAATGGCGCCTCCATTCGGATTGATCTTCGACGGGTCGAGACCAAGATCATGGATGCACGCCAGCGATTGGGACGCGAACGCTTCATTCAACTCAATTACCCCCAGATCGGTCGCAGATAATTTTGCCCTGGCAAGCGCCTTTTGGGTCGCAGGCACCGGGCCGATGCCCATGATCGACGGGTCCACGCCTGCCACGGCCATGCTCACGATCTTTGCCAGCGGCCGCATGCCGAATCGTTTTACCGCCGTCTCGCTCGCCAGGATCAATGCGGCCGATCCGTCATTGATGCCCGAAGAATTGCCTGCCGTCACCGTTCCCGCCTTTGCAAAGGCGGGACGAAGGGCCGCAAGCTTGTCCATCGAGGTCTGCCTGGGATGTTCGTCCTTATCGAAGAATATCTTTTCTTCCTTGCCTCCAAGGATCTCTACCGGTGCAATCTCATCGGTCCATTTGCCCGCGGCAAGCGCGGCAAAATATTTTTGTTGGGAGGCCAGGGCGAATTCGTCCTGGGCCTCGCGGGATATTTTCCACTGTTTGGCGACATTTTCCGCCGTCTCGCCCATGGAGTAGGGATAATATTGATCGGTGAGACGCTTATTGGGGAAGCGCCACCCGATCGTGGAATCGAACAGCTCGGTTTGACGGCTATAAGCATGCGAAGCCTTTGCCATGACCAATGGAGCGCGCGTCATGCTCTCGACACCCCCTGCGAGATAGATATCGCCCTCTCCGCACATGATGGCGCGGGCAGCGTCCATGATCGCCTGCAATCCGGAAGCGCAAAGCCGATTGACCGTATTTCCCGCCACACTGACCGGCAGACCGGCCAGCAGAACGGCCATACGCGCCACATTGCGGTTATCCTCCCCGGCCTGGTTGGCGTCCCCTGCGATCAGGTCCTCGATGGCGGACGGATCGATGACCGGATTGCGTTGCAACAGCGTCCTGATCACATGCGCCAGCAAGTCGTCGGGCCGGATACTACTAAGGGTGCCGCCATATTTTCCAATGGGCGTACGGACGGCGTCAATAATATAAGCTGTATTCATATTTTGGTGATCGTATCTTTTGGAGATCGTGCCGCAAATTACTGGAAAACTGACTAGCCCGGCCCCTCCCTGGCGTTTTTCGTATCTTTGCGGCCGAATGGAGACCTTACATACCAAGAAAAATATCAGGCACCTGACGCTCACGGAGTTAGAACAATATTTCCAAACCCTGGGGGAGGCTGCCTTCCGGGCGCGGCAAGTCTATGAGTGGATCTGGCAAAAACATGCCGGCAGCTTCGAGGCCATGACCAACCTGAGCAAGTCACTGCGGCAGACCCTGGCCGAACACTTTTCTTTCCCGGCATTGCAGATCGATGCGACCCAATATTCCGCGGACGGTACCATCAAGAGCCGGTTTCGCACCCATGAAGGACACCTGGTCGAGGGCGTACTGATCCCCACCGACGAACGCAGAACAGCCTGCGTCTCCTCCCAGATCGGCTGCTCGCTGAGCTGCAAGTTCTGCGCGACGGGCTACATGGAAAAAAAGCGTAACCTGGACTACGATGAGATCTATGATGAGGTCGCCCTTCTCAACGAGCAATCGGAAAAGATGTTCGAGAAGCGCTTGTCCAATATTGTGTTCATGGGCATGGGCGAGCCGCTGCTCAATTACAGGAATGTGCTGAAGGCGATCGAACGCATCAGTTCTCCGGTTGGTTTGGGGATGAGCCCGCGACGCATTACGGTCTCCACGGCAGGTGTCGCGAAAATGATCCGGCAACTGGGGGATGACCAGGTAAAATTCAAACTCGCGCTGTCCTTACATGCCGCCAACGATAAGAAGAGGAATGAGATCATGCCGATCAACGAGACGAACAATATCAAAGCGCTGACGGAAGCCCTCAATTATTTTTACCAAAAGACGGGCGCCGAGATCACTCTCGAGTACATTCTTTTCAAGGATTTCAATGACAGCCTCAAGGATGCCGACGAACTGGTGAAGATCTATCGCCAGATACCGGCCGACCTCGTCAATATAATCGAGTACAATCCGATCGAGGCGGCCAAATTTGCCAAGCCGGACGAAGCGACTATCCGCAAATTCATGGACTACCTCGCCAAAAATCGTGTCAATGCCCGTCTGAGGGTAAGCCGCGGCAAAGATATCGACGCTGCCTGCGGACAATTGGCCAATAAGAACTGACCCCCTACTCCGTCCTCAGGCTCTTGACCGGATTGGCGACAGCCGCTTCGATAGCCTGGAAACTAATGGTGCAGACTGCTATCAGCAGGGCAACCAAGGCGGCCAGGACGAATACCCACCATTGCATCTCGACCCGGTAGACAAAATCCTGCAGCCATTTGCCCATGGCCCACCTGGCGATGGGATAGGCAATAACCGCGGCCACAAGAACCAGCTTCACGAATTCTTTGGTCAATAATTGGACGACGCTGCCCACGGAGGCGCCTAATACTTTTCTGACCCCGATCTCCTTCTTCCTTCTTTCAGCCGTATAAACCGATAAGGCGAACAGACCAAGGCACGCGACGGCAATGGACAAAGCGGTAAAGACGCCGAACACATTGCCCGTTCGCTGGTCGTCGGCATACAAGGCCGAAAAGCTCGCGTCGAGGAAGCTATATTCGAACGGAACGGATGGAACGGTCTTTTTCCACCTGCTTTCGATGTCGGACAACAGGCCGGCGATACGTTCAGGAGCGGCCTTCACCGCCAAATAGCTCCTTCCCGTAGAATAGGTCTTGGAGGAATAGTGGAATAAGGCAAAGGGCATCATCGCATTGCGTATCGAAACCACATCGAAGTCCTTTACCACGCCGATCACCCGAAACCGCTGGTTGTTGTGCCCGGTATAGGTCATATATTTCCCTATTGGATCCGTCCATCCGATCTGTTGAACAGCCGTTTCATTGAGGATCACAGAGGCCGAATCGGAATAATCCTTCGAGAAATTCCTGCCCTGCAGCAATTGTATCTTTAAAGCCGGCACAAACTCCTCGTCGACCATGAAGGAATTGATCATGATGTCCTTAGCGAGCGCCCCCTGCATCCCGGCCGCTTCCGGGACATAGTTGTCAGCAAAGGTTTTCAAGGTCGGCAGGCCGCTGGCCATGCTCGCATGCTCGACCCCCGGCAAGGCCGCGATTTGTTGCCTCAAGGTCTCTTCAGCACCGGCATTCATTTTTTCCGCATTGGGAACGATGATGACATTATCTTTCCTGAGGCCCAGTTCCTTATTCTGGCTGAACCGAAGCTGCTGGAACAGGATGATGGTGCAGCTGATCAGGGCAATCGATACGGTAAATTGAAACACCACGAGGCCATTTCGGACCAGGGTATTCGACAGGATCTTCGAGAATACGCCTCCCTTCAGTACCGACACCGGGTTAAAGGAGGTTAAGTAAAAGGCCGGATAGCTCCCCGCCAGCAGGCCAGTCAGCATGGTCAGCAGCAAGACCATCCAACAGATGCCCGAATGGAAAATGCGGTTGAAATCCAGCGCCTTCCCCGACAAGGAATTGAACAAGGGCAGCAACATGGCAACGAGCGCCAGGGCGACGACCGTGGCGATCGCGCTATACAATATAGCCTCGATCAGGAACTGCCTGATCAATTGCCGCCTTTCGGAACCGAGCACCTTTCGCACGCCGATCTCCTTGGCCCTCGTCGCAGACTGAGCCGTGGACAGGTTCATAAAGTTGACGCAGGCCAGGATGATGATGAAAAACGCAATCGCCGAAAAAATGTATACATTCTTGATATCGCCGAGAGTGTAAAGGAATTGAGAGTTGAGATTTGCCGAATACAAATGCACGTCGAGCAGCGGCTGCAAAAAGAAATTCCATTTGTTCCCTTTCCTGATGAATTCGTCGTATGGCTGGCCGATGCGCCTGAAAGCGCTCGCCGCCTGCACTTGCATCATCGCCGGAAATTTGGCCTCCAGCCTTTTAATGCTTTCTTTGTCGGTGGCTGCATTCTTTGAAAAAAGAACGTAGGTCTGCATTTGCAGCCATATCCAGCTCCAGCTGAAGCGCTGCACGGGCGGGCAGGCAGCGGTCGGGATCAACATATCGAATTGAATGGTCGCCTGGGAAGGCGGGTCCTTCAACACAGCCGTAATGGTAAAAGGTTGTTTGTATTCATCGAGCACCAGGTTCTTGCCGATTGCCTTGTCATTGCCGAAATATTTCCTGGCGGTCGTCTCCGTCAGCACGATCGCATGAGCCGGTTGCAAACAGGTTTTGGCATCTCCTTCTTTCATGGCATAATCGAATACCTGCAAAAAATTCGAGTCGACCGCAAGGAGCTTTTTTTCAGAAAAATGGTTCTGCACTTTGCTGTTCTCATCATTGCTGACGATCTCGCTGCCCATGACATAAAACCTGGTGAAGGCCTCTATTTCCGGAAAGGTCTTTTGCAGCGCCGGTCCGACCGCAGGCGGCGAGTTTGTAAGCAAACCGCCCTGCCCTCCCATCATGGCGTCCAAATCGACCTGGAAAATGCGGCCGGCATTTTTGAAGGAGCGGTCAAATTGCCGTTCATCCTGCACGTACAGGGCGATCATGATCACGCAAGCCAGGCCGATGGCCAGTCCGGCAATATTGATCACGCTGTTCGTTTTGTTGCGGAACATGTTCCGCCAGGCGGTCTTGAGATAATTCCTGATCATACGCAAGGTTTTATTCCGTTCTCAGGCTCTTCGCCGGGTTTGCCAATGCGGCGCGAATCGATTGAAAGCTCACGGTCACCAGGGTGATCAGCAACGACAACCCCATCGTAGCCACGAATATCCAGATCGACACCGTCGTCCGGTAATAATATTGCTGCAGCCAATTGTGCATCACGTACCAGGAGACCGGTATAGCGATAAAAAAACTGACGAATACCAGCAGCAGGAACTCCTTCGATAACAGCCCCCAGAGGTGCATCATGGACGCCCCCAGCACCTTCCGCACGCCGATCTCCTTCGTGCGCTGCTCCGCCATGAATGAAGCGAGTCCGAACAGGCCGAGGCAGCTGATGAAAATGGCGAATGCTGTAAAGAAGGCTGCCAAACGGCCGATCCGCTCCTCCAAATTGAATTTGCGCGCATATTCGTCATCATTGAAACGATAGTCGAAGGCCGAGCCGGGGTTGTATTTCTTAAATATGGTGCCAATAATGGGCATAGCTTTCGTAGTGCTCATTGCCGGATTAATCTTCACGGTGATCACATTCAGGCTCTGGGCCGCTGTATCCATCGCGAAGATGGTTGGCCTCGTGGGAGTGAATGGAGATTCCATGACCATATCATTCACCACGCCGATCACCCGGAAATTTTTGTCACGATAACTCGAATAGAGGTACTTTATATTCGTTCCGACGGGATGTTTGAGACCCATGTAGCGCACCGCCGCTTCATTAAGAACGAGTCCCGACGAATCGGACGCATAATCGCGCGAGAAGTCCCGTCCACTCAAAAATTGCCACCCGACCGTATTTCCGAAGTCGTGCGTGACGGAGATGATGGCGAAGGTCGGCTCCATGTTCGGGTCCTTGCCGGGCCAGTCAAAGCCGCTCTGGTTGGACCAAATATTGGTCGTGGGGCTGGCCGACATAGCCACATTGGCGGCCGCTCCGCTGCGGATCAGGTCGTTGCGTATCGAATTGTAATGAGTATAAAGGTCCATCGTATTGGCGAGGACCGTGATCAACCCTTCGCGGGTATAGCCCACCGGGCGGTCATGGGCATATTCGATCTGTTTGTACACGATGATCGTACCGACGATCAGCGAAACGGACACGGTGAATTGCAACACCACCAGGATCTTGCGTGGCAGCGCCGCCATTCTTCCCGCCTTGAAGGTGCCCTTCAATACCTTGACCGAAGGGAATGACGACAAATAAAATGCGGGATAACTCCCGGCGACCAGTCCCGTGAACACCATGAAGGCGATCAGCAGGGTCCAAAATAAGGGGCTGTTCCAGGATATATGCATTTGTTTATCGGCTAACTGGTTGAACCAGGGCAGGGATAAACTGGTAAGCACAAGACTTAGCGTCAGTGCAAGGAAGGTGATGAGCAACGATTCGCCGAGGAATTGCCCGATCAGCTGCCCGCGCAAAGAGCCCACCGCCTTTCGAATGCCTACTTCCTTGGCCCTTCGTTCGGAGCGTGCGGTGCTCAGGTTCATGAAATTGATGCAGGCAAGCAGCAATACGAACAGCCCGATGGCGCCGAACATCCATACGAACTGAATGCCTCCGCCACTATTGACCCCATTGGTAAACTCATTGAATAATTTCCATTTGGCCATCGGGTGAAGGATCACTTCCGGTTTGTCCTTTCGGTCATGGCCCGTCAAAGCGGACTTCAGTTTCGCGGCCACCTTGTCCAGGTCCGCATGGTCCTGTAGCTGCGCATAGGTTTGGAAAGAGTTGTTGTCCCAGTTCGATCTTGAGTTCCTCACCCAGCTCTGGTCGGCTTCGAAGGTAGACCAGGGGGCGATCAGGTAGGTATCCCTGAATTCGGTGTTCCAGGGGAAATCTTCAAATACGCCGGTTACCTTCAGGTTCATACGGTCATCCATCCTGATTACCTTATTCATGGGGTCGGCGTCACCGAAGAGCGTCTGGGCCAGGGACCGGCAGATCAGCAGCGAATTGGGCGCATTCAGGGCCCCGGGACCGCCCTTGACCATGCGAAGGGAAAGGATATCCTGGATCTGGGGTTCGGCAAACATGCCATTCTTCGACAACAGCTTGTCGCCATAGGTCAGGCCATGCGCATTGTTCCAGGATGCCAGGGCCACCGCCTTAAAATCGCCTGCATATTTGGTGCGCATCTCCAGGGCAAGCGGAATGGGGGTAGGCAACGTGGTCTCAGTCTTGCCATTGTGAGTCGAATTCTCCATCACCCGCAACACACGATCATAGTTCGCAAAGCTCTTATTGAAGCTCAACTCGTCCGCAATCCACAATCCGATCAGCAGGGCCACGGTCATGCCGATCGCAAGCCCGAAAATATTGATTGAGGAATAGGCCCTGTTCTTGGCCAGGTTGCGCCATGCGATCTTGAAGTAGTTTTTTAACATGTGTCTTGTTTGCCTTGGCATCTTTGCCTGGGATTCCGGCAACAAATTAATGACCTAAGTATTATATAATTGATAATCAATCTATTGAATGGTGCCTCCGGAACGCGTCGCGTCCGTTTTCAATACAAGGGCTGTGCGTTTTCGATACAGGACTTCCGGATTGGTTCATGGGCACATTCCACGGCCGGCCGGGATGGACGGTATGCCCAATCGGTGAATACCCTGATTTTCCGGCTATTTTGTCGTTGCGGGGATTAAACGTCGGGCTGCCAATCCCGTCTTAAATATAAATAACACATCATGCAAAAAGCAATCATTTTCCTGGGCAGCCTCTTTTTCGCCTGTACGCTCCATGCGCAGTCGGCGGATGGAGGAAATGCAAGCGATACGACCCATCGTCCGGGCATGCACCGTAACTGGGCGCATCGCGACGGACGCGACGGCGAGGCACGCCGATTCGGCCGCAATCATATCCATTTTAGTCCCGATCAACGCAAGCAAATGCAAGTGATCAACGCAGACTATAAGAATAAAGCCGCTGATCTCTTTAAGAACGACAATCAAACCCTGGGGCAATACAAGGCCGGGCTTCTCGCCCTGCAAAAGGATCGCAAAAGTAAGCTGCAGGCCCTGCTGACGCCGGAACAAAAAGAACAGATGGAAAAAAGACGCCGGCATTTCACCGAAAATGCACAGGTCAGGGCAGCAGCCCGGATGGAGAGGCTGAAGATCCACCTGAACCTTAGCGATCAACAGGTCGCAACGATCAAATCAAAGGAGACCGACCTGAGGTCACAGATGCAGAGCCTGCACGATAATGACGGGTTGCTGCCCCGGGAGAAAATGGAAAAATTCAGGGAGCTCGGAGCCCAGCGGAAGGAGATCGTCAAATCCGTGCTGACGCCGGATCAGCTCTCGAAATTCAATGAGATGAGACAGGATCACGGGTCGCATCGCGATGGATTCCGTCATGACGAAGACGCCAGGTAATTTCTTAGCATACCTTTTTCTTAGACTACCGATACCACAACCACGGGGGCTGACCAAAAAACGGTCGGCCCTTTTTTTTCCGGCACACATTAAACCTTGCTTAAAGTTTCCGATCTATTCATGAATTAGTCTATTCTTTAAACTTAAAGTTTACAATCATGAAACACTTCGTAATGCCAATGGCCCTTATTGCCATGCTCGGACTCTCCACTTCCGCATTTGCCCAAAAGGGACACTTTTGCAAGACGCATCCGCGCCGCGCAGAAGTCAATGCCCGCCTCAGGAATCAGCACAAAAGGATCAATGAGGAAGTAAAGGAAGGGGAAATGAGCAAGGCAAAGGCTGCCCGCTTGCATCAGGACGATCGGGAAATCCGCCAGGAAGAAAGAGATATGGCCGCACAGGATCATGGTCATATCACCAAGGCCGAACAGAAAGTATTGAACCAGCAGGAAAACAAGGTCAGCAAAAAGATCGGTCAGTAAACGAAAGGCATCCGGCCTAATCCGCCACCTTCCGCCCCCTTTGTAAGGGTCCCGCCGTATCCGGGGCCCTTCCTCCGTTTAAGGAGCTGGCCTAAAACCGCTATCTTTGCGCCGGTTCTCTCATTACTGTTGTAAAACAGCAAATCCCAATCATGCCAAAAAAAACGGATAATTTCTCCAAATTCTTTGATAAGAAACGAAACAGCGCCATCAAGGAAGGATTCCGGCAGGAGAAAAAGGCGGCAAAGAAAGAGCGTAAGGCGGCCATCGAGCGTCACTTCGAAGAAAAGCGCAAACTCAAAACGCAAGGAGGCGCCCCCGGCCGGCCACCGGGCCCCGGTAAAGCTGCGCACCCCGCCAAAGCGCCTGCTGCCCCCAGGGCCACATCGCCCGCTAAGGCTCCCGGCCCCTCCAGGGGCACTGCTCGCATCCCCGCGTCTGTTCCCGCCAAGGGTTCGGCCCCGGCCCCCGCATCTGCCCCCGCGCCTGTTCCTGCAGCCAGACCCGAACCTACCGGCGACCAGCTACCCCTCAATAAATATATTGCGCATGGCGGCATCTGCTCCAGACGCGACGCCGCCGAACTGATCAGGCAGGGAAAAGTGCAGGTCAATGGCCAGTTCGTCACCGAGCCCGGCACCAAGGTATCGCCGAAAGACCAGGTGAAGGTCAACGGGAAAAAGGTGACCATGTCCCGAAATTTCGTCTACATCCTCTTAAACAAACCCAAGGATTATATCACGACGACGGAGGACCCGCAGGGGAGGAAGACGGTACTCGACCTGATCCGCCAGGCCACGCCCGAACGCGTATATCCGGTCGGCAGGCTGGATCGCAATACCTCCGGCGTCCTGCTGCTGACCAATGACGGCGAACTGGCGCAGAAGCTGGCTCACCCAAAGCACGAGATCAAAAAGATATATCATGTCACCCTCGACAAGCCGCTCACAAAGACCGATTTTGACAAGATCGTCGCCGGGGTCACCCTCGAGGACGGGCCCGCATTTGTCGATGTCATCGCCTACGCCGACTCCCGCGACAAGGCGCAGGTCGGACTGGAGATCCACAGCGGGCGCAACCGGATCGTCAGACGAATTTTCGAACATCTCGGGTATGACGTGCGCGGGTTGGACCGCGTGATGTATGCCGGCCTAACCAAGAAGAACGTCCAGCGCGGCAAATGGCGCCTGCTCAGCGAAAAAGAGATCCGTATCCTGAAATACCTCAATAATGCAAAGACCCGAGACCATCTTTGAGAACGAAAGTTTTGTCGTCATCAACAAACCCGCGGGGCTTTTAAGCATTCCCGACCGGGAAGGCAAAGAGACCTCCTTAAAGGGAATCCTCAAAAACCATTACGGCTCCATCTTCACCGTTCACCGCCTCGACCGCGATACCAGCGGCGTCATTGTCTTTGCGAAAAATGAAACCGCGCACAAATACCTGTCACGGATATTCGAAGACAGGGAGGTGGAAAAGATCTATGCCGGAATCGTCAAGGGTAGTCTGGCCGAGCCAAAGGGCAGTATTTCGATGCCCATCATGGAACACCCCTCCCGCGAGGGCTTGATGGTCACCAATAAGAAAGGTAAACCTTCGCAGACCGATTACGAGGTCCTGGAGGACCTCGGCCTCTATGCACTCGTGCAATTCCGCATCCATACCGGCCGCACGCACCAGATCCGCGTGCATATGCAATATCTCGGACATCCCATCGTCTGCGACGAACTGTATGGCGACGGCCGTCCGGTATTCCTGTCTTCGTTCAAGAAAAATTTCAAACTATCCCGCGGCGAGGAAGAGGAGCGGCCCCTCCTCCATCGCCTGGGCCTGCATGCCCAACGGCTTAGTTTTGCCGACGAGCAGGGCATCAGGCATGTTTTCGAAGCGCCCTTGCCCAGGGACATGCGGGCCCTCCTGCAGCAACTCCGTAAATGGAAGTTCTGATGCGTCACCGGATCCCGTCGCCCGGCCCGATCATACAGTCTGGTACAGCGAGGCAACCGACTCACACAACGCCCCTATCTCCTCCTCCGTATTGTAATAATGTACGGACGCTCTGACCACGCTCGTAAGATGATGCTTGTCCATGAAGTACAGCGTAGAGTGCGCGTTGCCCACCGACACATTGATCCGCCTCTCCGCCAGCGCGCTTTTCACGGCCGTCGCGTCCATGCCATTCACCGAAAAGGTGACGATCCCGCACAATTGCTCTCCCTGATCATGAACCACTACCCCCCCGACCTTGCGAAGCTGACGGCGCATCGAGCCCGCCAGTTCCTGCACCCGCCGCCAAATCCGCCCGACTCCGACCTGCAAAGCATAGTCGATCGCCGCACCAAGCCCCAGCATGACGCCCCGGTTCTTTTCATATAATTCAAAACGCCGGGCATCCGCCCTTGCCTGAAAACCCTCCTGGCTGATCGACGCGATGCTGTGCCCGTCCATGAACAGGAGCCGGAGACGATCCTGCACCTCTTTCCTCACATATAAAAAGCCCGTCCCCCTTGGCGCCCGCAAGAATTTACGGCCGGTCGCCGACAGCATATCGCAACCCACTTCATTCACGTCGATGGGTACCTGCCCCGCAGTCTGACAGGCATCTACGAGATACAACACGCCGTGTTTGCGCGCAATTTGGCCTATTTCGGCAATGGGGATCATACCGCCGGTCGTCGAAGCGATATGCGTAACGGCGATCAGCCGGGTGCGGGGGCAGATAGTTCTCTCCAATGCCGGCAGAGAGAAATTACCTCGTTCATCGTTCGGTATGACCTTTACCTCGATCCCATGCTGCTCCCTCGCATTCAAGAAACCGATTATATTCGTCACATACTCCATCTCCGAGGTGATCACTACATCACCCGGATGAAGGTCGACCCCGTGAAATGCGATCCCCCAGGCCGTGCTGGCATTTTCCACGACACATACCTCGTCCGTGCCGGACCCGATCAGCCGGGCGATCAGGGCATAGACATTCTCCAATGCCTCTTTATACCTGGCCTCAACCTCATACCCGCCATGGAGGGCCTCCTCATTTAAATACTTCACAACCGCCTCCACCACCACATCCGGCGGGAGGGACGCGCCCGCATTATTGAAGTGTATCCGCCCGGTGGTACCCCGGGTCTCGGACCGCAAGCGTTGTATCTCTTGTTCGCTGAATGGTGCTGTTTCCATCATAAGGGCTTTACTTCTTCGCAAAGTAAGACCTTATCCATATTCCAAAACAGATGCAGAATCGAAATTTTTGACTAGATCAGTTACAGGCCGGCCTCCTATTCGCTCTTATAGACGATCCCATCTTTCATCACGAATTTCACCCTCCTCATCGCCTGTATGTCCTGCGCGGGATCACCCTCCACGGCAATGATATCCGCGAACTTCCCTTTTTCGATCGTACCGAGCTTGTCGGAAACGCCGATCAATTCGGCGCCATTGACGGTGGCGCAGCGCAAGGCTTCGAGGGCGGGCATACCGGCTTCGGTCATATAGACAAACTCCATCCAGTTCTTTCCATGCGCATATACCCCGGCATCCGTGCCGAATGCGATCTTCACGCCGGCCTTATAGGCGCGCGCGAAGGTTCCCTGGATGATCGGCCCCACCGCCAGAGCCTTGCCGGCGATCCGGGCCGGGAAATAGCCCGGGATCTTCGCCGAATCGGCAACCGACTTGCCCGCAATGATCGTCGGCACATACCAGACGCCGTATTTCTTGAACAAGGCGATGGCTTCATCATCCATAAAAGTTCCATGCTCGATGGAGGTAACGCCCGCCCGGATGGCCCGCTTCATCGCCTCGGCCCCATGCGCATGCGCAGCCACCCGCATGCCGTAGTCTTTGGCAGTCTCCACGATCGCCCGGATCTCTTCTTCCGAGTACTGCGCGCCGGTACCATCCTTTTCGAGGCTCAACACGCCGCCCGAGGCCGTTATTTTGATCAGGTCGGCGCCCTCCTTGTAACGCTCTCTGACCGCCTTGATGCATTCATCCTTTCCATTCGCCACGCCCTGCAAGGGCCCGGGATCGCCAATCAGGTCATTGCGATAGCCCACGGTCGGGTCGGCATGGCCCCCCGTCGAAGAGATAATGCGGCCGGCGGTAAAGATGCGCGGCCCGGTCACAATGCCTTTGTTGACCGCGTTGCGTAAAGCGATATTGACGCCGGTGCCGCCTACGTCGCGAACCGTCGTAAAACCCGCCATGAGTGTCGTCCTCGCATAGACCGTCGACAGATAGGCAATGTCCGCGGGGTTTTGGGTGAATTCTTTCAGTTGGGCGTCCGGACTCCCCTGGTGTTCCAGATGCACATGGGAATCGATCAGCCCCGGCATGACCGTGCGATTCTTCAGATCGATCAAATGATCGCCCGCAGCCGCCGGCAACCAGCCCTTTTCCACGCCGCTGATGGAATTACCCTCGACGATGATCGTCATCTCGCTGAGTACCTGCATCGACCGGGTGTCGATCAGTTTGCCGCAATATATGATCGTGCGCTGGGCGTAGGAGGTGATCGCAGACAAAGTAATCAGGCAAAGCAGAAGGAATTTTCTCATTTGTCATGTTTTGGGAGTGGAATTTCAGCGAATCTAAGCAAAAAAAAGAGTCCCGGCGATCCCGGGACTCCTGCTTTATTGGGTTGCGGCGGTCATTGCCGCTGGTCGCCTCATTTATTCGGCTGCGGCGTTCATTGCCGTCGGCGTGCTCATTCCAAATTTAGCCCGCCTCCGTCAATTGTCTGATTGATTGGCCTTTGGCCACACGCTGCTGGTCGCCTCATTTATTCGGCTGCGGCGTGTAGCGCAGGTAGGGCTTGATCACCTTCACGCCCTTCGGGAATTTCTTCTGCGCATCTTCCGTGCTGATGGAAGGCACCACGATGACGTCCTCACCCTCTTTCCAGTCGGCCGGCGTAGCCACACTGTGGTTCGCGGTCAGCTGCAGGGAATCCACCACGCGAAGCACTTCATGAAAGTTGCGGCCCGTGGAGGCGGGATAGGTAATGATCAGCTTTACGATCTTATCCGGTCCGATCACGACGAGGGAACGAACGGTGGCCGTGGCGGACGCATTGGGATGGATGAATTCATACAGCGTGCTCACTTTGCGGTCATCATCGGCGATGATCGGGAAATCGACATTGACCTTCTGGGTCTCATTGATGTCCTTGATCCAGCCGAGATGCTTGTCCAACGGGTCCACGCTTAGAGCCAATACCTTCACATTGCGTTTGGCAAATTCATCTTTCAGGGCCGCCGTTTTTCCAAGCTCGGTCGTACACACTGGCGTATAGTCGGCAGGGTGAGAGAACAGGATGCCCCAGGAGTTGCCCAGGTATTCGTAAAAATCTATTTCGCCAATAGACGTTTTCGCTTTAAAGTTGGGAGCAGTATCCCCTAAACGTAAACTCATATACAAAATTTTGAAGTTAAAAAATCCGACGTTCGCTTCGCAAACGGGTTACAAATATAGTTAAATTCCCTATCAATAAGGTAGACTTCATGAAATTTTGGCCGGCGCCCGGGGCCGTTGCCCTAAATCCCGCCGGCCTTGGTGATCGAGTCTCTTCCGAAGCGGTTCTTCAGGTCGTCGATGGCCTTATAAAGCTCAGTTTTTTTCCGCAGGTCCTGGAAGAGATTGGTTTGAACGGCTTCTCCCGTCAGTTCGCTGAGGCGGACGCCCAATAGCCGGATGGGCTGACCGGTTCGGTACAGCTTGTGAAACAATTCTTTAGCCTTGGCGATCAGTTCGTCGTCATAAAAGGTATAGGGGATGGTGACCTGCCTGGACGTGGTCTCGAAGTCCGGATACCGGATCTTGACGGCAAGGCATCCCGCCGTCTTATTATCCTGCCTCAGCTCGTAGGCGACCCGCTCGGTCATACGCACCAGCTCGGCCATCAGAAAGACCATGTCGGTCTTATTCTCCTCGAAGGTGTTCTCTGTCGAAATGGATTTCGACTCATGGTAGGCAACCACCTCGCTCTCATGTATTCCCTGCGATTTGTTCCAGAGGTCCGCTCCGAATTTCCCGAGACGGCGCTCCAGTTCCTTTATCGGGTGCTCGCTGATGTCGCGGATCGTCATGATGCCCATCTCCTGCAGGATCAGCACAGTTTGCTCGCCCACTCCCGGGATCTTGCCCACCTTCAACGGAGCCAGGAATTCTTTTTCCTTGCCCGGCAACACGTGCAGATAGCCATTCGGTTTGGCCTCGTCGGTGGCGATCTTGGCGATCATTTTATTGGCGGCAAGGCCGAAGGAAATGGGCAATTTCGTCTCGCGCATGATCTCTTCGCGCAACGAGATCGTCCATTGATACGGATCGTGGTAGCGGTGCATGCCCGTGAGATCGATATAGAATTCATCGATGGAGGCTTTTTCCAAAACGGGCGCCCGGGCTGCGATGATCTCGGTCACTTGCCTGGAATACTGGCTGTAGGCGCCCCGTGTGCCACCGACGACCGTCGCATGGGGACAAAGGCGGAGGGCCGTCTTCATGGGCATGGCCGAATGGATGCCGTACTTACGCGCCTCGTAGGAACAGGCCGCAACCACTCCGCGCTCGCTATGACCGCCTACGAGCAGGGGTAAACCTTTCAGAGAGGGATCGAGCAGGCATTCCACCGAAACGAAAAAGGCATCCAGGTCAAAATGGGCAATGGTGCGCACCGTCCAAAGGTACTAAATCGTTATTTTTAGCCCATGGAATGGCTGAATACCGGCATCGCGCCCCTCAAAGACCTGATCTCCTATCTGCATACCCAGTCCAGGACGAACAATGTCCATCGGCGCCAGCTCATCAGAGAGCTGACCAATAACCTGAATGTCTTTAAGAACGGCTTCCTGAACAACGCGCCCTACGACCCCTTGATCGATCTGCTTTCCAATGATGCGGTCAAGGAGGCCATCAAGGCCAATTTCTCCTTCAAACGTCTCCGCGCGGGCACCATCGGGCCCAAGCAGGTCTTTAATGACCGGAACAAGAAATATATCGGCTGGACCACTGAAAAACTGGTGGAAAAGATCGACGAAAAGATCGAAGAACTGCGGAACATCAAACGCCTGAATGGCGGGTCGGTGTCCACCGTAAAAAACAATATCCCCTTGATGATGAGCAACTTATACTTTCGAATGAAGCTCCTGGCCGATTTCATCCGCTCCGCGGGGTAGGCGCGACGCGGGACGCGGGGTAGGCGCCCAGGGCGACGCGGGGCCGGCCACGGCCGGCCTACCGGTATACGTCCAGCAGGCCATCCGGCAGGATGACGTGGACTTCCCGCCGCTTTTTATCCATTTTCTGCAGGGTACCCTCATGGATCGGGATCAGGGCCTCCTTGCCCCCCAGATCGATCCGGCACAGCACCTGGTGCGGCTGCTCGATCACCTCCAGGATCTCCCCCAAATCCTCCCTATCCCCTTTCCCGCCCTTTTCCGTCACCTGGAGCATGCGAAAGCCGACCAGGGAGATGGGGGCCGAAGCCCCGGCAAATTGGGCGAAATCGACCTCGGAGAGCCAGACCTCTTTTTGGGCCAGTTTCCTCGCCGCCTCCTTGCTGTCGATCCCTTCGATCTTCAGATAGATCTCTTCCGGGCTCTTGATGCGCGCATTTTCCACGAACCAGGGCAGCATTTCGTCTTTCTTTTCTTCCAGGAAGATCGTTTTAAGTCCCTTCAGGCTGGTCTTCTTGCCCAGCCGATGCAGCAGCACCAATTCTCCCTGCAGGCCGAAGACGGCTACCAACTTGCCAATATTGCGGTATTCAGCGCTCATTTGATAGCGGGATTGGTCAAAAAAAATTAGCAGACAGAAGCTCTGCCTGCTAATTAAAATGCAATGGTTTATTTTATCCCCGTTCGGGTGCTATTGCGTCGATCCTATGCCTGGGCAGGGCCGCTTTCGCCTTTCCTTTCGACCCTTCTCATCGGAGGACCGCCGGGACCCCTGCGGGGATGTTTGTTCCGGCGATTCTCTTCATGCCTCTTCTTCATCTGCACCTCGTGCTCGGCATGCCATTTCTGGAATTTCTCCATCGCGGACGCATCATCGAACAGCCCCAGCTTGACTCCGCGTAAGAGATGCTTGAGGTAGAGCACGCCCTTGAAGGACAGGATCCTGCGGACAGTATCCGTGGGCTGGGCGCCTTTATGCAGCCAGTCCAATGCCTTCTGACGATCTAACTGAACGGAAGCGGGAACGGTGAGTGGATTGTACGTACCGATCTTTTGAATGAATTTCCCATCCCTGGGCGCGCGCACGTCGGCGACGACGATAAAGTAAAAGGGTCGCTTCTTAGACCCATGGCGTTGCAGCCTGATTTTAACTGACATCTTAAATAGACATTTAAGGTGAACTAATAAGGTTACTCTTTTTGGGATTGCAAAGGTAACAATCCGTGTCGATTAACCAAAAATAATGCATCCGGAAGGAATGGGCCAGCCTTGTGCATAATTTTTCCACAAGCGGCGGCCTTTTTAACGTTAACTATTGTTAAACAAGGCAGTACGTTTCTCAGCGCCGACCCATCATTTTCCCTCCCAATCCCATGGGCATTTTGTTCATCATCTTCATCATCTGCTTCATCTGATCGAACTGCTTCATGAAGGCATTGATCTCTGCGATATCCTTCCCGCTGCCCGCCGCAATCCGCTTGCGTCGGCTCTGATCGATCGTATCGGGATTGGCCCGCTCGAAAGGGGTCATGCTGTTGATCATGGCTTCAATGCCCTTAAAGGAATCGTCGCTGATGTCGATGTCTTTGACCGCCTTGCCTACCCCGGGGATCATGCCCATCAGGTCCTTGATATTTCCCATTTTCTTGATCTGCTCCAACTGCAGCTTGAAGTCCGCGAAATCGAACTGGTTCTTCCTGATCTTCTTTTCCAGCCGCTTGGTTTCCGCCTCGTCGAATTGCTGCTGCGCCTTTTCAACGAGGGTCGTAATGTCTCCCATCCCCAGGATCCGCTGAGCCATCCTCTCCGGGTAGAAAACATCCAGCGTATCGAGCTTTTCCCCACTGCTGATGAACTTGATCGGCTTATTGACGGTATACTTGATGGACAAAGCGGCGCCCCCACGGGTGTCCCCATCCAGCTTGGTCAGTACGACCCCCGTGAAATCGAGGCGCTCGTTAAAGGACCTGGCCGTATTCACCGCATCCTGGCCCGTCATGGAGTCTACGACGAACAGGATCTCGCCGGGATGAACGGCTCCTTTTATGGCGGCCACTTCCTGCATCATCGCCTCATCGATCGCCAGCCGGCCGGCCGTATCGATGATGACCACATTTTTGTTCTTCGATCTCGCCTCCTTTATGGCATTGGCGGCGATCTGGACGGCATCCTTATTTTCCGGCTCGCTGTACACGTCGACGCCGATCTGTCCACCCAACACCTTGAGCTGTTCGATGGCGGCCGGGCGATAAATGTCCGCGGCGACGAGCAGCGGAGAGAGTCCCTTGCGTCCCTTCAGATAATTCGCCAGTTTGCCGCTGAAGGTCGTCTTACCGCTGCCCTGCAGGCCGGCGACCAGGATCACGGCCGGGTTGCCCTTTGCATTCAGCTCGCTCTCCGCGCCCCCCATCAGACCCACCAATTCGTCCTTGACGATCTTGACCATCAGCTGGCCCGGGCTCACGGCCGTAAGCACCTTTTGCCCCATGGCCTTTTCCCTGACCGTATCCGTGAATTCCTTCGCGATCTTATAATTGACGTCGGCATCGATCAGGGCGCGGCGGATATCCTTGACCGTAGCGGCAATATTCAGCTCGGTGATCCTGCCTTCCCCTTTGATCTGCTTGAACGCCGACTCGAGCCGTTCACTGAGATTCTCAAACATGGTTCTCTTTTTTAAAACAAAAAGTGAATATAACCAAGGTCATATTCACTCTTATGGAAGGACAAAATTAGGTAAAACTCAGGAGTATATTTTATTCAAATTTTTTGGGTTTAAATGCCGAGATAGCTGCGGAGCATCTTCGACCTCGAATTGCTGCGCAACTTGGTGATCGCCTTATCCTTGATCTGTCGTACCCGTTCGCGGGTCAGGTTGAACTTGTCGCCGATATCCTCGAGGCTCATGGGATGATCCACGCCGATCCCGAAAAAGAAGCAAATGACTTCCTTCTGCCTCTCCGTCAGGGTCTTCAGCGACCGGTCGATCTCCTGCTTCAGGGATTCCTTGTGTTCGATATTCGTCTCGGCCCTTTCCGCGTTCGGATTCTCGAGGACGTCGATCAGCGTATTCTCCTCGCCTTCGGATAAGGGCGTGTCCATGCTGACATGCCTGGCCGCAATACCGAGCGTGGAGGAGACCTCTTCGATGTCGAGCTCCAGCACTTCGGCCAGTTCTTCGGCGGAAGGCTCTCTTTCGAATTCCTGCTCCAGCTGGGAATAGGCTTTTTGAATGCGATTGGTCAGACCGACCTTGTTGAGGGGGAGGCGGACGATGCGCGATTGTTCTGCCAGGGCCTGCAGGATGCTCTGACGGATCCACCATACTGCATAGGAAATGAATTTAAAGCCCCTGGTTTCATCGAAACGCTGAGCGGCTTTGATCAATCCCAGATTTCCTTCATTGATGAGATCAGGGAGAGAAAGACCCTGATTCTGGTATTGTTTGGCTACGGATACCACGAAGCGAAGATTGGCTTTGGTGAGCTTGTCGAGAGCTGGTTGATCACCCTGTTTGATACGGACGGCGAGCTTGACTTCTTCTTCGGGACTGATTAGCTCGACTTTGCCGATCTCCTGCAGGTACTTTTCCAGACTCTGAGACTCACGATTCGTGATACTCTTCGTGATCTTGAGTTGACGCATACTCATAGGCAGAGGTCTTTAAAGGGTTTTTTTAGGTTATAAAGGTTTATGATTTATGAGGTTATATAAAAACGAATAAAGAAGCCTTTTCTTATACCTGAGAGTCGTCAAATCGTTAAATACCGTTCACAGCAATATACCGATTTCCAAGGCACCTAACAAATTTTATTTCATAATTTGCTGGTTATCAGATGTTTTAGGCTAAAATAGTACCAAAACAGCTCATTTTGGGCATCATCCGGATGGGTTAAAAAAAATTTTGACGCTTGAATTATTTTTTTATTATTGCACCGACCGCTATTCCTCCGAAAGGAGGCAGCAGAAAAGAGGTACCCTGGACATTGATCAATTTGCTGAAGCAGCTGAAAGAAAAGATTTCCGGGACGTTTGGTAACAAGACTCAATCGAAATAATGACTAAGAAACAGCTATTCACTCTAGAATATCCGGTAAGATGCTCTCCTTCTATTTTATACGACTTCCTAAGTACTCCCGCCGGGCTGCAGGAGTGGTTTGCAGATAAAGTGGATGAACGCGACAATGTATTCAGCTTCTCATGGAATGGCACGATGGACAAGGCAGAGGTGATGGAAAGCGAAACGGAAAAGTTCATACGATTTCACTGGACGCATTCTCCCAAGGAGGAATTCTTCGAGTTCCGGATCGAACGCTCCGAGGTGACAAATATGACCATCCTCGTGATAAAGGATTTTGCCGATAAGAAGGAGATCAAGGATCAGAGCCAGCTTTGGAGCTATCAGGTTCGGGACCTTTTCCATCGCCTCGGGAATTAACCGCTCTCGTTTCCGGGTCAGCGACTTTCCAACACGCCCATCACGGTATCGTGCAGCCGCAGCAACAAGGGACCCGTCTCGTCGCCATGGGACAGCCCGCATTTTGCCGAGAGCTTCAGGAAATCATGGGCCCCCGCGATCGATTCGCGCTCGGCGGCATTCATCCCTTTCAGCGGCCTGTAATTGTCATCCTCCAACTCGTGCCGCCATTCGTTGCCGGCGATGCCGATATGAAATCCGGCGGCCTCCAGTTCGTCCGATCTTTCCCGGATGGTTTGCCACCAGCGTGCTTTATAGCTGCCTTTCAGATGCAGGGTCACACTAAAGTATTTGCCCCACCAGAACAGGGTCCGGACGGCGAAAATGTCCTGCTTGCCGAACCGGCGGGGATAGTCCAGCACGACCCAGGGCAGGCCCTGGAAATTCTCGCCCCTGGAAATTTTAGGCGGGGTTTGCCGGATCTCCGATAGGTGGGGATCGCCCGAGGTCCGCTGCTGCATGGACGTGGCGAGCCCTCCGAAGAAGCTGACCGTTTTTCCGACGATCCTGTTCTTCATCAGCATCCAGGCGGGTTCCGCCGCGAATGCCCTTTCTTCCGGAGTGAGGTCCCAACCGGCAGGACTGTTAGGGTTATGATAAAAGGAAGCGGCGTCAGCAGCCCCTTCCCCGGAATGTCCGGATGAAAGCTGTAATTTCGCGCCGGCGTTCATTAGTTGGCCCATGAGATAAAGATATGGCATTACCCCTCGTCAAAAAACTGGATAAATTGATCATAAAGGCCTTCATCGGGCCCTTTATCGCCAGCTTTTTTATCACTCTTTTCGTGCTTGTCCTGCAATTCCTTTGGCTTTACATCGACGATATCGTCGGCAAGGGCGTGGACATGTTTACGGTCGGCCGTCTCATCATGTATATCACCGCCACCCTCGTACCCCTCGCCCTTCCGCTTGCCGTACTGCTCTCTTCGATCATGACCTTCGGCAACCTCGGCGAAACCTTCGAACTGGTCGCCATCAAATCGGCGGGTATTTCCCTGTTACGCTTCATGCGCCCTATAATGGTAGTCAGTTTGCTGATCTGCTATATCGCCTTCCTGTTCAATAATGACATCATACCGGTGGCGAACCTGAAAGCCAATACCCTGAAGTACGATATCATCATGTCCAAGCCCGCATTCGATATCAAGGAGGGGGTTTTTTACGACAAGATCGAAGGCTATGTGATCAAGATCGGGAAGAAGGAAAAGGACGACAGCACCATCCGCAACGTCGTGATCTATGAACAGCAACCGAATCTGCTCCAGGACAATATCATCGTGGCCGAAAAAGGAAAGATGGTGGTCACCCCCGATAAGAAGAACCTCGAGTTCATCCTGGAGAACGGCTCCATCTACCAGGAACGCGGCGAACGGTTCACCGTCAACACGGAATTCATGCGCATGAATTTCAAGACCTTTAAGAAGGTGCTCGACCTCAGTTCCTTCAAGATGAACAGCACGAATGACAGCGCATTCCGGAATAATTACCAGATGCTCAGCATGCGCCAGTTGAACAAGAACATCGATTCCCTGAAGAAAGAGAATGACAAGTACCGTGACCTCGCCGCGAGGGATGTCAGGAACCTGCTGAAGTTCCCGAAGTGGATCGATACCGCCGGGTGGGAAAAGATAAAGGTCGCCCCGACCCTGAAAGCAAAGACCTTTCTGGATCTGATCCCCGACAGTACGCGCGTCGTCGTGACAGACAAAGCCATCTCCCTGGTCAACAGCCTCAAGGCCAATCTCGACCAACCCACCTATCTCTTCGACAACGAGGTGAACGACCTGCACCTTCACCAGATCGCCTGGCATGAAAAGCTTACCCTGTCCGTGGCCTGCCTCGTCATGTTCCTGATCGGCGCACCCCTCGGCTCCATCATCAGGAAAGGAGGGATCGGACTGCCGCTGGTCTTCGCCGTGATCTTCTTCGTGATCTTTTTCATGTTGAATAATTTCGGGAAGAAGTTCGTCAAGGAGGACGTGCTCACGCCTTTCTCCGGAATGTGGTTGTCGACCTATGTGTTGATGCCGATCGGAATTTTCCTTACCTATAAAGCCCTGCACGATTCCCAGCTCTTCAACAAGGAATTTTACTTCCGGCTATTGAAAAATATCAGAACTTTAATGAAACGTTATTCCTCCGGGACACCTTAATCAAGACTGGTGGACAAAAGCACAGAAAACATCCGCTTACAGCAATGGGTAGTGGCAATCGCCATCCTTCTCTTCGCCCTGAAAATGACCGCTTATTTCATCACGGGCTCCGTGGCCATCCTGACGGATGCGCTGGAAAGCACCGTCAATGTCATCGCCGGGTTCATCGGGCTGTATAGTCTGACCGTGGCGGCAAAGCCACGCGACGTCGATCATCCCTATGGCCATGGCAAGGCTGAATTCCTTTCCGCCGCCGTGGAAGGATCCATGGTCGTCGTGGCCGGTCTCTTCATAATCTATGAGTCCATCAGCAACCTGCTGTTCCCGCACCCGCTGCAAAAGCTGGACAAGGGCATGTACCTCGTCGGCGCCACCGCCCTGGTCAATTTTGCGCTGGGCGCGGTCTGCCTGTACATCGGCAGGCGCAATCAGTCGGCGGCGCTGATCGCCAGCGGCAAGCACCTGCAAACGGATACCTATTCCACCGCGGGCATCATCCTCGGACTCGCCGTCATATTATGGACCAAACTGGCCTGGATCGACAGCGCCATTTCTCTCGTTTTTGCACTGATCATTCTCTATTCGGGCTACCACATCCTGCGCAGCTCCATCGCCGGCATCATGGACGAGGCGGACGTCAAGCTGCTTAACCGGATGATCGCCTTTTTGAACGCGCGCCGTCGCGAGAATTGGATCGACCTGCACAATCTGCGGGTGATCAAATACGGAAGGCTGTTGCACGTGGACTGCCATCTCACCGTGCCCTGGTACCTGAATGTCGTCGAGGCCCATGCCGAGATCGATGCACTGACCTCGATGATCCGCGCCGAATTCGGCGAAGCCATGGAGTTTTTCGTTCATTCCGATGCGTGCATGGATTTCTCCTGTCCCGTTTGCATCAAGTCCGGGTGCAATGTCCGCCGGCACCCTTTCCGCCATCGCATCGAGTGGACCATGGACAATGTGGTTCCGAACAGAAAGCATAATTTTACATTTCAAACTCACCTCCCCATTACATGAAAGCCTGGAAAGAATATCAGGAAAAGAACAAGGACCGCTACCTGAACGAACTCTTGCAGCTCCTTCGCATTCCTTCCGTCAGCGCGCGCAGTGAACACAAGCCGGATATGGCCGCTTGCGCGGAAGCCGTACGCCGGAGTCTCCTTGAGGCGGGTGCGGATAAGGCCGAGATCTATCCCACGGAAGGGCATCCCGTAGTCTATGCGGAAAAGCTGACCGACCCCTCCAGGCCTACGGTACTGGTCTATGGCCATTATGACGTGCAGCCTCCCGATCCGCTCGAGCTCTGGCACAGCGGCCCCTTTGAACCGGTGATCAGGGACGGCAGGATCTATGCACGGGGATCGGCAGACGACAAGGGGCAATTCTATATGCACGTCAAGGCCATGGAGACGATGATCCGGACCGGTTCCCTGCCCACGAATATTAAGTTCATCATCGAAGGGGAGGAGGAGATCGGCAGCCCTCATCTCGGCAAATTCGTCGCCTCTCATAAAGACTTGCTCAAATGTGACGTGATCCTGATCAGCGATACGGCCATGATCAGCCTCGATACGCCATCTATCGATATCGGCGTGCGGGGGCTTTCGTATATCGAGGTGGAAGTGACCGGGCCGAATCGCGACCTGCATAGCGGCGTATACGGCGGGGCCGTGGCCAATCCGATCACCATGCTCGCACGGATGATCGCAACCTGTCACGATGCGAACAACCATATCACGATCCCCGGATTTTATGATGACGTGGTCGAAGCCAGTCCGGCCGAACGACAACTGATGGCCAGGGCGCCGTACAATGAGGAGGCCTATAAATCGGACCTGGGGGTGACCGCGCTATGGGGCGAGAAGGGCTATACGACCAATGAGCGCACGGGCATCCGGCCCACCCTGGAACTGAACGGCATCTGGGGCGGCTATACCGGCGAGGGGGCCAAGACCGTTTTGCCGTCGAAAGCCACGGCAAAGATCTCCGCGCGTCTGGTGCCCAACCAATCCACCGCCGTCATTACGGAAAAACTATTGAACTATTTCCGCGGCATCGCTCCTCCGGGCGTCAACGTAAAGGCCTGGGAACACCATGGCGGCGAGCCGTATATGACGCCCATCGACAGCCGGGCCTACCGTTCGGCCGCCAGGGCCATCGAGACCGTCTTCGGCAAGGCGCCGATACCGGTGCGCGGCGGGGGCAGTATCCCCATCTGCGCCCTGTTCGAAAAGGAACTGGATGTCAAGATCGTTTTCCTGGGCCTGGGCCTCGACAGCGACAACCTGCACTCGCCCAATGAGAAGTTCGAGCTCGCCAATTTTTACAAGGGCATCGAGACCATCCCGTATTTCCATAAATATTTTGCGGAGGGGTAAATCCGAAGACCATGCCTGAAAAGGAAAAACTCCGTCTCGATAAATACCTCTGGGCGATCCGTCTCTTCAAGACCCGGTCCCAGGCCGCCGACGCCTGCGATAAAGGGAAGGTCAAGCATCAAGGCGACGCCGCCAAGGCCTCGCGCGCCGTCAATGTCGGCGATGAATATGAAGTAAAGACCGAGCAGAAGCGCTGGCGGATCAAGGTGACGGCGCTGCTCGACCACCGGCTCCAATATGCGCTGGCCGTCAATTACTACCAGGACATCACGCCGCCCGAAGAGCTGGAGCGCCTCCAATACCAGGCCGCCAGCTTCAGCACCGGCAAGCGCCAAAGCAAGATCGGCCGCCCCACCAAAAAGGAACGGCGCGACCTGGACGATTTCCTCACGGATTGATGTAGGTTTGCAGCATGAAGATCGACATCCTCACTGTGCTCCCGGAACTGCTGGAAAGCCCCTTTTCCCATTCCATCATCAAACGGGCTCGGGAAAAAGGGTTGCTGGAGATCAACGTTCACTCCCTTCGTCAATGGGCCGTCAATGAATACGGCCAGATCGACGATTATCAATATGGCGGTGGCGCGGGCATGGTCATGATGCCGGAACCCCTCGCCCGCGCGATCGAGGCCCTGTCCCAACCGGCGGCCTACGACGAGATCATTTATCTGACCCCCGACGGGGAGCGCCTGCAGCAGCAATTGGCGAACCGTCTGTCCTTAAAGGAAAACCTCCTGCTGATCTGCGGTCATTATAAAGGCATCGACCAGCGCATACGGGATAAGTATGTCACCCGGGAGATCTCTATCGGCGATTATGTATTGAGCGGAGGAGAACTGCCCGCGGCCATCCTGGTGGATGCGATCGGACGCCTGATCCCCGGCGTCCTGAATGATGAGACCTCGGCACTTTTCGACTCCTTCCAGGATAACCTGCTGGCGCCGCCCGTCTACACGCGGCCGGCCGATTTTCGGGGACAGGTCGTCCCGGACGTCCTGCTGAGCGGAGACCCTAAAAAAATAGACGAGTGGAGGCATGAGCAGTCTCTGCAACGAACCAGGGATCGCCGGCCCGACCTGCTCGAGCCCTGATCAATGCCAGTAATTAATACAATAGATCAGCCCTTGCAGGATCAGGTAATAGGCTATGATCAATAGCAGGTTAATACCGATGGTGGGTAATAGTCGTTTCATAAGGGTGGATTTCAGGTAATGAAAAATAGTCCAAACCCGGCTCATTACCAATAGCAATTCTACCGGCCCCCGGTATGAAAAAACAACGGGAATTCCCTGCGATGGTCTCGAAAAAACACCTTTTTACGGCGCGTCTGCGGCTTATTTGGGCATGTCGAAAATGGCCGGATCGATGGTCTTGTTCACCTCCACCTTCTTCTGCGTGATCACCAGCTGGAATTGAGGATTGCTGATTTCCGCGGTGTATGGCACGACCAGGCCGTAGTCCGTCTTCTTATGATCGGAAAAGGTCGTTGTCGATTCGCCCTGTCCCGGAACCTCCGCCACGGTCTTTACGAGGTAATAGGTTTTGGAATCGATGTATATCATGACGCTGAAGCCATCCCTGGTCGTCATTTTGAGCTTATACGCAACGCCTCCTGCAGTGGTATCCTTGCCTACCAGTTCCACCTTATTCCCTTTGGCGGCATAATTAAGCAGGGGCCCGCCTACATCCATGCTCATCTTGAATATTTTGGTCTGCTCTTCGGGCATTGCGGTCGCGGTAGTCTGCCCCATCGCCGGATTGATCACCCAGCCGCCTTTATCCAGGGTCACGACCTGAACGATCTCCTGACCATTGAAATCCACCACGCTCTTGAAAGCCTTGCCGTTAACGATATAGGTCGTGCTGGGCATTTCCGTGCCCCCGAATTGCATGCTGCCTTCTTCATACAGGGTCTTGATACCGGCGATCAGGTCCTTTCCGCCGAGGGCGTTGACGTATTTATTGATGACGTCATCAGCAGTCTGCGCTTTCAACGAACCAACTGTCAAAAAAGCGATCAGGGATAAAATTCCCATACCAAGTGTTTTCATGTATTAGCTTTTTATAAAAATATTTAATGGAAACAAACTTACCCCAATTTTCGAGGATTCCGATACCATTTGTAAAAAATACCCAGTCCCCAAATGACGGGAAATGCTTTTCCTGCGCGATCTTTGCAGGAACAAGCCATTTACTTAAAGCTAAAACCTTATCTGTTATGCAAAAGGAGATCTTCCAACGACTCACGCGGATCGATCAGTTTATCCGCACCCATGAGACCGGTACGCCGGCCGAACTCGCCGACAAGATCGGTATCTCCGAAAGGAGCACTTACGAATACATACGCCTGATGAAGGATTTTGGAGCGCCGGTGGAGTATTCCCGCCAACGCAGAAGTTACTATTATAAGGAGCAGGGCAGGTTCCTGATCAGCTTCCTGGCGGGAGAGCACGAGCCTGAATTGATGGCCTAATTGTGCTCCCAGTTGCTCAGGTGCATTTCAACGCGCCGGTTCTGTGCCATGCCCTCCAGGGTCGAGTTCGATGCGATCGGGCGTTTGCTGCCATAGCCTTTCCAATCTATCCGGTTGGCCGCAATGCCTTTGGATTCGAAGTATCGTCTCACCGATTTGGCCCGCCGGTCGGATAACCGCTGATTGCGGAAGTCCGTTCCTTCGGTATCGGTATGCCCTTCAATATGCAGGTGGAGGGTCGGATCCGATTGCAGGATCTCGACGACCCGGTCCAGTTCCGGGAGCGAATTCTGTTCGATGATGTCCTTGGCCCGCACGAAGAAGATCCGGTCTGCTGCTGCATCCACTTTCTGGATAACGGCTTTCTTGATTGGAGGACATCCGTGATTGGAGGCCACGCCTTTGACCAGCGGACACTTGTCTTCCTCATCATTGATGCCATCTCCGTCCGTGTCCGGTATGGGGCAGCCTTCATATTTGGGCGAACCGGGCACGCCGGGACATTTGTCCTTACTATTGGACACGCCGTCCCCGTCCGCGTCCGGGCAGCCGATGAGGGCGATGGCGCCCGCTGAATCAGGGCATTCGTCCTTTTCATCGACGACTCCGTCTCCGTCGCGGTCGTGCGTCAGGTTCTTATACACCGTATCGGCCTTTGCCCCGTTCTTGTCCTCTTCCTTCTGCTTTTTCGTTTTCGCCATCTGGAAGATCGGGACGGTGATGCCGAGATGGACGTCCGCCGTCTGAAGGCGGTTCTTCAACAGGCTCGACATGATGGAGCCGGATCCCACGAAGACCGGGCCCAGCCGGATGCCGGCTCCCCAGGTCAATTGCTTCTCCACATTGTAAGACAACGGAGAATACACGCTGATCCATTTCTTCTCCAGCCGCGGAGTGATCGTCGCGGTCGTAATATAATTAGGGGTTAGTAAGTTCGTAGCAGCCACCATATTCACCATGACGTCCCCGTCGAGGAAAATACGCTTGTAAACATGCCAGTCCGCATTGATATGTACCGCCGTCGGCAGGGAAACGCTGAGCTTTTGGGTCGTCATCCCTTTGGCGACGACCAGCCCATTGGTTTGCAGTCTCGTAAAATACTGATCATAGGTCTCTCCGGGTTGCACCTGCAATTCCGTAGCGTTATGGCCATCCGCCGTCATCGTATAGGTCTGGCCGTTCGGGGAGTTCGTATAATTCACAGAACCCAGGTCCGTAAGAGAAACGCCGAAGCGAAGCCGGTAAGGTACCGGGTCATTGACCAGGCTTTCGGGAGTCCACTCATAGACCATCCCGAAATCGAGGCCGAAGCCATGTCCGGTCTGCCTGTTGAACACGTCGGAAAAGCTGCCGTTGCCCAAATTGTCCAGGTTGCTGGAGTATTGAGCGGTAATGTCGGCATTGAGCGTGGTGATATTGTTGGCCGGATCGATATTGACCAGCATTTGTCCCGAAGATAGGGTGGCGATCCCCAGCCCGGCAATATACTTGCCCGTAATGCCGATCTTGAACTCATGGCGCGGGTCCTTGATCAGGATCCTGCCGATGGACAGCCCGGCTTCGGCAAAAGCATGCATCTTGTTTTGCAGGCTCCTGTCCTGAATATCGACATTATTGAACGCGGGGTTTCCACTGCCGAGCAGTTGGAACAATCCGTTGCTGAGGTTCTCCTCATTGCCCATCACCCGCATCCGGGTGATCAATCCCACGCCGGTCTTCGAATTGATATTGATCGTGGCCGAAGGTCCGAGGATGTCGGTGTTGAAGTAAATGTATTTGAAATCGGTATTGGCGGATTTGTAGTAACCATTGCCTTCCGCGAGGCCCGAAAATTTGAAACCGAAAAGCTTGCTGCGATCGATCTCATAGGCATTGTTCCCGACGAGCGCGCTGACGGAGAACAGGTTCACATTGACCTTATATTTACTGCCCGCGAGGTTGGCCGGATTCATCAGAACGCCGTTCACCCCCGAGTAGTTATCATACCCATATCCTATATAGGATTGGGAATAGCCGCATGCACACAGGAACAAGCCTGCAATGAGTAAAAATAGTTTCATAATTACGGGCAATTAATGGTCAATCCAGGGAAATTTCCATTCCCTTATTTGGAATAAACGCAAAAAAGGCCCGTTCTATTGTGCAGGATGACCCTCCGGCCCGGCTTGTTCAGGACTAACTTGGCTTGCTCAGGGTCGCCAAATCGACCGGTTTGTTCACCTCTATCTTTTCGACGCTTGTCTTGAGATTGAAACCGCCCACGACCAGGGTAAAAGGGAATACATATCCATCCGGGGTCTTCTGATAATCGGAAAAATCGACGCTGAGCTCTCCATTCCCGCCGCCACGCCGGCCACCGCCATTGCCTCCTCCTCCTCCATTACCGCCACCGCCCCCCATGCCCAGTCCCTTGTATACGACGCGTAAGGCGTATCCTTTCTTCTCGTCGATGGAGAAGGTAATGACGGCTCCCGATGCGGAGGTCAATTGCACCTGGTCACATTCCTGGCCGCCGACCGTATCCTTGCCCAGCAATTGCGCCTTGTATCCCTTCGCAGCGTAGTTCACAAGCGGCCCGGCGCAATCGAGCTGGATCTGCTGGTTCTTCACCTGTTCGTCGGTCATCGCCGCGAAAGCGCCTCCATTGCGGGGATTCGAGCTCCATCCCTGCGTGGGCGTGACGATATTCACGACACTGCCCATCCCGAAATTGATCTCCTGGCGATAGAGCTTGCCTTGTACCTTCCAGGTCTTGGTATCGATCTCCGTGCCATTCTGCATGACCGCCACGCCTTCCTGGTAGATCGATTGAATGGACAGGAGCTTGTCTTTGCCACCCATGGCATCGACATATTTGCCGATCACCTCGTCTGCCGTTTGCGAATAAGCCTGCTGGGAAGCGAGTACGGATACGCCCAGGGTGACCAGCAGGATCGGGGACATGCATGAGAACAGGATGAAACGTTTCAGGTTCATATAACAGGTTTTAATTAATTGATCCTCACCATAAAGGTATAATTTCTTTAATTTTCCGGGACCAAATTTACGCTATGACCTCAATACGTGGACGGCTGGTCGATCTTCTCCATGATTTGATCATCGAGGCAGAGGTTACGATAGCAGACGGCAGGATCGCCGGGATCCGGCCCCTGGATCCGGACGGGGAAGACCTGCCCTACATCATCCCCGGTTTCGTAGACGCGCATGTACACATAGAGAGTTCCCTGCTGGTGCCGGCCGAATTCGCGAGGCTGGCCGTCGTCCACGGAACGATCGCCACGGTCAGCGACCCGCACGAGATCGCCAACGTATGCGGCCTCGCCGGCGTGGAATTCATGATCGCCAATGGCCGCACCGTTCCCTTCACGTTCTGCTTCGGCGCTCCAAGCTGCGTGCCGGCAACCGGCTATGAAACCGCGGGCGCCGCACTGGACGCCGCAGCGGTCGAGGGGCTCCTGCAACGAAACGAAATAAAGTATTTAAGTGAGATGATGAACTTCCCCGGCGTGCTGAACAAGGACCCGGAAGTGATGCAAAAGATCGCCTCGGCTCATGCCCTGGGCAAACCCGTCGACGGACATGCGCCCGGCCTCCGGGGGGAAACGGCGAAACAGTATATCGACGCGGGCATCAGCACGGATCACGAATGCTTTACCGCGGAAGAAGCCCTGGATAAGCTCCGTTATGGCATGAAGATCCTGATCCGGGAAGGCAGCGCCGCAAAAAATTTCGATGCACTCATCGGATTGTTGAACGAATATCCCGACCGGATGATGTTCTGCAGCGACGACAAGCATGCCGATAGCCTGGTGGAAGGCCATATCGACCGCCTCTGCGCCCGCGCAGTGGCCCGTGGGATCGATCCGTTCAAGGTGCTAAAGGCCGCCTGCCTCAACCCCGTGCTGCACTACCGGCTCGACACCGGCTTGTTGCGTTCCGGCGATCCCGCCAACCTGGTGCTGGTGAAGGACCTCCGTTCGTTCAACGTGCTCAGTACCTATATCGGAGGAGTGCTGGTGGCAGAGAACGGGGTTTCAAAGATCGCCCGGCGCAGCCCGCCACCCGGCGAACCGATCAACTCCTTCCACGCTCTTCCGCGGGTGCCCGGCGATTTTCGCTTTGCAGGACCCACAGCCTCCGGACACGTAGCCTCCCGCGACCTCATCCCGGTGATCGGGGCCCTGGACGGCCAGCTGATCACGAGCAAGCTCATGGTTCCGGTCGCCAACTTCCGGCCGGCGCCCGCCGGCTTCCTCCACGCCAACCCCGGCAAGGACCTGTTGAAGATCGCCGTCGTGAATCGCTACCGACCGGCGCCTGTAGCCCTGGCCTTTATCCGGAACTTCGGATTGAAGAGCGGCGCGCTGGCCTCTTCGGTTGCCCATGACAGTCACAATATCGTGGTGGTGGGCGCAGATGATGAGAGCATGTGCCGCGCCGTGAACCTCATCATCGCCCGCAAAGGCGGTCTGAGCTGCGTCAATGGAGAGAAGGAGGCCATCCTGCCCCTGCCCGTGGCCGGCCTGATGAGCATGGATGACGGATATCAGGTGGCGGAGGACTATATTGCCCTCGACGCCATGGTAAAGCAGTTGGGATCGACCCTGGGATCGCCGTTCATGACCCTATCCTTTATGGCCCTGCTCGTGATACCGCATCTTAAGCTTAGCGACCAGGGGCTTTTTGACGGCGACCTTTTCCAATTCCTGCCTTGAGCGCTATTTATTTCTTGCGGAAATACGTGAAATCATAGACCGTATTCCAGGTCTTACCCTCGTCATTTGACGTCTCATTCAGCTGTCGCACCTGGTTGGGACCCTGGTTGAAAAAGGTGAACCTGCCTTTTTGTTTCTTCCCGTCCGGAGCCGTCTGCTCGAAATCAAAACGCATCGCGCCATCCCGGTATTCGCCATTGACGAAGACATGTTGCGGCCCGCCTTCTGCGCCTACCCATACCTGTTGCCATTTGCCGGTGACCCCGTCGATAAAGTTCATGCTCTTACCGGTATATGGGGATCTCGCCGAGGTCCAGTTCTCCAGGATCATACAGCCACCCGAGGCCGATTGAATGAGGCTATGCCCCGCCAGGTTTTGAGTTCCCGTGACATAGGCATCCCATTCGCCGATCCAGAAGTCGAATTCGTGACGTTTTGGTTCCACCGTGCATGGATACGCTGCGGCATAGGCACTGTCCCGAAGGGTCTTGAAGCGGGCATCTCCCTGAAAGCCGGTAAAATGCCGGACCGTATCCATCTCCACGAAATTGACATACCCGGCATGCACCGCCTTCTTCAGGCTCTCCAGGGCCTCTTCCTTATCGTTCATGGCAGCCTGGGCCATCGCCATGCGCGAATACAGAACGGGCTTCAAAGCCGGTGGAGGATGGCTGGCCGCAGCTTTAGCGTAGGCGCCCAGCGCCTCGTCGTACTGGCCGAGGTTATAGCTGGCAAAGCCCAGGCGATTCCATTCCAACGCATTGTGAGAGGTATCGGACAAAGCCAGCTTGTATTGCTGCCGGGCATTCGCCCAGTCCTGGATAAAATAGAAGGAATCCGCCGATTCCAATGCGGCTTGGTGTGACTGACCGGTGGCCGTCTTTCCGGGTTGGCTGACGGACGCGAGAGACAGGCAAACGCATAACACGATGGTCAGGAGTACCGCCGGCCCGAGGGGCGCCAATGGCGCTAAAGGCATATTGATTTGCATAGGGGTTAAATATACGTGCCGCCTATGCGCTCCAGTAGGTGAAAAGTGACTTTTTGCGATGCTGCGCCTGGTACTTTTCCGGCGTCAACCCTTCGCAATGCCGCCTGAACAGGCGGATGAAAGAGACCGTATCCTGGTACCCGACCTGGAAACAAACTTCCCTGACCGGCATGTCGGTGCCGGTGAGCAGGCGCCTGGCCGCCGCGATCCTCGTCTGTATCAGATACTGGTGGGGCGTGATGCCGAAATGCCGCTTAAAAGCCCGCAGAAAATACGCGCTGTTCATGCAGGCGACGCCCGCCAGGTCTTCGAGGGTAACCTCGCCCATATAGCAGGACGACATATAGTCCCTGGCAAAATGCAACCGCTTGTATAGTTCGACCCGGGTGCTGCGTTTGGCCGCGGGTATCCTGCGGATATCCCTGAGCACCTCCTCCTGGAGGAATAACATGCCCTCCAGTAATTCATAGTGCGCCTCGACCATGGCACCCAACCCGGGCTCCGGACCAGAGGACAACCGGTAGAGGCGCCGGAGGCTGGACGTTACGCTGCCACCATGCGGGTAAAGGCGTTCCATGAATTCAAGCGGCCTTCCGCGAACCGGCAGGCCATCGTCCAGCAGCCGTGCCGGATCGGCCAGGCAAGCGGCGGCCACACTGGCCGCAAAGGGCGCCGGGAAATTGACCGTAAAGGAATGCACCGGTCGCTCCGAAAAAATATAGCTGGAATATTGTTGCCCCTCGTTCAGGATCAGGAAGTGGTCCTGATTGACGGCATATACCGTACCGTTGGCCCGATAATGCTCGTCCCCTCCGAAAGCGCATTTTACGGAAAGACAGCCCCAGTGTTCCGGGTAGTCGATATCGGAGGAACGCGCATGAATGATGACCAGGCTCCGTAGGAAGCGTTCATTGTACGCCTCCATATCGAATCCCGGCGCCCTGAAGTCGGGGAATTCCCGCATGATCATCACTCTGTCTTGCATTCGCATAAGCATTGCCTGCCAAGATAATTCTTGCGGGGGAAAAACCGCGTTCACTCATAAGCCCTAACAGCCGTCCATGAAAATTCGCTTACCGAGAAAATAGGGCCATTCGCCGTCGATTCCCAAGTCATGGCCTATCCCTCCTTGCCATATCTGCAGGCAAATCCTAGATTTGATAAAAATTCTAAATAAATGGAAATGGACGAAAAACAAACAGAAGAGAAGTCCGGGGAGTATAGAAGGAGGAGGGGAGGATACGGACGCATCTGGACTGGCCTTTTCCTGCTTGCCATCGGCGCAGTGCTCCTGTTGGATCAAATGGGATTTCCATTCCCGTATTGGTTCTTCACCTGGCAAATGCTCCTGATCTCGATCGGTCTTTTCCTTGGGTTTCGGCATAATTTCCGCGGCGGCGGATGGTTGATCATGATCCTGATCGGCAGTTTTTTCATGGTGCAGGATAATTTTCCGGGATTCGCCTTCCATCGTTTCATCGGCCCGATCGCCCTGATCTGCGTGGCGCTCCTGGTCCTGCTGAGGCCTCAGCGGCATGGATGGGGTGATCATGGCTGGAGGGACGGACCATGGGGCAAGCATGGGCCATGGGGCAATGCTCCCTGGACCAAGGGCATGCCGGAGAGCAAAGAGCAATGGAAGGACTGGAAAAGAGAATGGAAATGGCAACGGCGCTATGAAACCGCGCAAACCAGCTATTCTTCTTCCGACTTCCTGGATGCCACCTGTATTTTCGGCGGCGTACATAGGAAGGTGGTTACCAAGAACTTTCGCGGCGGGGACGTAACCACCTTCATGGGCGGCTCGGAGATCGACCTCAGCCAGGCCGATATCAACGGCATCGTGATCCTGGACGTGACGCAGGTCATGGGCGCCACCAAGATCTTCGTCCCCGCGCACTGGGAGGTGCGTTCGGAGATCAGCGCGCTATTCGCCGGCTTCGAGGACAAGCGGCAGCAACCCGTCGTCGTGAACCCCGAGAAAGTCCTGATATTGAAGGGAGCCTCCTTTTTCGGGGGGATCGAACTTAGAAATTTCTGAACGCAAATCTGACTGTTATGAACTGGTATCTTGGCAAACTGGTATTCCGGATCATCTGCGGCGAAGGGCAGCATACCCCGCAATTCGATGAGCAGCTGCGGTTGATCTCCGCGGCCAATGAAGAAGTGGCCTTTGCCAAGGCCGTCATTCTCGGTGAACGTGAACAGGAAGGCTTCTATAACCAGGAGCAGAAACTGGTGCAATGGAAGTTCATCAACGTCGCGGAACTCTACAAGCTTAGCGGATTGCTGGATGGCGCAGAACTTTATTCGAGGATCCAGGAGACGGACAATCCAAATCTTTATATCGAACTAACCAATAAAAAAGCCGCCCATATCCGGTTGAATACCACCCACAAATTTTTAGAGCTGTTGTAAAACGACCTCCTTTGGCCAGATCTCCCTTATCGATCGGAAAATTCCTGCTCGCCTTCGTCAGCTGGTGGATGATATGGTCCCTGCTGCAGACGATCCTGTTGACCAATTTCGGACTGGACCTGAAGACGGCGATGGCGGACAGCATCGTGACCAATGCGATACTGGCGCTGGCCTGCGGCTTTGTGAGCAATAACCTGCAATATTACCTGCCTAAAAAGGATCGGTATTGGTATATCCTGTTCCTCAGCCTCAGTCTGAGCGCGCTGGTCGTCCTCGCCTGCAAGTGGATCCTGGTCCCTGCGCTGGGCTCGATGAGCCCCGGTTATGCGGCCTTCTTCTCCCGTTCCTGGCTGGTCCGGTTCGACAATGTATTTCTCCAGGTCGGGTGCATGGCGATCCTCAGCGTCCTGTGGTACAGCTCGGAAGAGGAGCAGCAGAACATGCAGCGCAAGACCGACGCCGAACGGCTGTCCAGGGAGGCGGAACTCTTCAAGCTGCGCCAGCAGCTTGCGCCACACTTCCTGTTCAACAGCCTCAACTCCATCAGCGCATTGATCGGGAGCAGGCCCGAGCAAGCCCGCAAGATGATCCAGCAGTTGTCCGACTTCCTGCGCGGCAATCTGAAGAAAGAAGAACAACAGTGGGTGCCCTTAGCCGAAGAACTGCAGTACCTGCAGCTCTACCTGGACATCGAGAAAGTCCGGTTCGGCCATCGGCTATCCGCCGAGATCGATCACGACGAGGACAGCATGGCGCTGCGGCTGCCGCCGATGCTGCTGCAGCCCATCGTGGAAAATGCCATCAAGTTCGGGCTGTACGATACGACCGACGACGTAACGATCACGATCCGTGCGCGCGCCGAAGGGAACTATGCCGTCATCTCGGTGCAGAATCCCTTCGATCCCGAAACGTCCCGCCCGAAGCAAGGCACCGGTTTTGGCCTGAGCTCGATACAACGAAGACTTTACCTGCTGTTCGCCCGGAGCGACCTGTTGACGACCAGCGTGGAGAATACCAACCAATTTATCACCATCGTGAAAATTCCCCAATGATACAAGCGATCATCATCGACGACGAGCCACTGGCCAGACTGATCATCCAGGAATACCTGCAAGCCTATCCGCAGATCAAGGTGGCGCAGGAATGCAGCGACGGGTTCGAAGGACTGAAGGCCATCCAGCAGCACAAGCCGGACCTCATTTTCCTCGACATCCAGATGCCGAAGATCAACGGCTTTGAAATGCTTGAGCTCATCGAAGAACCCCCGGCCGTCATTTTCACCACGGCCTTCGACGAATATGCCATCCGCGCTTTCGAGAGCCATGCCGTGGATTATTTGCTCAAGCCCTTCAACAAACAGCGCTTCGACAAGGCCGTGCAGAAGTGGCTGGACCAACGCGCCGCGGATGCCGACCCCGCCTCCCCCTCCAATCCAAATACCCAGGCCTTGCTGGACACGGTAGCCGCCTCCCCTTCTCAAAGCAGGCGCATCGTCGTGAAGACAGGGGGCAAGATCAAGATCATCCCCGTGGAAGACGTCCACTACCTGGAAGCCTCAGACGATTATGTCAAGATCCATACGAAGAATGGAGTGTTCCTGAAGAACAAGACGATGGGTTATTTCGAGCAGACCCTCGACCCGGCCCAATTCGTACGTACGCATCGCTCCTATATCCTGAATATCCAGCAGGTGACGCGCATCGATCCGTATGAGAAGGACAGTCACCTCTGCCTCCTCCAATCGGGCGCCCGCGTGCCGGTCAGCAAGTCGGGCTATACCAAGCTGAAGGGCGTGCTGGGATTATAGACCCATCCCGGTCACAGGCCTCCGCAACGCCTGCCGGGCGCAGAAGGTTGCCTCAGGCCCAAGAAGTAAATTCTCCCATTTACGAGCAACCCATCCATGATCAGCAGACGTTCATACCCCTGTATCCCGCATTTGCGGGCAAGTGAACATTATTGATCAAACAAAACAAATTACTCATTAAAATGAAAAACACATCTGTGATCGCGGCAGCGATTTGCTTATTCCTCTGTGCCAGTAGCTGTTCCAAGAACAACAATTCCACGAATCCGCCGCCTCCGGCCCTCCACGTGCAGTTGAAGACGAGCGCCACGCTGGGAAATTACCTCGTGGACAAGAATGGACATGCCCTTTATTTTTTCATCAACGACGTGAAGGGGCAAAGCAATTGCGTCGGGAATTGCGAAGTGAACTGGCCCGTTTTGATGGATTCCAATTTGACGGCAGCGCAGATCGGCAGCGGCCTGAACCTGGCCGATTTCTCCACGATCAAAACGTCGGAAAACAAAACGCAGTTGACGTATAAAGGCTGGCCTTTGTATAATTTTTCACCGGGCGGCGTGCAGGAAGGCGCGGGCGTGGTAACCGGAGACGGAGTAAACGGTGTCTTTTTTGTCGCCAAGCCTGACTATACCCTCATGCTGGGCAGCACCCAGCTCGTCGGACTGGACGGCAAGAATTATATTGCGCCCTCCGCCCTCGGTACGGGCAACAGCACGTATTTTACCGATGCCTGGGGAGCGACCCTTTATCTTTTTGCCATCGACAGCGCCAACCATAACAAGTTCACCAAATCGGACTTCAGTAACAATGGCGTGTTTCCGATCTATGATACGACGAGCATGGTGGCGCCCTCGCTGCTGAACAAGACGTTGCTGACCACCACCGCCGTGTTTGGCAAGAGCCAGTTGTCGTACAACGGATGGCCGTTATATTACTACGGCCCGGATTCCAGCCATCGCGGATCAACCAAGGCTGTGAGCATCGGGCCAAACAAATGGCCGGTTGTCAATGCATCCACGCCGGCAGCGCCTCACTAAACCTCCTGACCCATCCAGACGGCCCCGCCGATACTATTTCGGCGGGCGCCCGTCACGGAGGCCAGCACATTGTTCTCTTCCCGCCAGCGCAAGACCCCGATCAACGCCATGACCAACGCCTCCTTGTAGTCGGCCAGCACCGCGTCCGGCACGATCAGCGTGACGCCCAATGGCAGCAAGTGTCCGCGTAAGCGGTCAACCAGGAAATGGTTATGCACGCCACCGCCGGTGACCAGCATCCGGCTTTCGCCGCCGGACTTCAAACAGGCTACGGCCCCCGACACCTGCACGGCAATATGCTCCACATAGGTGCATAACGCGTCGGCCACATTCCCCCGCATCGCATCCCGGATCATCGGATAGACCGTATCCGTTCCAAATGCATTATCCAGCGATTTCGGATATCCCATGGCGTAATAAGGCAATGCATTCAGTCGTTCGAGCAATGCGCGATCGACCCGGCCGGTGGCCGCCAACGAACCTCCCTGATCATAGGCCCTTCCGGCCTCCGCCGACAACAGGTTGAGCACCCGGTTTGCCGGACAAACGTCGAAGGCCGTGAACAAGGCCTCCCCCGCATGCCCTCCATGCGAAGAGACATTGGCGATGCCACCCAGGTTGAGGAACAACTCCGTGCCGCCAAACAATAGTTTTTCCCCCACCGGCACGATCGGCGCCCCTTGTCCGCCAAGCGCCACGTCCATGGCGCGCAGATCGCTCACGACATTGATCCCGGTCGACGCGGCCAGGGCGGCGCCATCCCCGAGTTGGGCCGTCATCCTTCGCGCCGGCTGGTGGAAGCTCGTATGTCCGTGACTGACGATCAATTGCACCTGGTAGGCCAGGTCATGATCGGCAATGAATTTCAGCACCTGGTCCCCCAGCCAGTGCCCATATTCCACATGCAGGAGCAGGTAGTCGGACGCGGTCAATCCCGGAGCGCCGGCCAGCCGCTCCCTCCATGGCGCCGAATAGGGATGGCAGGCCGTATGGATGAACTGGTATTCCCATTTGCCGGCATTCTCCTGCAAGTGCACATACGCGATGTCCAGCCCGTCCAGGGAGCTCCCGCTCATCAGCCCGATGATTTTATAGACCATGGGGACAAATGTAAGCCGGGCGAACGATTTTCCCATTTTTGGCGTAGGTTTGCCCGGTCAAAGCAGCAGCCTTATGGTCGTCAATTTAAGCGAGCAATATTCCCTGTTAAGCGACTGGATCAGTGAGCTGAGGGACGTCGACATGCAGGGCGACCGGATGCGGTTCCGCCGCAACCTGGAACGCATTGCCGAAGTGGCCGCCTATGAGATCAGCAAAGGCCTGCGTTTCGACGAAAAGGACGTGCAGACCCCGCTCGGCACCGCGGTTTGCAAGACACTGCGGGACCAACCGGTCATTGCGACCATCCTCCGGGCCGGCCTCCCCATGCACCAGGGCCTGCTTAATTATTTCGACAAGGCCGACAACGCATTCATTTCCGCCTATCGCAAGCACCAGCGCGATGGGAGTTTCGAGATCAGCCTCGACTATGTCTCCTGCCCTGAACTGGAGGGGCGCGTGGTCATCATCTCCGATCCGATGCTGGCTACCGGCGCCTCGCTGGTCAAGACCATCCAGTTCCTGCGCGAGGAGGGACACCCGTCCGAGATCCATGTGGTGGTGGCCATCGCCTGCACCGTCGGGATCGAATACGTCCTGCGGACCGAGCCGAATTGCAAGATCTGGTGCGGGGATATAGACGACGAGCTCACGGCCAAAGGGTATATCGTCCCCGGCCTGGGAGATGCGGGCGATCTGGCCTTCGGCAACAAGGCCCAAATCTGATCCTCCGACGGCCCGATTTCGGCGCCTGATTTTGCTTTTGTCCCTATTTTTTCCTACTTTTCCTGACTCAATCTCCTATCCCAACCAACCGTTTGATCGTTTTTTCCGTCTATTCTAGACCGGCGAATTGTACTTATTGATCACGAGTGACCTGTAACTGTTTATGACTAAGAGACTTATCATCTTATCCCTCTTTGCGACCCTGATGGCGAACGGATCTTGGGCGCAGGATCCCGGGTTTTCCCAGTTCTTCGCCTCTCCGCTTACCCTTAATCCGGCCATGACAGGAAAATTCAATGGGGATGTGCGCGTGGCCGGCAACTACCGGAATCAGTGGCCCGCGATCAACAATGCCTTCATTACCTCGACGATCTCCGTCGACGGCCACCTGCTCAGTGGCAGGCTGCCCGAAAATGATACCTGGGGCATCGGCGTCATGGCGATGACCGATCGCACCGCCAGCGGGATCCTGACCAGCAACTTCATCGCCCTTTCCACGTCCTACCATAAGAGCCTGGATGAAGATGGCCTGCACCAGATCGGAATAGGATTCCAGGGCGCCTATGCCAATAAAAGCCTGGATGGCACCCGACTCACCTTTGAAGATGGGTTGCAACTGGATGGCACCTGGCTCCGTTCACCCAGCGAACCGATCAACTCACAGTTCGTGAGCGTTCACTATTTCGACATGAATCTCGGCGTGCTCTATAATGCGTCGAGCAACGGCAATAATAACTATTACTTCGGGGCTTCTGCCTATCATCTCAATCATCCCAAAGAGAGCTTTCTTGGGGTCGACACGATCAACGTACCCACCCGCTATACTTTTCACGGCGGAGGCTTCTTCCCTGTGACCGGTTCCTCCAGCACCCTCTATGTCAGCGGCCTTTTCAACAGCCAGGCGGGAGCGCATGATTTCGTTCTCGGGGGCGCATGGGAAGTCAGCGCGAGCGCCGACGAGACCTACCCCGTCAATTTTTATGCGGGACTTTGGGGACGGTTCAGCAATGTCACCGACGCGGTCATCCCCTATGTCGGGCTCGACTACGGCGATTTCAACCTCGGCCTGACCTACGACGTGAACGTATCCTCCCTGCAAACGGCGTCACAAAGCCGGGGCGGCGTCGAGATCTCCCTCATCTACATCAAGAAGGCCTCGAATGGGCACCACGCCGTACCCTGCCCCCATTTCTGATCCCCTATCCACCCGATCCGCCCAAACGCTTCGGGCCGCTCACAAATTTGTTCCCTTTTACGAAATAGCGATAGGGCAGGATCGCATCCTCTTCCGCATAGTCAACCCCGATCCGCGCGGATACGCCGATCTCGTCTTTCCGAAGCCGGAAACCGTCATCGGCAATATAGAGTTGATCGCCGGTGAGTGACGTGCCCGTATGCAGCGTTTGGAGACCAAGCGCCCGGGATACATTTCCCGGACCGCGGGTCAGCGTGTGATCCAACCGGGCCTTGCCTGTCCGGCGAAGCATGAGGGGGATGCCCTCCAACGGCTCCAGCGCGCGGATCAGGATCGCATGCGGAACATCCTTTTTATTGGTCACTACATTGAACAGATGATGAATGCCATAACATAAATAAACATAGGCCGTGCCCGCCTCCCCGAACATGACCTCCGTGCGGCGCGTGCGTCTGCCGCCATACGCATGCGAAGCCTTATCGACCTCGCCGTGATAGGCCTCGGTCTCCACGATCCGTCCCGAGCTGCGCTTGCGATCGAAATGGGTGATGACGATCTTGCCGAGCAACTCACGGGCGATCCGGAGAACGTCTTTCCTGTCGTAAAAGGAATTATCCAGCTTTTTAATTTCTGCCACCAAATAAATCATTTAAGTTTGAAGGAGTGAATCTATCCGTTACACCAAACAAAGCTAAAACGAAAACCGTTTGCTAAAGGAAATCGTCATAGCCTTTCAGGCCTATTCCAGGGCGCACCAGTTCGTAAGCCGGCATAAGCTGTGGAAATGGATCATCATTCCGGGTATCCTCTATACCGCCCTGTTCGCCGTAGGCCTGTACTTTTTCTGGAATTCCGCGGAGACGGCCGTATCCTGGCTTAGCCGGGCGATCGACATTGAACGCTTCCTGCGCCACCAGCAAAGCGCCTTATTAAGCTTCTTTTTCCTGATGGGCGGGATTATGGTCAGGCTGGTGCTTGTATTTTTTTATTTTTCCCTCTTCAAATACCTTTTCCTGATCATCGGATCGCCTCTCTTTGCTTATCTCAGCGAACTCACGGAAGCGCTGATCCGTGGCAAGGAATTCACTTTCCAGTTCGATGTCCTGGTCAAGGATGTGAAGAGAGGGATCGGCCTGGCCTTGCGGAACAGTCTTTGGCAGACCGTTTATACCGTCTCTATCCTGATCCTCTCCTTCTTCCCCGTCGTCGGCTGGATCACTCCCGTTATTTCGATCTTCGTGGAATGCTACTATTATGGATTTTCGATGCTGGACTATAGCTGCCAGCGGCACCAGCTTTCGCCGTCGGCAAGCATTGCCTTCATCGGTCAGCACAAGGGATACGCGATCGGGAACGGGATGGTCTTTTACCTGATGAATTTCGTGCCCTTCCTGGCCCCTTCCTATGCCGTGATCGCTGCCACGATCAGTCTCTATCACCAGAACCTGGAATAACGAATGACGAACAGAGCGACACTCTACCTGATCCCTGCCTTCCTCGACGAGGCCTCCCTCCATGTGTTGCCACCCTACCTGCTGGATGCCATCAAGACCTGCCAGGTCTTCTTCGTGGAAAATGAACGCAGCGCGCGCCGTTACCTGAAGTCGTTATGGCGGGAAATGGTGATCGACGATTATGAATGGTATACCCTACACAAGGCCGAGGAAGAGCTGAGACAGGTATTCGGCGAAAAACTGAAGGCGGGCAAAACGATCGGGCTGATCAGTGAGGCAGGCTGCCCGGGCATCGCCGATCCCGGTCAGTTATTGACGGATGCGGCACATCGGGCCGACGCCACCGTCGTTCCCCTCGTGGGGCCCAGTTCCATTCTGCTTGCCCTGATGGCCAGCGGCCTGAATGGACAACAATTCCGGTTCAGCGGATATCTGCCGGTGGATGCTCCGGGTCGGGCCAGATCGCTCCGCGAATTAGAGAACGATTCCCAGGCCAGGCATTGCACCGAAATTTTCATGGATACCCCCTACCGCAATAATCAGCTGTTCGAAACCATTCTGCAAGTCTGTCGCCCTTCGACGAAGATCTGCATCGCCGCCAACCTGACGGGGCCGATGGAGTTCATCCGTACGCGAACCGTTGCCGAATGGAAAGCAGGGCCGCTCCCCGACCTTAACAAACAACCCACCATTTTTTGCCTCCTGGCCTGATCGCCGGCCGCGTGCAGCGCGGGCTCCGTGGACTCACTTCCCATTGTCGATGGAGACGATACTGTCCACCACAAACTCACTGTATCCCCTCCAGGGAACGGAGCCCACATATTCCCGATAGTGCAGTACCATATTTTTTCCACTATTGATCATCAATCTTCTTGCAATGGCGGTATCGGTGACCGAGAACTGGAACTCATAGGTGCTTAAGGTATTCGGCGCCATAGAACGCAGCCCTGGCTGAATGAGCTTGCCTTCGTAGGTCTTGAATAACCAGCCTTTATATACCATATAATTAAGCTCTCCGGCCTTCGTTCCATAGCCAAGGACAAAGTAATACCGGATACCGATATAAATGAATAGCGCGGCGATGATGACGACGAGACTGATCCAAAGGAATTTTTTCATGAATGACCGATTTAGGGTGAAGGGGTAAAACCGTATTTGTCGACCAGGTAAACCAGGGCGGCCATACTGACAGCGCCCAGCTCCAGTTCCCGCTTGTTCACCTTTTCGAGCACGTCCGCCCTCGAATGATGATAATCGAAATAACGCTGCGAGTCCGGCACCAGTTCCCCGACCGTGAAACCCTGCGCCACGAGCGGCGTGACGTCCGCCCCCCCGCCGCGGGAAGTGAATTCATAGACGCCATAGGGTTGCAGGAGCCGGATCCAGGGCCGGATCGCCGCCAACTTCGCTTCGGGCAGCGAGAAACTAAAACAGCGTGGCGTGAATCCGCCCGCATCGCTCTCCAGCGCAAAGAGTTGCTTTTCCTTTTTGGCGCCGACCTCTTCGGCATACTTTTTTCCTCCCCGGCCGCCATTCTCTTCATTGGCGAAGAGGACGACGCGGATGGTATGCCGGGGCTTGTACCCCACGGCCTTCAGTACCCTCAACACTTCGATCGCGTGCACGCAGCCGGCGCCGTCATCCTGCGCGCCTTCTGCCGGATCCCAGGAGTCCAGATGACCTCCTATCAGGATCACCTGGTCAGGAAACACGCTGCCCCGCAGCTCGCCGATCACATTGTGCGCGAGCGTATCGGGCAGCATCTGCGCCATCGTCCGCAAATAGACGCTGACCTGCGCATTCTTCCCGAGCGCAGCCGCCAGACTATCGGCGTCCTTCAGACCTACGGCCGCGGCAGGGATCTGCGGGAACGAATCATTATAATTCATGGCCCCGGTATGGGGGTTATTGTCCGTCGAACTGCTCATGGAACGAACCAGCACGCCCACCGCGCCATAGCGCGCCGCATTGGAGGGACCGGTCACACGGTAGGGAACCGCGTCGCTGTAAGCGCGAAAGGTTTCGACATAGCGTTCATTGAAGGGGTAATCGTAAAAAACGATCTTGCCCTTTACGTCCGACTTACGTCGCTGCAGTTCGTCGAAAGAATGGATGAGCAAGGCCGGCGCGGTGATCCCCTGCGGCCCGGTGCCTTTGGAATTGCCCAGCGCCAGGATATCGAGGGAACGGGTCCGCAACAGGGTCTTATTCTCGAGCGTAGTAAATGCCGCCGTGTCTGCGCCGCCCCTGATCCAGTGGGGCACCATGCAGGCCTGCAAATATACTTTTTCGGCGCCGGCATCGTGAAGGGCCTGCTGAGCCCAAACCTCGGCCTGATAGAATTGGGGGCTTCCGGAGAGTCTTCCGCCGATCGTCTTGGTGAGGTTTTGGAGGTTCGAATAGGCATGGCCATCGACAAGGATCTCGTCGGCGAGTTTGCGTATGAACAGGGAATCTTTCAGGGAGGCATTCAGGGAGACATTATTCTGGGAAAAGGCCGGCGCGGAAAATAAAACCAGGCAGCTGATCAACAATAAGCGGCTCATCGCTGTTAATTTTCGCTAAAGTTACATCATTTGAACGGCGCAGGAAGACTAAAAAATTGATTTACCTTCGGCCCTTAAATCATTTCAACCAGCCATTATGCGGATCGGAATTGTATGCTATCCTACATTCGGCGGCAGCGGAGTATTGGCGACGGAACTGGGGAAGGCCCTCGCCGATAAGGGACACCAGGTACACTTCATCACCTACCAGCAACCGGTAAGGCTAAACGAATTCAACGCGAATATCTTCTATCATGAGGTGCGGGTGACCACCTATCCCCTCTTCGATTATCCTCCCTATGAGACGGCCCTGTCCAGCACGATGGTGGACGTGATCATGAATCAGCGGCTCGACCTTCTGCATGTGCACTATGCCATCCCCCACGCATCGGCTGCCTATATGGCCAAAAAGATCGTAGAAACCCAGGGCCGGCGTATTCCCGTTATCACCACCCTGCACGGCACCGACATCACGCTGGTCGGGAGGGACAAGACCTTCGCGCCCGTCGTGGCCTTTTCCATCAATCAAAGCGACGCGATCACCGCGGTCTCACAAAATCTTTGCGACGAGACCTATCGCACGTTCGCCATCGAAAAGGAGATCCGGGTGATCCACAATTTCGTGGACACGCAGAGGTTCCACAGGAGGCCCATCGACGCCTTCAAACGGGTGATCGCTCCGAACGGGGAACGTATCCTGCTGCACGCCTCGAATTTCCGGAAGATCAAACGGGTGCAGGACATCGTCCATATTTTCGACTACGTGAAAAAGAAGCTTCCTGCCAAACTGTTGTTCGTCGGTGATGGACCGGAACGTCCCGGAGCGGAAACGCTATGCCGCGAACTGGGCATCTGCGACGACGTACGCTTCGTCGGCAGACAGGAACAAATGGAAGACATCCTCGCAGTCGCCGACCTGTTCCTGCTGACCTCGGAATACGAGAGCTTCGGTCTGGCGGCGCTGGAGGCCATGGCCGCCGGGGTTCCCGTCGTATCGACCAATGCGGGAGGACTGCCGGAGATCCAGGTGGAAGGCGAGACGGGTTATCTGAGCGAGGTGGGCGATATCGGCGACATGAGCAGTCATGCGATCTCTATCCTGGAGGACGACGCCGTCTTAAAAAAATTCAAGGCAAATGCCGCAGCCCATGCGAAGAAGTTCGATATCCATACGATCGTGCCGGAATATGAGGCACTGTATAATCGCTTTCTGGGCTAATGGTGCAGCCACCTCTCCGGGTCGAGCCACCGGATCTTATCATCGGAGATCATGAAATCCAGCTTGCCGCCTTCGGATACCCGGCCAAGGATCTGTCCCGTCGTAACAGGCTGATCTTTTTGAACCGAGACGGTCGAAAGATTGCTATAGGTAATAAAATATTTCCCGGTCTTCACGATCACGGCATTGACATCCCCGATGATCATGATGCTCTGTACCTGTCCTTCGAAGACTGCCTTGACGGCGACTCCCGGTTCGACATCGATGGTAATGCCCGTGTTATTGTATTTGATCCCCGGCATGTATTCATGGAGACCGAAGGTCATGGAGATCGTTCCCTGGCTGACCGGCCAGGGCAGGTGACCCCTGTTCTTTTCAAGGCCCCCGGTGAGCCGGACATCACTTTCCTTATCGAATACGGTATAGTTCTTCGGCTTGGGCGCCGCCGCGAGCCTGGCTGCCGGTTCGTTATTTGACGGGGCATTGGCTTTCGCCGCATTGGACTCCCGGACGGCCGTGGCGGTCGCGCGGCGAATAACGGCCGCTATGGCGCTTTGCAGCTTCAGATCCTGTCTTTGTTTGGCCACCATTTCCTTCTTGAGCTCTTTCTCCTGCGACTTCAGTTTATTGACTACGGCATCCTTCTCCTTCTTTTCATCTTCCAGGATGGCCATCTCGCGATTTTGCTTCTTCAGCACTTCATCCTTTTGCTGGCGGGTAAGCTTGAGGCCGTCGATCTTACCTTGCAGCAATTGCTGCGTGCGTGCAATATTGACGGCGCGCTCCTCCTGGTAGGCCCTGTAAGATTTCAGATACTGGATCCTTTTCAATGCGTCATTGAAACTCGTCGCCGAGAAGATAAAATTGAGGAAGTCGTAACTGGTCCGGTTCTTATAGGAGAATACGATGCTTTGCGCATACTGCGTGCGCAGGGTGTCCAGCTCCCTGCGGAGCTTCATGATCTGGCGCCATGAATCGTTCATGTCGCCCTGGATGAAATTGATCTGGGAATTGATATTCTGGATGGCAGATTCCCGGAGATGGAGCCTGCGCTGCAACAAGGCAAGCTGTCCCAGGGTCTCCTTCTTATTGCGATGCGTTTCGTCCAGCGTCCGCTTGACGTCCTCGATCTCTTTTTGTATGGCCTCCCGTTCTTTTTCCAGTTCCGCGCGGCTTTGCGGCTGCGTTTGGGCATGGGAAAAGAATACCGTCAATACCATCAGGCAGGTCAGGAAAAGAGATCTTTGCATGGGCGGCGATTTATCCTATAACGCTCATTTACGCTTATAATTTTTCGGGATCGAAAAAGTAAAACTTAAGGGCGTGTTAAAATTATACTGTTTAAAGCTCAATTCAATGTCCAGCTTGGATTTTTCAGCGACGGAGATCTTCCGGTAGGTCGAAAAGCGCATCCCGTCACGCAGGTCATAATCGCCATAGGTCAGGTCGCAGCTCCTCGCCCGCATCGGATCGGTATCGTCCAGCTTGCTGTGCCGTAACGTATGGTCCGTCGCATTCAGTGTGGTATAATTCTTAAACAGGCTGTCGATGGTCATGATCGACAGGCCGGCCTGCTCACGCTTATAGAACAGGACGTTCCCCGTATCCAGGTACATGGGATTGCCGACCAGTAGGTCCTGCAGGGCCTTGAAATCGACCGGCATGTGGATCTCCTGCTGAAGATAATTTACTCTTCTGATCCTGACGATCTTCTTGAGCTTGTCGAGGATGATCACGCTATCGGGGGTGATGAGCATGCGGAACGCCTCGATCCCCAGCAGGGCGGAGACCGAGACCCAGATCAGGCTGTCCTTCTTGATATGGATATATGCGGTGAAATCGGAACCGTTGCCCTCACCGCCTTCATAATTCACCCTCACCTTGGCAGAGAACGTGGAGAAGTTGATCCGGTTACTGTCCAGGCCCTCGAGCGCCGTGTGCATAACGCGCATCGAATCGTTGCGAAGGTCTTCCTTGCTCTGTAGCCTGGCGCTGTCCGTGGCCGGCAGCACCACAATAGCCGCAGAATCCTTATGCTGCACCGCCATCGCCCGCCGGATCGACTTTGTCGACCGGCAACTGACCGCCATCCCGATGACGACAAACAACATGCCGCCCGCCATTTTGATCATCTTATTCATTCATTCCTCTTTTTACCATTCCTCTTTTTACGCTTTACCTGTATGCCCGAACCCGCCTGCATTGCGCGTTGTCGCGGCCACCTCGCCGACTTCCTGCCATTCGATCTGCTGGACGGGACTGATCACCATTTGCGCGATCCGGTCCCCCGGCCTTATGCTCTGTTCTTCGCCGGACAAATTGATCAATATCACCTTGATCTCGCCCCGGTAATCCGAGTCCACGGTACCCGGGGAATTAAGACAGGTAATGCCCTGATTGATCGCCAGCCCGCTGCGCGGACGCACCTGCGCCTCATAGCCCTGGGGCAATTCCAGGTATAAGCCGGTGGGGATCAATTTCCGTTCCATGGGACGCAGGACGACCTGCTCAGGCAGGTGAGCGCGCAGGTCCATTCCGGCCGAGCCTTCCGTGGCGTAGGCCGGCAGCGCATTCGACGACAGGTTGACGATCTTTACTTTGACGTTCGGCATGCCGCAAAGATAAGGGGCAAGTCGGATGCTACAAGCTACGGGTCGAAGGCTTGGCTACAGACTGGAGCAATACCGTCACATACGCTACGAGGCCTTCGCCGCGACCGACAAAGCCCAGTCCTTCCGTCGTCGTGGCCTTGATGGAAATATCCTCCGGGGACAGTCCAAGGATCTGCGAAATGACCTTCCGCATCTCGCCGGCATAGGTCATGATCCTGGGTGCTTCGAGACAAACGGTGCTGTCGATGTTCACGACCTGGTAATTTTTTGGCGCGCACCAGGGCAAAGGTCTTTTGCAGCAGGATCTTGCTGTCGATATCCTTATATGCGGGATCGGTGTCGGGGAAATGCTTGCCGATATCGCCCAGGCTCAAGGCCCCGAGCAACGCGTCACAGAGGGCGTGCAACAGCACGTCGGCATCGCTGTGCCCCAGCGCGCCCATGGTATGTGGTATTCGTACGCCGCCAAGCCACAGTTCCCTTCCTTCGGCCAATCGATGAAAATCCACGCCTGATCCGATCCGGTATGACATATTGAAAATAATAAGGCGTCCCCAAAACCGGGGACGCCATAAAATTAAGTTTAAATCCAGTACTAAGGCGTGGTCTTTTGCGTATCGCCGCTGCCACTACTGCTGCTGTTGTCGGAACTGTTGTCGAGGTCGAAGGACAGGCCGAAGCGCAATGTATTGGAGAGCGGATTACGGTTCGTGCCGCTGCCCGAGGGTACCAGGTAAGAGAAATTCAGGGTCATCACATTGTACTTGAGCCCGACGCCTACACTAAAATATTTCCGGTTCCCCTTCGTCGGGTCTTCATAGTAATAACCGAGGCGGAAGAAGAATTGATCCTGGTACGCATATTCAGCGCCCACGGAAGCCTGGATATCTTTGAATTGGCCACCGCCCTGGAAAGAGTCGAACCAACTGGCGGTGATACTCTTATTATGATAGTTGCTCAAGGCCGCCGAATCCGCATTGGCGGGCACCGCGGGTACCAGGAGCTTGTGCAGGTCAAGACCGAAGGTCAGCTTGTTATCCTCATTCGGTATATAGGTATACGTGGCGCCCAGGCCGAGGTCCGCCGGGATATAATCTTTTTGCGTGGCGTCATTGGTATACCCGATCTTCCCGCCGAGATTGCTGATGGCAAGCCCATAATTCCAGCCCCCTTTATCCTCCGTTGCGCCGTGATAAAAGAAGGAGATGTCGGCGGCAAATGTCTTGCCCGGCTGGTAGGTGGAACTGGGAGAGGCAAACCCTGCCGCCAGGTTCGAATAAATATACCTTGCCGCCAAACCCACGGCGAGCTTCTCACCCAGTTTGCGCGAGTACCCGATATCCGCGCCGAACTCCCGGGGACTGCCATTGCCGATGTCCCGGCCGTTATAATCGGTAAACTGGATATTGCCCAGGCTGAAATAACGGATCGATGCGGATAAGGCCTCGTTCTCGGAAAGTTTCTTATATCCCGACGCAGCCAAAAGGTATACGTCGTTCAGACCAAGGTCCTTCAACCAGGGAGTATAGGTAAGGCCGATCCCGATATCCTTCTTCGCAAATGGGGTCTTGGACAGGTTATAAAATGACGAAGCGGCATCCGGCGAGGTCGCAATGCCCAGATCGCCCATGCCTCCTGCCCTTGCATCGGGGGAAATTCTTAGAAAGGGTACTGCCGTCGTCACCACATTGATGGAGTCCTGCGCCCTTGCGCCCTGCACCCCGGCGATCAATATCATTAATAAAGCAGCTAATCCACGGTGAAATCGTTTCATGATTTAGATTTATTTATTTTCTTTTTGAATCACGCAAATTGAGTCAATTTGGTGGCTTTTACTGAAAAGTAAATTTTGTCTATACGCGGATTAATTAATGATTTTCAATGAGTTCAATCTTCTCTACAAGATGAGCAGTTTTTCCAGCTTTTCGACCAGGGAGCCATCGGAGGCACGAACCCGGAGGCGGTAAATATACACCCCCCTTCCAATTTTCGCGCCATAATCGTCACGGCCATCCCAATCGATGTCATTCGAACGATTTCCGGGGTCATTTATTGTACGTCGGATCGATTTAACGAGCTTGCCGGAAACGGTCATGATCTGGATCAAAACCTGCAGGTCCTCACCGGGTCGATTATGCTCAAACCAGAAGCTGGTATGGGTCGTGAAGGGATCGGGATAATTCAACACGTGATCGAGGGTGAGATGCTGCGACCTGACGACCCGGAAGCTGAGTGTGGCCTGCCCGGAATTATTGCCGGCATCCCAGGCCTTGATGACCAGGCTGTGCTCGCCGTCGGCCAGGACCGGCAAGGGATAGCGCACGGTTCCCCGTTTGAAGGTATTGAGGTCGGCCTCGTAGAAATTATTCAACAGGAACGGATTTTGGACGTTGTTGTCCAGTACGGCGGTGATATCATGGCCGATGCCCGCCCCGGTAATATTTATACCCAATGAATCCGCCAGGTGCAGGATCAGGATCGGGTCCTGATTGGTGATGCTCCCGTCGACGAATTTTTCATCATTCAGGTAGGCCTGGATCGAAGGTCCCGTTCCGGCGCCATTGCCATTTCCGGAACCCCCTACCACGATATGGGTAAAAGCGCCGTTCGCATCGGCCGGGATGCCTCCGCCGCCGCCACCCCCGCCGGATCCTCCGCCCGGCCCGCCCGTGCCGGCATAGTAGCTGATCTTCCCCTGGCCATACTGGTAGTTGATATCCCTGGGCACGACAAAGGAGAAATTGAAGAGTCCCCCGGTCACCTGCGCCTTACCCTTGTACAGGACATTATCCTGCACCTGGAAATTCGTCTTGATGCTCGTCGGGTTGTTGGCCAGGGTACTCACCGCGCGGGGCTTGTCATAGACCGTGACATAGAGCGTCCCGGTAAAGCCGGTCATCAGCGCCCCGCTATTGTCCGTCACCTGACCCCCCACGGTCGTGGAGGCTAGTGCCTTCAGGGTATCGGCCGGAGGAGGTGGATTTCCATTCTGCGGCGTCACCGGTTTGCCATTGATCGTCAGCGTCTGCACCCGGAAACGCGGAAAGGCCAGGGTGAGCGCCGGATCGCCAATAAGGGTGAATTTGCGATTGTTCACCGCATC
>JAUZNZ010000023.1 GCA_030706735.1 Bacteroidota bacterium | reverse complement strand
AGCCGCGGCTGGGGACCAGCTCGCGGTAGAAGACCTCCGGGCCGTGATAGGCACGGATCTTCGATCCGATGGCGAAGGTATTGGGACTATTGCCGCGCAGGCTGACGCCGATATAATGATAATGATTGATCTGGCGGCTATTGTTCTGATAGACGAAGGCGGGACCATTCTCATTGTTGACGATCAGATCCAGGTCGCCGTCATTATCCAGATCCCCATAGGCCGCTCCATTCGAAAAGCTCGCCTGCGTAAACCCCCAGGTCGTACCGTTGTCTGCGAAGCTCAGGTTCCCGAGATTGCGGTACACCTTATTGAGGAGTGGCGTCTGCGGGATCCGCTTGAGCAGGTCGTCGATATTCTCCTTCTTGCCGCTCAGGGCCATTTTCTGGTACACGTCATCTGCGAAGAAATTGAGGAAGTCCAGGTCGGTGACGTCGCGGTTGACCCCGTTACAAACATAGATATCATTATAGCCGTCGTTATCCATGTCGAACAGCAGCGCGCCCCAGCTCCAGTCTGTCCCTGACACGCCGGCATAGTTGGCCATTTCGAGGAACCTGCCATGACGATTATTTAACTGAAGGCAGTTCTTGACATATTGATAATAGAAGCCGGATTGCAGTTTGCTATTGAACAGGTTGGCATTGTCGAAGGAGCCGGTTGTCTTCAGCCGGTAATCGTCGCCGGGCAGCATGTCGGTAGTGAACAGGTCGGGATAGCCGTCATTATTGATGTCGGCCATGTCAGTGCCCATCGACGACATGCTGATATGCCCCATCCAATCTTCGAGCTCATCCCTGAAGGTGCCGTTGCCCTGGTTGATATACAGGTAGTCCCGTTCATAGCTATCGTTCGAAACATAGACGTCGGGCCATCCATCGCCATTGATATCGGTGACCAGGGCGCCCAGGCCGAAGCTGATCAGGGTGCCGTGGATGCCGGCCTGACCGGTGACCTCCTTGAAGTGGCCGTTGTCGTTGCGGTAAAGATGGTCACCTCCGCCCTTCAGCATCGTGCGCACCGGCCATGCAGAATCGGGGAGGTCGCGCCGGTTGGCATTGTTGAGCGTGTTGACGGGGATCGGGCTATTGTTGATCATGAAGCAGTCCAGATCGCCGTCGCCGTCATAATCGAAGAACGTGACCTGCGTGGTATACGCTGAAATGTCGAGACCGTACCTGGCCGCCGATTCGGTGAATGTGCCGTCATGGTTGTTGATATAGAGCTTGTTCCTTCGGTTGCCGTCGCTCATATGCCCGGAGTTGCATACATAGATATCCAGCCAGCCGTCGTTATTGATATCTACGAATACGACGCCCGTGCTCCACATGCTGTCCTGCCTGAATCCTGCTCTGGCGGTGACGTCTTCGAAAGTAAAATTTCCTTTGTTGAGATAGAGCTTGTTGATGCCCATGTTGGACGTGAAGAAAACATCCGGCAGGCCGTCATTGTTGATATCGCCGATGGCCACGCCGCCTCCGTTGTAGAAATTCCGGAAAAGAAAGCTGTTGTCCAGCCGGCCGTCCCTCACTTCATTATTGAAATCGATGCCCGTATGTTCCATCAGCTCGAAGAGCGGATGGTCGGCAGAGGAGTTCCGGCAGGAAAGGAAAAGCAGGGATCCCAGCAAACAAGCAACAAATGAAAACCCGGAGGAACTTCTCATATAGGTGCTAAAATTACAAAGGTCATTATATAGATAATGACCTTTGTGTTAAAATTATTATGTTAATCAACTCCTCATTAATAGCCGGGATTCTGTTTGAGGTTCGGATTGGCGATCAGCTGCGTGGCCGGGATCGGGAACAGCAGGTATTTCGGATCGTCGGCCGTCTTCAGCGCCCATGGCTGTAAGAATACGCCGAAGCGGATCAGGTCCTGCCTTCTCCAGCTTTCGAAGTACAGCTCTTTCTGCCTTTCAGCCAACAGCGTGGTGGCGTCGTACAGATTGCCTTTATTGACCAGCGTCAGGGCAGCCAGCGGAGCCGCTCCGCGCGTTGCATGCACCTTATTGACGATCGACAGTGCTTCGGCCGAGCCGCCGCTTGCGCCATTCAGGTCGGCTTCTGCGATCATCAGCCAAACGTCGGCTGCGCGGAAGAAGACCAGTTGATTGGAGGCGGTCGAAGTATAGTGCGCGTAGTCAGGATAATATTTCATGACGCGGATGCCGTCCCCTTCCAGGGTCGCGACATTCGTTTCGACCAGATTGACGGTGGGTGCAAAGACCAGCGGATTGCCTTTACGGTCGGTGATGTTCTGACCAGCCTCATTCTTCTGCTGACCTGCGGCCAGGCCGACATTCAGGCCGGAGATCGGGGATACGCCGGCGCCGTTCGGAGCGGGGTAGGGAACATTCCCTTTACGGGTATCCGTAGCGTCGAAGGAGTTGTACAGGTCGGCGATGGTGCTGAACCCGTTCCATCCTGCGCCGCCATATACGCCTGTCTTATCCCAGGAGTTGTAGTGCAAGCCCATCATCCAGCGGGCGGTGATGCCGCCGTTGCCGGTTCCGTTCGGGTTCGTTGCGGTACCATTGTTCGCATAGCTGAAAATGATCTCCGAAGATTGGCCGCCTGTGCCCGGCACGCCGAATCCACCGTTGTTGGGGCCGAAATTATCAAAATAACTGGCTGTGAGCGGATATTTTGCGGAAGGGTATGTGATGCCTCCAAGGATGGCCATCCCCAGGGTACGTACCTGCTCCATGTCAGCCTGCACGGCGGCGGCGGGCGTCTGCCTGTTCAGGAAGGCTTGTTTATTGAGCAACACCTTCATCAGCAGGAATCTCGCTGCATCGGGCGTTACCTGGTAATGCTGATTGGCAGGATTGAGGGCGCCGATAATACCGGTCAGATTATTGACGAGCGTATCTATGGCTTGCGCAGGGGTCATGACCGGCGCAGCGTCAACCGTATTATATCTTGGAACGGTGCGGTAGGGAACCTGGCCATAGAGATCCAGGAAATAGAACTGGGCGAAAGAACGGAGGAAGGTCGCTTCGGCCGCTTGTTCAGCACTAGGGTTGGAAGCCAGTACGGTAGTCGCATCGCTTTCCAGGGTGCCCAGATTGCTGAACACACTGGCTGCCTGGCCGTGAGTCGCATCCCAGGCATGGGCATGCAGCACGCGCCAAACCCCATTATCGTCCCAGTCACCACCGCGGGTCGGAACCAGGCACTCGTCCGTCGTATTTTCCTCCAGGGAAAAGACCTGGTCCTGATTATGGAACAAACCGGACAGGTCTCCGTAGGCCGATGTCAATACGCCACCGGCACTAGCCGTGCCTCCGGACGGATTGTATGGGAAGGAGGATTTCAACCCTTCGTTTAGTTTGGTGCAGCCAGCAGAAACGGCAAGTACTGCGACCAGCATACTAAACTTGTTTCTATAGAATTTCATAACTATTAATTGAGTGTTTAATGAGGTAGTGATTAATTCAATGAGAAATTAACGCCAAACGTAATAGACCTGGCCGTCGGGTAACCGATGTAATCGATACCTAACGAAGGAATACCGTTGTTGTTGTGATCCTGGTTGACCTCAGCGTCGAATCCAGTATACTTCGTGATCTCCAGCAGGTTATTGCCCGTGATGAAGATATGCGAAGACTTGAATACGCTTCCGACCGCACCGAGGTTATACGAGACCGTGGCATTCCCCAGCTTGACGAAGTTGCCGCTTTGCAGGAACCTGGTCGAAGCCGATACCGGGTTGGCCAGGCTTTCCTTCGTGCCGATCAGGGTCTTCGAGATATTCTTTCCGTTCGCAATATTGCCCAGGTTGGTTACGCTGACCAGGGTATTGTTAAAGATCTTGTTGCCGAATGCGCCGTGGGTATTGATAGCAAGGCTCCATTTCTTATACGTCAGATCGGTATTGATACCGAGGATCATGTGCGGATTGGGATCGCCGACATAGGAAGAGGCCTGGCTGGCCACCTTGGCAATGCCGTTCTGGTCGAAACCGGTGAAGCTCCTAAGATAGAACACGTCGATCGGTTGGTTGTTGGCAAGAGCCTGGGAGAACGCGGACGATACACCCTGGCCGTTGACGCCACCCGTCAGGAATAGAGGTGAGCTGCCCAATGCAGGGAATACGAATTTATTCTTCACGTATTCCACGTTGAATCCTATGTTCCATACGAAATCCGAAGTGCGGATGATAGCCGCATTAAGAGAGACCTCGAAACCTTTGTTGGTAATATATCCCGGCAGGTTCTGCCAAATAGTAGCGCCTTGGGAAGGTACCGACAGTGTGCCCGGGAACAGCGGGTTAGTAGTCTTCTTCGAGAAGACATCAATATAGCCCGTCAGCCGGTTGTTGGCGAAACCAAAGTCAATGCCTCCGTCAGCCGACGTTAGCGTTTCCCATTTCAGGTTGGGTGAAGCAAAGTTCAACACCTGTATTCCGCCGAGCGCATTGGATGAGCCATTATAACCATTGGGAGAAGCGATCTGCTTGGACGCACCGGCGATCAAACCGTCCTGACCACCGACCTGGCCCCAGCCTGCGCGGATAGCCAGCGTATTGAACACGGTCTGGTTCTTCATGAAATTTTCGTTCAGGATATTCCACCGGGCGCCGAACGAAGGGAAATAGCCATACCTGTTGTCGGTACCGAATTTGGTGGATCCGTCCGCACGGATCGTGGCGGTCAGATAATACTTTTCGTTCCAGCTCAATTCACCCCTGGCGAAATAGGATTGCAATTCGCTGGACGGAGGTGCGACGCTGACGGTTCTCAGGTTAGCCTGATTACCGGCTTGCATATCGTTATAATATTTGATATTCGGATAGCTGGGGCCGCCGGGAGCGTTGAAGTTGAAGCCGACCACGCCGGTAACCTGGTAGTTCAGGTTCGAGGTCTGATAATACTCGTAACCGCCCAGTACCTTCAGGTTGAAACCATCATTAAAATGCTTTTCGAAGGTGAGGGTATGCGTGATCGTTTGTGTGATCAGCGAAGCATAACCCGTTTGACCAGCACCTTGTCCGTCTATCGAACTGCCCGTAGCGGCGATGTATCCCTGAAGCTGGGCTTCGCGGGTTGCCCTGGCATCCGACAGGCCAAAGAGGAAATTATAGGTTAATCCCGGCACGATCTGATAACTGAGTCCCGCAATGCCCAACAACTCAGTGACCTTCGAGTAGTCATCGGTGTAAGCAGACAAAGCGAGGGGATTGATCTGGCCGGAAGGATTCTTTTGATTGTACGCGCCATTCTCAACCAGGGCCAGGGTCGGGTTCCAGTTCATGGCTGCGCTGATCAGGTTGCCCGTGCTGCCCGCATTGGTGCTGATGGGAGCCGATTGCAGGACATAATGGGACCCGATGAGGACAAAGTTGATCTTCAATTTTTTATCAAGGAAAGACTGATCTCCTGAAATGGTCGCATTGTATTGTTGGAGTCCGCTTTTCAGGATAATGCCGTTCGTATTGGTTGCTGCGAAAGAGGCGCGGAACCGGCCATTCTCATTGCCGTTGCTCAGAGCAACGGAATAGACCGTTGAGCCCTTGTTTTGCAGGATCTCCTTGAAGGGGTTCAGGCTAAGGCCAGAATCGGAGTGCTGACCGAACGTCGCCAATTCTGATCTGTATTGCGATGCGGACAGAATATCAGGCTGGCGCATGAGGCCGGCATACGTATTATAGGTGGCAGACGCTTCGACAGTAGGCTTCCCGTTTCCTTTATTCGTGGTGATCAGCACAACGCCGTTCTCGCCGCGGGCGCCATAAATGGCTGCGGAAGAGGCGTCTTTCAGGATGTCGATCTGGGAGATGTCCCCTGGATTGATGAACAGCAGAGGGTTGTTGGAAACGGAGCTGCCGATGCCGGTATTCTGGTTCGGAGGCAGCGGCGAAGTGGCGTCGATGGGCACCTGGTCGATCACGTAGAGCGGGTTATTACCACTTACGATCGAGTTGTTGCCGCGGATCTTGGTAATGGTCGTTCCGCCGGGCTGACCGCTATTGTCTGCAACCTGCAGACCTGCGACCTTTCCGATCAGCAGTTCTTCAGGAGAAGTGACTCCTTTGTTGAAGTCCTTTGCCCTTACCGAGGCGACCGATCCGGTGATATCCTTCCGTTGGGAAGTACCATAACCGATAACGACTACTTCATTGAGGCTGGAACTGGCCGGAGCAAGGGAAACATTGATCGTCGACTGGTCGCCAATGGCGATCTCTCGTTGTTCGAAACCGACCGAGCTGACCACCAGCGTTTTGGCCGTTGCCGGAACGGTAAGCGAAAAGCCGCCGTCCGAGTGGGTCGACGTACCGGTGCGGCTTCCTTTTACGGTAACCGTGGCGCCCTGAACGGGTGCGCCCTTGTCATCGGTAATCGTTCCTGTAATTGTTTTGGTTTGGGAGAATGCTGTTAGTGTGAAAAGTACGCAAAGTAGTGAAAACGCAGCCACTCTGGCTAGCAGTCGTTGAATGATCATAAAGCAAAAGTTTAGCTATTTAAGGACCTAAAATAAAAAAATTAATCTTTACTTAACAAATTTTTTTTTATTCAGTACTAATGTGTCCCAATAACACATGGAGACAACCCGCCATGGGACTGCGCTGCATGGAAAAAAATTAAAATGTGTCTGCAAGGGTCCAATGGTTCAATTGCCTATGGGCGATGCCTTGGCGAGCGTAAAAAGGGTGATCCGGCAATCGGGCAGGGCGCCGACCAGGGCGTCAATGATCGACCGGGCCGTCGCACCGGTCGTGAGGATATCGTCGATGACCAGGAAGGCGCCGGAAGGCTCGCTTCCGAAAGGGTCACTCCCCAATTGACCGCTGCCCGGTTGGTCGCCGCCCGAATGGCCCCTGGAGTCCATACATATATAATAGATGTCCTTGAGTTCCTCCTCCCTTTCCGCAGTGGGGAGCTGATTGATCTTGCGGGCCGGTCTGGACTTCCGGAGGAGCTGCGGAAGGTAAAGACCGTTGAAATAGGTCGCCAGCGCTGCTCCGAGCTGGTCGAGAGGGGAATGTGCGCCCACACCGGCAATGGTCTCCTGATGATGGAGGGCCCTGACCACGCAAATGCCGGGCGAGAGCAGATCGGATGGCAGCAAGGCCAGAGCGCGATCGACCCAGGCCCGAATATCTTCGGGCACGCTCGTTTTGAAATTCAGCAGGCTTCGGGAAAGTTCATCCCTGCCGGCCGCCCTGGGCAGGTACTGACAAAGATGATAGTGAGGGTAGAGCGCCCCCTTATGGAACAGGAAGGTTTGATGCAGCGCCATGTTCGCCTTTTTTGGATTCCTCGTGATATTCCTCCTCCGCATTGATGGCCCAGATATTGGCCTTGTCGGAGACGCCATGGATGATATTGTCCACGGCTACCATGGCGGTCAGCATGGAGTGGTCGGAGTTATTGTATTTATGCATCCCGTTCCGTCCTACCAGGAACAGGTTGGTAAAGCGATCCAGGTACTCGCGCAGCAAGGGAAAGCGATCATAGCTGCCGAAATAAGCGGGATAGGTCTTTTCAATGCGGAGAACGGTGCTATCGAGCAGGTCTTCCCGCCTGGCCAGGCCTATTTGCTGAAGCTCGGAGATGGCTATCTTCTCTATCTCCGCGTCAGCAAGATCCCAAAATGAATCCCCTTTGTTACAAAAGTATTCCATGCCGATCCACATGGTCCCCGGATCTTTTACGAGATAGGGGCTCCAATTATTATACAACTGCAGACGTCCGACACGAACGCCGGTATCCTGGATATAGATCCATGTGTCCTTCAGATCCAACGGGGTGGGGGCGGACGAACCGTGCACCTCACCGGTCAACTGACGCAAAAGCACGCCGACGGTAATGAAGTCCCTGTACTGCAAACCGTCCGCCACTTCCCGTACAGCCGGAGGGATCTCGGTACGGAGGCCCGCGACCAATTCCCGGATCGGCATGGAAGAAATGAAGAAATCACCGGTAAGTGTCCTGGTCTTTCCCGTGATCTGGTCCGTCGCTTCGACGGCTTTTATACACCCATCGCCGGCATGCAGGGCATTGATCTCCTGGTTCAGCAGGATCTCACCCCCCTTTTCCCGGATGCGGCGGGCCGCCTCTTCCCAAAGCTGGCCCGGCCCGAGGCTGGGGTATAGAAAGCGGTCGATCAGACTGGTTTCCTTATCTTTCTGGGCGAGATCCTTTCCCTTTCGATCTTTCGGGCGGAGGCCGGCGATCGCATGGGCCATCGCCTTCCGGAACGACACCCCCTTGATCCGTTGCCTGCCCCATTCGGCAGGGATGGCGCGGCAGGGCTTGCCCCAGACTTTTTCGGTATAATCGGAAAAGAACAAACGATATAACCGATACCCGAAGCGATTCACCAAAAAGTCCTCCAGGCTGATCTCCGGTGTCCTGGGGAAGATCGAGGCCCTTGCATAAGAGAGGGCGATGCCGATCGTTCGCCTCAGGCCCAACTTGCGAAGGGTATCGAGGGTCAGGCTGATGGGGTAGTCGAAGAATTTTCGCAGGAAATAGATCCTGGACAAACGCGGTCTGAGCAGCATCGCCCGGGGAGCTTCCGATAAGCTGGCCGGAAGTCTCGCCGGGTCGATCTCGCGCGATTGGCGATGATAATTGATGGTTATGGGGCCTTCCGGCAATCCCGATGCATCCAGGGGCATGATGCGGAGCCACCACTCCATGACCCGGTCCGACTTTGAAAAAAAACGATGCCCGCCGATATCCATTCGGTTGCCCTTGTAGTTCACGGTCTTGGACAGGCCTCCGATGTCACCGCTTTTTTCCAATATAATAGGGTGAATATCAGTTCTTTCCAATAGTTCCAGCGCCCCGGTCAGGCCGGCCGGACCGGCTCCGATGATGATCGCGGTTCTCCCCATGGTGCGCAAAGATAGTACAACATTTAGCGCTGCCCGATCACAATTAAAGCTCACTCCTCCGCGTTTATACCTTGGTTTTTCATAGGATATTGGATTTTAAAACGGGGCTGAATGTCTATTCTGGCCCTTCTTTTTTTTATCTTGTCCTCATTCGCGTCTCCGCATGGTCCTGCCTGTTATCTCTTTCGCCACCTGGTGCCGCCCCGTGCCGCCCCGCGCCGCCACGCTCAGCCGCCCCACTCCGCGCCCCGCGGAAATGTTGTATTTTGATGGAAAATCAGACCCTCATATGGTGATAGATATTATCGGTTGGATCGGCTCCGTCATGGTCGTATTGGCGTATGCATCGAATATTTACAAATTCCTGGCCTCGGATTCGATAGGATATGTCCTGCTGAATATTGGAGGCAGCGCATGCCTTATTGTGAACACCCTTTACCATCATGCCGTGCCGTCAGCGGTCGTGAACATGATCTGGGTGCTGATCGCGCTGGCCGCCCTGGTGACCAGAAAAAAGGCTGCCCCTCCTGCCAACCTTCCCTGAAATTCCCGCGTATTTTATGGTGTAAATGCCGATCAGCTGCCTCACGTATGCCCGGCGGCGGGCTAAGTGATTAAGGATCAGTGTTACACAGTCCCTATGGGACTTTTGGCGGATTAAACGTAAATTGAGGTTCAGTGCTGAAATTTTTATCTCATCTTTATTGATAGCCCGATGAAATTTCTGTTTGCCGTTATTGGGGTCCTCCTCCTCTCTGCCGCATCCGCCCAACAACAGGCATGCCCGGTGAACAGCAATTTTTCATTGAAGGATCTCACGCATTGGGCCGCATATACCGGCACCTTCGTCAACCAAAGTCGCACCGGCGGCCCGAAACAGCTCTACGATTCCACCATGGGCGCACCGTTAGGCACCCTCGGGGTCTCTTCGATCTCCGAATATCAATTGCCTTCGGTGACCGGCATCCGGGTCATCACGCTGCCGGGTATCGATCAATTCGGAGGCTTTGCCACGATCCCGAATGTGAATGGATACCAGTATACTTCCTCGTTATTATTGGGTTCGACGCAGATTTCCAGGGGGGCCGCGGGAGGCGGGCCCGGAGGATATATCCGGGGCATCAGTTACCAGATAAATGTTCCGTCCAGTCCGTCCACCCAACCCTATACAATGACCTATGCCTATGCCATGGTACTGGAGAATGGTCAGCATAATACAACCAACCAACCCTGGTTCACGGCGACCCTGTCCACCCATGACAGCGTGATCACCTGTGCATCCCCTCAATACGTCCTTCCTACCTATAACGATGCCGCCGGCAACGGCGGGGGCGCGACCCTGGATACCGCTGCCGCAAAGGCAAGCGGGTTTGCCCTGAGCCGCGAACCTTCGCCAAACCCGAATCCCAATGGGCAGAACGGAGGCCATTTGCAGGATGTCTGGTGGAAGGGCTGGACCGAAGTGACCTTCGATCTCTCCCCCTATCGGGGACAGCAGGTGGTACTTACGTTCGAGGCCGACAACTGCGTGCCGGGCGGGCATTTTGCATATGCCTATATAGCCCTGCGCAAGACCTGTGACGGCTTGCTGATCAGCGGCGATACCGTGGCTTGTACCGGCAGTACGCTGATCTATTCGATCCCGGCCCTTGGCGGCGCAAGATATGCATGGTCTGTGCCTGGCGACTGGAGCGTGATCTCCGGTTCGGATAGCAATATCCTGAAGGTCATTCCCGGCGTTCAGGGAGGGGCCGTGATCGCACATGAAATAAACAGTTGCGCCAATTTGCAGGACGAGCTCGACGTGACGACGACGCCGCCGACCATCCCGGGCACCCTGTCCGGGAACGCCGAGGTATGCTCGCAGAATAACAGCAGCGTCATTACGCTAAGCGGCAACCTGGGGTCTGTGCTTAACTGGCTCGCCTCGACGGATGGCGGTTCGAGTTGGAGCACCGTTCCTGACACGACCGGTCAATATGTGGCGCAAAATCTTACCCGGACGACGATGTACGAGGCCGTCGTGCGGCATGGATCCAGCTGCGCCGTCGACAGCAGCACGGCTGTAAAGATCACCGTCGATCCAAAGTCCGTGGGTGGTACCCTTTCGCCCCCGGACCAGCAGGTTTGCACCGGTCAAACCAAGGGGGCGACCCTCAGCCTGAACGGCAATGTCGGCAGCGTGGTGAACTGGCTGACTTCGCCCGATGGAACGAACTGGAGCGGTTTTACGCCCGCCGATACCGACTCCACCTATAATATTGTCGGACTGGTCGCTACGACCGACTACCGTGTACTGGTCAAGAGCGGTGTATGCCCCGTGGATAGCAGCAGCATTTCGGTCGCCCATTTGCTGCCGGCCCTCTTCCCGGAGGCCACCGCCGAACCGGCAGACACGACCATTTGCTACGGCACGCCGGCCACATTGAACGCTACGATCTTGATAGGCACGAACTATGCCTGGAGCAATGCCTCCACATTGACCAACCAGGGGAATGGGATCATCTCTGCCACCCCCCTCACGATCCGGGCGACCGCGAGGCCGCTCCGATTCACCAACTACGTCCTCACCATTACGAATGCCGGTTGTCCCAATCCACTCATCGATACCTTTGCCGTACACGTTTTCCCCCGGGTAATCGTCAGCGCAGGCAATGACACCGCGATCGTGATGAATCAGCCCTTGCAACTGCAGGCGACAGCCAATGACCCGCGGGATGTTTTCGTGTGGTCCCCTGCGTTAGGTTTGAGCAACCCGGATATCGCAAACCCGGTCGCGTTGCTTGACGCGGAAACGGACTCGATCACCTATATGGTCAAAGCCACGTCGCCGCAGGGATGCACCAGCACCGCGGATATCAGGGTGGTCATATTTAAGACGCAGCCCGACATCTTCGTTCCGAATGCCTTCACGCCCGGGCTCGCGACCAACAACAGGTTCCGGCCCATCGCGCCGGGCCTGGCCAGCATGCAGTATTTCCGCGTATACAACCGTTATGGCCAACTTGTATTCAGCACCTCGGTCGTCGGCCAGGGATGGGATGGATACCTGAACGGCAAGCTCATGCCGGCTGATAGTTATGTATGGATGGTAAAGGGCCTCACGTATAAAGGCAAGACCATCTTGAAGAAAGGTACCATGGTATTGATCCGGTAAGGGCGAAAGCGGTCGGATCCTTTTCCATTTTTTATCCCCATTCCGGGGGAATTTCATGCATTCCACCTCTTTTCGCCATTACAAATGGTCATCCAATTGCACAATAAACTGAACCATGGGGGTATTGTGCGGCTCCTCTTCTTAAATCGGACGACATGAAAATTGCCTGTTGTTTACTGTTGTTGATCCCCTGTTGCGCAACTTGCCAGACCCTTTTCACGCTGGTGCCTCCGGAAAGATCCGGGATCCGTTTTCAAAATACGATCACGGAGTCCGCCACGCAAAATGTACTGGCCTACGAATATTTTTACAATGGCGGCGGTGTGGCGGTCGGCGACCTGAACAATGACGGGTTGCCGGATATCGTCTTTACCTCCAATATGGGACAGCCCCAGGTCTATTTCAACAAAGGGAATTTCGTATTCGAAGACGTAAGCAGGCAGTCGAGGATAAAGGCCGACGGCTGGAAGACGGGCGTAACGATGGCAGACGTGAATGGAGATGGCTGGCTGGACGTTTACATTTGCCGGTCGGGAAATGGAGATGACGATAGCCGCCGGAATTTGCTGTTCATCAATTTAAAGAACGGCACCTTTCGCGAGGCAGGGGCCCGGTACGGGATCGATGACAAGGGCAATTCGACTCAGGCCGTATTCTTCGATTACGATCACGACGGCGACCTGGATCTGTTCATCCTGAACCATTCGATAAAGAGACTGAAGAATTTTGACGTGGCCTATATGAAGGCTGCACGGGACTCCGTGGCCGGCGACAAATTGTACCGTAATGACGGGAATGGTCACTTCACCGACGTATCGGGCCAGGCCGGCATCATCGGCAACCCGATCTGCTTCGGACTGGGCGTGGCTATTGCCGATTTCAACGGGGATGGCTGGCCGGACATGTATGTCACCAACGATTACGACGAGGACGATTATCTCTATATCAATCAAAAGAACGGAACCTTCAGGGAATCCCTGAGCGCCTACCTGGGGCATACTTCCAAATATTCGATGGGCTGCGACGTGGCGGACGTTAATAACGACGGGATGAGCGATCTGTTGACCCTGGACATGCTGCCCGAGGACAATCGCCGGCAAAAGCTGCTGAAAGGCCCGGACGGGTATGATCATTTCCAGATGTTGCTGAACAACGGCTACTATTACCAGTATATGCGGAATATGCTGCATGTTGCCACGAAGGCAGGCGACAAGATCGGTTTTTCCGAGGTAGGGCAACTCGCCGGCATTTCAAATACCGACTGGAGCTGGTCCGCATTGTTCGGAGATTTCGACCTGGACGGCTGGCAGGATCTGTTCATAACGAACGGGTATATGCGCGACTATACCAATATGGATTTCCTGAAATACACGGCGCCGGACGAGATAGCGAAGTCTCTTCGGCAGGGCCAGAAGCCGAACCTCTTCGAAATGGTGAAGAAGATGCCCGCCTCGGAATTGAAAAGCTACCTGTTCCGGAATACGGGCAAGCTCGGTTTCGAGAACGTCACGCAGGAATGGGGCATGGGCTTGCCTGCCCTGTCGAATGGCGCGGCATACGGGGATTTCGACAATGATGGGGACTGGGATCTGGTCGTGAACAATATTAACCAGCCGGCCTTTGTCTGGCAAAACCATGCCGAGGACCGGAAGAATAATTATCTCAAGATCCGGTTTCACGGAGACAGGAAGAATGGTTTCGGCGTGGGCGCCAGGGTGATCGTGTCGGCGTCGGATGGCTTCAAACAGATCCAGGAGCTGGAGATGACGCATGGATTCCAGTCCTCGATGGAACCTTGCCTGATCTTCGGTCTGGGTAAACGGCAAACGGTGGATATCGACGTGACGTGGCCCGGCGGAAAGCGGCAGGTGTTGACCGGGCAGGCCGTCAATCGCACGCTGATACTCAACGAAAAGGATGCCGGTCCTGCCGATGGCGCCCCGAACGGCGGAGCCCTGCAGACGGCCGGGTACCATCCCCTGTTCACCGAGGTGGCGGCCGATGCGATCCCGTTTCGTAGCGACGGGATCCCATTCCGGCACGTGGAGGATGACTATAATGATTTCAAACGGGAGCCTTTGCTGCCTCACCAGTACTCCCGCATGGGTCCGGCTCTCGCCATAGCGGATGTGGACGGCGACGGCAAGAAAGACGTCTTTATCAGCGGCGGCAAAGGCCAGCCGCCATCATTATATATCAATGACGGCAAGGGGCATTTTGCGCGGAGAAAGGTACCTGCCTTTGAGGAGTACAGGGAGTTCGAAGGAGTGCAGGCACTCTTTGCCGACTTCGACCATAACGGGACGCCCGACCTGTACCTGGTGAGCGGTGGCAATGCCACCAATTTTCAGGATCAACTCTATTTGAATGATGGCAAGGGTAATTTTACGTACAACCCGGACGTCCTGCCGCTTACCGAATCCTCTGGGGGCGCAGTGGCCGTTCTTGATCTGGATGGGGACGGGGACCTGGACATTTTCCGTGGCGGGCAGGTGACTACCGGGGCCTACCCAACGCCTCCCCGCAGTTATCTATTTCGGAATGATCATGGGACCTTCAAAGACGCCACTCCGGAATTCATGAGGCATATCGGGATGGTGAATACAGCGGCGGTGGCAGATATCGATAAGGATGGTGTAAATGACCTGGTGCTCGCAGGCGAGTTCATGCCGGTCACCATATTGTTCGGGCAACGTAAAGCCCCCTATTTCAGTGCAGATCGCGAATTGATCATTCCTCATTCATCAGGGTGGTGGAACTGCCTGAAGGTCGTCGACCTCGACGGGGACGGATACCCTGACCTCGTTGCGGGCAATGAAGGATTGAATTGCCAGATGAAGCCTTCTCCGGCAGGGCCTGTCACGCTTGACGCCGTCGATATCGACGGAAATGGATCCATGGACCCGATCTTCAGCTACTTCATCCAGGGAAAGAGTTGCCCGGTGGCTACGCGTGACGAGTTATTCGACCAGGTGCCTTCGCTCAAGGTCAAATTCCCAAGCTATGCGGCCTATGCCGATGCCACGGTAAAAGACATCATACCGCCGGAGGCGATGTCGAAGGCGATCCACCTGGAGGCGGAAGAATTCCGTTCGGGATGGTTCAGGAATGTAAAGGGAACCTTCCATTGGCTGCCTTTTGCAGCGGGAGCGCAGGCCTTTCCCGTTCGCGATATCCTAATCGGGGACTTCAACCACGACGGTCTGCCGGACCTGCTGCTGGTAGGGAATAATTATTCTGCCCGCGCCGAATGGGGAAGGGAAGACGCCGGCAAGGGCCTCCTGTTGTTGCAGGGCAAGGAGGGGGAATTCCTGGTCGCCCCGGACCCGGGCATCCGGGCAGATAAGGATGCGCGCAAAGTGGCGAGACTGGACGATCTTATATTAATAGCCAATAATAACGATGCGATACAGGTTTATCATATTGACTAGCCTGCTTGGATTGGGTCTATGCCGCGAAGTCCGAAGCCAGGCAATCCCGGACGCGCAAATTTTCCGCAGGTGCGCGCGCGCATTGACGGATGTCATCGTACATGATATCACGCCGCCCCCCGTGGCGAGCCGGGACTATGTCTATCCGATGATCGCTGCTTACGAGGCCGCCCGGCCGGGCGACTCTGCCCATGACAGCTTCGCAGGAAAATTGAACGGATTGACCGATCTGCCCAAGCCCGAAGCAGGGCAGAAATATGATTGGCTCGTGGCCGGTACCACGGCATTTTATAATACGGCCTATGCGTTTGTATTTACGAAAAGCCTGTTCCGGCAATATTGGGACCCCATCGATTCGGAGCTGCGTGAGCGTCCGGTGGAGCCGGATGTCTATGCCCGGTCGGTTGCCTATGGTCAGCGCATAGCTGCGCGGATCCTCGACTGGTCCAAACAGGATCATTATATCGAGACCCGCAGCATGCCGCGCTTCACGCCGGGCGGCAAGCCGGGTACGTGGCAGCAGACGGGCCCGGAATATATGGAAGCCGTCGAGCCTTATTGGAACTATATCCGCACGATGACCCTGAGCCGCCCGGATCAGTTCCTCATCCCGGAACCCGCCTCCTTTACCTCTCAGCGTTTCGCGGATGAACGAAAGGAAGTCTCCGAGACGGGCAAACACCTGACTGACGAGGAGCGTGCCTGCGCGGCCTTCTGGGATTGCAACCCTTTTGCGGTAACCACGGTCGGTCATCTGGTATACAGTGTCAAAAAGATCTCCCCGGGCGGCCATTGGATCGGCGTCACCGGCATGGTCATCGGGTTGGAAAAGCAACCCCTGGTGCCTGCCCTCTACTCCTATTGTCTCGTCTCTATTGCTTTGTTCGATGGTTTCATAGCGGCCTGGGACGAGAAATACCGTACAAATTACATCCGGCCGGTCACAGCAATTCAGCAAGCGGGCTTACCCCTCTGGCAACCGATGTTGCAGACACCCCCGTTCCCGGAATATCCGAGTGCGCACAGCGTCATTTCGATGGCCGTCGCGGTCGTACTGACGGGGCTGTATGGGGATCATTACCATTATACCGATGTGACCGAAGAACCCTATGGGTTACCCGGGCGCAAATTTGCCTCCTTTATGCAGGCCGCCTCGGAAGCAGCCATCAGCCGCTTATATGGCGGCATCCATTTTCGTGAGGCGATCGAGAATGGGAGCCAGTTGGGCCTCGAGATCGGCAATCAGATCGTCCGTCGTTTCGACCTGCATCCGGTCGGCCCGCATCCCCCCATTACCCCCTGAGCTTCTCCAGGTACGCCTTCGTGCTTTCTGGATAGATGGCCACACGATGCGTCCGCACCAGATCGGGGGTCGTCTTGCTGGCATTCGACAACTGCAGGAATATCTTTTGGGAAGGCAGCGCGGGCATGTGGCAATCGATGCAATTAATGGCCAGAACTAAACCAGCCGTAACGGGCATGGTACAGGAATTGTGAGCGGCCGTCTGATGACAGGTCATACACCTCTCTGAATACAACTTTGGACTATTCACCTCATTGCGGTGTACATTATGGCAGGATGAACAGTCCATTTGCGACATCCGGAAACACTTGCTGGACGTCAGCAGGCCATATTGATTGCCGTGGACATCCAACGTGGCCACGCTATCGCTGCTGTATGCGGGCATCGAGAATTCGTCCAGCTTGTCGCCGACCTTGAAGCTGAAGGCGGGTTTTAGTTCGTCCCTGACCCCCGAATGGCAAAGCGCGCATGCGTCCAGGCGTTGCTGGCGTGTGAGCAATGTAGCATGGATGATAAATTTTCCGTTCTTTTCTCCCGGATTGGCTTTGTGAAAGGCAACGTGTTCCGCTCCCGGACCATGGCATTTCTCGCAGTCTATCCCATAGATGATCTGTGTCTTGTCGAACAGGTATCCGTCCCCGGTACTGTTGCGATCCTCTGCCTTTGCATAGGTGCCATGACATTCGATGCAGTGAGGGGTGATCTGCCGGTCGAAGCGAATGAGGTTCGTGGAATAGCCGGGGCTATTACACCAATCGTCCAGCGGCGTATAATAGCTGACGGGCAATTGAAATAATTTGCTGTCCTTCCAATAGAGATAAGTTTGCCCCTTCCTTCCCGAACCGATCACCACGCCGAAAGCTTCACGCTGGTACAGATCGCCTCCGATATAGCCCGTCTGCCAGAATTGGTTCCCCTTTTTCTCGAGGATCACTTCCATAAATTTGTTGTATACAAAACGGTTCCTTCCGGAATCGAAGCTGCCCTTAATGGCAGCGCGGGAATCGGCGGGTCTGGAATCTCGATAATGTGCCGTACGGATATGGCTTTCATATATAGTCTTATGACAGGAGACGCATGAGGCGGAGCCCGCGAAGGCTTTGTCGTTGCCATCCCGGATCACTGCGTCTGTTGTGGCTTTCGCATTCTTTTGAGTAGTGCACATGAGGTTGCCAAACCAACCGGCCAGGATCAGGATCAACAGCGCATAATGGTATTTTTTTATTTTCCGCATGGAAATATAAATGTAGATAAAATAGGCTTATCCCGGCAGCCGGCCATCTAATTCTCCGAACACGCCCGCGTCTTTCCACAAGGCGCGGTTGCCCACCACGTAGAACGCCCGGGTGGCCCGGGTTACGGCTACATTGAGCAGGTTGGGGGTTCTTCCCGCCCATTCCCGTGCCGCCCTCTGCGAGCCGAGGGGAGACCCCAACACCAGGATCACGGCTTCGGCCTCCCGCCCCTGTACCGTGTGGACGGTGCCGATATGTTCATTGACCCACCTGTTCTTTTCTTCATCCGACCAGGGATCAAGGATCCCGCGTTGACGGATCAGGCGCCGCAAATGTCCGGCTACGATGGAAAAGGGTGTAATGATAAATAGTTCCGGCTTCACTCCGGCAGACTGCAGACGCCGGAGCATGTCGAGGACGATCTCTCCCTCTTCCGGGCACCATTTATTTTCATCATGGCCACTGACATCGATCCACCGTGAAGCACCCAGGACATCCCGGATCGGCGAGTCGTCGGATGACCTCGCTTGAACCATCAAACCATCGTAGGCTATGGCGTTGGAAATGCCGAACATGGGCTCTTCGCAGCGCCGGTGGACGAGTAGCGGGATCCCGATTTGGCGAAGCCCGAACCGCCCCTCGAATTCGGTAAAATAACAGGATGCGGCGTCGGCCAGTGTCTGGACCGACGAGAGGGGCGCATTGAATCGATCCGGATCGACGCTGAACCGGCGGCAGATCTCCCGCGTCAGGATTTCCGGCAAGCGGGTAACGGGCTCGATCTGCATCGGGTCGCCTACAACAACCGCTCGCTTCGTTCGCATGATCGCCCCGGCGGCAGCCTGGGGCAATGCCTGCCCCGCTTCGTCGATGAACAACCAGCCCAGGCTTGCGGGCGGCAGCTTGCCGAACATGCTATGCAGTGAGGCGAAGGTGGTAGAGAGGCAAGGAATGACCAGGAACAGGGAAGACCATAATTCGCCCGCCAGCGGCTGGATGTCCGCGTCAGTCAGGGCGAGGCCGGCCATCGACCGCATCAATGCGCCCAGGTTATGTCGGAGCGGCCTGGCGGCCGCGTCGATAAACGCTTTGTGGAGCCGGATGGCTGACATGAAGACGTCGTCGCGAAGCCCTTGCATCTTTTTCGTGAACCAGGGAGGGGTCAGGTGTCTGTCGCGATGAGGCAGCTTGAAAAAATCGTCATCGATCAGGTGCGGGCCGAATTGACCGCGGAGGACGGCGATCTCATTTTCCGCCTTGGTGATCCGGGACCTGCTCCGGAAATATTCCTTCCTGCTTGTCTTCGCCCGATCACCATATTCATCGTGGATCGATCTTTTCTTTTCCATTTCGGCCAGGCATTCCCGACAGGCCAGGGCCGCGGCCTTCCTCTTTCTTTTTAAGAAAGCGTGATCCCTTTTCCAGGCTTGAACGCGCTTTGTCACCACAACTCTTGCAAAAAAAGCGGGTCTGCACCCCCGGCTGGCCAGGACCCTATTTTCCCATTGCCGGTAAAGGAAGACGGCCTCCAGGTATGCGTCTTGCGCGCTGACCAAGGCCGCCCTCGCGGCACGAACGGCCCTTTCTTGTCTTTCCAGGTCGAGCCTGGCCGATCGCAGCGCTTGTTGCATGGCAGGCAAGGCGGACATTTGGTCCAACCCTTTTTCCAACCCGGACAAATGAGCGCGGCTTTTGTCCAGACAATTCAGGAAATCCGCCTTTGCCTGACGCCATGCCGTAATGGCCGTTTCACGATTCCGGAGCCGTGTCGCCAGATAGCCCGAAAAGCCGACTTGCTTATCCCACCAGAACCGTTGCCGGAAATGTTCGCGGTTCGCGGCGTTCCCGAGCACGGCGGCAACGAGTCCCCAGGTCTTCCGTTGCAACAAGGCGTCGGAAAGGCTCCGGAAATAATCGAGATCCCGGCCTGAATCCCGGATGCTATGGATTGCGGGAAGTTCTGCGCTGATATTTTCAACGGCTTTATTGTTGGAGGACGTGATCAATATTTCGAACCCTTTCAATCGCGCGTCCAGTTTGAAGATATGCAGCCACGCTCCGCCTGCCGGAATGCGGTGACCCGACGGCGAAAAAGCCTCGGCCGGGTCCGCAAAGGCGCTCATCGCTTCTGCGCGTGACGCAATGATCGCCGCCATCATGTCCCGAAGCAGGGTGGTCTTTCCCGTACCGGGCGGCCCGTTCACGGCGAGCAGGCCGTCCTCCGTCAAGGTGCGCATGGCCAGGTTGACAGCCGCTTGTTGCAATAACAGCAGCGGGCGTCCGAAGGGGTCCGGCCATCGGACCGGGGGCATCAGCCGGGGAGCCAGTGATGATTTGAGCCGTGCCGCATCTTGCAGGATGTCTGTACGTTCGTGCGGCCGCCGATGTCCAAGGTACAGTTGCAGGTTGTGCGAAGCCCGGCCTTCCGCAAAGCTCGTTTGGACTGCTTTGAGATCTTTGATCAGGGAAGGATTGAACAGCAGCGGATCAGGAAGCGCCCTTGCTTTTGCGTGGACCGTCGTCCGGATGACGAAACAGTGCCCCGTCATCAATTCCCGGGGTAATCCCAGCGCACGGATCAGGTTGTCCCGGACCTCATCGAGGTCCTTTTTATTTAGCGGCTGTAAATAGCCCCTCGCCGGCTGCGGATGAGGGTCCGGGCTGGTCCAGTCCGTCAGTCCACGCAGTCCGTCTATCTCTCGCAGGCCGCCTATCCCTCGCAGATCGCCGGTCAGCGCCCTGGGAAGCCCCCAGGCGAAGGGAGAGAACGTAAGGCCGGAGCCACCGGAGGGGCCCGTCATCCGGCCTTTATCATCCAGGACGACGACGGCCAGGATCGCCTCCTTGCCTGCCCGTGTTGAGGCAGAACGGGAAAAGGCGGGAGGCCTGCTCAAATAGACCTGGTAAAGGGCGGCGATGGCCTTATCCAGGTCGATGCTATCGAGGATGACCTGGTATACGAACTTGCGATCCGGACCGGGATCCTCCGGCTCTCTTTCCCATGGCAGGGGGCCATTCTCCAGGGAGAGGATCGGCGCGGGGCCGCCTGCCGGGTATTGTTCCGGCCGCAGGATCTGGGGAGACAATATTTCCTGGACTATCCAGGACGATAGGATGTCCGTTGGACGATTGGTAAAATGGGAATGCATGACCAGGCAACAGCGTTAATGAAAGTCGGGGAAGGAGCACAGAGGAAAGGCTGCGAATGACCGCCCGGTGGGTTTTGCATCACGAAGGTAAGGACGGTTTTTGAATCGTTTATGCTTATTTTAGCGCCATGAATTTTAATCGGTCGTTCATTATCGCGATGGCAGCGTCAATGGTCTGTTCATCGAAACCGCTCCAGGCCCAACAGGCTGCGACAGGGAAGATGTTCCTCAACAAGCAGGAATACCTGGAATACCAGGGAGTGAATGTAATGCTTGCGCATGATTTTTATCCCGAAGGCCATCAGGGTGGAGTAGGGATCATTCAGAACGGCCAGCGCGTCGCCACGAACGGCGACCTTCGACTGGAACCTACTCCGGGTCAGTGGTCGCCGATCCCCAAAGTGGGCAAGCGGGTTGTAGACTGGCAGCGCCAGGAAGTAAGCGTCCACATGGCCTTTCCCGATTCAGCCATAAACCGGAAAGGCTTTAACCCGGTCATCTACCCGGATCTGCATTTTGGGTACACGATCCGGGTGAGGCCGGAGGGAAAAGCATTCAGGATCACCGTAGACCTGGACGAGCCGCTGCCTGCGGATTGGATCGGAAAAGTGGGCTTCAACCTGGAACTCTTCCCCGGTTCGCTGTTTGGGAAGACCTGGTATATGGACGATCATTCCGGCATTTTCCCGCAGCAGGCCTATGATCAGGTCTATAGAGATCGGGACGGAGAACTTCAGGTCATGCCGATGGCTACCGGCAGGCGTCTGGTCATAGCCCCCGAGTCCGGGGACCAGCGCATGACGATCGAGAACATAAAAGGAGATAAGCTGCAGTTGCTTGACGGCCGCGGTAAACATACGAACGGTTGGTATGTGGTCAGGTCGCTGGTGCCGGCCGGCGCCACCAGGCAGGCTATCGAATGGTTGGTAAGCCCCCATGCCGTGGAAGGATGGAAGTCAGACCCGGTCGTGCAGGTCTCCCAGGTAGGTTATCATCCCGCGCAGCAAAAAGTGGCAGTGATCGAATTGGACGCAAAAGATGCAAGAAGGTTGCCGGTAAGACTGATGCGGATCTCGGAAAATGGAGGCATGGAGGCGGTTTTATCTTCACCGGGAAAGGACTGGGGCGATTTCCTGCGCTATCATTACCTGCAATTTGATTTCAGCCTGGTTAAAGCTCCGGGCATGTATCTCGTGGCATACGGACCGTACAAGTCGGAGCCTTTTAAGATTGGTGAGGATGTATACCGGCAGGATGTCTGGCAGCCGACGCTGGAGTACTTTCTGCCCGTTCAGATGTGCCATATGCGGGTGAACGATAAATATCGGGTATGGCATGGGTTCTGTCACATGGACGACGCCAGGATGGCGCCGATAGATTCGAATCATTTTGACGGGTACATACAGGGCCCGTCCACGCTGACGAACTTTCATCCGGGAGACCATGTTCCCTTGCTGGATCGGGGGGCCTGGCATGACGCCGGTGATTTCGATCTCCGGGTCGAGTCCCAGGCAGAGACCGTCCTGGGGCTGACGCTGGCCTACGAGCAATTCAATGTACAATACGACAATACCAGCATCGACCAGGCGACGCATGTCGTCGAGATCCAGCGGCCGGACGGTAAGCCGGATATGTTGCAGCAGATCGAGCACGGCTTGCTATCCATCGTCGGCGGTTATCGTTCCATGGGACGATTCTATCGCGGCATCATCGAGCCCACGCTAAGGCAGTATACGGTGTTGGGCGATCCCGCCAACATCACGGATAATCAGCCCTACGTGGCGGCACGGGCCGGGAATGATCCGCCGCCGGTTGGCTTGCCCGGGTCCGCGGACGACCGTTGGGTATTTACCGAAGACAATCCGCGCAGGTCGCTGGAAACGGCCGCAGCCCTCGCAGCCGCCAGCCGCGTAATGAAAGGATATAACGATACCCTTGCGCAGCAATGCCTGGACATCGCCCGTTCGGTATGGGAAGGGACGCGGGAGCGGGACTCGATGCAGCGCATACCCCTCGCCGTGGACCTGCTGGTCACCACCGGTGAACGTCGCTATGCCGATTTCCTGATCGCCCATGCCGATGGAATTGCGGCAAGCATTCAGCGCTTCGGGTGGGTCGTCGCCAGGACCATGCCGTTGATCAGTGATGCGCATTACCGGCAGGTGATCACCGGCGCCGTGAAAGGCCTGTATTCAAGGATACGGACCGAAGGCCTTAAAACGCCATACGGGGTGCCGTACCGACCCAATATCTGGGGCGCGGGTTGGGATATTCAGCATTTTGGGTATACCCAGTATTTTTTGAACCGCTATTTTCCGGAGATCGTGGGAAATGAATATATGCTGGATGCCATCAATTTTGTCCTGGGCTGTCATCCGGGCTCCAACACCTCCTCATTTACTTCGGGTGTGGGCGCGCGATCCATGACGACGGCGTACGGTTTCAATCGGGCTGACTGGTCCTATATTCCCGGCGGGGTCACTTCGGGAACGGCGCTGATACGGCCTGACTTCCCCGAGCTTATGAAGTGGCCCTTTTTCTGGCAACAGGGCGAATATGTGCTGGGAGGAGGAACGACCGACTACCTGTTCCTTATCCTCGCGGCCGATCATATGTTGTCGGCGGGCGACGCGAGTCCGGCCGCTCCCCCGAGACCGGTCACCGCGTTGGCCCCTGCCGCTTCGAAACCGGCGGACAGTACGAAGCGGCGGATCGCGGAAGAAATGGAGCATTCCCTGAGGAAGGAACTGTTGGACATATGGTACCCGAAAGCCGTCGACGAAAAAGACGGTGGCTTTCTCAGCAGCTTCAGCTACGATTTTAAACCGGTCGGCTCACAGGATAAGATGATCGTGACACAAGCGCGGCATGTATGGGTGAATGCAAAGGCCTCGGAACGGTATCCGGCCCTGGCTTATTACAAGACCAGCGCCAGACACGGTTTCGAATTCCTCAGGGAGTTCATGTGGGACAAGGAATTTGGCGGCTTCTATACCCTCGTCGATAAGACCGGTCAGGTAAAGAAGGGAGGCTTTGCTCCCAAGGAGGCCTATGGGAACGCCTTCGGGATCTATGCCCTATCCGCCTACTACCATGCCTCCGGCGACACCGCGGCTTTGAACCTGGCGAAGAAGGCTTTTTATTGGTTGGAGCGACATAGCCATGATCCGGTAAACAAAGGATACTTCCAGCATATGCAGCGGGATGGCACGCCGATCCGGCGGACTGCCGACGTCCCTTCGACCGCGGAAACGGGATATAAGGACCAGAACAGTTCGATCCATTTGCTCGAGGCGTTCACCGAACTGTATTCCGTATGGAAGGACGATCTGTTGCGCGAGCGGCTGCGGGAGATGGTTTGGCTCCTTCGCCATAAGATCGTGAATAAGAAAGGCAACCTCACCTTATTCTTCCAACCCGACTGGACTCCTGTTTCTTTTCGCGACTCCAGCCGGGAGGTCATCATGCGTCACCGGGGTCTCGATCATGCCTCTTTCGGCCATGACGTGGAAACCGCCTATCTCTTGCTGGAGGCGTCCAGGGCATTGGGCAATGAAGATCATGACGAGATCCTGATCCTTGGAAAAAAAATGGTGGACGACGCGCTGCAAAATGGATGGGACAGCGTGGCGGGAGGTTTCTATGACGAAGGATATTATTTTAAAGGGGATGACCACATCAGCATTACCCTGAACAGTAAGAACTGGTGGGCTCAGGCGGAAGGATTGAATTCCCTGCTGCTGATGTCGGATAAATTCCCTAACGATCCCATGAATTATTTCGACAAATTTCTCTTACAATGGAACTATATCCAGACCTGGCTGATCGACCATGAACACGGGGACTGGTACGATGAAGGCCTCGACAAATCGCCGCAACGCAGCAAGGCCCTGAAAGGCCAGATCTGGAAAGCGACCTACCATAACTACCGCGCCCTCGTCAATTGCATCGACAGGCTTCGCGGTAAGGAATAAGCCTTCAGGGGCACACGTTTTGCATATTAGACTATCGCTGCATGAATTTGTGAGGAGCTGATTTCCCATCAAACAATTTCTAACCTATGCCTGCCTTCCCGATGTGGGGAAAAGGAACCCTATTGTGCAAAATGTGACTCAATGAGAATAAAATGTACACTGTTAGCGCTGTTGCTTGGTAGTCGTATTGTTCATGGCCAGGCGACGATCGGCCGTCAGCAGGTCGACCAGTTCAAATCGGATCAATGGGGCGATAAGTCGTACGCCCTTACCTGGCTCCCAACCGATTATAATAGCTCGGGTTCTACCCAATACCCGCTCATCATTTTTCTGCATGGGGTAGGCGAAGGGGGCAGTAGTGTAAATGACCTGAACAAGTTGATCACCCAGTCGCCGCCGGCCTTGCCGGAACGGATCGCCAATGGATGGAACGCCACGGCAAAAAACCCCCTGGATGGAAAGACCTATGAGTTCATCGTGATCTCTCCACAAACCTCCAATGGTTGGTCCTTTAACTATGACCAACTGAAATATATCGTACCCGATATCCTGAGCAGGTACCGCGTGGATCTTTCCCGTGTTTACATTACCGGATTGTCGGCCGGTGGAGACGGCGTATGGACCGTCATGGGATCGGCCGATGTGGCGTTTACCAGTCAGTTCGCGGCATTCGTCACGGTGAATACGGCCGGGGTAGATGCTGCCAACGGACTGACCGACCTGCAGATCAAAGCCAATGTGGATGCGGGCATCGAGGTAAAGGACGGCATCAATGCCTGGACGATCACTACCCAGAACGATGGCCTGAATATCACGTCCTTCGAATACATGGACGGGTTCAACCGGGCGCATCCTGCTAAACCGGGCAAATTCACGGATATTTCCCAGATCGGTCACTCGGGATGGGGTCAGGCCTATGATCCGAATTGGCGGCCCAGCGTCAACTACTATGGAACAAACAGTATGGACGCCCCCTTTTGGCCCAATGGAAATAACGGCAGCCCGGTAACGGGCAGCGGCGTCACGCAGGATAGCCTGAATATTTATGAGTGGATGCTGCTCAGCCGAAAGGGGGGCACGCCGGCTGTCCAGCAACCCCCTCCGCCGCCGGTCCAGCCTGTTGCGCCGCCACCGCCGCCCATAGGAAATGCCAAGGCAATCCCCGGAAAGATCGAAGCGGAAAATTATGACAATATGTTCGGGGTACAGACCCAGGGCACGTCCGATGACGCCGGCCTCAATGTCGGCTGGATCGACAACGGGGATTGGATGGATTATGTGATCAATGCAGCTTCGGCCGGTTCCTATAATGTGAGCTTTCGCGTCGCCACGCCCGAAGAGGGTTCAGCCTTGCAGCTCCGGGCCTCCGATGGTACGGTGCTTACAACCGTCGACCTTCCGAACACCGGGGACTTCCAGGCCTGGCAGACGGTCACTGCTTCGGTAAATCTGCCGGCAGGCGTGCAGACACTCCGGTTGATCTCCGTCAGCGACGCCAACTGGAATATCAACTGGATGCAGTTCGATGGCCCTGTCGGTTCCAAATCCGGCGGCGGGACTGACAATGGAAATGGGAACGGCAACGGCAACTCTTCGGGCCCGGCCAAATATATTAAGGTGAACCTGTATGGCGGGGACAATCCATATAACAATAACGAATGGAATAATTGGAACGTGAATGGTTCCGCGGAGTCCGACTACCTGAATTATTCGGATGGGACACCCTCTTCGGTCAGCGCGGTCCTGACCTACAATGAATCGCTGGCCGATAATTCGGATGGCTACGGAGAGGGCATGGCGCCGGCAGAAGTGCTGCGTTATACCAGCTACTCCGACGCCGACCGCAAATTATACATCGTCGGATTGAACCCATCGGCCACCTATTCGCTCGAGCTCTATGCCAGCCGTGGTCTGAATCCCGGCAATTCCACCGCATTCTCTGCGGGCGGAGAGACCGCGGCTGTGGGCACTTTCGACAATCTCAACCATCCGGCGGACCTCAACAATCTGCAGGCGAATGCGCAGGGCCAGATCGTGGTCAGTATCAATGCACTTAATAGTTATAATTATATCAACGGGTTCGTGCTTACGGAATTCGGACAGGGGAATGCCGCCGCGGCGGTGGTCCCGGGAGTCGCGTCAGAGGCTGCCGGAGCAGTATTCGGCACGGCGGACAAGCCGGTCACCGGAATATCCTTGCAAGTTTACCCCAATCCGATCCAGGATCATTTCCTGATTGAGGTCAATACGCCCCATACAGGCAGGATGAATGTCCAGGTGGTTGACGCCTCGGGATCCGTACGGCGTTCCTATCTATTTAATAAGGACAGGATTTCCGGGCAGTTCGACCTCTATGCCCATGGTCTTGCCGCGGGCGCCTATTTTGTGCGCGTGCAGATCGGCGATTGGGTGAGCAGCCAGAAACTGATCAAGCTATGATCGCGCGGCTGTGGCCTCCGGGGACGGATCCTATGCCGCCCCCGGGGTTGGTGCTGCATTCGGTGCGGCATGGAAAACAAATCGTTTCTGGAGAAGGTAGTTGTAGGTCATGCCAAGGGTCACAGAGGTAATGAGCTTGGAGGCGATGTAATACAGTCCGATCCAGTGGGTGAACAACCATACTCCGGCAGCCGAGAGAGCAAGGTCCCCCACATAAACCAGGATGAACCTGCTCAATTGGGCGGGGGCGTCCTTGCCTCCGGCACGAAACACCCAATGACGGCAGAGCATGAATTGGGTCAGGGCGCCGAAGATATTTCCCGCCAGGTTGCCGGCCAGGTAAGGAGCATGCCAGCCTTCGACAAGAAAGAACGTGGCGGCATAATCCGTGAAGGAGGCGACGGTAAATACGGCCTGAGCCTTTATATAGGAAAGGATCCGGATCATTTTCCCTCGCCTCCCTTGGCAACAACGGGTGGGGACGCGGGAGCGGCAGCCATCGCCACGAATAAAGCAGCCGGCTTCGTCCTGGGCAAAGCGATCGCATCGCCAATCCGATGTCCGGTCTGGAAGTCTATGCCCAGAAGGCGACCCACCGTGGCGGCGAGCTGCTTGCCATAGATCTGTTCGTCTTGTTGCATTTCTCCCTCCGGGCTGATGCCTGGTCCGATACAGGCGATCCAGGTCTCTCCCGATCCGCCGGTGAAAGGGCCGTGCGTATGCCAGGTTTCGGCATTCCTGCCCCGTCCATGGTCGGTGGTAATGATGAATGTCGTATGATCCTTGTATTCCGGGTCATGCTGCACAAGGTCCCATAGTTCGCCGATCATCCCGTCCACCGCAGTTGCACTTTGGAGGTAGGAGTCGTAGTGACCTGCGTGGGCCTCTTCGTCCGTTTCTCCGAATCCGAGGAAAACGACGAGGGGATGGCGTTTGAAGATGTAGTCCTTCGCACAGGCGAATGTCACCTGATCATGACGCGTATGGCGGTAACCGCAATCGACAGGGATATTACTTCTTTTCCTATTGAAGATATAGGGAAAGACGTTCCAGGAGCCAAATGCGACGACCTTGCCTTTGTAATCGGCCCGGCCGTTCAGCAATTCCAGGATATTCCTGTTGCGGTTGTTCAGACGGAGATTGGGGTTCAGGTGGGGATCGGGATACCCGGTAAGGAGCTCATTGTAGCCGGGGTAGGAGATGCGATAGAGATTGCTCATGCTTACTTTGTTGTGCAAGGAACGATTACCGTACAGCTGACCCTCGCTGGCAATGGTATTCCAGAAAAAGGGCAGTAATTTCTTACGTCTTCCCGCAGCCGTGGAATCAGCATAGGTATTCCGCATGAGGACGGGATCCTTCACGAAGGCCGGATCGCCGAGCATCCCGGGATCCGCTCCATAGTAGACCTCCTGCCAACGGAATCCGTCGGTCGTGATAATGAATATATGTTCGGTCGGAGGATGAGTTTGCGCTGCCAGGACGCCTGCATAACAGGACAGCACGAGAATGAGGTAATGTTTCACATTAATGGGTTTGTCAAAACTAGCCCATCCGTGTGACCGGATCATTACCGGAGGATTAAGTTATTGTTTCCGAAGGAGGCCGGACGCTAAAACCTGAATACGATGGGCTGCCTCTTATAACTTTTCAGTGGAATACCCGCCATCATCGCCGGCTCCCAATTGGACATAAGCCCGAGCACCCGAAGCGCTTCTTCATCAAGGTATTTGTCGGCGGATTTATAGACCTCCAGATCGGATACGGTGCCATCCTTATTGACAACGAATTGCACGACGACCGTTCCCTGGGTATCCCTCTTGATGGCCTCTTTCGGATATTTTATAGACTTGTTAAGGAAGCGCATGAATGCCGGTGCTCCCCCGGGATAGGTCGATTCATGGAAAAATTCAGTGACCTCTTTGTTGGGCGACCCGTCCTCATGGAAGAATTCGCCGGACACCTCTTTGCCATGCACAAAAGTTGCCTTTCCAGCCAGCTTGCCCGAAGGAAAATAGCCGACCCATTCGCCCTCATAGTCGCCGCCTTTTCGGAGGCCGGTTGCACGCAACCGACCGGTCTCATAGAAATAGGTTTCGTTCCCGTCAGCTTTTCCGTCCAGGAAACTCGTGCGGTATACGACCACGCCTTTATCGTTGTAGCTGATGAATTCCCCCTGGCGGACCTTGAGCGAATCGTCCTTATAGTTTATGATCGATTGGGGCTTGCCGGACATCCGGTACTCGGAGACACGCCACCCGGAATCCGTCCGGGCCTTGACCCGGTAGTAGGTTGCCCGATCCGGGGTGCTTGGACCGTATTTGGCGTTCTGATAGGTCGTGTCCTGGGCCACGGCAGATTCCGTGCAGGCCAGGGCGGGCAAAATAGCGAACAGGATGGCCACTCTCATAACATGGAAGTTGATTGTCGTCTGTGCAAGATAGTTAATGAATATTAAATCAGGGACTCCCCGTTCGCATCCGTGGTCAGTACCTCGCTCATGTAATTGAGGAAGGGGCGCATTTGCTTAAATGAATCGTTGACCTCGTATAGGAAGCGGCGGCTGCAGACCTCGGCATCGGTAAACTCCCGCCGAAGGAGAAACTGCTTATACCGGAGCAGATCGATGGCCGGATGGTCCCTGGTATAGCCGCGGGGAGCCGAGCCGACCTGTTCACCGAAGATCCCTCCAAAGGCCGTGACCAATTTTTTACCGTTGAGCATCTTTCGCCAGTCGTGGTAATTGATATCGATGTCCTGCCTGATCCTTTTAAGGTCTTGCGGCCCGGGCCCCCAAAAACCGCCCGCCAATCCAGAACCGCCCGGCTTGATCTTAAAATAATACCCCCCGCGTAATTTTTGGGTCGCTCTCTTGAATGCCGCGCTCCAGTGCGTGTTGTAGGGCGTCTTGTCCTTTGAGAATCGTACATCCTTATAGATCCGATACAGGCTGTCCTTGCCGGACAAGGTCTCGATCCGGTCATGTTTATTCATTTCGAATAGCAGGGCATCGGCAAAGGCGATGAGATTGTCGCGTGCTTCGAGGTATTTGTCTTTGTTCTTATTGAACCAGTCCCGGTTATTGTTCCTGGCGAGACGCTTCAGGAAATCGAGGGATCCCTGCCTGATCGTTATGGGTGACATAAACTTTCTTCTTGCAAATATACGGCGATCAATGGCCAAAGGCCTTTAAAAAATCGGTCTTCTTCCTTTTCGAAATATCAATAACCGAACCATTGCTCAGCACCACCTGACCGCCCTCTCCGCGGATGTATTTCTCGGCAAAGTTCTTATTGATGATATACGAATTGTGTACGCGCACAAACGTGTCGGCAGGCAGGATGTCCTCAAACTCTTTCAGGGTATGACAAACGATATATTTTTTGGCGTCTTCCAGGAAGATATGCGTGTAGTTCGCATTCGCCTCCAGGTATATGATCGTATTTACTTTAACAAATTGTAGCCCGTCCGTGGTGGGGATCGCGATCTTTTGAAAATTTTCCTTCCTTGCCAATAAATTTTCCAACAGCAATTCCAACTGGTTGGCGGAAGTAAGATTGGCTCGTTTTGTCTCCGCCCTCGCTACCGCGACCTTCAGATCTTCGATCTCGATTGGTTTTACCAGGTAATCGAGGGCGCTGAAACGGATTGCCTTGATTGCATAGTGATCATAGGCCGTGGTAAAGACCAGTTCAAAGTCCCTGAACTCCAGTTGCTGTAACATCAAAAAGCCGTTCATGACGGGCATTTCAATATCCAGAAAAACAATGCCCGGCCTTAAAGAATGAATCGATTCAATTGCCTTTTCCGCACTGTTACAGGTTGCGATTATTTCAACCTGACTACAATGACGGTTGAGCTTTTCCTTAAGCGAACTAATATTGCTTTCTTCATCATCTACCAGTATAGCTCTGAGCATGTCAATGAAATTAAACCATGAAAATGGTGGTTAGTGATCGCATTTGATCTGAACAGTTACCTCCGTCCCCGCCGGCCTGCCGTTTTCCATAAGATCTGCAAAACCAATATTACCGGATCCTTGCGGTGCAGATCCGTTGACGACAGTCGTATATTTTTGATTGTGCAAATGAATTCGCTCTTCCGTAATTCCGAGCCCGTAAGAAGTCTGCCCTGGCTTGTTGCGGTCTTTTATTTCCATGGCCTTCTTTCTTCCAATGCCATTATCGGTAATCGTATAGCAGATATAATTATCGCGGAGGGTCGCCCGTATGACCAGTGTCCGGGAACCCTCCATTTTATTCAGCAGGCCATGGTGAATGGCGTTTTCCGCAAAGGGTTGCACGATCAATGGAGGCACTTTGTAATCCCCATTCAGCAATTCGTCGTCTGCAGTCAGCTGGTACAGGAATTTGCTGCCACACCTGAATTGTTCCAGCTCTACATATAACTGAAGCGACTCAAAATCCTTATAGAATGGGACCAGGTTGTTCTTTGTGCTTTCCAAAACGGACCGGATCAGCTTGGCAAATCGCGCCAGGTAAGTGGTTGCTTTATCGGGCTGATTGGTTTGGATCAGGTTATCAATAGCGCTAAGACAGTTAAAAATAAAGTGAGGATTCATTTGGCTTCGAAGAGCCATCATTTCTGTTTCGGCAATCTTATGCCTCAGGTCAGCTTTGTGCCGTATGTTCTGAATTCGTTTTCTTCCAACAAGATAAATGGCAATGGCTGCTCCTGAAACCGCGAGGGTCCGGAACCACCACGTGAGGTAAAATGGGGGAGTTATAATAATGGTGAGAGATGCAATTCCTGATTCATTATTTTGATCCCCGGCCTTGGTCTTAAAGACATATTCCCCCGGGGAAAGATCTGTATAGGAGGCAACGGCCTTTTCGTTTGCCTTTACCCAGTCTTTATCCACACCTGTTAATTCATAATTGATGTTCTGCGTAATTCCGAAATAGGAGAGCGTGGTAAACTCCAACGAAATGAAGTTTTGTTTATAATTCAATCTTATCGGCCGATGATAATAAACCACGGAGTCTATCGGGACCTCTTTGTCAAAGACCTTCAGGCCCGTAAGAGTTACTTTTTTAGTCAGACCATGTCCGGAATTTATCGCGGCGGGATCGAAGATCACGGCTTCTGTTTTTGAGGCCGTAAGCCATTTGCTATTTTGCAGGGTGTAGAAATCGAACATTTCAAATGCAGAATTGACGAGTCCGGCAGGAAGGTCGTGTTTTATCAGCTTGCCGTCCCTGGCATGAAGTTCGTAGATGTAATAGTCACTGCTCATCCACAGATCATTGTCCGCGTCTTTTTTAAGGGCAAAGATATTGGTTGCAGGGAACGTTAAAAAAGCAGGATGCCGTGTAAATTGCCTTGTGTGCGTATTGAAGAGGTAAAGGCCGAAGCGCATGGTGCCAACCGCAAATATTGAATCGTTTACCTGCTCCACTCCATGCATTTCATGACTGGCATCGTTCGAACCGTCGAGGGACGGCCGGTACCTGCCGAGGTAACGAAGAGTTGACGGATCGAATAGAAGAAGGCCGTCATCCGTACAGGCCCAGAATTGTTTGTGGTTGTCAATAAAGATGTTCCTTATGGGCCATTGATTTTTCAAACCGTTTTCAGGCTGCCTGTAAAAAGTCCCTGATGCTTTGTCCCATTTCACTATTTTGCCATTGTTAAGTCCAAACCAGATGTTCTCGTCGACATCCTTTTTCATATAGCGAATGGTCTTATTTTCCATTTCCGGAGGATGCAGGGTTTCCAGGCTTCGGGTCACCGGGTCATAGATATGCAAATATCCATGTTGGGCCGCCGCCCAGACCTTGCCATCCTGATTTTCAATAAGACACCAGATCAGGGGAAGCTCAAAGACCCCTTTCGGGATGATTGTTTCTTTGAACTTTAAACTACTGTCGTAGAGGCTGAATCCTCCACCCCAGGTGCCCACATATAGCGTCCCAATCCTGGTCTGGAGAAAGGAAGTGATCTCCTTTTCAGGCAGGGATGAGGGGTTGTTCTTTTGATGCGAAATGCTATAGAAATATTGCTGGTGCGGATTAAAGACGCTGATGCCTTTGTCGGTGCCCAACCATATATTCCCATCCCGGTCCTCCGTGATGCTCTGAATAAAATAATTATATTCCAGTCCTTTTTGCTCGTTGTTCCTCTCGGATATCGCCTCAAACCGGTCATTGTTTTGGCTATACCGGTAAAGCCCCGGATAGTCATTGCCCATCCAAATGGAACCCTTTGAATCCTGGTAGATGCAGAGCGTGGTTATGGTCGTTTCGCTATTTGTCACCGGGGCAGTTTTTTGATCCGGATGGAGCGGATAATACCGCGTGGATGTTCCCGACTGCTCATCATACTTATTGATCGCGCTATTCCATTCGGCGGCCCAGATATTATGCGCCTTGTCAATTAACAGAAAGGAAATGGATTTATTTGCAAAGCACTTCAATATGGGGTTATTGATTGGATTATGCTCCGCGGTGTAAACTGTCTTAGTTCTCTTGTCAAACAGCATCAGGTTATTGTGATTGGTCACCCAAATGCAATGTCGGAACGTGTCGGTGAAAATGGTGTTGCCGAGCTGGGAAGTCTCCCGGGGTGCATAGGTCGAGAATAATTTCGGTCTATCGCTGGCGGAATCGGCATAGAACAACGCAAAATTGCTTAATAGCCACTTTCGGTGACGACCATCTGTATAGGCTTCGAATTGAAATCGGGGGTCCTTCAATAGTTGTTCTTCCGTATAGACTGAAGATTTGCCGGAGATCGTATTAATACAGGCCAACTGGGAGCTCGTGATCCAGATGTTGTTGCTGGTGTCGGGATAAATATTCCTTATCATGGGAGAATAGGAAAAAGCTTTTAATTGGTTTTCGTAGTTGACGAAACGAAAGCCGTCGAAACGTTGGATGCCGTTGGCGGTTGCAATCCAAATAAACCCATCCTTATCCTGGGCGATTGAGGTCACTTTATTGTGCAATAGCCCTTCTTGCTGATCTATGTGTCGGAACAGGTATTGGCTGTTTGGCTGTGCTTTTGCAAAAATTGGCAGAAGCAGGAGTATTAGAGACGGCCACCGGGTCATGCTTAAAGCTAACAAAGAATATACAGAAACAGGGGCTTTTTTTCGACACATCTGTTATGGGCGTCTTATTGCTTCGTTGCCGTGATGGTGAAGTTCAGGTCATGCTCGATCTTATCCGCTTTACTGCCTAAATGTTTATTTGCTTTGCCGGTAAAACTCAAATTCCCGGTCTTGTCATTCTTTACCTCAAATTCGTTATTGCTCCTTACCACTGAGCCCAGCGTCCGGAAAACTTTATGTATCGGGAAACTCATTCTTTTGACGTAGGGGAGGAGATCGCCCCCGATGAGGAGAAATACCAGCTGGTTGCTGACAGCCGGGGAAAAGTCAATGATCGGGGCGTTCAGGAATATTTTGATCTTATTGGCGTTTACGTCATACTCGGCATCCAGGGGAATATTGAAATAGGCCGGGGTTGCCAGGCCTCTTGCAATAGCGCCAAAGCCCATTACATCCAGTTCGCTTGTCGCCTGTGATACCGAGAAGGGGGTGTACGCCTTTATCGGCACCACTTCGATCTTTCCCTTGCTGCCGTCCTGGAACCCGTCCTCTTTTTCAATATCTTCAAAAAAGCTGAATTTAGTACCATTCCCTTCCAGGTTTCCCTTCATCTTGATGATGTTTCCTCCCGCTTTGTCTTTTGGATAACGAAGGTAAAGCGCCGCTTTAACCTGCACGCCATAGGTCCACCAGTTCTCCTGTTTGCTGTTCCTGAATTCGATGCTGTAATCGTGTATCAATCTGCCTTTAAAAACGCCGCAATATTTTTTCATTAAGAAATCGGTAGCGAACTGGGCGATGTCCCCTGCAAAGCCTGCGGTGCCTAATTTTGAATTCAGCCCGTTCACATCAAGCAATGCGGTCGAAAAGATCTTTGCAGGCTCCTTGATGGCAAAGTCATTGGGTTGTGAGAGGCCGCCTGCCTTTTGATTCACCGTGCTGACTGCCAGGGGAACGCCCTTATCCAGCATGATATTTTGGAGGATGCCTTTAAGGGCAATGCCTTCTATGTTTGTGTAAACGGAAAATGCCGCGCAGGCCTCGTTTGCCATGACCAGGTATTCGCAAACCGTATTGTCGGCAGGTTTGTGATTACTGTATTCTTCGATCTGCTTCATTTTCCTCCTCTGCTCTGCCAGTCTGTTATTCAGGTCTGAAAGATTTCCGGCCAGATTTGGCGAGAGGTTTTTCCCTGTTTTGGCCAGGGCGGCAAGGTCTTTTCCGGCCGTGTTCAGGTCTTTGTACAATTTCAGCAGCTTGTCGACTTTCTCTTTGACCTCTTCCAGTTTTTGATCCAGTTCTTCTTTATCCTTTGAGCCAATGCCTGTCTTTACTTCTTCGACTGCCTCTTTTAGCTGATCGTAGGCCTTATTGGTAACTGAAATGTTCTCATCGCACCAGGAACTCATTTTCGGCAGGTCATATACTGTGAAATCGATCGATTGTGCTGACTTTTTATCGCTTCCCTTGACCGTTGCCGTATAATTCCCTGCTTTGTCAGGTGCATACCAGGCGGTTGCGAATTTTCCATCTGCTGCCAGGGGTACCGATCTTACATCCTTTACCGATCGGCCGCTCACGGTTACTTCTACCTGGTTATAGTTCTTATACTTTACGCTTTCCCCCGTTATGGACAATACTCCTCCTGCAAATAAGGTCGTGGCGGATAGTTCAAACTTAACGAAGCCGTCCTTTTGTGACATGTCTTCGGGATCTTCAGCGGATGCATTCAGGCTGTTGGTGCCTGTATTTTTCTTTACATTTTCTTTATCAATGATCTTTTTCGGCATGGCCAGGGCGCTGTCAAGGCCCTGGTCGATCTTTTGACCCGCTTTTCTTTGCACACGGTACTCCACTTCGTCCTTTGCCTTCTGGCCGATCTTTTTAAAGATCTGTGCCTGACATACCTGGCGCAGGGAAAGGAGGACAAGCAGGGGAATTAGTTTTTGCATCATTTGTTTGAGCTATTTAAGCTGTATCCGGAAGAAGCCGTTCGTCACTTCGATTGTTTGTTTATTATCATAGCTGTAACCAGTGAAAAAGAATTTCCCTTCCACCCATTGGCCAGCGACCTTTGTAATTTCCATTTCTCCCTTTCTGCCGCCCCATACCTGCACCCGGTCGTGTGTGGTGAGGTCCGCATTTTCGTCGCTGAAGTTTATTTTCTTTCCCGCTACCATATTTCGTTTTTTGTAAGGAAGCCCGATATATTTATCGCCGTCGTAGAACCCGACAATTTCACCCGCCTGATCCGGAGGCATCATGGCATGTGCCGTGCAGGCTTTTCCGTTTATTTTGGCTGTCATGGACGCTCCGCCAGCGGTTACAGGAATTGCCCCGGGAGGGAGGGTAGCTGCTGTGTGCGTTTGCGAGAAGCCATTCAATGATGCCAGGGCGAGTAGGCCGCCCAGGGCTAAGGACGATATTTGTTTCATTTTGATTTGATGAATTAATGCTTGGTTGCCATCGAGATCCTGAAAGAGCCGTCAGTCACCTGGATGGTTTTGTCAGACTGGAATCCGGTTGCCGTATAGGAGAATTTCCCTTCGGCCCAGTTGTCGTCTACTTTGGTGATTTCCATTTCGCCCTCTTTGGACCCCCATAACTTGATGTCGTCATTGAGCATCATATCTACGCCTTTATCCAATTTCGACTTTGCGCTGGCCAGGAAACTTCTCCTGTCATAATAGGGTAGCGAAATGGATTCGCCGTTATTTTCTCCGTAAATGCGCCCTGCATGATCGGGCGACAGCATGGAAGTGGCTTGCCAGTCCTTGCCATTTATTTTGGCTTTCATCATCCATCCGTCCTCCGATGTAGCAATGCCTCCCGGCTGTGTCTTCTTAATTTCGGACTGGATAGCGTTTGCCTGGTCTAAAGCGTCGTTTTGGGCCTTGCTTTTGCAACCGCTGTTTGACAGCTGTAAGATGAGGACGACCACGAACGCGTTCCGGATACTCTTAAATTTCATAATCCTGTTTTTTGGGTTTATTAACTGGGTCAATTTTTTATAAAGTAGACTGTACGGCTCTCATTCCGGCCGAAAAGCTTTAAGGCATAGATCCCCTTGCCCAGGGAGGTAATATTGAGGGTGGTTTCTCCATACCCTATGATATATTGCTGAACGACCCGTCCTGCCAGGTCAATGGCTTGTGCGGACTGGTAATTCATTAATTCTTTTATATTTAAGATATCGGTAGCCGGGTTGGGGAAAACCGTTGTTGCGGATGGAGCTGTGGCTTGCAATGAGATCACCTTGCTAAAATGTTGTTTGCCATCCAGGTCCGTTTCAACGACCCGGAAATAGTTCCTGGACCCCGCCGGTACGGTGCAGTGGTAATTTTGTGCAGTGGAAGCGACGACACGGCAGGCGTCCGAATAATGGACAGCGTCTGCGCTATGCTGTACGGTGTAGGTGTTTACATTCTCTTGCGAAGCCACTACCCAGCTCACGTTGGCTTGTCCATTCGATATCCATTCTGCGCGGAGATCCACAAAGGTCAGGGGCAAGGGATTGAGGGAGGTAAGTTTTACGGGTTCAAAACCACTGGCGATGCCCAGACTCTGACCATTTAGATACAGTTCGGAGTTGTATTCGGTAAAATGATCGTCGCTGCCGAAATCGGTGTAGGTGGTTAGGGCATTCGTTGTGTTTTCCGGCTGAAAGAGCTTAGTTCCCGCGGACGTTCCATCGCTTTCCCAAATAATATTCGAAGCGCCAAAAAGGTAGTATAACTTATTGTTCCATTGGGCGGCAACTTTTGGGAAGTCCATGCCACTTTTTACCAATTGTGTGCCTGCATCCGTGCCATCGGTTTTCCAAAGTTCGCTGGTTCCCCAGCAGGTGAAGTAGAGCAGGCCATTGTAAACAACGGATTGTCTGGGTTGGCTGCTTCCGGAACCCGGCGCGATATCTTTGAACAGCTGAGTGCCGGCGCCCGTTCCATCTGTGACCCACATTTCTATCCCATGATCGTCGTCCCGCGCGGCAAAGTAAATCTTGTTGTTATAGACACAAAGATCCTGGGGATCGCCGGAAACGCTTATGCCGATATCCTTTACCAGTTGGGTACCCCCTGAAGTCCCGTCACTCACCCAGAGTTCGTTCCCTGCAACGGCATCTGCGGCCTGGAAGTACAATTTATCGTTCAGCACCGCGGAAAACCCGGGTATAGCGGTTACGGCGACAATATCCGGTTTTAACAGAACGGTTCCACCCGGGGTGCCGTCCGTTTTCCACAGGCCGTTGCCGGATCCGCTTCCGTTATCGCTGATGAAATAAATGGAGTTGCCCAGTGCGGCAAAATTTGTGGAGCCGCCCAGCACATTTACATGCCGCAGGCCTACCGTTCCACCGGGCGTTCCGTCTGAAACATACAACTCGAAAAGCCCGGTGTTATCCACCGCGGCGAAAAAGAGCTTGCCATTACATACCGTAAATACCTGGGGCGTGGAATTCCCGGTCCCGGGATTGAGGTCGGCTAACAAGGAAGTGCCGGCTTCGGTTCCGTCGCTTGCCCAAAGTTCCTGGCCCGTGCCGCTGCCATCATCGAAGGAAAAGAACAATTTGTTATTGTAGGTAACAAGATTTTGTATGCTATTGGAGACTCCGGTGATGGGGCCGATGCGTTGTGTCGTGGCATCCGTCCCACTCGTCACCCAGACAGTATTGAAATTGGTATTATCCATGGCAATAAAGTAGAGTTTGCCTGCGCAGACCGTAAAATTGTGAGGGAATGAGCTGCCCGTCGGATTGACTTCTTTCACAAGAGTAAGATCCTGTGCTATAGCATTCGCCGACAACAATAAGGTGCAGAGGGCGGGGAACAGGTATTTCTGTGATGGGGTACCTAAAAACTTCGTCATAAGCGTGTTAATTCGGCGTGACTGAAAAATCTTTCCAGAATCGGTTTGGAATTGGATCGGAAGATAAATCTCCCATTTGCCGCGGTGTTTGGCAAGGGGCAGCTATTAGTTGGGGGGGATTGCTGTGTAAGTGGGTGGGAAAGCCGCAGCGGACGTCCGGCATGGGCATGCCAGAACAAATGTCGCCTAGTGAACCTTGATAGAGCTAATCAGTTCATCGCCGGCCTTTTCCCATTCGCCGCGTAGTTTTTCTGTGCAGTTGAAGGTAAAAAAAGCGATCTTACCATGGATAATGAGGAAGAAGTATTCGTTGTACACTTTTTGATCTACGGCCGTAGAAAGGAATTTAATATATCCAACCTTTTTCCCATTTACCGTTAGGACCCCGTCGCTCAGCCATTCAATGTCGGTGCGCTTCCGTTTCAACTCCTCTTTCTGGAAATTCTTGAAATCGCCCAGCTGGCCCTCCGAGGCCGGTTGCGGGGTCATCAAACCCACCAGGCTCACCTCTCCATTCGCATCGCTGATGGCGAGTTCAGGCATTTTACGATTTGAATATTTGGTTGTCCAGGCGTTTTCCGACATGGCGGACAAAGCAGCAGGCGCCATCAACTCCAGGCTGCCATTAAAAACCTCCAATTTCCGCAGTTTCTGCTGGGCAAAGCCGATCGCCGGGATAGACAGGATCGGAATAAAAAGCAGGAACAGGCCCCTCATTGCTTTACTTGTCGTCATGAGTCGAAATTTTGTTGTGGGGCAAGATAAATAATAAATCTTATTTTTATTTTACTAATCCTATCGTTAAAATGCGCCTAACTATTGTCAACAGCTAAGAAATTCGCCGGACAAACTGCGATATATGGGTTAAGTACCGTTGTGCAACGGCTTTTGAGCTCTCTGCTTACTCCGCTCTATACCAGGGCTTATCTTCCGAAGACCTACAGCATTTTTAGCACCATGTTCAGTTACGCCTCCATTTTGCAGGCGCTGCTGGCTTTCGGCATGGAGACGACCTTCTTCCGTTACCTGAACAAATTCCCCGATAAGCGCCGCGAGGTGTACAATAACGGCTTCGGTGTCACCTTCATGGTGTCCCTCCTGTTCCTGCTCAGCACCATTCCCTTCACGCATACCCTTGCCGGCTGGATTAAGATCGGGAATGACATCCCACAGACTGAATTCCAGTTATACATCCGCTATTTCATTGCCGTGCTCGTCCTCGACGCATGGTGTGTCATTCCCTTTGCTAAGCTCCGGGCCGATGGCAGGCCCGTCCGTTATGGGGTAATCAAGCTGATCAATATTGCCGTTACGGTAACGCTAAATGTCGTTTTCATACTGGGAATTCCCTGGTGGATCAAACGTCACCTGCCCGGTAGCCAATGGATGGCGGGATGGTTTGTGCATGGCTGGGTCGCTTATGTCTTTCTGGCCAATCTCGTGGCCAGCTTTGTCACGTTACTGATGCTGCTACCCGAATGGCTGCAACTGCGGGCAAGACTCGACAGAACCATGCTTAAAGGCATGCTAACCTATAGCTGGCCTGTGCTCATTGCCAATTTATCGTACCTCGTCAATGAGAACCTTGACAAGATCTTGCTGGGCAAGCTGCTGCCGGCAAATGTCAGCGAACATGAAGTAGGAGTTTATTCCGCCTGCGCCAGGCTATCCATCTTCCTCAGCCTTTTCAACCAGGCCTTTCGAATGGGCGCCGAGCCGTTCTTTTTCAGCCACGCCAAAAACCCTAATGCCGTCCAGACCTATTCCCGCATCATGGACTATTTCGTGGTCACCATGTGCCTTATGTTCGTGGGGGTAGTAGCGAATATCGACATGCTGAAATACTACGTGCCCAATAAGGCCTATTGGGTAGGATTGGACGTAGTGCCTCCCTTGTTGTTCGGGTACGTTGCTTTAGGTATTTACATGAATCTGTCAGTTTGGTATAAACTATCAGATCAAACCCATTATGCCCTATATATTTCAGGTATCGGGGCCGTTACGACGATCCTGTTAAATGTTCTTTTTATTCCCCGGTACAGTTATATGGCTTCGGCATGGACTTCGTTGATAGCTTATACTATCATGATGATCCTATCATACGTTTGGGGACAGAAAAACTTCCCTATACCGTACCGTCTCACGAAAAACCTTGCCTATATCGTCATATCGGTCTTGCTCGTTTATTTATCTTTCTATGTGTTTAAACGTAATGTATTTGTGGGAAATGGGTTGTTGGCCTTATTTGGCCTCGGAGCATTGTGTTTTGAGTGGAAAGGGTTGAAGGCGATATTTATCAAATAGCGCCGGCTGCACGGATGGGATTATTTTCCACGCAAGTTAATACCGGTGTAGCTTGGCTTATTTGGCATGCCTTTTCTTTCGCAATTTGTCAATGGAGCCTTTCAGTTGTTGGACAGAGTTTTTGCTTCAAGATAGTGCCTGCGAGATACGTCAAATACCGTTAAAACACCTTTTTTTGAAAGGGCAGGCTCGCGTAGCTTACATCTGCCAAAAAACTCCTGGCCTCGACACGCTCTATGCCTCCTAAAATCCTTCAACTATTATTTCTTAATATGGGATTGACTTTGAGTTGTTGCGTACTCGCCATCTGTTGTAACAATGCGGGAACATCTTCGGCCAAGGTAGATTCGTCTGTGGCGACAACCACTGATTCCACAGCCTTAAAGCTAAGAGTCAATCCGTGCGGCTTCGCCAAATTGCGCAATTTCTCCTTTCCAGTTAATATTCAGGATCCAGATTCTGCTGTATCCAGAATAGTAGAAGAGGTTCTGGAGGTTACGGGAATGCACCTGGACAGTGCGAATCGAAATTTTTATCTCGGTCAATCCGATGAAGTGCAGAACGCTGTGGCGGCCCCTAAACCCATAGTGATCAACAACACCTACCTGATCATTCACCGGTTTATCATCTGTTCGCCAACCTTCTTGACTGCTGTGCGGGCTAGTTGCTCGAACGCCGGCGTATACACCCTATTGGCGCACGAAATTTCGCATCATTTGAACGGAGACAATTTCATGGATAGCAATATGCCGGAAGCGCGGAGACAGGCCGAATTGAGCGCCGACTCTTTTGCCGGTTATTTGTGTTATGAGCTGAGCATAACCCGGCATTTATCGCTCGACTCCTGTCTTGTCGTTTACCAGCAGTTTGGTGATTCCGCAGATACAGACACCCATCCAAAGAAGGAGACCCGCATAGCATCGTTCACCAATGGTTGGAATACCGCCAAAGAATATTCAAAGCAAACATGTGAATTCTTGAATGCCATAGACAAAAACCCACAGTTGGCTATCCAGTTGTTCTCCGGCACTAGCGGTTCCTACGTTCGAACCATGAGCAATCGCTTCAAATCTGCCATCGCGAAGCAATCTTTATCGGCTATCCAAGCCATTCAGAGCTATGCGACCCGAGTTAGTGGCGATACCGCGGTCATCAATCTTCGGGGGGATGAACTACCTCTTGTTCAAAATAGTAACAATCAACTCATCAATGGCAAAGGCGAAGCCTTGAAGGACGCCAAATTGGAACCGATGAGCGCGCTAACTGCCGAACGGCCCTCTTTCAGTGACTATGTCCTGGATAAAAAAAATGTCATTTGGGCGAGATATCCGAACGGCGTTCCTTACATAGCCGGATACAAGCGAAAATAAACCAAAACATTAGCGACATGAGATCAATCCTGCTGGCGCTGCTCCTTGGCAGCGTGCTGGTCACCGCTGGCCAAAATAACTTTTACGATGCCCAGTACCTGGCGTCGTTGACTCCCAACCAAAAAAATGATCTGGCGCTTTTTCTGACCGACGCCAATCAAATGACGGCGGACCAGAAAGCAACTTATACTAAGAGGGCAACAAAGCTGGGCGACCTGTCGGAAGAGGAAATCGCTACGATGAAGGCCTGTAATGATTTCTTAAAGGCCGATGTTTCCGGCCACCTCTTTTCTAATGAACTGCAACGGGATCTCCTCAATACTCCGCTGCTAAGAAAGGTACTCGCAAAGCTGGCTGTTACTGTGGATATGGCTCAGCAGGGCCTAGGGTTCACAAGCGATAACAGCTTACCCGTGGCAACTCCGGGTGGAGGGGGATTGGGAAATGCCCTCTCCCGGCTTTCGTCTACGGATTTTCAGAGTATGCTCATAGATGCGACGGCAACCTATCTTGCGGAAAGCTTCAAGCAGGATGCTGTATATACCTTTTTTTCAAAGGCCCAGGACGAATTGAAGAAATATCCTGAGTTCATTAGCTTATTCCCCAAGAGCTATGATAAAATCAGTAAGCTTGATCCCTTTAACTTCAACGACCTGGGCAATTCCTGGAAGCAGGCTTTTGAAAGCGATGTCCAGGTGCTTCCGGCGAGTTTTCGCGATCTCATTAAGAACGGCCCGGGCAATACCTGGTACGGAAAGCTAAACCGGACCCCTTTCTTTACCTACTACAGCTATTCCGTGGATATTTTGCAGCTGCTGGTGAAGGGATATCATCCGCTGGAAATTCTAGAAACCCTGGATAAGCAATACACTCAGAACGTGGCTATCCAATCGCTGGATGAATATCAGGGGATCATCCACTTCGTTAACATGTTGCAGGCTGGCCTTCAAGATACCGCTAAAGCGAAGGGATCGAACGGATCAAATGCCTGGATAAGTTTTAACCAGCTAAAGGAATTGAACACTCCCAAAGAGCAGCTTTATTTTTTTGCGCTATTGTATCAACAAGACCGCAGCTTTTTTGACGAGCCTAGACAACTTGGCAATCAGATAAAAACCGCCATCCTTAAGAACGAGCCGGCGACACTTAAAAAGGCCCTTGGCTATTTTCCGGATCTTCTTATCCTGCTCAACCAGGTGGAAAATAGCGTGACAGACATCAACCAGGCAAAGAGCCAAAAACAGAATTCAACTGAACTGATCTCCACTTATATCAAGAACGTTCTGGGCATTCTGAAGCAAACTAATTCCTTGCTGACAAAGTTTGGCGTCGATCCCCAACTAACGGGCAAAATCGCCAAGTACCTGGGTTACGGGGATATGGGCTATACCCTCTACCAAGACGTAGTTGCGAAGAACTACCCCGCACTGATCGATAATAGCCTGCAATTGATCGACTCGATCGCCGGAAACCATAATTTTGCCTCTCTGCTCGCGGGATGCCTGCCCGCGATGATGGCTGACTACAATCTTATCCTTGCCGCTGGCGGAAAGGCCAATGTAAACCTGGAAGCGTTTACGGAACTGGTCACCGTCAATTGGACCGGCCAAGGCGTTCTGGGCGAGAACTTGCTGGATGCGGCCAAAGCAGCCGTCGGGTACAATAGTATAGTGGATCAGGGTACGAAGGCCGCCTGTGACAATGCGATAGAAAAGTTTTCGATCCTGATCTCGAAGTCGAATACAATTATATTTCATGGATCGGACCCGCTGGCGTTAGCGGCATCATTACTTGATGCGTACAATTTGGTGTATGTGGCGTTGGCTAAAGCAAAGATCGATGCGCCCACGTTGATTCCCATTATCGTAGCGTGCATCAACAGTGACGGTATCGATAAAAATGTATTGGATAGACAAATAAGGGCGCTCCCGGAATATAAAGCGATGGATTCAGCTTCGAAGGTCGCAGTCAATATAGCTATCAATGGGTTAAATGGTCTGGTGGATCGCGTCAATGACACCTTAAAGGCGAACAGTGTCATTTTTAACCGGGTGCTGAAGGTTGCTGCCACAATCTACAAATACGGGAAAATTGTTGCACTGGTCGCCAATGCGCAAAGCTCCGAGGACCTGAAGACGGTGATCAAGACGTACGTCATGCCGTCGGGAAGTTTTTCGATACAAAGGTCCTCCGTTAATACCCTGACCATTTCCGCTATGGTTGGGGCGATTGGGGCGGCGGAATCCGACAACAATAACATTTTCAGCACCATCCGGCCGAATGTTGGCTTAACCGCCCCGATTGGGCTGGAGTGGTCTTTTGCAAAGGGGGCCGACAAGGCTACCAAGCATGTCTATCTGGATAAGAACGGGAACACCCACTATCTGACCGGCGTAAGCCATAGTCTCTTTCTTCAGGTTTTTGATATTATTGCGCCGATCAACTATCGTTTAACCAAGGACTCCGGATCGCTTCCTTCCAAGATCACTTTGGCGCAAATCTTTTCTCCCGGCATCAGTTATAACTGGGGGTTGAAAGATTTGCCTTTCGATCTCGGCGCTGGTCTCCAGTATACCCCATCGCTGCGGACGATTGGGGCCACACTGCAGGCCAACTCGCTCAGGCTGTTTTTTCGGATCAGCTGGGTAAAGCCATTGATTCCTATACATATTTGGTAAAACTGGGTTTTTTCACTGGAGCTCACCCATATACCAACGGGCAGCGGTTCCCGAACTATTTGTAAATCAATCGAGCCATCGTTATCTCAAGCCTGACCGGCGCCCTGACCAATCCAGCAGGATTTAGTGCGCCCGTTCCACCCGCCGACATCTTATCGACCGTTATGCTGAAGCCGGCAGTGACCCCGCTAGCTCCCATAGTGATCCATTACCAACGCCGCAGCTCCGAGTAATTCCGCACCATAACCGAGCGCCGAGATTTCTATATCCGTACCTGCTGCCAGCCTCGGGATGCAATGCTCATTGAGGGCTTGCTGAATCGATATCTTCCAGATCTTCCCCGCAGACGAACCGCGGCCACTGAGAATGACTGCCTCCGGATTCAACAGGTGGATGAGGATTGCTATTCCTCTCCCGATATGATAACCCGCGTCCGTCAACAACCCCACTGCGAACTGGTCCCCTTTTTCTGCGGCATGGATCACAGCCCACGACGCCTTGTCGAAATCCACCTTGGAAAGATCCTTGAGAATCGACGTACGTCCGTTCCCGATCCCTTCCTGCGCTTTCTGCATCACCGCCAGCAGAGAAGCCTCCGTTTCAAGACAACCCATCTTTCCACAAGTACAAAGCTTGTTATTAGCAAATATCGGTAAATGGCTAAACTCCCCTGCGAAGCCATTGTGTCCCCTGATAAGCTCGCCATTCAAGATCATACCCAGGCCGGTCCCCCAACCTAAATTCACGACCATCGCGTCCTGCCTTTTGCGTGCTGCCCCGAATCGGAACTCCGCCATGGCGATCAGGGTGGAATCATTCTCGATGAATGCCTTCAGGCCCATTTTATCCTTAATGCGCCTGGTGATACTTCCATTTCCGGCGTCCAGGAACGAATAATTCACCCCTTTCTTCGCATCGACGAAGCCAGGCATGCCAATGCCAATCCCTGCGACCTTGTCTTTCTCCATCCCGGAACTTTCTATAACATCCTCGATCTTCCCTTCAAGAATCGACAGCGCTTCCGGGTTCCCGGCGAGATGCAATTCGAAAATCTCGACGTCGCCGGCATAATTCTTCTGCATGTCCATAATCACAATCCGCGTGAACAACTGGTCCATGGCCACGGCAACGACGTACATTACATCCGGCCTAAGCGAATACAATATGGGCCTGCGCCCACCCGTAGAGGCAGCATGGCCCACCTCCACGACAGTATTCATCTCCAGTAGTTCATTCAGCACTTGGGTCGTCAGGGGCAAGCTCATCTTCGTCAGTCTGCACAAATCGGAGCAGGATAAGGAACCAGCGAAATATAATTGCTTTATGATGCTATTCTTGTATAATGATTTTTTACCAACCATATGATTTTATCTGCGCCATCGGCCCATCTATCTGTGACGTCAATGTACGGTCATGGCCATGGTTTGGCCCTCGCCAAACTGGCACAAACTAAGCCGTTACAGAATAATCCCCAGGAATCAACTGTGAAGCAACGGGGAAAGATCTGCGCTCCATCGCGATCCCGTCGATTGCGGTCAAGACCCAGGCCCGTTTTCCCTGTCTTGTATGCAAACGATAAAGCGCTGTAAATATAAATTCATTTCGCCGATTAAAACAAACGCGACGGGAGAATTAACGATAACTTGACGATGATAAGGCAGGCGGAAGTGCACCCGGAGAGGCAGTTTACGCAAAAAATTTCCTAAGCAATAAGCATTTCAACGAGTTGGATTGTCTTAATTGGTAAAATCCTGACTATATGCGAAAATGGCTTCACCTTTTCTTTTTGATGGCGGCGATTTGCTTCGGGCGGGCGAGTCATGCACAGGGGAGGCATGTCGTGCTGATCTCGATCGACGGATTGCGGCCGGAGATGTATCTCGACGCTTCATGGCCGAGTCCCAATCTCCGATGGTTAATGAAAAATGGGGTTTATGCAGATCATCTGAAAAGTGTTTTTCCCGCTTACACCCATCCGTCGCATGCGGCGATGGAGACCGGGGCGCTGCCTGCGAGAAGTGGGATCGTCTACAATCAACCTAAGAACAGCAAGGGAGAATGGAACTGGTACTACGATTCCATTAAGGCGCCGACGATATGGGCGGCATTTAGAAAGGCGGGACTGACTACAGCCGCTGTCATGTGGCCAAATACGGTCGACGGGGACATCACCTACAACCTCTCCGAGATCTGGGATAAGGATCATCCGGACGACAGGGCGACGGTGGTGCGGCAGCATGCCCGGCCGAAGGGGATCTACGAGGAGATCGAGATGGGTGCGACGGGGCGGCTGGATAGCACTTCCATGAACGACGAATATTTTACGCTGGATGAGAATGCGGGACGTATGGCGGCATATCTCATCCGAAAGCACCGACCGGCATTTCTCGCGTTACATTTTGCTTGCGTAGACGGGATGGAGCACGAATACGGCCGCGAACATGATAGTGTCCGGCTGGCGCTGGAGGCCGACGACCGGGCGATCGGGGATGTGCTGCAAGCTATCTTCCAGAGCGGGCTGAGGGATTCGACGACGGTGATCGTGTTGGGAGATCATGGTTTTTCAGATATCCATGAAGTTTTCCGGCCGAATATCTTACTAGGGGCACTGCATGCGCATTTCATCGCAGCGGGGGGAAGCGCTTTTCTATATGGAGATAGTGGGTTGGGCCGGGTTGATTCGTCCGTAGTCAAACAGGTGGTACGAGAATTGGATAAACTACCAGAAGAAAAACGTAGGTTGTTCCGGATCGTCGATCGCTCTGAATTGGATGCCATGGGGGCGGATTCTTCGGCAATGCTGGCGCTGGCTGCCGTGCCGGGTTTGGTTTTCAGCAGTGCAGTGAAAAAAGCGCAGGTTACGAATAATGGGCCGGGTACGTCGATCCAGCAGAATCCGCTCGAGGGTGTGTTTTTTCGTACGCGTGGCGGGCATCATGGGTATGACCCGAATTTGCAGGAGATGTATACGGGTTTTATCGCCTTCGGGGCAGGGGTCCTTTCGCATTCGCATATTGAGGGGCTATCTGAGCCGGACATTGCGCCGTTGATTGCTGCTTTGCTGGGCGTCGAGTTTAAGTGTCCGGATGGGAAATTGGTGCGGGGGATATTGAAGGACTGAAGTCGTCGCGAGACAGTTGTTGGACAAGCCGATTACGATCACATTTGATTGAACGGGTGGAAATATTTTGCGCCCGAATAGTTGTTTTAGCTTTCCCGTTTGTCTTTATCCGTCGAATACACGTGAGTCAATGTTGTACGCTCCTTCAGGAGGTAAGGTAGCTATTGTATGACCAGAAAGGTGCGAATGATGTCGGAATTTTCAAGTCGACTAGTATTAACGGCTTGTTTGCGGTACAATATTGCAGGTATGCCAGCCGACCCAAGGTGTTATTTAAAAGCGGGATGCATATATAATCGGCAAATGAAAAGGGTAAGCATGAAAAATACTATCGTTCAGGTTCAGCATTTGTCGCACAAGTATACCAGGGATTGGGCCATAAGAGATATTCATTTTGACATTGAAACGACGGGGGTCATGGGCCTGCTGGGGTCTAACGGAGCCGGGAAGTCCACAACTATGAGCATTATGAGCGGGGTGCTTAGTCAGACCGAAGGCAGCGTCCTCATCGACGGCATCGACCTGGGGAAGAGGCCGGAGGAGGCAAAGAAAATGATCGGATTCCTGCCCCAGACGCCGCCCTTGCACCTTGACCTGACGGTGGACGAATACCTGATCCATTGCGCCTTTATGCGAAAAATGGATGCCGGGAAGATCCCGGATGCGCTTGCAGAGGTGAAATCGCGCTGTGGGATCGCTCATTTCAGCAAGCGGCTGATCCGGAACCTCTCGGGCGGCTACCGTCAGCGGGTCGGCATTGCCCAGGCCATTATCCATAAACCTAAACTGGTTATTCTGGACGAGCCTACCAACGGTCTGGATCCCGTTCAAATCTATGAAATGCGCAATCTCATCAAAGAGATCGGGAAAGATAAAGCCGTCATCTTTTCCTCGCACATCTTATCCGAGGTACAGGCGACCTGCCAGGAGGTGAAAATGATCGAAGGGGGCAGAATGGTGTTCGCCGGCACCATGGATGCTTTCAATAACTATATCATGCCGGATAGCCTGGTAGTCCGTTTCAGTCGCCCCCCGCTCGCCTCGGAATTGGCAGCTATCCATGGAATCAGACAGGTTGAGGCAGTAGACCATGATTCGATGCGGATATGGTTCAATGGGCAGCCCAGGAACATCAGCGAGACGTTGGTGAGGCTCAGCGTAGAACTCGGGTGGCAGTTGTGGGAAATACATTTGGAAAGATATTCTCTTGATGAGGTATTTGCCCGGCTTTCAAAACGCGGTAAAGCATAATCCCCACATGAAAACAATAGTCAAGATCGCCAAAGTAGAACTGGAAGTTTTGTTCTGCTCCTCGATCGCCTGGGTAGCTCTCACCGTTTTTGCCTTTCAGGTTTCCATGTCCTTTCTGGATCATTTGCAATTTGTTGTATCCCAGATAAAGCTACATGTGTCCGAGGCTGAAATTACACAGGTAGTATTTGGGGGGTCATCGGGCGTGTTTGCCAATGTAAGAGAGTACCTCTATTTCTACGTGCCCCTTCTGACGATGGGGCTGATTAGCCGTGAGACGAGCAGCGGCTCTATAAAGTTGCTGCAATCCTCTCCGGTAAGCTACACTGAAATCATTCTCGGGAAGTTTTTGGGCATCGCCGTTTTCGGTCTCAGCTTTATTCTGATATTGCTCCTAATTGCACTGGCGGCCTGTGGCGTCATTGTTCACGCAGATTTTGCATATCTGCTGTCGGGTATATTAGGGGTTTACCTGGTGATCTGTGCCTATTTCGCAATTGGGCTGATGATCTCGGGCTTTACCTCTTACCAGGTGATCGCCGCGATATCCTCCTTTACCGTATTGGCCGCTTTGCAATATATCGGCGGCCTATGGCAATCGGTTCCTTTTCTACGTGACATAACCAATACTCTTGCCATTAGCGGGAGATCGACTCATTTTATACAGGGGATCATTAGCTCGAAGGACGTTATTTATTATTTGCTGATCAGCGCCTGTGCCATAGGTATCAGCATATTCTATTTTCGGTTTCGACAATATCGGATACCGATGACAAAAAGGATAGCCTATTACAGTCTCTTGGGTGTCGTCATACTTAGCCTTGGATGGATGACTTCGAGACCGGGACACATTTATTACCTGGATATGACTGCGAGCAAGATGCGAACCATTTCACCAACTTCGCAAGGAATCCTCCAATCAGTGAACGGCCCATTGAAGATCAATACCTATGTAAACCTCATGGACCCGATGTCCCATTATGGTCTGCCAAAAGCAAAGAATGAAGACCTCGCTTTTTATGAGCAGTATCAGCGATTCTTACGGAGACCGTTGGATATTAACTACGTGTACTACTATGATAGCTGTGAAAATACGCTCGATCTCCGGTCCTCCCATAGAGGGCTTTCTGATTCGGCCATCGTCCGCGGTATTGCGGCGAGTACGGGGGTGCCCTTTTCGGACATCCTTTCTCCGGCTGCCATTCGGTCACAACTCAATCTTTCGGAAGAAAAGAACACATTTGTGCGGTCTATTGAATTCAATGGCAAAAGATCCTGGCTCAGGATGTTCCGTGATCCGATGACCATCCCCTTGGAGAATGAGGTAGCCGCATCCATAAAAGCGTTGCTGGCAGGTCCTGTCGAGGTGGCAGTAGCGACCAATAATCAGCAGCGCCGGTTTACCAACCCGGCTGCACAAAATTATCAACAGTTCTCTACACAAACTTATAACCGTGTCGCCCTGATCAATCAGGGATTTGACATCAAAGAATTTGATCTGGATCATTCGGATATCCCTGCTACGGCAAAAGTGTTGGTGATCGCCGATCCAAAAACGGATATCTCTCCGGTGGCGGAAGCCAGGATAAAAAGCTATATCGATGCGGGCGGCAATCTGCTGATCGCGGGAGAGCCGGGACGGCAGGTTATTCTTAATCCGCTGTTGCAGACGCTTGGGGTGCAACTGGCAGAGGGCAAGCTATTGCAGGGTTCTCACAAGCTGGAACCAGATCTCATATTGGGCCGCATCGACCGCCTGACGGGCTCGCTATCGCCGGGGTTTATGCCGCTGATGGAAAGAGAATATCCCATTATGATGCCGGGAGCCACGGCGGTACTACAGGCAGATTCAATTCACCTTTTTCAAAGCCACCCTCTGCTGTTATCGGATTCGTCTGCTTGGAGTCGGACAGGACCCACGAATACAGACAGTGGCTATGTAAGTTTTGATCCCGCCAAAGGAGATAAAAAAGGGCAGTATATTTTGGCTATGGGCCTCACAAGAATCTTTGGCGACAGGCAGCAACGGATAGTCATACTGGGCGATGCAGACTGTCTTTCCAGTGGAGTATTAAGAAAACAGAATATCGCTGATCAAAATGCAGATTGGGCCTTATCCTTATTCGGATGGCTGTCAAATGACACCTATCCCATCGATACGGATACGCCTCCTTCCCGGGATACGACCTTGCGAATCACACGCAACGCCATGCCCAGATTGAGGATAATTTTTCAATTCGGTCTGCCTCTGCTGCTGCTTTTCTCGGGGGGATTGCTACTCCTTATCCGCCGTAGGAGGTAAAAACTGGACGTATGAAATCAATCATAAGAATTGCCCGTACGGAAATTAGGTCTCTTTTTTATTCGCCGATCGGGTGGCTGGTCCTCATTATTTTTATTATACAAGCTGGACTTGATCTTGCCGATCAGCTTGCCCGATGTCAAATGTTCTCGTCATTAGGCAGCAAGTCACCTGGTCTGACGCAATATCTTTTTCTAGGGTCAAGGGGTGAAGGAGTGCTGTCGCAAGTGCAGAACCGGCTTTATCTTTATATTCCGTTATTGACGATGGGGTTGATCGGGCGTGAGACGAGCAGCGGCTCGATCAAGTTATTATATTCTTCACCCGTCAGCATTGTGGAGATTATCACCGGAAAGTTTCTCGCCATTCTTAGCTATTGTTTGTTGCTGATCTCCTTTCTATTGATCTTTGTATTGGTTTCGGCTTCCTATCTCCCCGATGCCAATACCGGTCTTTTATTGTCCGGGATATTGGGGATTTTCCTGATGTGCGTTGTCTATTCCAGCATTGGCCTTTTCATGTCGTCTCTAAGCAGTTACCAGCCGGTGGCGGCGTTATATACGTTTGCAGCGCTCGCCTTATTGAATTTCATCGGGCAAATCGGTCAGAACATGTCCTGGTTTCGGGAAGTTTCCTCCTTTTTGGCCATTAGAGGGCGTACCGATCAGATGATGAGAGGGTTGATTTCGACCAAGCAGATAGCCTATTTTTTGACGATGAGCGCCCTTTTTACGGGATTTACCTATATGCGGCTTTACTATCAGCGTCATCAACGTCCTTTTTCTTTTCGGGCTGCTCTCTATACGAGCTTGGTTTTCTTGGCTATCGGTTTGAACTGGCTTGCGGCAAGACCTGCGTTGATGGCGTATTTCGATGCGACCCGGACAAGATCCCAGACCATCACAGCCACGAGTCAGGCCCTGCTTAAAGATATGCCCCCCATAACCGTACATACCTATGTGAACATACTGGGCGATGACGCCAGGTTCGGTATGCCGGCTGCCCGCAATGACGACTATAAGTTCTACGAAAAGTATCAGCGGTTCCTCCAACATGGGTTTATGGTGGATTACACCTACTACTACGATTCCTGCGCCGCGACAGGATGGCTATTCAAACAGCATCCCGGTGTATCTCTGAAGGATCTGGCGGAAATTGCGGCAGATAGTAAGGGATTCGATATGAGCGACGTTTTGTCTCCTGACTCTATCCACAAAATTTTGGATTTGAGGTCAAGGGGCAACCGGTTCATGCGGCAGTTTGTGGTAGGTGATAAGACCGCATTGGTAGGGATTTTCGATGATCCGCAAGTGGATCCGGGGGAACAAGAGATGATGGATGCTTTTAAGCTGATGACCGTGCCGGCACAGCGTGTTGCATTCCTTACGGGCCACAACGAGCGTGTGGCTGAAGAGCACGGAGTCAAGGAGAGGGATTATAACCGCAGGATGAATAAGAGTGTGGAACGCCAGTCAGTTGTCAATCACGGCTTTGATTTCAGACAAATCGATATCGATAGCGCGGACATACCGGACGATATTTCATTATTGATTGTCGCTGACCCGACCTTACCGTTGAAATCAAATGAGTTGGGTAAGATACATCGCTATATTGATAGTGGAGGCGACTGCTGGATTTTAGGTGAGCCTTCGCATCGGGAACTGATGAACCCATTGATCAATCCGCTGGGAGTTCGGTTCATGGAGGGCAGGCTTTTGGCGGAAAGCGATAACCCGGAATTTACTCCTGATTTTCTGATCACACATTTTGCGCCGGAGGCTGCTGGTTATTCCAAGGTGCTGAAACAATTGATCGGTGATGACGCTCAACTGACGACCCATGGAGCGGCTGGCCTTGTATATGACGCGAAGGGACCATTTCAAATAAGGCCGTTTATTATTACCAATGCGGCTAATACCTGGAATCATATCGGCACTTTCGATTCCACGGCTGCAAAGATAGCCAACGACCCGAGCCATGGCGATCAAAAGGGAGCCTTTCCGATCGCGCTGACGCTTGAGCGGAGTATTCATGGTAAGCAGCAGCGTATCATGGTATGGGGCGATGCAGATATGTTAAGTGATGGCGAGTTTAGCGGCGTCCCAAAGAAATTATGGGAATTGAATAAGGAGATCTTCAAATGGTTTTCGAAGGGGCAATTTCCACTGGATATTTATCATGCGACGGAGCCGGATAATCATACGACGATTAGTCTTGGAGAGGTGGCGGGCATGAGAACGGTTCTGCTGTTCATTCTTCCCGGGATATTGCTTTTCATGGGAGGGGTGTTGTTGTTGATCAGAAGAAGGCGGTAAAGAAGGTTTGGATTAGATTTGATTGACGATGTATAATATTAAAGTTATTCTCTTGCTGGCGCTTATGGTGCCGGCAGCCGGATTATGCCAGGAAAGGCCTTTAGAGAGCCGGAATAGTCAGATAATCGATCTTACGCATGAGCTGAGAGCGCTGTATGACCCGGCGCAACTGCCGGTATTTCTTACGGGCTGTACCGAACGGCAAATCTCTTCATATGACCCGACGGGTGGGAATGACGACGGCGGTTCGGGACGTTATTCCTTCGTGCGCCGGAATCCGGATAGCAGCCTGGTCATGGCGGAGGTTTATGGTGCGGGAGTGATCAACCGGATGTGGACGCCGACGCCGACGACGGATACATTGGACATTTTCGTTGACGATTCGGCGCGGCCTTGCATGTCGGTTTGCTATATGGATTTGTTCAGCGGGAAGGTGAAACCCTTTCTCTCACCGCTGTGCGGCCAGGGGGCCGGGGGCTATTATTGCTATTTCCCAATCCTTTTCCAACGGTTTTGCCGTATTATAGATAGGGGAAAGAAGCTACGATATTATCAGGTGCAGTATAAAACGTTTCCAACCGGTACGGTGGTGCAGGCACTCCGGCCTGAATTGAATGAAGTTGAACAGAAGGCCTTCGAAATGGTTCATACGACGTGGACACAGGAAGGGGATTTTCATGACGAAGTCGCGCCGTCTTGTGAGAAAAAAGCCGCGGAGGTTGTGTTAACACAAGGGGCATCGAAGTTGTTGGTCAATCTGAGGGCGCCGGGCAGAATCCGGGGAATCGAACTGACCGGGGCGAAACTTTTGGGAGACAGTGTAAGGGATATTTGGGTCGAAATTCGCCAGGATGACGAAAGTATACCAGGAGTGTTAGTACCGGTCGCTGCTTTTTTTGGTTTCGCGGATGGAAGACCGTCGATGCGCTCCGTCCTTTCTGGCGTACGGGGCGATACCTGTTACAGTTGGTTTCCGATGCCGTTTGATCGGAAGATACGGGTACGGCTGCTCTATAAGGGTTCGGGGATGCCTATTCGGCTGAGCGCGACGGTGTACTATACGAATGAACGAAGAGACCCGCATTTGGAGGGGAAGTTCCGGGTTCACTATGTGAGCCATCCGCTGACAGAAAACGATCCCTGGCATGTTTTCCTGGACACAAGTGGCAAGGGCCATTATGTGGGCACGATGCTATGGGCACAGGGGGAGCGCCCGGGACTACCGGTCTTTTTTGAGGGTGATGATTCGACAGCGATCGACGGTATTTTCCGCATACATGGGACCGGCTCGGAAGATTACTTTAACGGGGGATGGTACGATCTGCATGGGAAATGGGATACGGCAAGAAGTTTTCCCATATCGGGGTGTATGTACTATAACAAGACGAGGCGGCTTACCGGGGGATACCGGTTTTATCTTAGTGATAAGATTCCTTTTGAGCGATCGATCTGGCAGGGAATCGAGCATGGGAAGTCGGCGAGGGAGCCTGTGCCTGCGAGGTATACCTCGGTTAGCCTGTACTACTCAGGTACTGACTGATAATAAAAGAATTTCAACGCAAAAGCTGAGGGCATTTTGGAGGAACATGCTCGATTTAGCCGATATGCCGGCTACCATAAGCAGGTTGGTTTGCCGGAAGACGAGGGATACGTCTATCCATGTCGGCGCCCGGAGAATTTCCTCCGGGCATTTTTATTGATCAGGTGACGTCGTCTCGCAGCTCTTGGTTTAACTATTAAATGAGAGTGCGCCGTTTCCACCAATCTTCATATTTTTACGGGGCATGGCAGACAACCCCTTATATGAAGACAAAGAACTATTTAACCGGATCGCCGGAGGTGACGAAGGAGCGTTCGGCGATCTCTATTACCGGTACCTCCCCAGACTGGTACCTTTTATCCGCGAGATCACGAAGTCGGAGCTTTCGACAGAGGAACTGATCCAGGATGTATTCGTCCGCGTATGGCTGCATCGCGACCGCCTGACCGGGATCGTGAGCCCGCGAGCGTGGCTCTATAAGATAGCCTCGGGTGTCGCATTTAATTATTTACATAGAAAAGCGATTGGCGAGCGGGTCATGGCTGAAGTGGCCCGGCGATCCGATCATTCCACTCCTGAAATAATGCCCGAGTTGACGATGAGGGAGTTGCAGACTATTGTCAACGAGGCGATTATTGCGATGCCCGATCGTCGAAGGCAAGTGTATGAACTTAGCCGTCGGGAAGGGTTATCGATCGAACAGATTGCCGGCCGCTTAGGGTTGTCCCCGAATACCGTGCGGAATACGCTTGGTCACGCCTTAGCATTTATTCGCGAGCGGCTGGAGAACAGCGGCTACATTCTTCCTGCTTTGATCCTGTCCTGGATGCTGTGAATTTCATTTGAAAATTTTTTCGAGCCGATGGTTCTAACTATCGAAATGATGGTCTCATAGAGTGAATATGGACGAGCAACGATTAACATATCTACTGAATGCGTACCGTCGCGATGCGCTGGAACCAGCTGAACTTCAAGAACTGATGGAGTTTATTGCAAGGGATGCAGATGGGGTGATGACCAAGGCGGTGTTGGAGGGATTGCTGAAGTCGATGTCTGACGAGGAGGAGGTAGATCGAGCTAAGTGGCGCCCGGTGCTCGAAAAAATATTGTCATTGGACAGAGGAACGAATCGGGTACTGTCCATTGGCGAGGGTTCCGCCGGACGGGTCGTACGGCTTCGGACGGATTTTTCGAACATTTGGCGGGTCGCGGTCGTAGTACTCGTTGTGGCGGGAGGGACTTGGTTGTGGTCGCTGCGACAAGGGCCGGTAGCTGTACCCCGATCGGTTGTGGAGCAACCAACGGCTCCTGCAGTCGATGTATTGCCGGGTCACAATGGCGCCATATTGACGCTGGCAGACGGGAGTAAGCATGTGCTGGATAGCCTGCAGAATGGTGTGATTGCCAAACAGGGGGCAACTACCATATCGCTGAAGGACCATAAAGTATCGTACGCGGCAGGCGCGGTTTCGGCTGCGGCGGTGACCTACAATACCATGAGTACGCCGCGCGGGCGGGAATACCAGCTGGTGTTGGCGGACGGTACCAAAGTGTGGCTGAACGCGGCGAGTAGTTTGACCTATCCCACTGCTTTTTCGGGGCAGGAACGTGTAGTGGAGATGACGGGCGAAGTATATTTTGAAATTAAGCATGAAGCCAAGCCGTTCCTCGTAAAAGTGAATGGGCAGACGATTACCGACCTGGGGACGCGTTTCAATGTAAATGGGTATAGCGATGAGCCCGCGACGGTGACGACGCTCATTCAAGGTTCCGTGCGGGTAAATGACATAGTATTGCGGCCGGGCGAGCAAGCGGCGTTTATTTCGGGGGGCGGTATGCAGGTTTCGCGATGCGATACGAGCGTTGCCGTGGCATGGGTGAATGGGCGGTTCTCGTTCCAAAATGCCCATTTGCAGGACTTGCTGCGGGAACTGGCACGGTGGTATAATGTGGATGTAGTATACGAAGGGGGTAGCGATAAGAGCACACTGCGTTTTTCCGGTGAGATCGGGCGCAACCTTAGTCTGATGCAATTATTAAGAATTCTCGCAAAAACAGAAGTTCGTTACCGGCTCGAGGGTGGAAACAAACTGATCATCCTGCCGGGAAACTGAATCCTAATATAATTGGCTACGGCCGGCAACCTTCCTTTTAGACAACCTTCCTGGAAAAAATTTCTAAGTGGCAAGCCGAAAATAAAAAACCGGGCTCAAGATTGGTCGTCTGTCCCGGTCCTTATTTAGGTTAACCCAAAAAACAGGCATAGTATAACTGCTTATTCATTAACCCAAACAATGCGAAATTATGCATTTTAATGCAAAGTTTCCGTCGGGACGATTGGCTTCTGTCCGGCGGAAGATGTTAACCAAAACGCTACTGGTTATGAAGCTGACATCCATCCTTTTATTGGCCGGTCTTCTGCAGGTACAAGCCCGCGGAATAGCGCAGACGGTTACCTACAGTGCAAAGGGGGTGCCACTCACAAAGGCCTTTTCCGTAATTAAAGAACAAACGGGGTATCTTTTTTTTTATAACCCCGATGCATTGGAAACCAGCAAGCCGGTGACTTGCGAGTGGAAGGATATTCCGCTGAAAGAGGCGCTGGATAACTTATTCGCCGGTCAGCCCCTGAATTATGAGATACAGGGAAATACGGTGGCGGTCAGCAGGCGGGTGAGCACTGGAGCAGAGGCTCCTGCTGCGGCGCCCATTTCAGATATCACTATTGTTGTGCTCGATGACGAAGGCAAGCCATTGGCGGGCGCGAGCGTACGCATAAAAGAGAGCAACCGCGGCATGGAAACCGACGAGCGCGGGCGCGCGGTGTTCAAGGGCTTGACTCAGGGGACTACGGTGATAATATCTTTTATGGGGTATGCACAGCAGACGATCAGGACAGGAGATAAGCCCGAAGTGGTGGTCAAGCTGGTAAAAAGCACCAGCCCATTGGATCAGGTGCAGGTGGTCGCATATGGCAATACGACAGAAAGGGTTTCTGCCGGGGATGTCACTACGGTACCTGCGGAAGTTATTGCAAAACAGCCTGTGGGAAACGCTCTATTGGCGTTGCAAGGTCAGGTGCCGGGCTTGTTTATCAAACAAGCCACAGGCTTCCCGGGAAGTGGGGTGTCTGTGCAGGTAATCGGGCTGACCAGCATAGCGCAGAATAATGATCCATTATACGTGATCGACGGAGTACCTTACTATTTCCCAATTCCGCCGTACTTCGTCACGGGGGTTCAAAACACTCCATCACTATTATCATTTGTCAACCCGGACGATATTGAAAGCATAAGCGTCCTAAAGGATGCAGATGCTACCTCGATCTATGGAAGCCGTGCGGCCAACGGAGCTATCCTGATCACGACCAAGAAGGGCAAGGCGGGGGAGAGCCGGGTGACGGTGAATATTCAAAACGGCTGGGGAAATGACATTAAGCGAATTAAGCTGCTCAATACAAAGCAATACCTGCAAATGAGGCATCAGGCATATACCAATGATGGACTAAATGTTCCCTCAATCAAGGCGACACCTTCTGATGTCAATTACGATATAAACGGCTTCTGGGATACGACCCGGAATACCGACTGGCAAAAGGTACTATTGGGTGGTACGGCAGGTTATACGGACGCGAATGCCAGTGTTTCAGGTGGATCGGTCAACACGCAGTTTCTGTTGGGTGCTACCTACCATCGCGAGGGCACTATTTTCCCCAGCAACGGACTTTCCGATGCCAAAGGCGCATTGCATTTTAACCTGCAGCACAACTCAAACAACAACAAATTCATTGTTGCCATGACCGGTAATTATGAATATGACCAGAATCGATTGCCGGGCAGCGACCTTACCAGTACGGCCATGTTGACGCCTCCGGATGCCCCGGCAATCTATAATCCGGATGGTAGTTTGAACTGGGCGCCGAGTCCGACCGGGAATTCTACCTGGCAAAACCCATTGTCCATCTTTTTCAGTCCCGACATCATTAAGACAAACAATCTCATCGGCAACCTTACGGTCGGATACTATTTTTTTAAGAACCTCCAGGTTAAGGCAGACATGGGTTATACGCACATGGAAGACATCGACAATGAGCAATACCCTTTTACAGCCGATCCTCCGGAGAACCGTACTTCTAATAATAACAGGTTTTCTATTTTTTCCCGTAATGACGTAAGCACCTGGAACGTTACGCCGCAGTTAGTATATAGCGCCCGGATCTCCGGCGGCAAGTTAGATGCTCTGGCAGGGATGGAGACCATGCAAACGACTATGTTTGGACAAAGAATAACCGCCAACGGGTTTACTTCGGATCTATTGCTTGGCGATGTCAGTTCGGCGGCTACCGTTAGGAGCAATACCACCGCAGCATCTACCTATAAATATTCGGCCGGTTTTGGCAGGCTGAGCTATAGCTGGATGGATACGTATAAAGTTGACCTCAATGTCCGGCGTGATGGCACCAGCCGTTTCGGCCCGGAAAACAGGTTCCACGACTTCTGGTCTGTTGCCGGGACCTGGTTCTTTTCGCAGGCTCCTGCGATAAAACGGCTAGTGCCCATGATGAGTTTTGGAAAAATTTCGATAAGTTATGGTACTACGGGAAATGACAAGATTGGAGACTACCAATTCCTGAGTACATACCGATCAGTCACGTCAAATGTATCGAATGCCTATCAGGGCATTACGGGATTGCTGCCGACAGGGTTGTCCAATCCCTATTTGCAGTGGGAGGAAACCCGGAAACTGAATGCCAAAATTGACCTGGGCTTTATCCAGGATCACATTCATGTAATTGCGGATTATTTTCGTTACCGGTCATCCAATGAGTTGATGGGCTACCAACTGTCTACCGTCACCGGATTTGGCAGTATTACGGAAAATCTTCCTGCCACCGTTCAGAATGCCGGTTGGGAATTTACGCTCAATACGATCAATCTCAAAACCAGGAACTTTACCTGGAGTACCAACTGTAACCTCACAATCCCCGAAAACAAGTTGGTTGCCTTTCCCAATCTCGCTGCCTCGAGTTATGCAACCAGCCTGGTGATCGGACAACCGATCAATATCCGCATGGTTTACCAGTATTTGGGCGTTGACCCGGCAACAGGCGCCTATGCTGTCGCCAATGCGCACGGCGATCCGACCGGTACTCCAAATTTTACATCAGACCGAACAGTGATGGAAAACTTAAACCCTAAATGTTACGGAGGTCTTCAAAATACCCTTTCCTGGAAGGGATTGCAGTTGGACTTTTCTTTCTATTTCGTACAACAGAAAATTATTGACAATTTTGGAATAATGGGGCTTTATCCGGGAGAGTTCTACGCTTCGTCGAATTCTGATGCCATCGGCAATCAGCCAGCTTCGGTTCTCGGTCTTACCTGGCAGCATCCGGGTGACCGTTCGAAATTACAGCGGTTTTCTACCAATGATCTGAAATATGACAATGCATCAAGCAGCAGCCTGATGTTTACCGATGGGTCTTACATAAGATTGCAAAACGTAAGCGTTTCCTACCAATTGCCACAAGACTGGTCCAAAAAGGCCGGCATGCAAAACTGCCGCTTTTATGCGAATGGTCAAAACCTACTAACCATCACCAGGTTCAAAGGACTCGATCCCGCATCAACATCTTATAACACGTATACTTTGCCGCCCTTACGCGTGATCACCATAGGCGTGCGGGCGACTTTTTAACTAATTGATCGACTATAAAAGTAATAATGAACATGAAAACACGAAATAATGCTTATATACCGGTCTTGTCGTTGCTGTGTTGTTTAGCTCTTCCTGCTTGTCAAAAGCTGGTTGATATCCCGCCACCGGTAAATAGCCTGAACTCGGCGAATGTTTATTCCAACGACGCCACCGCAATTGCGGCGGTAACAGGGATCTACACAGCGATGAGCACGGCTGACAATGGATGGAATGGGGTGGGAAGCCTCTATTTTTACCCGGCCCTGTTAGCGGATGAATTAACCTTATTTGATTTTAATAACCCGAGCTATCGCCCTTTTTATACAAATACCCTCTTGGCTGTTTCCCCCGTTGGAGTAAATTATTGGAGCAACTATTATCTTATGATTTACTACGCCAATGCCGCTTTGGAAGGGTTGAACGGATCAAGCACGCTGACTCCGGCGGTTAAACAACAACTCCTCGGAGAGGCTTATTTTATCCGGGCTTACTGTTATTTTCACCTGGTGAATTTTTATGGTGACGTGCCGCTGGCTTTGACAAGTAATTATAAAGTCAACGGATCGTTGTCGAGGACGCCGCAGGCGCAGGTATGGAACCAGATCGTCAGCGATCTGCATATTGCCCAGGGACTTTTAAGCAATGGTTTTTTGGATGGTACGTTGCTTCGTGCTACGCCAGACCGTACGCGTCCTACCCAATGGGCGGCAACTGCTTTGCTGGCGCGTTCATATCTCTATACCAAAAACTGGGCAGGGGCTGACTCGGCTGCTACAGTGCTTATCCAAAATGCTTCGCTTTTTGGCCTCGGTACCCTGAATGGCAATACCAGCACGCGAGCATTCGCAAAAAACAGTAGCGAAACCATCTGGGCCATACAACCGGTTGGCACTGGGATCCGAACCAATACGGGAGAAGGCCTGGTATTCGACCTTCCTGCTGCGGGTCCCAATACAAGTGGTACCTATCCTGTCTATTTGAGCAATGCGGTTTTGAATGCTTTTGAACCTGGGGACCTTCGAATGACAAACTGGGTTAATAGCATCACGGCTGGCGTTACGACCTATTATTATCCATATAAGTACCAGGCCGGAAGGCTAAATACGACCCTTATTGAGTATTCGATCCAGTTTCGACTGGCGGAGCAGTATCTGATCCGGGCGGAGGCAGAGGCCAACGAAACCAAGGCCGGAGCGGCGGTTACTGATCTGAATGTGATTCGGACACGGGCCGGCCTGGGCGGGTATGTTGGTGCAACCGACCCGGCTTCTTTTCAGACGGCTATTCTTCATGAAAGGCAGGTAGAGCTTTTTACCGAGGGGGCGCACCGTTGGTTCGACCTCAAGCGGACCGGTACGATCGATGCGGTGATGGGAGCAGGAGGAGCGTGCGCCGCCAAAGGTGGTACCTGGAGCACGAACTGGCAATGGTATCCGATTCCGACAACAGAATTAACGGCCAACCTTAGCCTGACTCAAAATTCGGGTTACTGAGTTGAAATGAAAATTCAAGGACATTAAACAGCCAATAAAACGGCTGCTAAAAGGTAACATTTAACAGATAACAAATGAAACATCGCTTATTATCCATTGTTGCGGTTGCACTTATATTTATAGTTCAAGCCTGTAAAAAATCGAGCATAACACCTGTCCCGCTAGCCGCGGTAAACGTGACCAATGTCGTGGTAGGCGGCAGTGCGCTGAACTACAATACCACGACGATGACTGTAAACAATAATAACTATAGCCAACTTACCATGAATGCGGGTAGCAGCGTGCTGAATCTTTACCCGGCGGCCTCTCCCAAAAGCCCGTATTATGATCAAACTATCCAGACAGCAGCGGGTGACAACTATTCCTTGTTCTTATCCGGTTCGTCGCCTGCATCTGTGGATGACATTCTCATAAAGGAAAGTTACACGAATTATGCCGACAGCACATGCGGCGTAAGATTCATCAATCTATCGCCGAATAGTAATCCGATCAGCGTGAATGTGACGGGACAGGCCAATGGGTCTGCAGTAACTAGTCTGGCCTATAAGGAGTACAGCGGTTTTATCAAATTCCCGGCCATTGCGGCAAATCCCAACTATGCGTTTCAAATACGTGATGTAGGTACGGGCAATATTTTGGCGAGTTACACTTTGACTACGCCCTACTTCAATAATGTTACGATCGTATTTCGTGGACTGGTTTCTGCTCCCGGAGTTCTGCTGGTTAAAAATTATTAAACCGGCGGTAAGGAAAAATCACCATCACTTTAATTTTTTAATAAGATGAAATGGAGAACGATCCTATTTAGTGGCATGCTCATGTCACTTGCGGTGGTTGTATTGGCCCAAAAGCCGGTGTTGGATACCGGCGCATTAGCTAAATGGCCGATGGTGGAAAATGCCATGCTTAGTCCGGATGGCCGATTTGCGGCCTACGCGGTCCGGACGTTTGGAGGGGCTTTTGACAGCAGGGTGATCCATGTAAAGGCGACCTTTTCCGACTGGAATAAAACCTTTTCAGGCGTTGAGGGAGTTGAGTTTACACAAGATGGCCGCAGAGCGATTTTTCTACGAAAAGATACGCTTAATTTTGTGACTTTGGGAAGCGATGAGGAAGAGTTTATCCCGAATGTCAGTTCCTACAGCCTGTATAAAGCCGGCGATCAAGAATATTTGCTTTATTACTCCAAAACAGGTCGGCAGCTAACCATCGTGGGCAATGGAAACAAGGAAAGCTTGAATAATGTAGATGCATGGCTGCTATCTCCGGATGGGTCTACGCTGGCAAAGAAGACGAATATTGATGCCGGTAACCAAACCATTAGCCGGATAGACCTTAAAACGAAAGCGGAAAAGGTAATCTGGAGTGGAACTCCGGTTTCCGGCTGGCAAATAAATGACAGCGGCACACAGCTCGTTTTCAGCGCAAAAGATCAAACCGGGCAAAACCAGATTTGGTACTATAAAGCCGGTGGCGAGCGGGCGATAGCTATAGCCGGCAACCAACGCAAAGGCTTTGACCACAGGCTTACTATCGGCAATTTGCTGAACTTTTCAAGGGATGGTAAGCGGCTATTCTTTAATCTAAGGCGGCAACTGCCCAAACCGGACCCAAACAAGATTTCGGTAGACGTCTGGAGTTATAGAGATGCGGTGTTGCAGTCTCAGCAACTGCAAGAGTATACCCCTGAACACAACTATTTGGCGATAGTGTCCCTCGACGACGGCTACCGGGTGACGCGTTTGCAGATGGATAGCGACTACTCAAGAACAATCAGCCCTGATGGAAACTATGTCATTTTCGACCTGGCGCCAGGCGACAAATACGAAATCAACTGGTCGACGCCAAAGCAATGCCGATATGATCTCGTCGACACCCGAACGGGGAAAAGAAACACCATAAAAAAGTATGGATTCCTGGGTTTTTCCCCGTCCGGACGATTTGTTCAATTGCTCGATTATCAGACGGGCGATTGGTCAACCTATGAACTGGCAACAGGGATAATCCGTCCGCTGACCGCTGAAGTGCCGGTATCCAATACCAAAGGTGACGACGAGGCTGGTGATCTGAAGCGGCGTGGTTCTATCGATCTTAAGGGCTGGCTGCCCGGTGATCGCGGGGTGTTGGTCGCCGACTATTATGATCTATGGGAACTTGACCCTTTAGGGAAGAATCCGGTAATCAGCCTAACCCTTTCAGAAGGTTCAAAGGAGAAGATAACTTTTACACCCGCTGTTAAGAATCCAGGCCGCGTCGTGACAGACGACACACTGATCCTCAGTGGTTTCGATCATTCCAATAAGGATAACGGCTTTTACCGGATCAGGTTGCATCATCAACAGTCTCCTGAAAGACTAACAATGGGGCCATATGCCTATTATGCACCATCTTCCGGCCTGGGAGAACCTGTTATTAAATCAGGTACAGGAGCAGTGTATCTGGTTCAAAGAGAAGACATCAATGCAACTCCCAATTATTTTGTGACGATGGACTTTAAATCATTCAAACCAATCAGCCAAATTTATCCGGAAAGAAGCTATAACTGGGTGCAGTCTAAACTTATCAACTTCAAGACCCTTGGCGGGCGTAGCGAGCAAGGCGTGCTTTTCTTGCCTGAGGATTTTGACCCGCACAAGAAATACCCGGTTATCTTTCATTATTACGAGCTCAAATCAGATCTGCTTCATCAATATCATATACCAGATATTGTCGGACGGGACCTGGACGTTTCATGGTTTTGTAGTCACGGGTACCTGGTATTTACTCCGGATTTTCATTATGTGTTGGGTAAGCCCGGCCAAAGTGTGTTAAAGACTACTGTCGGAGCAGTACGATTGCTAAAGACTTTTTCTTATGTGGATAGTAAACACATGGGGCTTCAGGGACATAGTTATGGCGGCTGGGAGACGAATTACCTGGTGACGCATACGGATCTGTTCGCCGCCGCAAGTTGCGGAGCCGGACCTTCGGATGAGATCAGTGGGATGTCTTCAATGGTCTATTCCGGAACCTCCACTCCTGATTTTGCGCAATATGGACAATCGCGCATGGGAGCGACCCTGTGGGAGCATCCGGATTATTATATCAAAAACTCGCCGGTATTCTACGCAGATAAAGTGACCACTCCGCTGTTGATGCTATCGAATAAGAAGGATTATGGAGTACCCTTTACGCAAGGGCTGGAATTCTTTACAGCCCTGCGGAGACTTGGAAAAAAGGCGTGGATCCTGCAATACGACAATGGCACCCATTCGGTCCCGCCCGGTAAAGATGCAACTGATTACCTGATACGGACTACCCAGTTTTTCGACCACTACCTGAAGGGAGTACCGGCGCCGAAATGGATGGTCGAGGGGATCCCCGCTGCGATGAAACAGGTTGATAATGGCCTGGAACTGGAACCGGCGGGCGTGGAGCCTGGTCCGGGTCTATTGACGCCGGAAGCGCAAAAAGCCGTGGATGCCCTGGGGCATAAAAAGGCGATGACGATCATTTTTAAGTGATAGCCTTAGAATAAGACAAAAATCGTTTGCTTATTCGAGTGGGCGAGCTGCATGCGCCATTTGGTCACCTGTTTTTTTATGTCGACTAGTAGCGATGGGTTGGTTGCGGTACAATATCACTATAATATTCAACTGATTAATATGGAACTCCAAAGAATTGCTTATTGCAGCCTAATCATAATACTAGGGTGCAGGGAAGCGTTGGCGCAAAAACCTGCGTTGGACACGGGGCTAATCTATCGATGGCCGTCTGTAGAAGAGAGGCCGATCCTTAGTTCGGACGGCAATTATGCGGGTTACGTCGTAACCGATAGGAACTACCCGAACCGAAAGGTCGACTATTTTTTGAAGGGCACCTATTCGTCGTGGGAGAAACAATTGCCAGGGGTAGAAAAGGTTGAATTTACTGCTGACGGGCACAGGGCGTTATACGAGAAAGACGAGACACTGCATATTGTCGCGCTGGGCACGGATGGGGATGAGGTCGTGCCTGGTGTCAGTTCATACCATTTATTCAGAATGGGCAGTGAGGAATACCTATTGTATTACTCGAAATCGGCGAGACGGTTGACCATCCGCGTTGGTGGCAGGCAGGATGATTATAACGAGGTTGATGCCTGGCTACTTTCGGTGGACGGAAAAATGTTGGCCAAGAAGGTCATTCACGGTAAAGAGCATCAGACGCTTAGTTTGGTAAACGTCCAAAGCAGAGAAGAGCACATTATTTGGGAGGGCGGGCCGACCGCTGAATGGATCTTGGATGATAGCGGAAGACAACTGGCTTTTAGTACCAGGGACGAGAGTGGAACGAACCATATTTGGTATTATAAGGCTGGACTGGACAAGCCGGTGGAGATTGGGAACGAACAATCCAAAGGTATTGACGCTGGACTTTCCGTTGGAAAGTTGCTGAATTTTTCCAAAGACGGCCGTATGCTGTTCTTTAACCTTACGAAAGCGTTGCCTAAGCCGGACCCGAAAATGGTCGCAGTGGATATCTGGAGCTACCGGGACGTGCAATGGCAATCTCTACAGCTCGAGGATGCAGTTCAACGACGAGAAGAGAGTTATTTGTCGTTTGTCCGGTTAGACCAGGGAATTGAGATCACACGGCTGCAGCAGGAGGGGGAAAAACCATCCGGAAAGGCCGAAGGTCCGTTTGTATTGTTCAAAAAAACTCGTGCAGATGATTTCATGACCGAAACGCATTGGTCCACTGAATCGCAATATCAATTTGAGTTGGTTGATGCGCGTACGGGTAAAAGATCGGAGATCGATGGATACAATGTATTTCGGCTGTCGCCCTGTGGGCGATTCCTGGAGCTTTCCGACCGTAAGACCGGCGACAATTATACGTACGAGCTATCTACGGGAATGATTCGGCCGCTGACTGTCAATCTGCCCATTTCTAAAGTCAGCAGCAATGATGATGGTAATAGCATAGGCAGGCGTTTTGTGTTTCCATTAGGATGGTTCCCCGATGATCGCGCGGTATTGGTCCAGGAATATTACGATCTGTGGGAGTTGGATCCGCTGGGTAAAAGAGCGCCAATCAATCTGACCCATTTTGTGGGGGCAAAGACAAAGACAACCTTTTTCCCGGCTATCGGATATCCCGTCGGTCAGCTGGTGAGGGAAGATACCATGATTTTATGCGCCTTCAATCACCAAAACAAGGATAACGGCTTTTACCGGATCGTACTGCACAAAGAACAGGTGCCTGAAAAACTGAGTATGGGCCCTTATGCGTACTATGCGCAGCTATCGGGTCTTGGAAAAGTAGTGGTGAAAGCGTCCCGGGCCCCGATATTCCTGGTAAATCGGGAAAGCATATCCGAGTCGCCAAACTATTTTATGACAAGGGATTTTAAAAATTTCACCCCGGTGAGCGACGTATATCCCGAGAAGAAGTACAATTGGACGCGCTCGAAACTTATCAATTTCACGACCACGGATGGGCGCGATGACCAGGGAATATTGTACATGCCGGAGGACTTTGATCCTACCAGGAAATATCCAGTAATTTTTCACTATTACGAGCGGCTGTCGGATTATCTCCATGCTTATCACAACACCGCAAATCTTGGCGCCGGAGGTGGACTAAGTGATTTGGACGTTGCCTGGTTTACGAGCCATGGATACCTCGTCTTTACTCCCGACTTTTATTATATACTGGGTAAAACGGGAGAATGTGTGCTTCAAACGGTAGAAGGGGCGATACGGCTCCTAAAAACATTCCCGTATGTTGATACCAAACATATGGGATTACAAGGGCATAGCTTCGGTGGGTGGGAAACGTTTTATCTCGTTACGCATACACAAGCTTTTGCGGCAGCGCAATCTTCAGCCGGTGTCACGGACTTTATCAGCAATATGTCATCCGAAACGCCAATGGGGCCGAGCATTACTGCAAACGCGGACTATCAGCAATATGGCCAGCACCGTATGGGCACGATGTTGTGGGAGCGTCCGGACAACTATATACGGAATTCGCCCATCTTTTTTGCAGAGAAGGTAACCACCCCTTTGTTGATCGTCGCCAACAAGAGGGACGGCAGGGTCCCCTTCACCCAGGGGCTGGAGCTCTTTACGGCTTTGAGGAGACTGGGAAAAAAAGCATGGATGCTGCAATATGATAAAGGTAGTCACGGAGAAGACGGCAGAGAAGCCATGGACGGTCTGGTTCGGTTGACGCAGTTCTTTGATCATTACCTGAAAGGCGCCCCGGCCCCGAAATGGATGGTGGAAGGGATCCCTGCTACGATGAAGCAGGTGGACGATGGGCTGGGGCTGGAACCGGCAGATGTAGAACCCGGACCGGGGCTGTTGACGCCGGAAGCTCAAAAGGCTGTGAACGCGCTAAAAACCAGGAAACCTATTACTGTAACATTCAACTGATAGAAATGAAATATCGCTCACTATTCCTGGCCGGCATGCTAATACCGGGCAGTACGCGGGTCCTTGCACAAAAGCCTGTATTGGACACCACGGCCATCAACAACTGGCGATTGGTCGAAGAGGGAGGAATATTGAGTCCCGACGGAAAATATGCGGGGTACGCGGACTCGAAATTGTATGGTGCGGAGTATAGTGCGGACCGCGTCTACTTTATAAAGTCTACCTATGGTTCATGGGAAAAACGAATTGCCGGCGTGGAAAAAGCTCAGTTTACGGCCGACAGCCGTGAGGCGGCTTATATTCAAGGAGATACATTGCACATTATTACGTTGGGAAGCAATGAGGACAAGGCCATCCCGGGGGTTAGCGCCTATCAACTATTTAAAAAAGGTAATGACGAAGGGCTGCTTTGTTATTTTAAGGCTGACAGAAAGGTTGTTATACGAGGAGAAGATAGGCGCGAGACGGCATATAGCGATGTCGATGGCTGGCTGCTCTCTTCCGATGGAACGACCTTGCTGATCCGGTCGAATCATGATAAAGAGGGCCAGATTGTTAGCCGGGTAAATATTGGGACAGGAGAAAGTCAAACTATTTGGGAAGGGTCGCCGGTCAAGGATTGGGTGATGAGTGAAAGTGGCGGGCAGATTGCGTTCAGTACAAAAGATCAGGTTGGGCTAAATCATATTTTCGTTTGCAGGGCAGGCCAGGATAAGGCCGCGGACATCGCCAATGATCATTCCGAAGGAATAGACCGGGGATTGACGATCGGTAAGCTGCTTAATTTTTCGAAAGACGGGAGCAGGCTGTTTTTCAATCTCGTGGAAGAATTGCCGAAACCGGACCCCAATAAGATATCCGTTGACGTATGGAGTTATTTCGACCCGAAAATACAAGCAGAACAACTCCAGGATAATGCCTGGCGTCATACCTGGGATTATCTCTCGCTTATCCGGCTCGACCGAAATCCAACCGTTGTGCGTCTGCAGCAAAAGGGTGAAAAGATGGATAAGGTCAGCGCCGACGGAAACTATGTCGTTCTTGACGAAACGCAAGGAGATATGGACTCGCGATGGTCGCGCGCGTCCCAATTCCGGTATGAGATAGTCGATACCCGCAACGGAAAAAGATCTGTGATTGGCAAATACCGGTTTCTGGGGTTTTCCGCACGCGGCCGGTTTTTGCAATTATATGACAGGTCGACCGGAGATTATTTCGTCTACGAGCTGGCTACAGGTGTCTTGCATCCATTAACAGCCAATGTACCCGTGTCGCCGGCATTGGCAAATGACGACGCTGCCTCGATAGGTCACCGAGCATCGTTGGGGATTTCAGGCTGGCTATCCGGAGATGAAGCCGTACTGGTGAACGATTATTATGACCTGTGGGAACTGGATCCAACAGGCAGAAAGGCGCCGATCAATCTGACTTCATTTCAAGGAGCAAAGACAAAGACGACGTTCTATAACTCGCAACCCTATCGTCGCGAACCGGTGTCCGGCGATACCATGATCCTGAGCGCATTTAACCACGACACCAAGGAAAACGGATTTTACCGTGTTGTTTTGCACCGGCAGCAAGTTCCGCAAAAAATTTCGATGGGTCCCTATGCGTATTTTGCTCCATCGACGATCATCGAAGGTCTTCAACCTTTTGTAAAAGCCAGCAAAGCGTCGGTATATATGGTCAAACGTCAAAGTAGTTCCGAAGCTTCCAACTATTTTGTTACGACGGATTTCAAGGCATTTCATCCGGTCAGCGATGATTATCCGGAGAAAAGCTTCAATTGGATGCGGACGAAGTTGCTTTTGTTTAAAACCGTCGCGGGACGCAAAGAGCAAGGCGTGCTTTATATGCCGGAGAACTTTGATCCGGGCCGGCAATATCCCCTGATCGTTTATTATTACGAGGTGAAATCCGACTATCTAAATGGCTACCATCGGCCGACGGATAATCATGGTGACTTGAACATACCCTGGTTTACCAGTCACGGTTACCTGGTCTTCACACCTGATTTTCATTACAAGTTGGGGAGCGCCGGGGAAAGCGTATTGCAGACGGTGGAAGGTGCTCTGAAATTGTTAAAGAGCTTCCCTTATGTAGACGGCAAACATATGGGTCTTCAGGGCCATAGCTTTGGGGGTTTCGAAACCAATTTTCTTGTCACGCATACGCACGAATTTGCGGCGGCGGTCTCTTCTGCTGGACCGTCGGACTGGGTTAGTGCCATGGTCGCCATCGATTTTTTTGGTACATGTACTCCCGACTTCGTTCAATATAGCCAGGGCAGGATGGGAACTACCTTATGGGAGAACCCCGACTATTACATCCGAAACTCCCCTGTGTTCTATGCCGACAAGGCGACGACGCCGATCCTGTTGGTAGCGAATAAGCGGGATAGGAATGTCTCTTTTACCCAAGGGCTTGAATTTTTTACTGCATTAAGGCGGCTTGGTAAAAAGGCCTGGATGCTGCAATATGACCGGGAGGATCATGGAGAATTCCACAAGCCCGAACAAATCGATTGTCTGGTGCGGAGCACACAATTCTTCGACCATTACCTGAAGGGTGCGCCGGCCCCGAAATGGATGGTAGAAGGAATACCTGCAACGATGAAACAAGTCGATAACGGGCTGGAACTGGAACCGGCGGGCGTGGAACCTGGTCCAGGCTTGTTGACGCCGGAAGCGCAAAAGGCAGTTGATGCGCTGAAGAATAGGAAGCCGATCACTTTAATATTCAACTGAGCAAAATGGAATTGCAAAGAATTGTTTATAGCAGCCTTGTAGTAATGCTGAGTTGCGGGGAGGTACTGGCCCAGAAGCCGGCTTTGGATACGAGTGTGCTATACCGATGGCCATCTGTAGAGGAGAAACCTATTTTGAGCTCCGATGGCAATTATGCAGGCTTCCTGGTGAGCAATAAATTCGCTGCCAACCGGAATCCGGTTTATTTTTTTAAGGCGACTTTTTCGAGTTGGGAAAAACGGATGCCTGGTGTAGAAAAGGCGGACTTCACATCTGATGGTCACAGGGCGATATACATGCAAAAAGAGACACTTCATATTGTCACATTGGGCACAGACGAGGATGAGCAGATTGACGGTATCAATGCTTATCAAATGGTCGAAAGTGGTGGTGAGGAATCCCTATTGTATTATTCAAAGGCGGGGAAGCAGCTGACTATCCGTGGCATTCGCAAGCGGGATAGCTATAATGACGTTGATGCATGGTTGCTGTCGGCAAATGGTCAACGATTCCTTAAAAAGACCATTCATGATAGCGCTGACCAGGTGCTCAGTCTGGTTAATCTGGAGAGTAAAGAGGAACATATGATATGGGAGGGTGCCCCCCCTGACAATTGGCTAATGGACAACAGCGGCGAGCGGGTGGCATTCAGCACAAGAGATGAAAAGGGAGGAAACCATATCTGGTATTACAAACAGGGTCAGGATAAGGCGACGGAGATCGGGGTTAATCGTCTCAGAGGGATCGATCCTGAACTCCAAATTGGGAAACTATTGAATTTTTCGACGGACGGCAGCATGTTGTTCTTTGACCTAAGAAGAGAATCACCCAAGCCGGATCCCCAAATGGTAGCGTTGGATGTCTGGAGCTACAGGGATGCCAAGCTGCAATCCCGTCAACAGGAGGATAATGCCTCGGCCTTGCGTCGGGAGCATAATTATTTGTCCGTTTTCCACTTGGATCAGGATTTCAAGGTTGTGCAGCTGCAAAAGGATGGGGAAGCTCTTTCAGGGAAAGCCGAAGGCAGGTTTGTGCTATTCGACAGCATTCAAGGTGTCGGGCCGCAGGGGGAAGGGGGCTGGTCTTCGGCTGCTCAATGGAAATACGATCTGATGGATACCCGGACCGGTAGAAGGACAAGGTTGGATGGATACAGAATAGTGCATTCTTCCCCGGGCGGACGGTTTTTAGAGCTCTTAAATACGAGGACCGCTGATTATTCTACCTATGAATTAGCCACTGGGGTCATCCGTCCGCTTACTGAAAAAGTCGACATTTGTTCAAAGGTCGCGGATGATGAGGGTGATGATAAGGATTTTCATGGCAGAATTGGAATTATCGGCTGGCTGCCGGGTGATGAGGGTGTCGTGGTTCAGGATTATTATGATCTGTGGGAATTGGATCCGATGGGTAAAAAGGCACCAATCAATCTTACGCATTTCGTGGGAGCAAAAACCGGGGTGACGTTTACGCTGGCCGTCGGATATCCGCCGGGCCGGGTCGTGAAGGAGGATACCTTGCTATTAAATGCATTCGATCATCAAACGAAAGACAACGGTTTTTACCGTATCGTACTGCACAGGGAGCAAGTGCCTCAAAAGCTGATCATGGGGCCATATGCCTATTATATTCCCTATCAGGAGGTTCATTTGAACCCGGGAGTTCCCATGGTCAAGGCGGCGAATGCAAAGGTTTTCCTGGTTATGCGGGAGCGGGTGTACGAGTCGCCCAACTATTTCGCGACAAAGGATTTTAAGACGTTTGCCCCGGTTAGCGATGTGTATCCCGAGAAGGATTACAACTGGGTACGTTCCAAATTGATCTCATTCAAGACGACCGATGGACGTCTGGAGCAGGGGATCTTGTACCAGCCCAAAGACTTTGACCAGAACAGGAGGTATCCGCTGATCTTCCAATATTACCAGCGGAGGACAGCTGAACTGCATCTGTATCCTCCGGCGCAGGGGTCCAATGGCGAGCTGAATGTGCCGTGGTTCGTGAGTCATGGCTACCTCGTATTTGTCCCGGATATACACTTTGCTCTTGGTTCACCCGGCGAGAGTGTAGTGCAAACGATTATGGGTGCGGTAAACCTGTTAAAGACCCTTCCTTTCGTGGATGGCCGACATATGGGCATACAAGGTCATAGCTATGGCGGATCGGAAACGAATTACCTGATAACGCACACGCATGTTTTTGCTGCCGCCATCTCTTCGTCCGGAGTCTCCGACATGGTGAGCAGCATGGTTTCAGTCGATTATTCTGTAACCAGTACGCCGGACTACGCTCAATTTGGCCAGGATCGCATGGGGAGTACGCTTTGGGAGCGGCCAGATCGCTATATTAAGAACTCGCCGGTCTTTTATGCCGACAAGGTAACAACCCCCTTGATGCTGGTCGATAACAAGCGGGACGGGAATGTACCTTTTCCACAAGGGCTCGAGTTTTTTACAGCCTTGCGCAGACTGGGGAAAAGAGTCTGGATGCTGCAATATGATAAGGGAGGGCATGGAGTCGACGGCAAAGAGCGCATTGATTACCTGCTGCGCTCAACCCAATTCTTCGATCATTACCTGAAGGGCGCGCCGACCCCGAAATGGATGGTGGAAGGAATACCTGCAACGATGAAACAGGTCGATGATGGGCTGGAACTGGAACCGGCCGGTGTTGAGCCTGGACCGGGGTTATTAACGCCGGAGGCCCAGAAGGCAGTTGATGCGCTGAAGAATAGGAAGCCGATCACTTTAATATTCAACTGATCAAAATGGGATTGCAAAGAATTGTTTATAGCAGCCTTGTAGTAATGTTGAGTTGCGGGGAGGTACTGGCGCAGAAGCCGGCTTTGGATACAGGTGTTTTGTATCATTGGCCGTCTGTAGATGAGAAGCCTATTTTGACCCCGGATGGTAGCTACGCAGGCTACCTTGTAAATAGAAGTTGGGTTCCTGACAGGGATCCTGTCTATTTTTTGAAAGCCTGTTTTTCGGGCTGGGAGAAACGCTTACCAGGAGTGGAAAAGGCTGAATTCACATCCGACAGCCGGAGGGTGGTCTACCAAAAGGACGGGACGCTGCATATAGCCAGATTGGGTACGGATGACGAGGAGAACCTCCCGGGTGTTAGCTCTTATCAGCTGTTTATGAGAGGTAGTGAAGAATGCCTGCTTTACTATTCGAAAAACGCCAGACAGCTGAATATTCGCAGTGCGGGGAATGGGGATAGTTATAATGATGTTGATGCCTGGCTGCTTTCCGCAGACGGGAAAAGGTTGCTGAAGAAGACTATTCAAGATAGGGATCGCCAAAGGATTAGCCTGATCAATCTGGAAAATAAGGAGGAGCATGTCATCTGGGACGGGGGGGCGACTGCCGACTGGGTGACGGATAGTCATGGAGGGCAGGTCGCGTTCAGTACAAAAGATCGGGAAGGTAAGAATCGAATTTGCTATTACAAGATGGGCATGGATAAAGCGATGGAGATTGCGAATGCTGAATTTAAGGGCGTCGACAGCGGGCTTACTATTGGGAAGCTGTTGAACTTTTCCAAAGACGGCAGTATGCTGTTCTTCAATCTAACGAAGGAGTCGCCAAAGGCGGACCCCAATAAAGTATCGGTGGATGTCTGGAGCTATCGGGACGTTAAGTTTCAGGCGGAGCAATTAAACGAAGTGGCTTTTCAGCGGAGTCGGGATTATCTGGCCGTCATATCGCTAACGGGTGATTTCCCGATCCGCCGGCTGCAGCAGGAAGGACAAACTTCAGCAAAGATCAGCCCTGATGAAAGATACGTATTGTTGGACAAGACCCAGGGCGGACTCGGCGAAAGGGGCTGGTCGGAAGCGGCCCAATGGCAATATGACGTTCTCGACATTCGTACCGGTAAAACCGCGCGTATCGATAAATATCGGGCGTCTCACTTTTCTCCTTCCGGACGTTTTCTGGAGCTGTTTGACCCGTCAACCGGAGTTTCTATCTATGATCTTTCTACCGGGATCATTCGTTCTCTTACTGCTAAAGTTCCTATCTCGATCAATAGACTGGAGAATGATGAGGGAGGTAACATAAACTCGCGATTGGCGTTTATCATTGCCTGGTTGCCGGATGATAAGGCCGTAGTTGTTCAGGATTACTATGACCTGTGGGAATTGGACCCGCTTGGCCAGAGGCCACCGATCAATCTTACGCATTTCGATGGAGTAAAAACAAATACGACCTTCTGTCTGGCTACCGGCTATCCCCCCGGTCAACGATTGATGGGCGACACGTTGATCCTGGCTGCATTCAACCACCGGAATAAGGACAACGGATTTTGTCGCATTGTGCTTCACAAGGAACAAATTCCTCAAAAGCTGACCATGGGGCAATATGGCTATTACGCGCAGTTCTCAGGCATTGGAAAACCTATCGTTAAGGCGTCGGATGCCTCGGTCTGCCTGGTGAACCGTGAAAGCATATCGGAGTCGCCGAACTATTTTGTCACACGGGATCTTAAAACGTTTCTGCCGGTGAGTGCAGTGCACCCCGAGAAGGCATACAATTGGACACGATCAAAACTTATCAACTTTAAGACTTCGGACGGACGCGATGAACAGGGCGTGCTTTATTTGCCGGAGGACTTTGACCCGCGCAAGAAGTATCCGGTGATCTTTCACTATTACGAACGCAAAACCGACTTTCTCAATTGCTACCACAATACCTTAAATCTGGGCTCAGGAGGGGGTATGAGCGATCTGGCCATAGCCTGGTTCACGAGTCATGGCTACCTGATATTTACCCCGGACTTTCATTATGCACTGGGCAAGATCGGTGAACGTGCGCTTCAAACGGTGATGGGCGCGGTCGGCTTATTGAGAACCCTTTCCTATGTTGACAGCAAACACATGGGGCTGCAGGGGCATAGTTTTGGAGGTTATGAAACGGATTTTTTAGTAAGTCATACCAACGCTTTTGCTGCAGCCTGTGGTTCGGCAGGGATAACTGATTTTGTGAGTAATTATTTGGAATTGATTGATGACATGATGCCAAATTTTTGGTATGAGACCGGTATTTGTAGAATGGGTACGACCTTATGGGAACATCCTGATTATTACATCCACAACTCTCCAATTTATTATGCTGATAAAGTGAAGACTCCAATATTGCTGGTCGCAAACAAAAAGGATCTCAGAGTTCCGTTTACTCAGGGTTTGGGTTTTTTTACAGCGCTTCGCAGGATGGGGAAGAAGGTCTGGATGCTGCAATATGACAGGGAAGGACACGGAGAATTCAGCCGTCCGGAGGTACTGGACTATTTGCTCCGGTCAACACAGTTTTTCGACCATTACCTGAAAGGCGCTCCTGCGCCTAAATGGATGGTGGAGGGCATCCCTGCAACGATGAAACAGGTCGATGACGGGCTGGAACTGGAGCCGGCCGGCGTTGAGCCTGGACCGGGGCTGCTGACGCCGGCTGCGCAAAAAACTATTGATGCGCTCAAACATAGGAAGCCGATTACGGTCACCTTTAAGTGATAACTCCATGCAAAGGGCTTTAATCCTTGCTATCATCGGGACATTCTTGACCCGTGCGGCAGTGGCGCAAAAGGATGCAGGCGCGATCGAGGGAATGGTGCGCGATAGCGTGAGTAACGAGGCCATGGAAAATGCCACCGTAAATCTGTTTTTGCTTGGCCCTTCCGGGCCGGCGAAACTTTTTGCCGTGCGTCGCAACGGCCCCAGGGGATTTCTGTTCCGGGGGCTTTCCCCGGGTGAATACCGGATCGTCTCAACCTACCTGGGGTACCGGCCAGATACTATTCGCGTGTCGCTTGGCGCCGCCGGAACGGCGCGTATTCGTCTTATGATGCAGCGATCGGATTCGGCCATGGTGGCCGTGGTAGTCACGGCGCGTATTCCACCGGCCAACGTTCGGCATGACACGATTGCCTTTAACACAAGCGCCTACCCGTTGCCGCCAAATGCGACGCTCGAAGACCTGCTGCGCAAGCTGCCGGGTATCGAGATCGATAAGGACGGCAATGTGACGATGCAGGGTAAAAAGGTGGATAAGGTGTATATCGATGGGAAAGTATTTTTTTTGGGCGACCCAAGGATAGCGACGCAAAAGTTGCCGGCGGAAATAATAGATCAGGTGGAGGTCTTCGACACCCAGAGTGACCTGGCGAAGATGGCCGGAATAAAGGAGATGAGTGGGGCCAAGACACTAAATATCCGGCTGAAAAGGAACCGTCGTCAGGGTTACGTAGGGAAGCTGTATGCGGGAACCGGATCTGGCGCGGCAGCCAATCCTCAGTCCTTGACTGGAAGTTATACGGCGGGAGGTGACGCAATGATGCTTGGCAAGACCCAAATCATGGCGTCGGGTAATGTCAACAATCTCAATGATCAGTTTGTCGGTACCGACCGGCACAGTGGCGCCGGAGGGGCGGGAAGACAGCAACTAAACAGTCTGGAGCTGGATCTGGCAGGACCTCAGGATCCTCCCCTGCCATATACGATCAATGCCGGCTCCAGCGGGAACCGGACTGTACTCGATGAAGTGAATACTACGCAGACGGCGCTTACTGATTCCAGCCTTTTATCCCACACGACCAGCCGTTCGAACAGCTCGGGCCGGACCTGGCATGGCGATGGCTATTTGCGGTATCAGCCCGATTCCCTGCTGTTCCTTTCTCTCACTTCAGATTGGACCGGCAACTCGTCCAATATCAATCGTAGCGATTCCACGACGCTATCTACGCTGAAAGGTCCGGACAGCTATACTTTAAACCGGGGTCAGACTGCCAATACAGCGCAAACGACGAACTTTCATTTCAATAACATGTTAATACTCCGTCAGCGGTTGCGATCTGGGGGGATGCTGGTGATCGACGTCAGGCAGACCAGCGACCGGAACCGGCAGCCGCAGACAACCCTTTCGGAATTGGTCCAATTCGATAGTGCGGGGAGGCCTGTGGGCAGAACACAGATCAATCAGGTTATCGGGCAAACCAGCCACAATGACGATTTTGTTTCAGGGGTGTATTTGGACCAGCGTCTTGACAAGGTACATTCACTGATAGGCAATTATGAGGTAGATCGGTCTGTCGGGCGCAGCGACCGGTCATCGAACGACTATGACAGCGTCACCGGAGCCTATGATAAACCCGATGCGACAACGAGCAATCATTTTACAACGACCAGTACGACCCAGCGCGTTAGCATGGCCTATAACATAACAACGGATAAGCTCGTGTTGCAGGCGGGGCTGACAAGCCAATTCATGACGCTCGACAATCTGAACCGGTCGAATGATTCGCTGTTACGCATCCGGCAAACCGCCTGGTACCCATTGATCACGCTTTTATATACTCCGGGCAAGGGGCAAAGTATTAATTTCGTTTTTTCAACGCACACGACGATACCAACGCTACAGCAGCTGCAACCGGTGACCGACCCAACCAACCCTTTCCTCGTACACATAGGCAACCCGAAGCTCGAGCAAACGCTGACCCGCATGCTAACCATATACTATTCGACCTTCGATGCGCATAACGCGCAAAACTGGCAACTGGGGTTGAATGGCAGCTTTTCTGATCGCGCTATTGTCCCATCAACGACTATACTGGCCGGAGGGATACAACAGCAGGGATATGTGAATGCAGGCGGGGTATGGAATGCATCGGCTGTATTGAGCTATGGATTTCCGGTCGGGGATCAGAAGAAAGCGAATGCGAGTGTAGGGCTGACCGGTCAGTATGGCCGGGGCGTCAATTTTGTGAATGGGACGCAAAACGTAGTGTATTCGCCTGGAGGCGGTCTGAAGGGCAAACTCAATCTGCACCCGATTGAAGAGTTGTACATCGACGCGCAAGGCTCGGTGAAATTTACGTCCAACCGGTATTCGGCCAATCCGGCTCAGAACACGACTGGCTGGGTACAAGGCTATTCACTCCAGGCAAGGTACACGCTCCCTGGCGCAGTGACGATATCATCCTATTATTCGATACAATGGCTGTCGGGAACACTACCGGCGCCGCCGGTGTCGCTGTGGGATGCCGGTGCGAGCAAGGAGTTAGGCCGGAAACGGGCGTTCGAGCTGAGGCTTGATGCGTTCGGGCTATTGAACAATGCGCAGAATATCAATCAGGTTATAGCACCGGGAGTCCTCAGTACGACGCAAAGCGAGATCCCGGGAAGGATCTTGCTCCTAAGCCTGCTGTGGCATTTTAAGAAATTTTCCTGACCTCCATGCAGTGGGTAATTTTGTTCCCATGTCTTTTTTGCTACCTTTAGGGTAGTGTGAGGCTCTACGATACATATTCCGATGCCCGCCTGGCGGCATTGCTGACCGGGGGAGACGAGCAAGCGTTTACCGCGATCTATGAGCGCTATTGGGAGAAGCTGTTTGCCATTGCCTATCATTACTGTAAGGACAAAACCATCGCGGAAGAGGTTCTGCAAGAGATCTTTGTCCGGTTGTGGGATAAACGTAGCGCGGTCTCGATACAGGATTTGGGGGCTTATCTGGCTACCTCGGTCAGATTCAGTGTTTTCAAGTCATTGGTGCGGACGAGACGCCGGCAGGAGCTGATCGCAGAGCATCTGGCGCCGGTAACCGTTGCCGACGACGAGTCGGCGATCACGGCGCGTTTTCTTGAAGAATATATAAATGGAGTTATCGAATCGCTGCCCGAACAGTGCAAGGTCGTTTATCTGTTGCGACGCAGGGAAGGACTTTCAGTGGAGGAGATCGCCCGGCAATTGGATATATCGCCGCATACTGCTCGCAATCACATAAATAAAGCGCTCAGGACGCTGCGACTTTCGCTTCGCAATCTCCGCCTGGTGCTCGCCGCCTTTACCTGACGGCGGCTACTTCCCATTCACAATAATTTAGTTTTTTTTATTCCCACTAGTATCAAGCCTTCGGTTGGGGTACAGTATTCCCGGACACGCCTGCTGATTCCGGTCAACCATCCTTTTAGAAAAAACTTTCCAGGTAACAATCTTGCAGTCAGCCGAACTATGCAAACCGGCTGCCCTTTTTAGTACTTAAATTCTAAACCATGATCGCACAAAAGAGCATCGTAAAGATCACTGGCCTTTCGCACCGTTATACGGTGAACTGGGCTATCCGGGACATCAATTTCGAGATTCCCGAAACGGGTGTCCTGGGCCTGCTGGGATCCAATGGCGCTGGTAAATCGACCACAATGAATATCCTCTGCGGGGTGTTGAACCAAACGGCCGGCGATGTCCTGATCGACGGCATCAACATGCGCCGTGAACCGGAAAAGGCCAAACGCCTCATCGGTTTTCTTCCGCAGTCGGCGCCGCTCTACCTGGAGTTCACGATCGATGAATACCTGACCTATTGTGCGCATCTCCGCCAGATGGATGAAAAGCAAATTCCCAGGGCCGTAACCGAGGTGAAGGACAAGTGTGGCATTGCCCAATACGGCAACCGGCTGCTGCGAAACCTGTCGGGCGGCTACCGCCAACGCGTCGGCATCGCGCAGGCCATCATACATAAGCCCCGGCTGGTGGTGCTCGACGAGGCCACCAATGGGCTGGATCCGAATCAGATCATCGAGGTGCGGAAGCTGATCCGCGAGATCGCCGAAGAGCGGGCCATCATCTTCTCCTCGCATATTCTATCTGAGATACAGGCCACCTGCCGCGACGTGATCATGATCGAAGAGGGCAGGATGGTCTTTGCCGACACCATGGAAGCCTTTAACAATTTTGCCGCGCAGGAGAGCATCATCATCAAGATGGAAGCCCCGCCGTCATTACAGGAGCTGGGGCGCATTCCCGGGATCACGAAGGTGGAACTGCTGGGTACGAACACTTACCGGATGCGTTTTGACGGGTCTCCGGACATCTCCGAGCGGGTGGTCCGGATGAGCGTGGAGAAGGGTTGGAGACCGGTGGAGGTTTCCAGAGAAAAGAGCTCGCTGGACGAAGTGTTTGCACAATTATCCAACAAGCGTAAAAAATCGAACTGATGAAAACTATAAAACGGATCGCAGGGGCGGAGTTCAGGATGCTGTTCTATTCGCCGATCGCCTGGATCGTGATGATCATTTTCATTATCTCGTCCTCCATCGATTTTTCGGATCATTTGGAGATTTGGATGCAACGCCAGGAGACCATCGGTAATGCACTTGCGCGAATGTTCGGCGGGCTCAGCAGCATAATCTACGGAACCTCGCGGCATGGGATCTTCATCCAGACCCAGCAAAACCTGTATCTCTATGTGCCGCTGCTGACCATGGGGCTTTTGAGCCGGGAACTTTCGAGCGGCTCGATCAAGCTATTGTACTCCTCTCCCATCCGGATCAGCCAAATCGTGCTGGGAAAATTCGGTGCGATGATGCTCTATTGCCTGTTGTTCGTCGGGGTAATGGCCATTTATTGTCTTATGGGAAACGTCATGGTCAAAAATTTGGATTTTGTTTCGCTGATTCCGCCGTTGGTGGCCACCTACCTGGTGGTCCTGACCTATTCTGCTATCGGGCTGTTTATGTCCTCTCTTACGCCCTACCAGGTGGTGGCCGCGCTGAGCACGCTCGCCGTGCTGGCCTTCATGAACTATGTTGGGGAAATCGGACAAGAGTTCGCCTTTATGCGGGCGCTGACCGATTTTCTGTCCGTGAGAGGAAGGGCCTCCGATAACATGAACCAGGCGTTGATCAGGAGCGCCGACATCCTGTATTTCCTACTGATTATCGGTCTTTTCCTTACGATCACGATCATGCGGCTGAACGATGGCAGGCGGTTGCGGCCCCGTCTCGTCATGATTAGCCGTTATGTGGGGTTGAGTGTCGTTTTCCTTTTGGTGGGCTATATCAGCAACCGGCATTCGGTGACGGCTTATTACGATATGACCAGGTACAAGACCCAGACCATCTCGGTCAATTCGCAGAAGGTACTTGAGAAAATAAAAGGGCCATTGACCGTCACGGCCTGGGACAACCTGCTCGGGATAGGCGACGAACTTGGGCTGCCGCAGAACAGGAATGAAGATTACCATTTCTGGGAAAAATATGTGCGTTTCAAGGGGGATATGGACTTCAAATACAACATCTATTATGATACTTCATTTCATTACATATTCCGGACGAAGCAAAATGCCGGTAAGCCGGTGTCTGTGCTGGGACCACAAATGATCGACGCCAACAGTCTTTCGATGAGCGAAGTCATGACGCCTGAACAGGAGCGTCAGGCCATCGACCTCGAGCTGGAAGAACATCGGTTCGTCCGGCAGTTGGAGGCGGCTGGAAAGAAGAGCTTTGTCCGTGTATTCGACGAGAATCCTATGATACCCTTCGAGCATGAGGTGATCGCCTCCATGCGCCGGCTGACGGACACCCCCCCGAAGATCGTATTTGCGGGCGGCGACTATGAACGCAGCATCATCCACCGGGACCCGGTCGAATACTATGCAATATGCGCTATGCCGGGTTTCCGTAAGGCGCTAATCAACCAGGGCTTCGATTTCGATACGGTCTTCCTGGACCGGCAGGATGTCCCCAGGGATATTGCTGCGCTGGTGGTATCCGATCCCAAGCGCCCATTGAGCGCCGTGGAGATGACCAGGCTCAACCAATATATTGCGGCCGGCGGCAACATGATCATTGCCGGTGAACCGACGCGCCAGGCCCTGCTCAATCCGCTGCTGGCGTCGGTGGGCGTCCGGTTGCAGGACGGGGTTATGATCTCGCCTGGCAAGTATAATGGGCCGACGACCATCAAGGGCCTCTTCTCCGGCCAGGTTGGCGAAGTGTTCGATCAGGAGAAATTTCGGGATTTCTTAAACCCGGATAGTTTGAAAAAGCTGTACCTCAGCGGGGCGGTAGGATTGGAGTATAAGAAAGACGGTCCCTTCAAGGTCACGCCGTTGATCGTCTCCGATCCCCGCAACACCTGGAACAAAGCCGGCAATTACGAATTGGACACGATCCCGAAGACCTATGACTCCGCGGCCGGAGACAGGAAGGCGCAGGTGCCATTTGGGCTGGCGTTAACGCGTCAGGTGGGCGGCCGGGAACAGCGGATCATCGTGCTGGGTGATGCAGATATGCTGAGTGCCGTATGTGCGTTCAATGAGGGAAACCCGGGCTTTTTGACCGAGCTGTTCAAATGGCTCAATTATGGCCTTTTCCCGGTGGAAACGGATGCGTTGCCGACAAACGATTATGATTTCAGCGCGACACTTAGCAGTATTCCGGCAGTCAAGACCACATTCTTTGTGGTGATCCCGGGGATCCTATTGGCAGCGTGCATGGTGTTGCTGATCAGAAGGAGGAGGAAGTAGGCCGGAAGAAGAAATCACTATTTCCGAAGAGCTCGCTGGACGGGGTCTTTGCACAATTATTTAACAAATGTAAAAAAGCGAATTGATGAAAACTATAAAACGGATCGCAGGGGCCGAGTTCAGGATGCTGTT
>JAUZNZ010000022.1 GCA_030706735.1 Bacteroidota bacterium | reverse complement strand
GCGGCCTATGGGAAGAAAAAGCTGGCGGAACTGAAGGATCAAAAGATCAAGCTGGGGGAATAGGCTAAGGGAACAGCCTCATCGCCCCCAGCCGGAGCAGGGTAGGGCAGACCATTACAGCACCTATTTCTTCCCTGACACGTCAACACGTTTTTTTAAATTTCTCCCAAATTTCAGGATTGACTAACTTTATTTCTTCTGCTAAGATAATTGGGTTTACCAAGGTTTGTAGCCCCATTCACCATTCCGCACGTTAGTCCAATTTCTGTAGTAGAAAATAATAATTCTATTTAATTCATTTCGATCATTTTACATTGAATTATATGCATTTAAATATCATATTGATAGAACCCGGGAACACAACCAAAACCATCCTTTTCGCCCCATTAACCAAATCCCCAAACCGAAAAAAATAAAATGAACTTATTAATTGAATTCCAATATTTTCCATCTGTTATCTTATATAAAAACTTAACAAAAATTTCGAATATCGTTTTTGAGCAATATGAAGCCTATCAAAAAATGAGTTTTCGCAACCGCTGCCGCATTGCCGGGGCCGAAGGATCCATCGACCTGAGTATTCCGCTGGCGAAAGGACGCGACCAAAAGACCCCCATCCGCGAGGTCCGGATCGCCGGCTCCGGGAGCTGGCAAGCCGCCCATTGGAAGACCATCACGTCCTGTTACAGCCGATCGCCCTGGTTCGAATTTTATCGGGACGGACTGGAGGCACTATACAACCAGCCGGCCGATCTGCTGGTGGATTGGAACCGCGCCTGCTTTGACTGGTCCCTGACCACCCTGGGCCTGTCTCCCGACATATCCCTGACCGACGCCTGGAGACCCGCTTACCCGGGGGACGAATGGATGGACTGGCGGGGCAAACTGCTGCCCTCAGACCCCTCAGGGCCAGACCCCTCCCAGCCAGCTGCCGGATCCCCCCGGTACCGCCAGGTTTTCGAGGAACGGACCGGATTTATTCCCGGTTTGTCCATCCTCGACCTGCTTTTTTGCGAAGGCAAGAGGGCAAAAACCATCCTGGCCGGATAGCTCCCGCGACACCGCGATCCCCCCGATTCCGCCGGTCTCACGGGAATTCCTTAATTTAGGGTTCGGTCGTGCCCAACCTTAAATCAGCCGGATGAATTTCCTTTTAGTGAAGAGAGCGATCCCCGGGCTTGCCGGATTACTGTTGGTGACCTATTGCGCCAGGGCTCAGCAAAAGCCCGAATACACGCAATATATCCTCAACAATTACATCATCAATCCCGCGCTCACCGGGATCGAAAATTACACGGACGTCAAGATCAGCCATCGTCATCAATGGGTCGGCCTCCAGGACGCGCCCATCACCACCTATTTTACGATCCACGGTCCTATCGGGAAGAAGGACGACCGCGAGACGGCCACCTCCTTTCATAAGCCGGGCGAGAACCCCAGGGGTAAGTATTACTGGGAAGATTATGAGGCCGCCAAACCGCACCACGGCATCGGCCTGACGATCCTCGACGATCGGACCGGGCCCCTCAATCGCTTTTCCGCTTATGCCACCTACGCCTACCACCTCGGGATCTCTGCACGAACCAGCCTGGCCCTCGGCTTCGCCGCGGGCATGTCCGACCTCAGCATAGATCGTGATAAATTATTCTTCGACGTGCCCGTCGATCCGGCCGTCTATTCAAGCGGCGAGATCAACAGCATCAAGCCGGATTTCAATATCGGCGTATGGCTCTATTCCGCCGATTATTTCATGGGCCTGGCCGCCCAGCAGATCATTCCGCAAAAAGTCTCCTTCGTAGAGAACGAGGTCGCCCTCCAGCAGGGTAAGTTTGTCCCGCACCTGTTTGGAACGGCCGGTTACCGTTTTCTGATCGACGAAGATTTCAACCTGATCCCTTCGATCATGGTAAAATACGTCGAGCCATTGCCGGTACAGATCGACTTCAATGCCAAACTTCAATACCAGGACCTGCTCTGGATCGGCGCCAGCTTGCGCACCTACGATGGGTTCGCCGCCATGGTCGGAATGAATGTATCCAATACCTTCAACCTGGGCTACTCCTATGATCTCACGACATCCAAGCTGAATACGGTCAGCAAGGGCACGCACGAGATCGTGCTCGGTTTTCTGATCGGCAATAAATATGGGGATTGGTGTCCGAAGAACATCTGGTAGGGCATCCCGGCCTTAAATATGGACGACCCTGAGCTTCATGACGGCGATCTCAAGCTTCTGTTGCAATTCCACCTGTTGCCTCAATTTCAGATGCTGCGTCCTGACCTGCTTTTCGAGGCATTGCCGTTGGAGATTTAAACCCGAGATCCGGCAAAGGGACGACGTCGACCGCAAATTGGTCAGGGCTTGCTCCTGGCAGATGATCAGTTCCCGGCTTTTTTTGATAGCGGCCTGGTTGGACGCGATCGCCTTGGCCAGGGTTAACTTCAGTTCGGAAGCCTTCCCGCCCGACTCGATCAGCACACCCAGCTGTTGGAGAGAGGCGGCAGAATCTTCGGTCACCCGGTAGGAGAAACTGGAGCTCGGCACATAGGGCATGGTCGCGGCTCCTGCCATGGGAGCGGAAGAGGACACGATGACGGGCTCGTCGTTGGTCTGTTGAATGGAATAGTCGCGCACTTCAAGGGGTTGCGCATCCCTGTTCCCGATGGCGGTCATATACTGCCCGGCGCTGCTGTCATCCAGATTATTGCTTGCATACAGCAGATCCTGGGAAGGTACCTGATCCTCATCCGGGTATTCCTCTTCGGTTACTTTCTTCCTTCTTGATCCGGTCTCTTTTTTTGCGGTCTGCGGCTTTTCCGTCCTGAGATTCCAGGACATCGGAGAGGCCGTCTCTACGGGAGATTTGGCAAAAGCCAGGGTCACGGGTTCACTGATCCGCTTATTTCGCTGGATCAGGCGCGCAATGGGATTCACCGTGCCGGACAGGCCGATCACCGCGGTTAGCAACGTGAACAAAAGCACGATCACGGGCTTGGCGCCCGGACGTTCCCCGGTCCGCTGCTGATTCAGGATGCGCCGTACCCGGTGGAGGAGCAGGCGGTCGTTCTTCCCGGTTGCGGCAAGCGCCAGGGTCTGCCGGTACCGCGCAGGAGCGGCAAGGGACAGTAAGGCGGAGACATACGCATGCGGGTCATACCGGAATTGGAGTACGAGGTCATCGCAGCGGTGCTCCCGTTCACGCCGGATGTCCCGGATGAGGAGACGCGTGAAGGGGTTGAAAAAGAACAGTATCCCAACCACCGTTATACCGAGATTTACCAGGTAATCGTATCGTTTGATATGTGCTAATTCATGCAGAAGGATGGCTTCTACCTGCGGCACGCTGAGGTTGTTCACCATGGCCACGGGGACCAGGATGACCGGGCGCAGGAATCCTAAGGTGACCGGCCCGTCCACCAGCGAAGACAGCCATACCTGCACCTCCCTGGTAATGCCCATCCGCTGCGCGATCTCTTTGACGAACAGTCGCAGCCTGGGCTGGATCTTACTCAATCCATCCGCCTTCAGCCGGCGTGAATACATATAACAATTGATATAACGGGCAAACAGGAAGGTCAGTGCCAGCAAATACAAAAAGGAACAATAGGGGAGGAGGGCGTTGATGGTTTGGCGTGCCCCATGGAAGGACGGCATCCAGTCTCCGCTAAAGAATTGACCGCTCCCCGCGGCCGGGTAGCTGTTAAATAAAGTAACCAGGAATAAGATCGTACCCGTACCCAGGCAGAAGACGGCCAGGCCATGACGGACATGCGATGAACTCTTCCGTAACAGCGCGGTCAGCAGAAGATGGCAAAGCCACAATGCAGCCATCTGCCATAAACTGTTGAACAGGGACCAGCCCAGCGCTTTCAGTAAAGCCGATTGGGTAAAGAGAGGCATGCCGATCGATTATTGATGTTTCAAATTATTTAACAGAACCTGGATCTCTTCCAGCTCGGCCGGAGTAGCCTTGTGATGCCCGAGCGCCTGTATCACCAGTTCGGTGGGAGATCCGCCAAACAGGGTATTGATCATCTTGCCGAGTAGATGCTTCTGGGTCCTCTCTTTGCTGACCGCCGCCTGGTAAATATGCGTCTTGAAGGAATCATCCCGCTTGACCAATCCTTTCTCGTGCATGATCTGCATCAGCTTCAACGTGGTTGTATATCCCACATCCTTGGATTTTGCCAGCTCTTCATGTACTTCACGCACGCTGGCCAGGTCTCTATCCCACAAAACCGTGAGGATCTCCAGTTCACTTTCCGTGGGTTTAATATATCGGGTGGTCATAAAATAGATTTTGAAGACTAATTTACGATATTTTTCGTAATCAAATGTTAAAATGGATTTTATTTGGGTTTCCGGCCGGATTTCCCCTGATCTTTTTCCCGGCCCAGCGGGGCGTCGGGGTGCTGCCGGTTATATTCTTTGATCATCTCCGAAGCAGTGAGGCTGCTGCCGTCATGGCTCCAGCCAGGCGGCTGGATGAAGTAGTTCACGAAGTGCCTGGCCGAGCCCGATCGGGCTGCCTTGCGGAACAGTTCTTTCCAGGTGACCAGCGCGATGATGACGGGATTGAAGGATTCGATGTTACGGGTAAGTCCATACCTCGGCCTCTCTTCTTCTTTCCTGAAGGTGCCGAACATCCGGTCCCAAATGATGAGCACGCCCGCATGGTTCTTATCCAGGTACTTCAGGTCCACGCCATGATGCACCCGGTGATGGGAAGGCGTATTGAACAGGAACTCGATAGGCCGGGGCAACCGGTCGATCGTCTCGGTATGGATCCAGAACTGATAGATCAGGCTGATGGATTGCATCATCAGGACGATGATGGGATGGAAGCCGGCCAGGGGCATCCAGCACCAGAACAGGAACGCGCCGGTCAGGTTGCCTGTCCAGGTTTGACGCAACGCGGCCGACAAATTATATCGCTTGGAGGAATGGTGTACGACATGGGAGGCCCAGAACCAATTTACGTGATGACTGCAGCGATGAAACCAGTAATAGGAGAAATCATCCGCGAAAAATGCCAGCGCCCAATGCCACCAGCGCGACCCGTCCAGCGTGAACAACCGCCATTGATAGAGTAGGGTGAACAGCCCGAAGATCAGCCCCTTCGTGATCAGGCCGCTGAAGAGGTTGCCCAGCCCCAGGGAAATGCTGCTGAACGTATCCTTGGTCTCATACAGGTCACGCTGCTCCCGGTAGGAGAACCAGGCCTCGATCGAGAGTAACAGGACAAATCCCGGAATGGCATAATATAGGACGGCTGGAGGCATGGATGGACAAGCGCTTTCTACAAGTTAGGAATTCCCGGCGACCTGCAAAAAAAGAAAAGCCCCCATGTAGAAACATCGGGACTTTCGGTATTGTGGATCTGATTAGTGTTACGTTGAAGGCAGTAAAGATAGGTTCCTCTGCCTTTTCCAAAAAACTTTTTTTGTTAATGCCTGGTTAGCTTGTGGACGGTTACCGGATCTCCGGCATTTTCCACACCCGACGGATGGCTGACAACGACGCTCTTTTCCTGCAGCCTGGGGGCTTTTTGCGCGACGGTGTCCTGGTAAATTGAGGCCAGGGTGGGGGCGATCACCAGCGATACGATCGACATCAGTTTGATCAGGATATTCATCGACGGCCCCGACGTGTCCTTGAAAGGATCGCCGACGGTGTCTCCGGTCACGGATGCCTTATGCGGTTCGGACTTCTTATAATAGACCTGCCCATTGATCTCCACGCCCTTTTCAAACGATTTTTTGGCATTGTCCCAGGCGCCTCCGGCATTATTCTGGAACATGCCCATCAGTACCCCCGATACCGTAGCGCCCGCAAGAAAGCCTCCAAGGGCCTCAGGGCCGAGTAGGAAGCCGATGATGAGCGGGGAGAGGATGGCAATCGCGCCCGGCAGCATCATTTTCTTGATCGACGCCCCGGTCGAAATGGCGACGCATTTGTCATATTCCGGCTTGCCGGTGCCTTCCATGATGCCCGGGATCGTGCGGAATTGGCGCCGCACTTCCTCGACCATCGCCATGGCGGCCTGTCCGACCGCACGAATGGCCAGGGACGAAAATATGAAAGGGATCATGCCGCCTACGAAAAGGCTCGCCAATACCTTCGCTTTGTAGATGTCGATCCCCTGGATCTTGGCCACTCCGACGAAGGCTGCGAAAAGGGCCAGTGAGGTCAGGGCCGCCGAAGCGATGGCAAATCCTTTTCCGGTGGCAGCCGTGGTATTCCCAACGGCATCGAGCACGTCGGTCTTCTCACGCACTTCCTTGGGGAGTTCACTCATCTCGGCGATACCCCCCGCATTGTCCGCGATCGGCCCGAAGGCGTCGATGGCAAGCTGCATGGCGGTCGTAGCCATCATGCCGGCAGCGGCAATGGCCACGCCATACAAGCCGGCGCATTCGAACGATCCCCAGATCCCTCCTGCCAGGACGAGGATCGGCAAAAAGGTGGATTCCATCCCCACGGCAAGGCCCCCGATCACATTCGTGGCATGCCCTGTCGCGGACTGACGGACAATACTGAGTACCGGGCGCTTACCCATGGCCGTGTAGTATTCCGTGATAACGCTCATCAGTGTGCCTACCAGAAGGCCGACTCCGATCGCGCCAAGCACTCCCCATTTGGTGAATTCGATATCGCGGAGGGTCATCGTTTCCGGCAGAATATAATAGACCAGGCCGATGCAGGCCAGTGCCGTCAATAAGATCGATCCCCAGTTGCCCATGTTCAACGCCTTCTGCACGCTGGAGGTATTGATGCCTGCGGAGTCGCTGACACGCACGAACAGCGTGCCGACGATCGAAAATAAGATGCCCGCGCCCGCAATGATCATGGGCAGCAGGATCGGAGCGAAGCCGCCGAAATGATCGGTTGCATCCGACCGGGTCTCCTGTCCCAGCACCATCGTCGCCAGGACCGTCGCTACATAGCTACCGAACAGATCGGCTCCCATCCCGGCTACGTCGCCGACATTATCTCCAACATTATCCGCAATGGTGGCAGGATTGCGCGGATCGTCCTCGGGAATTCCGGCTTCCACCTTCCCCACCAGGTCGGCGCCTACGTCAGCGGCCTTGGTATAGATCCCACCGCCTACGCGCGCAAACAACGCGATCGATTCCGCACCCAGCGAAAAGCCGGTCAGCACTTCGATCGTACGCCTCATTTCCTCGGAGTCGACGGCGAACCCGGGTGCAAAGACAGCGCGGAGAATGATGAACAAGCCTCCCAACCCCATCACCGCCAGGCCGGCCACGCCGAGTCCCATGACGGATCCGCCGGTGAATGAAACCTTCAGGGCCTTGCTCAGGCTCGTTCGGGCCGCATGAGCCGTTCGCACATTCGCCTTCGTCGCGCTGCGCATGCCGATATAACCGGCCGTGGCGCTCAGGATGGCGCCAAATATAAAGGAGACGGCGATGGCCCAATGCGATTGCGGGTTGCTGTAACCCATCACCGCCAGCAGGATCGCCGCAAGGATCACGAAATAAGAAAGGATCTTCCATTCGGCTTTCAGAAATGCCATGGCCCCTTCCGCAATGTAACGGCTGATCTCCTGCATCCTTTCGGTGCCGGCTTCCTGTTTCGATACCCAGGAGAATTTGATGAAGGTGTAAAGCAATCCGATAGCCCCCATGGCGGGAACCAGATAAAACATCAATTTGTCCATAAATTGTAGTTCTTGTTCAGCGTTCTTTCAAAGGAGGGCAAAAATAGGGGAAAAGAGGGAAAAAAGATGAGATAACCCCTTGACTACCCCCATAAAAAGAAAAATCCCTCCGCTTCAGTCGGAAGGATCCTTCAAACCCTCAAATGTCAAAAGCGGGCAGAAGATTCTTTATTTAAACTATTGATGGCCGTCAAACAGTAAAGAATGTTTAGGGTTTAGGGGTTATGTTTAGAGTTTAGGGGTTCCGGGATAGTAGGATACGAATTTAATGCCAGCACTATAAGTTATTGTAAATCACATTAATATAGCCAACCCGGTTAGCAGGGTTCTTCCCGGTAATGGAAACTTTTTCCGAAAAATGGACCGGTCCTTGCAGAGAAGATTTGTCAAAATAACACGCCCGAGACAACGCTTGAGGCCATCTGAGCGTCATGTAAATTAACTTTGCTTATTGATGTTCCTGAAACAGCTGCTGATATCATGTTTATTGTTGCTTTTCGCCCGGACGATCCATGCCCAGCGTTGCACGGTCCTGGGCCAGACTCCGGCGACCGCCTTCCCCGTTTGCGGTAGTGATACCTTTGTCCAAAAAAGCGTTCCGACCTGCGTGAATGATATCGTCCCGACCCCCTGCCCGGCAAATGGCAACGTGTACGAAGATGTCAACCCGTATTGGTATAAGTTCACCTGTTTCCGGTCCGGTACGCTTGGCCTGACCATCCGCCCAAATGACCTTGGCGACGATTATGACTGGCAGCTTTTCGATGTGACCGGCCATGATCCAAACGACGTCTACCTGAATGCCTCCTTGTTCATCGGATGCAATTGGTCCGGCGTAACAGGGGTAACGGGCACCTCGCCCACAGCGGCTTCCCTTTTCGAGTGCGGTTCTACCAGCATCCCGGCGACCGGTCCGCCGATATTCAGCAAAATGCCCCAGATCGTGCAGGGGCATAACTACCTTTTAATGATCAGTCATTTCAGCGGAGATTCCCAAAGCGGCTATCATTTGTCATTTGGCGGCGGAACGGCAAGCATCACCGACACGCTGCCGCCCGCCATGGTCTCCACCTCCGCCAGTTGCGACGGAACGCACATCACCATATTGCTGAACAAGGGTATGAAGTGCAGCACCATTGCTTCCGATGGGAGCGATTTCAGGATCTCGCCTTCGGCCGTCTCCATCGTTTCGGCCTCCGGCAATAGTTGCGGCAGTAGTTTCGACATGGATTCCGTAACCCTGGTGCTGTCCGGTCCGTTGACCGCGGGCAATTATGCCGTGATCGCCGCCATCGGCACCGACGGAAATACCTTGCTCGACAACTGCGATGCCCCATTGCCACAGGGCAGTTCCGTGCCGCTGGTCATTGCGCCCATTTCACCTACGCCGATGGATAGCCTGACCAGGCCCGCCTGCGCGGCAAACAGCCTGCAACTGGTGTTTTCTAAAAGAATGCTTTGTAGTTCGGTGGCGCCGGACGGAAGTGATTTCACAATAACCGGTCCTGCCGGCGTGAGCGTTGCCGGGGCCGCCGGGCTCAAATGCAGCAGCGATGGACTAAGCAACCACATCGTGGTCACGCTCTCGGCGCCCATCGTGTCCGGCGGATCCTATCAGATCGTCCTGAAGAAAGGGTCCGACGGGAATACCCTGATCGATGAGTGCGGACAGGAGACCCCCGCCGGCTCCTCCCTCCCGTTCACGATGAAGGATACCGTGTCCGCCGCATTTACCGATCAGGTGGCCTTCGGTTGCATACGGGATACGATCCGGTTCAGCTCCGGCGCCGCGAATGGCATCGACCAATGGCACTGGACCTTCGATGGATCCGATACAAGCAATCTGCAGAACCCCGTGGAAACCTATTCGGTCTTCAATACGAGATCGGCCCGGCTCATCGTGTCCAACGGCTTTTGCAGCGACACGGCCCAGGGAACCATTGTTCTCGGCAATGCATTTCAGGCCGCATTCGAAGGGCCCAATATCCTTTGCCCGAAGGACGAGGCCCAGTTCAAGAATAACAGTACAGGCAATATCGTCTCCTGGCAATGGGAATTCGGAGACGGCTCGACCAGCTCGGACTCGACGCCCGCACCCCACCAGTTCGCATTCACAGGCACGGAGAACACCTATCGGGTACTCCTCATCGCGAAAAACGATCTCGGCTGCCTCGATACGGCTTCTGAAGCGGTCGATGTATTAAAATCCTGCTATATCGCCGTCCCCTCCGCCTTTACCCCCAACGGCGATGGCATCAACGATTTCCTCTATCCGCTAAATGCGTATAAGGCCGACGGCCTCGAGTTCCGGGTCTATAACCGCTATGGTCAGCTCGTGTTCGAGTCCAGGGACTGGACCCAAAAATGGGATGGGAGGATAGGAGGGCAGCCGCAACCCGCCGGCACCTATGTCTGGACCCTCCGGTACACCGACCGCGACAGCGGCAAAAAGTTTACGCTCAAGGGCGTCTCCATCCTGATACGGTAAGCCTCGCCGCCCCATAAAAAAACCCTCCGCCGGGGCGAAGGGTCAAGACCTTTTTAACTATTGATGGCCGTCAAGTTGTTATAAGGTGATATGTTTAATTGTACTTCTTATCGATTGATGAACTGTAAAGTACGAATCCGATGCCAAATTATAACTTATTGATTTACAATATTTTATAGCATCAGTCTAAACTAAAACATTCCCTTTTTTGGAAATTTTTTCCCAAGGTCTTTTCCACATTGCCGAAGGCACGCAATTTTTGGAAAACATTTCACGTTTCCTGTTAGTCCAGTATATTTTTTGAAAAACCCAATACAGATCCCTATGATCCCCAATATCCGAAACCACCAGGATCACCTTGCCGAAGAATTCAGGCAATTAGAGAATTATCTTGTACAGGAAAGCAGGATCGCTCTGTTGAAGATACAGAGCTGGCAATTTGCCATGAAAACGCCTGAGGTCGGTCTGCACTACCAGCAGGAGGCCGCGGCGATGGTAAAGCAGTCCCTGCTAAGCTTCGTCCCCAACAGTTATGTCTTAAGCGAGGAAGGGTACCATTACCGTCCCATTGAGAATTAACCACGGAGGAAGCGTTCCCGGGCGGCGCGGCTTCGGCTAAGCGCTGAAGCTGATGCATTCCTTCAATTCCTTCTCGCTGTAGGCCAGCTTGTATTGCTTTAATACATCCTCCGGCACCCCATTCCATTGATTGGGTACATTGCCGATGTAGCCGACGTCCTTCATTCCGATCTGCGAGGTATAAAAACCGGACGCGGTCAGATTGCGCGCCAGATTGAAGAAGGCGACTCCCTGCTCCATTCCGGGCTTGGCCTTCTTCGGCCAGGCTATCTCATCCACGATCTCCATTTGCTGCCGCTGGTCGCAACCCGAAAAAGGTTTTCCGTAACGGGTAAGGCATTGCATGTCCAGCCACCGCAGGCCGCCGCGCATTGGTGTCTGATGCTGCGGCATATCGTTTACGATCACGCCGATGAATTCCGGGACCTTCGCATCCGACGCGCTTCCGCTTACCTCGTCACGGGGAATGATGATATCGCAAAGAATGCGGAGCGTAGCCATTTCATCCGCCGTGAAATAAGTGGCAGAACGCACCGAGGCATCATGCGCCGCCTCCTCCTTCATGCGGTTGATGCCGTCGGCTGGCGCGGCGGCTCCTTCGTCGGCCTTCTTCTCTTCCTTTTTGTCCTGCAACTTGCAGGCCTCGAGCAGGGTACCCGCGGATACCGTGCCTGCGATCAATGCCTTGATGGATTTTCTCCGGTCCATGTGCTAAATATTTTGTTTTTTCAGTTGGTCCACTACATATTCGCTGGTACGCATCGACAAGGCGAGGATCGTCCAGGTAATATTCTTGTCTGCCTGCGAAACGAAGGGTCCGCCATCGACACAGAACAGGTTCTTGCATTCGTACGCCTGGCTCCACTTATTAAGCGGCGCGGCCTTCGGATCATTGCCCATCCGCACCGTTCCCGCCTCGTGAATGATCTCCCCGGGAGCATGTAATCCCCAGTTATTCTTTTCATCGTCCTTATGTCCGTGCGTGATGACCGCGCCCATGGCATGCAACAGCTCCGCAAAAGTCTCCTTCATGTGCTTCGCCTGCCTGATCTCGTATTCGGAGTGACTGGTATTGAAACGCAATACCGGGATCCCGTATTTATCCACGACGCCCGGGTCGATCTCGCAATAGTTCTCTCTCCTGGCCACGGCCTCCCCGCGCCCCGCCATATGCACGGAGGCGCCGAAAAGGCTGCGGTAGTCTTTTTTCAGAGCGGCGCCGTAACCGCCCGCCTGTTTGCCCGGGACTTTCAAGATGCCCGCATCGCTCCCGTTGAGTTGCTCGATGCCCCATTGGAATCCGTAAATGGGCATGCCGAATCCGCCCCCGTACTCGATATGATACCCCCGGGGGAAGTCCAGCTTTTTATTGTCCAGCCACCAGGGCGAATAGACATGCATGCCGCCCACGCCGTCCTCATTGTACCGCTTGCGATCCACCAGTTCGGGAATGTACCCGCCCATGTCGGCGCCCGTGGAATCGTGCAGGTACCTGCCGACTGCATCACTGCCGTTGGCCAGCCCGTTCGGATGCCGGGCAGACCGTGAATTGAGCAGCAGGCGCGCACTTTCGCAGGCGCTGGCGCCCAGGATCACGGTCCGTCCGGAAACCTGGTACTCCTGCATATCGTCCTTGCTGACGTACGAAACCCCCGTGGCCAGGCCTTCCCGGTCCGTCAATATTTCCCTCGCCATCGCATTCGTGACAAGATCGATATTGCCGGTCTTCAGCGCCGGGATCACCAGGCAGGAGGACGCGGAGAAATCGCCATAGACCTTGCAGCTCCGCCCGCATTGCGCGCAGTAGAAACACTGGCCCCGCTCGGCATTGATCTGCTTGGTGAGAATGGACAGGCGCGACGGGATCACCGGCACGCCGACGCTGCCTCCGGCCTTTTTGATGAACAGCTCATGCAGACGCGGCTTCGGCGGAGGGAGGAAGATCCCATCCGGATCATTTTCCAATCCTTCATTCGTCCCGAAAACGCCAAGCAAACGGTCTATCTGGTCATAATAGGGCTTCACATCCTCATAGCCGATGGGCCAGTCGTCACCCAGGCCATCGATGCTCTTTCGCTTAAAGTCCCTCGGACCGAAACGCAATGAAATGCGGCCCCAGTGATTGGTGCGTCCGCCGACCATGCGCGCCCTCCACCACTCCCAGGCGGTCGTTCCCGGCTTGCCCGACTGCGTGTAGGGCTCGTCGTCGATACGCCATCCCCAATAACACCCGTCGAAATCTCCGAACGGCCTGAATTTCGTAGATGCGCCCCGCCGCACCGACTCCCAGGGATTGCGCAATTGATTCGAGTCTGTCTTGGGATCGAACATCGGCCCCGCCTCCACCAGGCATACTTTCATCCCGGCATGTGCGAGGACATAGGCGGCCATTCCACCTCCCGCGCCGGATCCGATGATGACCGCGTCGTATTTTTTTTGTTGCCGCTTGATCTGAAGATCTCCCATATAATAAATGTAGCGTTTATTTTCTCTCTGCACTGCTCTGATCCCGTTTCGCCTTGAATTCCGAACCATCCTTCCAGGCGGGCCACTCCGGGCCGAAGGCAAGCCGCTTGCCGACAAGATAGTCCAGTTCGATGTCCTGCAGCCCTCCTTCCAGGTTCCAGCTCGCATTGTACTGGTCGCTGGGCTGGTGGTAATGGTTCGCCACATAGTCGTCCTGCATCTTCTTGCCATATTCCTTCCCTCGTTGGACATCGTCCGTTCCGGCGTCCGCGGTCAGCGAAGGCACGCCAAACCGCGCGAAATTGAAGTGATCCGAACGGAAATAATGCCCGGCTTCCGGATGCAATTCCGGCGCGATGGTCCTCCTTTTTTTGTCGACCTCTGCCTTCAGATAGTCTTCCAGCTCCGACTGCCCCGCGCCGCTGTAGGTAATGTCCCTCGTCGGGCCATACGTATTGATCACGTCGATATTCAGATTGGCTACCGTCCTGGCCAGCGGGTAGATCGGATGCTCCGCATAATAGGCGGATCCCAGCAAACCCTGCTCTTCCGCGGTGACCGCGAGGAAAATGACCGTGCGTTCCGGCTTTTCCGGCAAGCTCTTGAATGCGCGGGCGATCTCTAACAGGCTTGCCGAACCGCTGGCATTATCCGCCGCGCCATTATAAATTGAATCGCCCGTGGCGTCAGGCTTCCCGATACCGAGGTGGTCCCAGTGCGCGGAGTAAATGATGTATTCGTCGGGCCGTTTGCTGCCCGTGATCTTCGCGATGACATTGTGGGATTGCGCGTAGACCTCCTTGACCTTCAGCGAGGCTGAAAGACGGACGTCCAGCGGCACCGGCTTGAAGCCGCCCTGCTCCGCCTGTTTGAACAGGGAGCTGTCCTTTCCCGCAGCGGACAGGATGCGCTTGCAGGTCCCTTCGGTGATCCATCCCTGAACGGCAAGCTGATATTGCGGACTGCTCCGCGTGTCCAGGTGCAATTTTACCCCGCCATTTGAGCTTTGTACGACACTGAAAGGGTAGGAGGCCGCAGCCGTATTGTGGATGACCAGACAGCCCTTCGCACCCTGGCGCGCCGCCTCTTCGAACTTATAGGTCCAACGCCCATAATAGGTCATCGTATGGCCTTTGAACTTCGTGGAGTCATAGAACCCCGGGTCGTTCACCATCACCAGCACGACCTTACCCTTGACGTCCAATCCCGCATAGTCATTCCAGTGATATTGGGGGGCGACGATGCCGAAGCCCGCAAATACTACCTGATCCTTGTCCAGCGTCGCGACCGGATCCGGGCGTTCGGTCCAGATCACGAAATCTTCCAGGTTCTTCAGGTCGAAGCTGCTCTTTGGCGCAATCACCTTCATTGTGGCCACCCCCACGGGACTGATCTCGACCATCGGGACATCCTGTACATAGCTGTTCCCGTTACCCGGTTCCAGGCCCATACCGGCGTAGGTGTTCTGCAGATAGGCCACGGTACGCGTCTCGCCGGCGGTAAAGGGCCGGCGGCCCTGGAAGGAGTCGGAAGCAAGTACCTGAATGTGCGCGGCCAGGCTGTCTTTATTGAAGGCGGAGATTCCCTCTTCCTGGTCGCCTGGAGCTGCAGCATGATGGCAGGCAAGGAACGAACAGCCCGCGGTGAAAAAAAAGGTTGCCCGAATGATGGCGTGTGGCATAAGCAATGATTTGTATTTGGAGAAGGAGCAAAAATAACCGGTTTGCTCATAAAAAGCTCAGTCCCGCAGAATTTTCCGCGGCGGGGGCCTTCCGGAGGTCCCTATTGGCTCTGAAGCCAGTTGATCGCAGCCGTTCGGACCGGATCGTTTAGCGCGGTGGTAGAGTAGGGCTGGTTGATATATTTATCCGGGAATATGCTGCCCGAGCAGACCCTGCCCGTATGGTCGGCCTCCTGGCACACGGTCAGCACGAGCATCGAATGATCCGATAACGAGTAGGTGGCATTTGCCGTCGTCAGACCGGCGGTGGGCTCGCCATAAAGACAAACCTGCTGCCTGCCTTTAAAAGCCAGCGCGACGATCTCCCCTGCGCTCACGGTCCGATGACCCGTCAATACGACAATGGATTTCTGCTGGCGCTGCATGCGATACCCGTCATGGCTCACACGGCAAAGAATGTGTTTGCCCTGAAAGGCCGCTCCATCATGATAACTGATCGGGATGCGCTCATTGTCCGATACGAAATACCCGCAAACCCCTTCCCCGAGCAGCGGCCCGATACCTGCGAGCATCGGCCAGCAATTCCCGCCCGTATTTTGCCGCAGGTCGATGATCCAACGCGAGATCTTTCGCGTATCGAGCCTGGCAATGATCTCCTGAAGGCTGTCTGCGATCCGCATGCAAACGAGAGAATCCGTAGTGCTCACCCAGGGTATCGTCAGGTAACCGATACTGTCCTGTATCCATTCCCCTTTGATCTCTCCGACCATTTCCCCCAGCGACGGCGCATGGGACAGCACGGAGCTGTCATCATTGTACCGGGCCGCGCTTGCAGGCGGCATCAGGAAACTATGCGACTCGCTGATGCGTGAAAAACACCAGCCGATTGCACTATAAGCGTCCTCGCAACTGGAAGAGGCATTCAACCTCGCCCTGGCGGCTGCCATGAGCTCATCCCATTGGATCGCATTCCGGCGATAATAATTCTTTTGCATGAACCCGAGCGCCTCATCCAACAACGCCTGGGCAGTTTGCCGGCAGGGCAGCACAGCGGAATCGGCACGCCGCCCAATTCCCTCCGCCCGGCTATAACCGGCGATGGAAAGGAAAAGAAAGGACATGATGATCGGGGAACTGACTGCTCGGGGCATGGTCTAATTTAGGATAACTTGTATGATGAAGGAAACGCGCTTTTCCACAAATCGAAATATTCACATCCTTTTAACGGTGTTTGGGAAGTTTGGCAAGCTTATAGAACAATACCTGGCAGGAACGAACCCGGCACTCGCAGTCAGGAACTAAAACAGGCAAAATGAAAGCGAACAGAAAGAAATTGGTCATCCTGCTTCTCGGGATCTCCCTGTTGACAGGCATTATTCCTCCGTTCGGACAGATGAAGGCCGACGCGCAGGCTACCGTCAGCTTTCAGGTCTTTTACGATCAGCTGGCGCCCTTCGGAAGCTGGGTGGATTATCCCAACTACGGATACGTATGGGTGCCATCGGCAAGCGGCGATTTCAGACCCTACGCTTCGCGCGGACACTGGGTCTATGCCGACGAGGGCTGGACCTGGGTCTCCGACTACAGTTGGGGTTGGGCCACGTTTCACTACGGCAACTGGTTCTATGATAATACCTACGGATGGATCTGGGTGCCCGGTTATGAATGGGCGCCTGCCTGGGTCACCTGGGGAGAATACGATGGCAATTATTGCTGGGCGCCCATTGGCCCGCGCATCGACATCGGCGTCTCATTTGGCTCCTACCGCCCGCCTTTCAATTACTGGAGCTTTTGTCCCAGAGAGCGCATCACCAGCGTCAATATCAGTCATTACTATGTCAACGTGCATAATACGCGCATAGTAAATAATATCACGGTTATAAATAACGTCAATCGCGGGGGCGGCCGGCCTGCCTATCTGAGAGGTCCTGCCCCGGCAAGTGTGGAAAGGTTTACCCATACCGCTATCCACCCCGTGGCCATCCGGGAGGCGGCAAGACCCGGCGCCGCGGGCGTCCAGCATGGTCAGCTTGCGATCTATCGTCCGGTTGTCAGGAACTTCAACGCCGGGGTCAAACCGTCGCGCGTTCAGGACCTGCATGCGCTCAGACCCGCAAACAATCCATCGGGGGCTGCTCCGGTAGCCCATGCTCAGCCCACCCATGCTCAGCCTGGGCAAGCCCACCCCACTCATGCGCCGGCCAACGCCTTCCACCATCAGGAACCCGCTGCGCGCATGCCGCATAACCCGTCCGCTCCGGGTCAGACGGCCCGCGACCCGGTCGCCCATGCACCTTACCATTCCGCGCCGGCGCAACACCCGGCATTTCAGCCCCGGCAGCCGCAGCACGGCATGCCGCAGCACGACATGCAACAGCCGGCCATGGTGCGGCACATACCGCCTCCGCAGCATTTCCCACCCCCTCATCCCGTTCACCCCATGGGCGCGCCGGTAGTCAGGAACCCGCAGCCTCAGCCGCAAGGCAGCCCGAACCCGCATGAGCATCACCGATAGAGACCGGCCGGGTGCGCCTCCCCTTACCCCAACAGATATTTCTCCTTGAGGAGATGCAGGTGGTGCAGTTCATGCCCGGCGATATGATAACCCAGCGCGCGGACAGTAACCTGGTTGCCATTGGCGATACCGCCCCTTAAAAGAGCGGCTTCGTCGAAGCTCCCGAACAAGGCGATGGTGGCCTGGCGGACCGCGGCATATTCCTGTAAAATGCTTGTGGCAGTCCTGGCATTGGCATTGGAATACGGGACATAGTCGTCCTGTTCGAAACCGGGTAGTTCGGTCCTGTCATGGCGGGCAAAACGCAGCGCCCGGTAGGAATAGATCCGCTCATCATCGATCAGGTGAACGAGCATTTCCTTTATCGTCCACTTGTCCCTCGCGTACCGGAATAATAGATTCTCCTCCGGCAGGGAAAGGATGAGCCGCCTGACCATTTTTGCGTTTTCCTCCAAATGGGATAGCAGCTTGCCGTCATCAGGCACCCATTTCATGTACATGGCCGCATAAGCTGGGAACTCTCCATCCTTCGGTTTTTCTATTCGTTGCATGGCAAAGATTTTTTTGCTGGCCTCTTCAGGTTATTTTTTCGCATCCTCCTCATCGGACCCATCCTGTGCTTCGGCCTCCCCATCCTCTTCATATCCGCCAACTTCCTCGTCTTCTTCAACGGCATGGGCAAACCGGGCGAACCATCCTCCCATCGCGATCAGTTCCCCAGGCGAACCCTCCTCGATAATTTGGCCCTCCGACAACACGATGACATGATCGGCATCATGTACCATCGAAAAACGGTGCGCGATGATGACCACGGTATTTTCTTTCCTGATCTCTTCGATCGTTCTTTTCACCTCGGCTTCTGTGGCATAGTCCAGATTGGCTGTAGCCTCGTCCAATACCAGGATCCGCGGCCTGGCGACCAATACCCGGGCGATCTGAATGCGTTGCCTTTCTCCGACAGACAGTCCCATCCCGCTTTCGCCGATAAGTGTCTGCAAGCCTCCCGGAAGTCGCTGCAAGGTCGACTGCATGCCCGCAGCAAGGGCAGCCTGCCACACTTCCTGGTCGCTGGCGGAGGACCGCTTGTACCGGATATTGTCTGCCAGCGTGCCGCTGAATACCGCGCCATCGGCGGATACAGTACCGACCTGGCTGCGGACCGAGGCGGCATCGAGATCGGCAAGGTCCTGGCCGTCGATCAGGATCCGGCCTTCCGTGGGTTCATATAGTTTCAACAGCAGGTCGATAGTCGTAGTCTTCCCCGCTCCCGATGTGCCGATCAACGCTGTTGCTTTCCCGGGCTCGAGCGCAAAGCTTAGCCCCTTCAGTACTTCCTGCCCGGCGCTATAGGCGAAACGAACGCCTTCAAAGACGACCCTTCCTTCCCGGATGACCAGGGGAGTGCCGGTTTTCTCCTCTACGCCGCTGTCCAGCAACCTGAAGGCTCTCGAGAGGGAGGCCACATTCTGCTGCAACTCGACCCAAAGGCTGGCAAGCGAATCGATGGGTCCGTATAACCGGTCCAGATAGGCGACAAACATCACGACATCGCCGGGCGTCAACCGGTTCTCCAGCGTTAGATAGCCGCCAAAGCCGAACACCAGCGCGGTCGAAAGGTGTGATAGCATGGTCTCCCAAAACACATATTTATTCGCGAGTTGGCTGCGATTGATAAAGTCCCGGTACGCTTCGTCGGAGGAGGCTTTTAATCGAGCCACTTCGCGTTCTTCAGCGCCCGACAGTTTCACGGTCTTGATCCCGGATAGCCCGTCCTGAATGCGGGTTGATACTTCTTCCCATCGCGAATAATAGTTGGCCAGGCCGGATTCCAGTTTGCCCGCCGAACGCCAGGCGATCAGCACATAAAATGGAATGGTGATCAAGGCAACCGCAGTGAGGGCGACGTTCTGCCAAAACATAATGGCCACGATTCCGCACAGGCTGATCAATTCGGGCAGGATCTGCTGCGAAAATCCGTTGACGATGCCGGTGACCTCTTCGGACTGATCGATCTGTTTGGCAATGGCCGCACTGGAATGTTTGCTGAAGTAACTTAACGGGAGCCGCAGTACGTGGGCGAAGGTGCTTTGAATGAAGCGTTGCTCGATCAGACACGATAGCCGGGTATTGGTGTTTTCGCCGAGACGCCACAGCAGCGTGCCGAGCAGATTGATCGCAAATAGCCAGACCACAGCCCAGAGCAAGGTGTTGAGCGCCTGGGATGGCGATCGGGAGGCGACATGCCCGCGCGCATGCGCCTCAGGAGCTTTGACGACGGCGGACCGGAGACGATTTTCGCGGACCGGACCGGGGTTAGCCGGCGCGGTCGGTTGCAGGGCCGCCGAATCCGCTGTCTCCGATTCGATCATGGAACGGACCTGCGCATCTTCATCCGGTTCCAGCCCCAGGTCCTTTTGCGCATTTTCCCGGGCTTGCCTGACGAAGAGGCCCGCCACATCATTGATCGCTACGCGATAGATCAGCGGCTCCACGAGGCTGGCCCCCGTGCTCAGCAACCCCAACGTTACCACCCACAGGAATTTCCGCCTGTGCGGGAGGATAAGCCGGAAGATGTCTTTCCAAACGTCCTTCTTGATTTTCTTTTGGTTGGTCATCCTGCGGATAGTTGGCCCGAAGGTAAGCCGCAAGAACGCATGAACTGGACCGTCCGGATGAAAAAAATATTTAGTCCCGCCTTCAAAAAAAGTTTACATTCGTCAGACACGATTTTTGTTCATCCAACATGCCAAATCCAGCTATCATATGCAGCATACCCGCAGAGATTTTCTGAAGAACGGCGCGCTCGCTATCGCTGCCGCCGGCATCCTGCCCGAAGCACTCCTGGCGGCGGGCTCCGGACCGTCGGACAAAGAACGCTTTGCCAGACGTATTACAGGCATCCAGCTCTATTCCGTCCGCGACGATATGAAGAAGGACCCGTCCGGGACGCTGAAGCAGTTGGCGGCGATGGGCTATAAGTACGTGGAACACGCCAATTATGTCGACCGTAAGTTCTATGGATACTCCGCAAAGGAATTCAAAGCCTTGCTGGACGGCCTGGGCCTGAAGATGCTGAGCGGCCATACGGTCATGCGGCCCGATCATTGGGATGCGGGAAAGAATGATTTCACCGACGCATGGAAATATACGGTCGACGACGCGGCCACCGTGGGACAGCGCTACGTGATCAGCCCCTGGCTGGATGAGAGCCTCCGCAAGACCTACGATGACATGCTGCGCTATATGGATGTGTTCAACCGGAGCGGCGCGCTATGCAAAAAATCCGGCATGAAGTTCGGCTACCATAATCATGACTTCGAGTTCAGCCAGGTACTGGATAACAAAAAAGTGTTCGACATCATCCTGCAGCACACCGATCCCGAATTGGTGGCCCAGCAGCTGGATATCGGCAATCTGTATAACGGCGGCGCCATCGCCATCGCGGTCGTGATGCAATATCCTGACCGCTTCGAGCTCATGCACGTCAAAGATGAAATTAAAGCGACCAGCGGCAACGAGAAGTATGAAAGCACCATCCTCGGCCAGGGCATCGTAAACACCAGGCAGGTGATAGACCTGGGCAAAAAATCAGGAGGCACGCATCAGTTCATTATCGAACAGGAATCCTATCAGGGCAAGACCCCGCTCGATTGCGCCAGGGAGGACCTTGGGATCATGAAGAAATGGGGTTATTGAACATAGGTGAAATGCCCCTTCCTGTTTCCGATCATCAGCTCGAATTCTCCGGGCTCCGTTACCGTTTTTGATTCCGCATTCACGAAAGCCAGATCATTTTTATCGATGGTGAAGCTCACGGTTTGCTGTTCTCCCGCTTTTAGACTGATCTTCTTAAAGGCCCTCAACCGCTGCATATTGGGAGTTGTGCTCGCATACAGTTGGTGGGAATAAAGCTCGACCGTATGCTTGCCGTCGCGACTCCCGGTATTTTTGACCGTGATGGTCACCGTTAGTTTCTCATTGCCCTGCAATTTCCCGGAACCGAGCTGCAGGTCGCCATACTCGAAATGCGTATAGCTCAGGCCCCAGCCGAACGGGTACAGAGGCCGGTATCCGTCCATGGTCACATCCGAATTGAAGATCTCCCGGATGTCTTCGGTGGGCTTCCGGTCATAGAGCACCATCTCGCCCATGCTCCGTGGGTAACTGAAAGGCAATACGCCGTCGGGATTGTAGTCGCCGAACAATACGTCGCTGATCGCTTCGGCCGATTTCTTCCCGCTCCAGTAAGCCATGAGGATGGCTGAGGCCTCCGGCGCGATGCCAGAGATCAGGCGGGGCCTGCCTTCCGACAAGACCAGGATGACCGGCTTGCCCGTGGAGACTGCCACCTTCGCCAGGATCACCTGATTATCCGCCAACGCGAGGTCGGGGATCACTCCCGGACTTTCGGCATAGGCATTCTCACCCAGGCAAAGGACGATCGCATCCACGCCCGCCGCGGCCGCACGCAGCCTGGCCGTATCGTAGTTCAGGGGGTTGTCAAAGCCCGGTCCCGTGCTGGTCACGACATGACCCGCTCCCAGCTTGTCGCTGACGGCCTGCAGAATGGTTCGGCTGTCCCTGGGATACCACTGCTCTTCCTTCCCCTGCCAGGTGTAACTCCAGCAGCCGTTCAGGGCGCTGATGCTTTGGGCTGCCGGCCCCGCGACCAGTATTTTCGCATTTCTGGACAAGGGCAGCGCTTCATGGTCATTCTTCAGCAGGGTCATGGCTTCACGGGCGGCCCGCAAGGCCAGCGCCTGGTATTCGGGTTTCCCGAAGTTGGCCGCCGCCGCATCTTCCGCATACGGGTTCTCGAAGAGGCCCAAACGCAGCTTCAGGATCAATATCCGCCGAACCGCTTCGTCGATGCGACTGACGGACACCTCACCTTTTTGAACCGCTTCCTTCAATAGATCGAAAAAGGAGAAATCGCTGGGCACCATGCTCATATCCACGCCGGCATTTACCGCCAGAACCACGGCCTGACGGGGCGTGGCGGCTACAAAATGCCTGGTATGCAGCCGGATGATGTCTTCCCAGTCCGAAACCACGACGCCCTCGAAGCCGAGTTCCTTTCGCAACACGTCGGTCAGCAAATATTTGCTGGCATGTACCGGCGTCCCGTTGATATCCGCTGAATTGACCATCAGGGTAGCCGCACCTGCCTGCACGGCCGCACGGAACTGCGGCAGGTAGTATTCTCTCATTTCATTGTCCGGCAGATAGATCGGCGTTCTGTCCTTGCCGGTGCGGGAGGCGCTGTAAGCGAGGTAATGTTTCATGCAGGCGGCCACGGCCGTGGGGCTCCGCAGTCCGTCCGCCTGATAGGCCCGGATCGACGCGACGCCCATCGTCTTGCAGATATATACATCTTCTCCATAGGTTTCCGCAAATCTTGACCACAAGGGCTGGCGACCGCACTCCAATACCGGCGCAAAATTCCAGCGTACACCGGAGGCGCGGAGTTCCAGGGCGGTGACCCTCGCTGCGGCTGCCGCCAGTTCAGGCTCCCGCGTCGCCGCCATGCCGATATTCTGGGGGAATAAGGTCGCATCCAGCGTATAGGTCTGGCCGTGAATCCCGTCCAGGCCATAAATAATGGGGATCTTCAATCGGGTTTGCCGGGCCTCATCCTGCATCTCCTTGATCAGGCCGCGCCATTGTCCGGCGGTCAGGGCATGATTCGTGACATTCAGGATGGAGCCCACTTTATAATCCTGGATGGCCTTCTTCAACGCCTGCGGGTTGAGGACCCCGTCTTGCTCCGTACCTACCACGCCCAGGCTGACCTGGGTCATCTGGCCGATCTTTTCGTCGAGGGTCATTTGCTTCAGCAAGGCGTCCGCCTTCTGGCGGTCGGCAGCAGTTTGGGATCGGGCAGGGGCGGAGAGGGTCAGGACGGCAAGGAAAATAGCGAACTTCTTCATTGTAATTGGGTTAGGTCGGCTTTTAGGAAAATTTAAAATTAGGGATAAGGGCCTCCATGGGCCGATGAACTTTTGCTTATTTCTTGTACTAATTTATCTTTCGGCGGCTACTTCCCGTCCAAACCGTTCAGGTCCCTTAAATAATCATATTGCAGATCCTCATGCATCGTCGCGATGGCGGCCCTGATCTTTTTCATTTGCTGGCGGTAAAGGTTGTTCATGACCGCGCTGCTCTCCAATGGGATGCGCCGCCGCCGGACCATTAAACAGAAATGCGTCAGCAATTCAACTTCCGCCTGGGCCGAGCCCATATACCGGATCTGCCTGGCCGTGCCGCGAAGGATCTTTCGAAGGGACTTCTTGGTGAGATAGTGGTTGGATTTCGGCAACTCGTCGAACTCCAGGTCCATTTCCTTTTTCACAGCCGCAATGAACGCGGCCTCGTCCGAGGCTTCGAACAAAAGGTAGGTCAGCAGTTCCTTATTCTCCTTCTTGAATTTCGCCAGACGAAGACAGAGCTCCATCAGCGCAGAAGCCGGGAGGGTACCCAATTCCTGCTTGATCTCGTGGATGGTGGCTGGTTTCATAAGCGGCGAAGTTACGATGCCCGGATGCAAAGGCCATGCAAGCTAACAACCGTTAGTTTCGTATATTTGCGACATCAAGTAAACCGACAAACCCGGCATATGAATAAAGAAGTCGTCATCGTCTCCGCAGTACGCACCCCCATCGGCAGCTTCGGCGGCGCCCTGAGGGAGTTTTCCGCTACGGCGCTCGGCGCCATCGCCATCAAAGGGGCGCTTGAGGCGGCAGGCGTCAGGCCTGAACAAGTCCAGGAGGTCCTTATGGGCTGCGTGCTCCAGGCTAACCTGGGTCAGGCGCCCGCCCGCCAGGCAGCCAGGCAGGCAGGACTTCGCGACGAGACGATCTGCACGACGGTCAATAAGGTCTGCGCCAGCGGTATGAAGGCTGTCGCGCAGGCAGCCCAGGGCATCGCCCTGGGTGATATCGATATCGCGATAGCCGGCGGCATGGAGAGCATGAGCAACACACCCTTTTACGTGGAAAATATGCGATGGGGAAATAAGTATGGCAATAGCACGCTGATCGATGGCCTGGCCAGGGACGGTCTGACCGACGCATATGACCATAAGGCCATGGGCAATGCCGCGGAACTTTGCGCCGCCGAATGCGGCATCACGCGCGACATGCAGGACGCTTTTGCCGTGGACAGCTACCGGCGCTCGCAGGCCGCCTGGAACGAAGGCAGGTTCAGCGACGAGATCGTGCCGGTCGGCATCCCGCAGCGCAAGGGCGATCCGATCCTGTTCGCTAAAGACGAAGAGCCATTTAATGTAAAGTTCGAAAAGATACCCGAATTGAAACCTGCCTTTCAAAAGGAAGGTACCGTAACAGCGGCCAACGCGTCCACCATGAATGACGGCGCGGCGGCTCTCCTGCTGATGAGCAGGGAAACGGCTTCGCGACTTGGCCTGACGCCCATCGCCCGCATCCTCGCCCATGCCGATGCGGAACAGGCGCCGGAATGGTTTACGACGACCCCGGCTATTGCCGTTCCGAAGGCGGTCGCCCGGGCAGGGCTGAAAATGAAAGACGTAGCCTATTGGGAATTGAACGAGGCCTTTGCCGTGGTAGGCATCGAAAATACGCGTCGGATGGAATTGGATCCCGCCAGGGTCAACGTGAACGGCGGCGCCGTATCGATCGGTCATCCGCTGGGCTGCAGCGGCGCCCGGATCATCGTCACGCTGACGCATATCCTACGACAGCACAAGGCAAAGTATGGAGCCGCCGGGATCTGCAACGGCGGGGGAGGCGCCTCGGCCATGGTGATCGAGAACCTGCAATGATCTACGACCCCAGGCGCTCCTTCATTTCATTGATCTCCTGCCGGATGGATTCGATCTCTTTCAGGATCGGGATCAACAGGTCCTCCGATCTCTCCATGACCATGGACGGCCCATGCTCGGCCTCATGGTGATAGTCCGGCCTATCCTCCTCCCGACCCACTTCCTCCCGAACCGCTTCCTTCCGACCCGACTCCGCCAGGTCGGTGCGTAGCAGCGCGTCTACCGAAATGCCGAAATAATTACTAAGGATCAGCAGATCCCCCAGGCTGGGTTCGCTGACGCCCTTCTCCCAATTGCCCACCGTCGTCTGTCCCTTGTCCACCAATGCGGCGATCTCGCCCTGGTTCTTGGACAATCTCTTGCGCAAGTACCGGATGTTCCTGCCCAGATAATGCATAATGACCGAATTTTACAATACTAATAAAATTAGTATTATCATTTTTTTGGAGTAATTTTACCCTTAATTCGATGCCACATCAAAGTTAAATCAAAATAATTGCTAAACCGAATTCAACCTGAGCACTATGAATACTTCCCTGGAACACCTGCCCACGCCCGGCAGGGAGCAACTAAAGAAGATCACGGAGATCATCGTCGCCGCCATCCGTCCCGAAAAGATCATTCTCTTTGGCAGGTATGCCGCTACAACTGGCGTGCCGCGCCTCTCCTGGCACGATAATTCCCTTCCGCCGACTGGCGGGTTCGATCTCCTGGTGATCACCCGCAGGGGGGAGCGACGGTATGAACACGAGGTACAGGACCTCATCGAGAACCGCTGCCGCGCCCACGTCCCGGTAACCGTGCTGGTACATGATATGGACTATATGAACGAACAGCTGTCGCAGGGAGGATATTTCTTTTCCATGCTGCGCGTAGAAGGCATTCTTCTTTTCGACGCCCGCACCGTACCCATCGCAAAAGGATCGCCGCCCGATCTGGCCGCTATCCGCATCAGGGCCGAAAAGGACTTTGGAGCATGGTGGTCAAAGGCGGAAGCCTATTACCGGAGCGCCCTGTTCAACAGGCAGGGGAAGGAATGGAAACTGGCTGCCTTCCTGCTGCATCAGGCCGCCGAAAGCGCCTACCAGGCCGTATTATTGACATTTACCGGCTATAAACCCTGTACCCATAACCTCGATAAGCTTCGAAGGTATACAAGCCGGTTCTCGCTGGCGCTGACGCTCGTATTTCCCTGCGATAACCCCGGGGAGGAATATCTCTTCCGCTTACTGCTCATCGCCTATGTCGATGCCCGTTATAAAGAGGAGTATGCGATCACCGAAAACGAGGTGGACATCCTGATCGGCCGCCTGGCCGATCTCTTGTCCGTAACCGCGCGCATCTGCAGGAACCGGCTGACCAGCCTGGGAAAGATGGAGAAGGCCGGTTTCCTGGCCTGATTCCCGAATGGGTTCGCATGGACCGCATGGCCGGTCTAACGCATGGCCGGTTTATCGCCTGGCCAGGTCGGCAATCGTCTTTTTTTCCAATATCCGGAGGTTTGCATCGCGTACCTGCGCCATCACGGCGTTCAGTCCGCAGTGCTTTTCATCGCAGTTCTTGCAACGCTCATAAAAGTATAGGCTGACGCAGGGCAGCAGCGAAATGGGGCCATCCAGCAAACGAATGACGGTCGCTAACTGCACTTCCTTGGGGTTCTTGGCAAAGTAATAACCTCCTCCCTTTCCTTTCTTGCTTTCCAGGATGCCCGCATTCTTCATCTCCAGGAGGATGTTCTCCAGGAATTTCAGGGGGATCTTCTTCTTCCTGGCAATCTCAGCGATCAGCACCGGCTCCTCTTTTTCTTTTTCAGCCAGGTACATCAGCGCCTGGAAAGCATATTGCGTTTTTTTAGACAGCATCTTCTGATCCTTTTTAATAGTTCTTGGATTTCAAAAACCCAGCACGTCCTTCATGCTGAATACTCCTTTCTTTCCACGTATGAATTCAGCCGCCAGCACGGCCCCGGTGGCAAACCCCTCGCGGCTGTGCGCCGTATGCACGATCTCTATATCATCGATGGCGGATTGATATTTGACGATATGCGTCCCCGGCGCCGGATCGGTCCGTTGGCTGATGATCTCCAGTTCATCTAAGTTATCACTAATATGATTTACCCAACTTTTTTTGCTTCGGATTCTTTCCAGCACCTGATCGGCCAGCGTGATGGCCGTGCCGCTCGGCGCATCCTTCTTTTGCGTGTGATGGATCTCGGTGAGGCTCACGTTATATTCCGGATGGGGAGCGATCAGCGTCGCCAGGTACTTGTTCAGTTCAAAGAAGATATTTACGCCGATGCTGAAATTGCTGGCATACAAAAAAGCTTTCCCATGGGCCCGGCAATATTTCGCGGCCTCATCGTACCGGTCCAGCCATCCCGTCGAACCACTGACCACCGGAACCCCCGATTCCATGCATAGCATGATGTTGTCGAAGGCGCTCTCCGGGCCGGTGAATTCAATGGCGACATCCGCCTTTCGTATGTTTTCCGGAATGTTGTCCTCCAGGTTGTCGATATTGGTACGCAGAACGATCTCATGCCCGCGCGTCAAGGCAATCCCCTCGATGGCCTTTCCCATTTTTCCGTAACCGATCAGGGCAATTCTCATGTCGTGAATTTCGGGGCGAAATTAAGATAAATGCGCGAATCGGAGCAAAATCGCGCTCCGCCATCAGGGATTGGGGTAGAGACGATGCGGCCGGGTCTGGTGCATATCGATCACCAGGCTGACGCCTCCGCCGGAGAGGTGCATATCCTGCGAGGAGGGCGCGATCCGGAGACTCAACTGGTCGGTTACGTCGAATTCTTTCAGGTGGGCGTCTACCGTCGCGTCGACGATCTGCAATCCCCAGAAAAGAATGAAGAAGATAACCGAATAATCCTGGTACTGCCGCACCTGGTTGCGATAGCTGCGAATCCCCTGGTCGTTGCGCCCCTCCACGGCATGCTGGAACAGGGGGTCCACCTGGGCCAGGAGGGAGCCCGGGATCGAGTCGGGATGATCCAGGATCACCGCAATCGCGAATTGCGCCTTCTGATAGGATCTCTTGTTGTCGAAATATAAATAGGCGGGAATGCCCAATGCGGCTGCCACCAGCGGCACCTTCCAGTATTTCTTGTTATAGATCTGGCCCAGTCCGGGAAGGAAGGTAGAATACAGTGTGGCCCTTCGCGGGTCGTGATGCTTCCGCGCTGCTGAATCGGGTTTGTAGGGCGAATCGGCGGGCCTGGCAGGCTTGACGTTCGGGTTTGGCGTAACGCCCTTGATATACGCAGGGATAGTATCCTTTTTCGAAACGGAATCGGGCTGCTGTGAAAAGACGATGGCAGGCAAACCAGACAGTAGCAATATGGAAAATAAATGCTTGACCCTATTCATGACCGGATGTCTAGTTTATTGAAACACCCAATTGGTCCAGCAGCTTGTTCAATTCCTGGAGAGAGTAGTACTCAATGGAAATATTGCCCTGACCTTTCTTGTTGTGATTGAGTCTTACCCGGGTGCTGAAATGAGAGGCTAAATTATCTTCAATTCTCTTGAAACCTTCGGGCAACGCGGGTTTTACCGAATTTTTAACAGAGTGTCCTTCCTTGTAAAGGCGGCGCACCAACTCCTCCGTCTGCCTGACGGAGAGCCCCTTGTTCTTTATTTCGCCGAAGAGATAGAGCTGCTTGTCTACCGTGTCGACATTGATGAGCGCGCGTGCATGCCCCATCGAAAGGAGATTGCTCCGTACGGCCACCTGGATATCCGGAGGCAATTTCAACAAACGGATATAATTGGCGACGGTACTCCGCTCCTTGCCCATGCGCTCGGCCACCTGCTCCTGCGTATAGTTCAACTCCTCCATCATCCGCTTATAGCTTAGGGCGATCTCCATCGCATTCAGGTCCTCGCGTTGCAGGTTCTCCAGCAAAGCCAATTCCAGGAGCTGATGGTCATCGGCCAACCGCACGTAGGCCGGTAAATCCTTTAATCCCGCGATCTTCGCGGCCCGGTAGCGCCGCTCGCCGGAAATAAGCCGGTACCTGCCCGTAGGCAGCTTGGACACCGTCACCGGCTGGACGATATCATGCATGCGTATGGACTGGGCCAATTCCTGCAGCGCGCCTTCGTCGAAATCATGCCGGGGCTGCCTCGGATTGGTCTCGATCTGCTCGAGCGGAATGCGAAGCATGTTGGTGACAGCCTCTACGACAGAGGTCTTCAATTCGCCGGAGGTCGTCTTGAGGTCCGCGTCGATGCTTTGCAGCAAGGACCTGATCCCCTTACCCAGCGCTTCCTTATCTTTCTTATTGGGCGTAGTCATAATTTAGCTATTCCAGGATGCGTTCCTCCTGCTTGATCCGGGTCATGTTGTTCTTTTGCAGGATCTCCTTGGCCAGGTTCAGGTAATTCACGGATCCTTTGCTGTAGGCATCATACAGGATCACCGGCTTGCCCACACTCGGAGCCTCGCTGATCTTGATGTTGCGGTGGATGATCGTATTGAACACGATCTCGTCGAAATGCCTGCGTACTTCACTGACGACCTGGTTGCAAAGGCGCAAACGCCCGTCATACATGGTCATCAGGATACCCTCGATCACCAGGTCCGGGTTCAATCGGCTCTGGATGATCTTGATCGTATTCAGCAATTTGCCAAGGCCCTCCAGCGCGAAGAATTCCGTTTGCACCGGCACAATCACCGAGTCCGCCGCCGTCAGCGCATTCACCGTCATCAGTCCCAGGGAAGGGGAGCAGTCGATAATGATGAAATCGTACTCGCTCTTCACCGGCGCCAGGATGCCTTTAAGCACGCTCTCCCGGTTGGGGTAATTGATCATTTCGATCTCCGCGCCCACCAGGTCGATATGAGATGGAACGATATCCAGGTGCGTGATCTCCGACTTCAGGATCACGTCCCTCACCGGAACATGGTTCACCATACAGTCGTAAAGGCTCTGGGTGATATTGTGCAGGTCGAAACCGAGCCCCGTGGTGCTGTTCGCCTGGGGATCTGCATCCACCAGCAGGGTTCTGAACTCGAGCACGGCCAGACTGGCTGCCAGGTTGATCGCCGAAGTGGTCTTACCCACTCCTCCCTTCTGATTCGCGACTCCGATTGTTCTAGCCATAATTAAATAACGCCCCGGCGACCGGGGCAATAAGAATGTTGATAGTTCACCGGTAAAATTGTCACCAATCGGCAAAACGACAAAATTTAGTTTTGCCCATCGGGGAATAACCCCAAATTTACAGTTTCGCGGTAATTAATTGGAACATTCCATCACCTTTGCTGTTAAGGAGTCAATTCATCGATGATTACAATCATTTCGGGAACGAACCGTCCTGACAGCAATACCCTCAAGATCGCGGAGGTATACAAGCAGATTCTGCGGCAGAAAGGCCTGAACGCCTTTCTCCTGTCGCTCGAGGGTCTCAATGTGCTGGAACGCAATCCGGTATATGAGGAGATCGAACGGGAACTGCTTATCCCCGCCGACAAATTTATCTTTATCTCCCCCGAATACAACGGCAGCATCCCCGGCGTACTGAAGGCGATGTTCGACATCTCGAAGATAGAGCAGGTCTGGTGGGGAAAACGGGCCTTGCTGACCGGCGTCAGCACCGGCCGTGCAGGCAACCTCCGGGGCATGGAACACCTGACGGGTATCCTCAATTATATGAGAGTGACGGTGCATCATAATAAGTTGCCGATCTCGGTAGTGAATACCCTCATTGACCGGGACGGCCGCATCCACGACAAGCGTACGCTGGACAGTATCCATGCGCAATTGGCTGAATTCATTGAATTTTAAGAACGAATCGTAGGAACGATATGCCGAATAGCTCAACTTTGCAAACTAAACGAATGAATCATGCGTAATTGGCGGTTTATCTCGATTGTGATCGCTATCGTCATCATCCTGGATTTCTATGTCTTCCAGGCCATAAAGACCGTTAGCCAGGAGGCAACCGCCCGCACCAGGACGATCATCTTCTTTAGCTATTGGGGGATATCGGTCACCGCCCTCATCCTTTTCGCCCTGCTCCCCTTTATCAACGCCGACCAGTGGCCCAGGCTCCGCAATTACCTCTTTGCAACCCTACTGGGTCTGTTCATCGCCAAACTCTTTGCCGCGGTATTCCTTTTAGTGGACGATATCCGCCGCCTGATCCAGTGGATCATCGCCGCGCTGTTCTCCCGAAATACCAAAGGACCGGATGCCGGCGACGGAGGCATTTCGCGGTCCGTGTTCCTGAGCTGGCTGGGTCTCGGGGTGGGGGGAACCCTGTTCTCTTCCCTCCTTTATGGCTTCAGTAATAAATATAACTACAAGGTCCGCCGGATGCGGCTCGCTTTCGATAACCTTCCCCCCGCCTTCAAGGGGATAAAGATCGTCCAACTCTCTGATATTCACTCAGGCAGCTTCACCGACAAGGCCGCGGTGGCCCGAGGCGTCGACATGGTGCTTAAGGAGAATGCCGACCTGATCCTGTTCACCGGCGACCTCGTAAACGACCTGGCTATCGAAATGAACGATTATATCGACGTGTTCAGCCGCCTCCAGGCTCCGATGGGGGTCTTCTCCACCCTTGGTAACCATGACTACGGGGACTATCATTGGTGGGAGACGCCCGAGGCCAAGAGGGCCAATCTCGAACACCTGAAACGGATCCAGGCAGCGATGGGATGGCGGCTCCTGATGAATGAGCACGTCGCCCTCGAGAAAGGAGGCCAGCAGATCGCGCTCATAGGGATCGAGAATTGGAGCGCCAAGGCGCGGTTCCCGAAATATGGCAAAATGGCCCAGGCCTATGCCGGTGCGGAGAACTATCCCTTCAAGATCCTGATGAGCCATGACCCCAGCCACTGGGATGCCGAGGTCCGGTCGAAATATCCGGACATCGATCTGGCCCTGGCAGGACATACCCACGGCATGCAGTTCGGCGTCGAGATCCCGGGCATCAAGTGGAGCCCCGTCCAATATGTGTATAAGGAATGGGCCGGACTGTATGAAGAGGGCAGACAAAAACTATATGTTAATCGCGGCTACGGCTTCATCGGCTACCCCGGAAGGGTGGGCATCCTTCCGGAGATCACTGTCATCGAATTGGTATGACCATCCCCTCGCCGGACACAATTTCCCTTTGGTTTTCACGTTATACAAACAAGGCCTCACCGGCCGGAATACTACCGGTCTTGCCTATGCGAAGCCTACGCCCGAACCTGTTCCTTCCCCACATTCTATCCAATACCTTTCGATTACACGCGGTGCCTACCGTAAAAGGTTTTACTTTTGCGCTGGCTTTATAAAAGCATTAACGATACGTTAAAGCATTTTAACAGATAAGTAAGCGAATGACCTGTAAATTCAACATTATTTTGAACCAAAAAAAACAGAATCAGCAAATGAAACGATCAATTGTACTCTCATTTGTCCTCTTAACCATTACTGCTGTAACCGCGTATTCGCAAACGACGACGCCTTCCACGTCGCCGGCGACGAACAATTCGATCAGCCCGGCCATCCAGCCGGCATCCGCGCCCTTCGACAAGACCATTCATTTCGGCCTTAGGGCGGGCACCGATTTTTACAAATTGACCGGTAAGTCGTTCGATAATAATTTCAAATTTGGATACAGCGGAGGCATCTACGTGGAATGGCCGATCTCACGCAGATGGGGCTTGCAGCCGGAACTCGACGTCAATGAGACCGTTGCCCGGACCTCTCCGGAATTCAACCAGCTCTATCCGGGGATCGGGGTCAGCTACCAGAATCTGACCCTGAATTATATATCGCTGCCGATATTGGTCACCTTCCGTGCCACCGACGCACTGACGATCCTTCTCGGTCCGCAATACGGATATATGTTCTACCAGACCCCGGGAGTTTCACAGCAGCCATATGGACCAAAAGACGCTTTTACTAAAAATGATTTCTCGGTTCTCTTTGGCGGTCAACTGGATATTAGCAGGAAAATTAAACTTGGCGTCCGCTATGCCGTCCAATATACACAGTTGAACAATATCGACGATAACGTGGACTCATGGAAGACGCATGGATTTCAGGCCTACCTGACGTACCGGGTGAAATGATGACGAAGGATCGAAGTGACGGATGATCTTCATGCGGATAGGGTACGGCACGGTTGGCACATGAGTTGAAGAAACATTCAGAGTTCGGTCTTTATATAGTCATTCATTAAAAAACCACCTACTATGAACACAAGAGCAGTTGCTTTATCTCTGGTATTGTTCAGCTTCGCCGCCGTCAATACGCAGGCACAGGGCGTTCATCTCGGCATAAAGGCCGGCGCCAATCTTTTCAAGGTGAACGGACAATCCTTTGATCAGGGATTCCAGTTCGGGTACAATGCCGGAGCCTTCGCAGAACTGAACTTCAGCAGCCGCTGGGGTATCCAGCCCGAAGTCATGTTCAATCAAACCAATTACCGCACAGGCGCAAAGTTCAGCGACGTCTTTCCTGAAGGCCCGAACGACTTCAAGGGTAAATTGAATTACCTCAGTATGCCTATCCTATTGAGTTACAGGCCGATAAAGCTGATCAGCCTGATGGCTGGCCCGCAGTTCGGGATCCTGATGAGCGGCGATCAGACCTTGCTCCAGAATGGCCAAAGTGCATTCAAGAAGGGGGATTTCTCCATGATCGGGGGCGTTCAACTTAACCTGATGGCGCTCAAGCTGGGAGCGAGGTACGCAGTCGGGCTCAACGACATCAACGACCTGGGCAATTCCCAGACATGGAAGAACCAGGGATGGCAGATTTATGCCGGATTTCGCATCTTCTGACGCCTTTATTTCAACGAGTTAAGACAAAAAAGACGGCCCTCCTGACAATCTGGAGGGTCTTCTTCTTTGGTATCAATATTGACCCATATATTTCGGCCCTTTACAGGGCCCCGATCAGCAGGAAAACAGTAGGATTTTTCCCTTACAGGTGCTATTTTGTCACCTGAAACCTGTCAACGACGAACCATTAACACACATGAAAGAAAATTTATTTGTACGTGCGGAGGACGATATGGATTTCATGCCCATCATACCCTTGAACGAGAGTGATAATGAGACCCTTAACGATATCCAGATACCTAAGGAACTGCCCGTGCTCCCCTTACGCAATACGGTGCTTTTCCCGGGCGTGGTACTGCCCATCACCGTAGGCAGGGACAAAAGCATTAAGGCGGTCAACGATGCATACAAGGCCGACAAGTTGATCGGTGTGCTGGCCCAAAAGGACAGCAGCATCGAGGACCCCGGCGTAGGCGACCTCGAAGACGTCGGTACGGTCGCCCGCATCATCAAGCTCATCAAGATGCCCGACGGCGGAACCACGGTGATCCTCCAGGGCAAGCGACGATTCAAGGTCGGAGCGGTCACGGCAGAAGATCCCTATTTCAAGGCCCAGGTGGTTCTCCTCCAGGAGGAAGAGGCGCCAAAGGAACAGGACTTCGAGGCCTATGTGTCCAATATCAAGGACCTGGCCGCCCAGATCATCCAGCTATCCCCCAACATCCCGTCGGAGGCGTCCATCATCCTGAAGAATATCGAGAACCCATCATTCCTGATCCACTTCATCTCCAGTAACCTGAATACCGAGCTGCACGAAAAGCAGCAATTGCTGGAGATCCATCATATCAAGTCCCGCGCCGACCTGCTGATGCAGTTGCTCCAAAGGGAATTGCAATTCGCCGAACTGAAGAACAAACTGACGAACCGGACCAAGACGGAGCTCGACAAACAACAACGCGAATACTTCCTCCACCAGCAGCTCAAGAGTATCAAAGACGAGCTTGGCGGCGACACCAACGAACGCGAGGCCAGGGAGATGATGAAGAAGGCCGAGAACAAGAAATGGCCCGACGCGGCAAAAGACCTCTTTAGAAAGGGGATCGAACGCATCGAGAGAATGCACCCCAGCACGCCCGATTATTCGGTTGTCTACAATCACCTCGACCTGATGCTCGAATTGCCCTGGGAAGAATATACGCAGGATTCCTATGATCTCAAAAAGGCAAAGAAGGTACTGGATCAGGACCACTACGGCATGGACAAAGTGAAGGAGCGGATATTGGAATACCTTGCCGTCCTCAAACTGAAAGGAGATATGAAGAGCCCGATACTATGCTTCGTAGGCCCTCCCGGGATCGGCAAGACCTCCCTGGGCCGGAGCATCGCCAATGCCATCGGGCGTAAATATGTCCGCATCAGCCTCGGCGCCCTCCACGACGAAAGCGAGATCAGGGGCCATCGCAAGACCTATATCGGCGCCATGCCCGGCAGGATACTTCAGTCCCTTCGCAAGGTCAAGTCATCCAACCCGGTGATCATCCTCGATGAGATCGACAAGGTCGGCAGCGACTTCCGCGGAGATCCCTCGTCTGCGCTGCTGGAAGTGCTCGACCCGGAACAGAACCATACCTTTTATGATAATTATCTGGAGATGGAGTACGACCTCAGCAAGGTGCTCTTCGTCGCCACGGCGAATGATATCAACACCATTCAGCCTGCCCTTCGCGACAGGCTCGAGATCATCGACCTGAGCGGTTACGCCGTCGAGGAGAAGGTGGAGATCGCCGGCCGCCATCTTGTGCCCAAACAGAAGGAGGCGCATGGAGTGAACAAGCTGAATTTTTCCATCAGCAACAAGATGCTCCAAAGGATCATACAGGAATATACCCGGGAAAGCGGCGTGCGCGAATTGGATCGCCAACTGGCCTCCATCATGAGGTACCAGGCCAAGGAATATGCGATGAAGGGGAAGATCAAACCGCAGTTGCTGGGCGTCGATATCGAGAAGGTGTTGGGCAAATCCCGCTACAGTAATGATCTGTATAAGGTCGCCAATATGCCCGGCGTCGCGGTCGGCCTCGCATGGACCTATGTCGGCGGCGACATCCTCTTCGTAGAGACCAGCCTCAGCGAAGGCAAGGGAGACCTGAAGCTCACCGGCAACCTGGGCAATGTCATGAAAGAGAGCGCGACGACCGCGCTTACCTACCTGCAATCGAACGCGCGTAAATACGATATCGATCCGGATGTTTTTTCCAAAAAGACGATCCACGTACACGTCCCCGAAGGCGCCGTACCCAAGGATGGGCCAAGCGCCGGCATCACCATGATGAGTTCGCTGGCCTCTGCCATTACCGGCAAACGCGTGAAACCGTACCTGGCCATGACCGGCGAGATCACGCTGCGCGGACAGGTGCTGCCCGTGGGCGGGATCAAGGAAAAGATCCTTGCCGCCAAGCGCGCCGGCCTTCGTGAGGTGATCCTTTGCTGGCAAAATGAAAAGGATGTCCAGGAGATCGATTCGACCTTCATCAAAGGGCTTACATTCAGCTTTGTCAAGACGATGCAGCAGGTGCTGGAACTCGCGCTGGTCCAGTAGCCGCGGGCCGGACTTCGCCAAATCCGTCGCTACGATTTTAGCTGTACCTTAGGGGTTGCCGTAAATATGCGCCTTAAACGACTTTTCAGTAGCCACCTGAAGCTTGGTGCTTGCAGCTTGCAGCTCCTTCTGGCTTCCAGCTTGCCGCTAAGTCGTCTCTCCGCGCAAACCCTCGGCGGCAGCACCGTCTATAGTTTCCTAACCCTCCCCGGCACGCCGCAACTGACGGCCCTCGGCGGGGTCAATATTTCCGACATGTCCGATGACGTCGGCCTCTCTTTTTCAAATCCCTCCATGCTCAGGAAGTCCATGCACGGTCAGCTCAACGCCGCCTTTACGTCCCTCTATGCCGGCATCGACCACTATAGCCTTTGGGCCGCCGCTTACAACAAAAAATGGCAGACCAACCTCGCGGCAGGCGTGAATTATTTCGACTACGGCCACATCACCCAAACCGATGCGTCCGGAAATGTCTTCGGCGACCTCCGCCCGGCAGATTACGTCATACAGACGGCGGCGTCGAGGCAATATGAAAAGAAGTGGTTTTATGGGGTGGCGCTAAAACTGATCCACTCCGCCTATGGACCCTACCGGTCCACCGGCGCCGCCATGGATATCGGGATAAGTTATTACGACAGCGCCCGGCTCTTGCAGGTTGCGCTTACCGCGCGCAATATGGGCATGCAATTCAAGGCCTATGCGGGCACTAAAAAAGGGGAATTGCCCTTCGATATGGAACTGGGCATTACCAAACGCCTCGCCAAAGCGCCCTTGCAGTTCTCCGTCACGGCGACTCACCTGCAGGCATTCAATATCCGCTATGACGATACGGCCTTTAACAACGATAATGGCTTCGATCAGGGCAACAGGGGCTCGAATTTTACGGTGGATAAGATCTTTCGTCACCTCGTACTGGCCGCTCAGGCCTTCCCCGAAGACAAGGTGGAGATCACCGTGGCCTACAATTACCTTCGCCGTAAGGAGCTGAATATCGGTGACGCCATGAACGGATTGACCGGATTTTCCATGGGCGTCGGCGTCCTCCTTAAAAAATGGCAATTGCGATATGCCCGCAGTTATTACCAGAACAGCACCGCCTATAATCAGTTTGGATTAAATCTAAGTCTAAATGATTAGGGATTGACTAAAAAATCCCGCGTATAACCTAAGGGATTTGGGTATTCATTGCGGGTAATCCGCTCTTTTGTTTCCTTTTTATTCCCTAAATGTTAACTTTGGAGAGCACTGATCAAAGACCCAATCCATGGTAAAACTTGTTATTGCAGATGACCATTTTCATGTTCGCGAGGCCTGGAGCTGGGTATTGAACCAGGTTCCTGAAGTCAAAGTGATCGCCCAATGCACCAATGGACGGGAAGCCATCGAGGCGGCCCGTCAGCTTCAGCCCGATATCATCCTCATGGATATACATATGGAGCCAATAAACGGGCTGGAGGCCACCCGTGTCATCAGGGAGTCCCTGCCCGGCATCAAGATCATCGCCATATCCGTTCGGGCCGAACGCTCTTATGTGCACCAGATGCTCCGGAACGGCGCCAATGGATATGTAACCAAGAATTCGTCCAGCACGGAAATGGTCAATGCCATTCATGAAGTATTGGCCGGCAATACCTATCTCTGCGAGGAGGTCGGCCAATTCAGGGAAGATGGTAACCCTTTCTCCCGAATATCGGTTAGGGATTAAGAACCGTCAATTCCTTCTCATCCTTAAAGGCTTCCCGCGGTTTCAGTCCCAACAGGTCGAACATCTGCATGTCCTCTTCAAAAGAAGGGTTCGGCGTGGTAAGCAGCTTTTCCCCGGCAAAGATCGAATTGGCTCCGGCCAGGAAGCAAAAAGCTTGTTCAGCCTGGCTCATTTCCGTCCGGCCGGCGCTTAACCGGACCATCGTTTTGGGCATCAGGATCCTGGCGGTGGCGATCATGCGCACCATGTCCCAATGATCTACCTTGGGGTTGTCTTCGAGCGGCGTTCCCTTCACCCTGACCAGGGCGTTGATGGGCACGCTGTCCGGATGCTCGGGAAGATTGGCCAGGGTATGCAGCATGCCGATCCGGTCCTCATGGGTCTCGCCCAATCCGATGATGCCGCCGCAACAAACCGTAACGCCAGCCCTGCGCACATTGTCCAGCGTCTTCAGCCGGTCCCCGTACGTGCGGGTCGATATGATCTCATTATAATATTCCGGAGAAGTATCCAGGTTATGATTGTAGGCATATAGACCGGCATCCGCCAGGCGCCTGGCCTGCTCTTCCGTGAGCATTCCCAGGGTGCAGCAGACCTCCATGCCCATCTCATTCACTCCTTTGACCATGTCCAGTACCCTGTCGAAGTCCTTATTGTCCCTCACCTCGCGCCAGGCCGCACCCATACAGAACCGGGTGGAACCGGCTCGCCTGGCCTTCTCCGCATAGGCCAGCACGTCTTCCTTCTTCATCAGGGACTGCACGCCGACGCCCGTATCATAGCGGGCAGCCTGCGGACAATAGGCGCAGTCTTCCGGGCAACCCCCGGTCTTGATGGACAATAAGGTACATACCTGCACTTCACCCGTATCCTGGAACTCCCGGTGGACCGTGGCGGCCCGATAGACAAGCTCCAGCAACGGCGAATGATAGATCTCCTGTATTTCCCCGATCGTCCAGTTATTTCGAACCATGATGGATCATTTATTGGTGAAGTTATCTGTTGTCCCGCAAAGTTATAGTAGAGTCGCTTAACAAACGGAAATTCTGCCCGAACAATTTGTTGAATAGGACGCGAAATTGATTGACGCCGGTCATGCTGTCATAGAACAAATGATAATCCCTGTCCGGGATAAATACGGCATTCAGGTTCTGGAAATGATGCGCATAGCCCGAGTCCGGAATATTGTCCCTGAAGCCATGGTCGCCCATCACGATGATGACTGCCGAATCATGCGTATGCCGGCGTATGCTCGTGACCAGTTCCATGATCTTTCGATTGGTATACGGCAGGTACCCGAGGTAAGGTTTCGGGTCGCCCGTCTGGAACATTTCTTTTACCAGCTGCTGCTCAGGTTTGCTATGCCCCTGCGCGTCGTAATAGAACGGAGAATGGGGCATCTCGAAGTGCGAATAAATGAACCGGGGCGTGGAGCCCTTGTGCATGCCGGCTTCTTCCGTTTGCTCGAGGATCGCATTATTGTCCTTCAGGGATTTGTAGGTGATGTTGCCGAAAACCTTGCTGATCGGGGCAGGGAGGGTATACAGATGCCATCCGAGATCCCGGTACACCGAATAGAATAGGGTCCTTTCCGTGATCAGGTTCGTTTTGACCGGCAGAAGGAATTGGTTGAAAGGAGAAGGATTGCCTGCGAGATCGAAGATGGACAGGTTGACCACCTCGTATCCCCGTGAACCCAGGTAACGCAGGACCTCGTTGTGGCGGATAAGCGTATTGCAGCTGGCGAAATCGCGGACGTCCACGCCGGCGCCTGTTCTGAACCCGTGCAGATAAGACATGTTCAGGATCGACGCCATGCAAAAAGGGGTGTAGTTGTAATTCCCGCGACTGCCGGTCACGATATGGAACCCATTGCCCTCCAACCAGCGGTCAAAAGCGCTGTTGTCGTATCCATAGACTTGCTTTAGCGCCGCGGAGCTGGCATATTCATCGAATAGAAGAAAGTAAATGTCCGGGTTGGCGCACGTGTCGCAGGTGCGGTACCCGGCCGCCGGCAACAGGTTGTAGACGGATAGCTTGTCCGGATCGGGATGGATCGCCTTCCAGACAATCCTGGCCCCGTCTGTCAGGATATAGAGGATCAACAGGGTATTCAGAAAGAGCGTGATCCGCGGAAAGGTCTGCCTCGCCCGGCCCGCGCCCCGCGCCCCCCGCTCCGTGCCCTCCGTACCCCCCGCGCCACCCGCCCGTTTCAGCGCGACGAATACAAAGATCAGCAAGCCCGCGAGCAAGGGCAGCAGGATGGCATAACGATGAAGGAAGATCGAATGGTTGTAAAGGAAATCGTGCACCGCGCCGAAAAAGAAATAGATGGCGAAAAGACAAACCGTCATCATGGCCGCTTTCACCAGGTCCCGGTAGTAGAGGTAAGCAACCCCGCAGCAAAGGGCCGCCGCACCGATGTATTCTCCCGCCAGGAGGGCACAGGCTCCCGGTTCTATCCAGCCGAAGTTTTCCAGGTATCCATGCAGCACGAAGAATACCGGCAGCAGGAGCACGAAGTAGGGGATATGGGAAAGAGAGCGCTTCATGCATTCTTCTTTTTCATCCGGTACAGTATTCTCTCCGTGCCGGGGATGATCTCGCACCGCTCGATTAGGAAGGCGTTCCCAAAAGCGCTCTCGAACGCCGCCCGGTCATAGGGGATATGCCAGAGCGCCTTGTTTCGGATCAACGCATGCGCCCGTTCATCGGTCAGTGGAACGAATTCCACGATAAGCCAGGACTCCGTCAGTTCCGCGAAATATTGCGCGATGCCCGCGAGCGGAATACTCCGTCCAAGCGCCAGGTGGTGCACCAGCGCCAGGGCGACAACCGCCTCCGACCTCGCGCGATCGCTGAATGCCGCCCGTTCTTCGTTGCGAAAACCCCCAGCCGGCGTGGGTTCGCACAGGTCCACGCAAAGAGGGAAAATGGTCGGGTCCCCGGCGTCTTCCCGGGCCTTTCCGGCCTTCCGGGTCGCCAGGTACAGCCGGTCGATACACAGCCAGTCGGCATCGACGGCGACGATGCGCTTCCCCTTGCCCGCCGGCAGCCTGCCCGCCAACAGACGCGTGAAATGGCCGTCATTCGCGCCCAGATCCAGCCAGGTCGCCGCTTCGATCTCCCCGGTCAATTCAAGGAATAATTTTTCTTTCGCTTTAAGATAACCATCGCCCGACATCGCTTGCCCTTCCCCGTAGTACCCGCTCCAGGCCGTACCCGCCCGCCCAACCAGGTTCATCTGTTTAATAATATGGCGCAGGTGATGTACCAAACGCAGCAGCTTTTCTTTGCTGAAGGAGAGGGTCCTGCCGCCGGGCTCTCCATCGCTCCTGATCTTGCTTTGCAGCAGGACATGCATCCAGACCCCGCTGCTCAGCCTGCTTTTCGCGGGCAGAAGCCTCGCAGTCACTGCAGCCGGAATACCCGCGGGATAGGCCGCAAAGATCCGGTGGACGCCGTCGCCGGCATAGCGATGCAGATAAAGCGGAAAAAGGCAGCACTCGCAGAACTGCCGGTACGCGACCCAGGGCCTGGTCTCATCGTAGGACGTGAACGACAAGGTATCGATGAATACCGGAGCACCGCCGTCGAATTGAACGTTCATCGGACTGGCGTCCTTCAGGATCATGCCATGGTCAAGCGCCAGTTCCAGGACGTCCAGGCTGTGCAACGCGATATCCCTCAGCTGGTCGGGTGACCACTCGGAAGGATAGCTGATGAACGGGAGCTGCCGGGGCAGCAACGTCTTGTATCGCTTCGCCGAGCCGGTCAGGTCCTCGTCAACCTCGGTATGCGGGATCAGTAATTTTCTGGCAATAAGTCGGTCATAAAGGCCCGACCGCATGAGCTGCTCATAATCCTGCGCGCCGGCCTGGTCGACCTGTCGGTAATACATGGTGCCGGCGCGCACGATAAATCCCGACGGATCCCGGAAACTGGCAGGATGCTGGACCGGCTCAGGCGCGTTCCTTTTCATTCTTTGTCTGATCTTCGGTTTTATTCCTGGAAAAAAAGGACCGGACTTTTGACCAAAGGGTTTTAAAATAAAAAGCGACGCCGAGAAGGCCGGCGATGATCACCTGCACCAGGTAGCTTCCGCTGCCGGGATCGATATAGAGCAGCAAATGGGACATTACAGATAACTGAGATTGGTTCTCGGTGTCAAGATAAGCAAAGTTTCGTACATCAGCCGGATGGTTTGCTCGATATCCCGCTTGTGCAGCATCTCGACCGTCGTATGCATGTACCGGAGCGGTATGGAGATCAGCACGGACGGACACCCGTCATTGGCATAGGCAAAAGAATCCGTATCAGTGCCCGTGCTCCGCGAAACGGTCCGCATTTGGACCGGGATCTTGTTCTTCTCCGCCGTATCCTGTACCAGCGATAGCAATTTGTTGTGGACGGCCGGCCCGAAGGCTAGCGAAGGTCCTTTGCCACATACCACATCCCCTTCGATGATCTTATTGATCATGGGCGTGGCGGTATCGTGCGTAACGTCGGTCACGATGGCGATATTTGGACGGATACGCCTGGCGATCATCTCCGCTCCGCGCAGACCGACCTCCTCCTGCACCGCATTGACGACATACAGGGCATAGGGCAGCTTGCGCTTATTTTCTTTCAGCAGCCTCGCCGTCTCCGCGATCATGAACCCGCCCACCCGGTTGTCAAAGGCACGTCCCATATAGTAGTCGTAGGCCAGTTCTTCAAACCCGTCTTTATAGGTGACCACGGCGCCGATGTGCACGCCCAGGTCCTCCACCTCCTTCTTGTTCCTCGCGCCGCAATCCAGGAAAAGGTTGTCTACCCTGGGCTGCGGCTCCTTCGTTTCGGGATTGCCGAGTCGCGTATGGATCGCAGGCCAGCCGAAGGCCGCGGTCACAGGCCCTTTTTTCCCATGGATCTGGACGCGCTGCCCGGGGGCGATCTGGTGATCCACTCCGCCATTTCGCTTAAGGTACAGCAGTCCTTCCGGGTTGATGTAGTTTACGAACCAACTGATCTCATCGGCATGCGCCTCGATCACGATCTTGAATGGGGCGTCGGGATTGATCACACCGACGGCCGTACCGTAGGGGTCCGTAAATTGGGTGTCGGTATAAGGCTTGATATAATCCAGCCAGAGACGCTGGCCGCTGCTTTCAAAACCGACGGGCGAAGCGTTGTCGATATATTTTTTCAGGAATTCGAGGGACCGTGGAGTAAGGATGGATGGTTCTTTCGTTCTTTTCTTGCTATCTGCCTTGCTGCTCTTTGCCATAATGGATGGGTTTGATCTGTTTAGACGTAAAAATAACTAAATCCGGAAGACCAGCATCAGCAGCCCGGAAAACATCATCAGCCCGTCCAGGACGAAATAATACAGGTAATCGGAAAAATTCGTCTTCGCATGCCGGTAAATCCCTCCCACGATCATGCCGGGGACCAGCAACAGCAAGATCAGGAAGGCCGGATGATCATAGCGGATCAGCGCGATCGTACACCCGGCAAAGGCGGCCAGACACACATAGAAAGTGATATCTATCCCCCGCTCGTTCAGGTAAGTGATCAGGCTGCGTATGCCTTCTTCCTTGTCGTCCTCCCGGTCACGGTAGTCGAAGAGGATACAGATGGCATAGATCAGCGTGAAACGGCTCAAAACAAAAAGGGTGCAGGGCGCCGTCCAGGACGCACGCGCGACAACGAGCGGCAGCACCGTGGTCACATAGGTCCAGACCAGGGTTAGGAAGACGGTCTTGCCTATAGCGATCTTCTTCAGGGCAGAAAACCAGGTCTGGGGCAGCTTCGGCGCGCTATACAGAAAGGTGAGGAAGGCTCCGAAACATAAGGCCGGCCAGAATGCGCGGAGTTGGACGAAGCAGACGATCGCCCCGATCGCGCCCGCCAGGTAAAGAACCATGTGGAGGGCCTTGTGTCCCTGCGTCCATTCTACCCGTCGCGAAGCCGTCACGGAGTGAGGGGTCAGGTACCAATGGAAATTATAACTGCAGATCGTGGAGAAGAAGACGAAACCGTTCAGATCCAACGGCGAAGGCACGCCGATCAGCAGGCGGCTGGTTTGATCGACCATCAACACCGCGCAAAGCGCAATGTACAGACTGCTGAAAATAAAGAGATCGAATATTTTTCTGAACACGCCGCGATAAAAATGAGGATTTATGGGTGCTTGATGATGATCAGTGGGGATTGGATCGTATCGCTCGAATGACCGTCGCGATCGATGGCCGCGAACTTCATGATGACCGAATCGTCCTGGTCGTCAGTCTCATGCAGCGTATTCCAATCGAGCTTCAACTCGAACTCCGCTGAAGAATTATCCGGGTAGGACGGGATGGGACCGGTCAGCGTATCCGTATTGGCGCTATTGATGGGTACCGGTTCCTGGTTCAGGCGATTGCGAATGACGACGAATGTGCCCTGGCCCAGGTTCCCCTTTTTCGAAGTATATTGGAACAAGACGTCCAATATCCCTTGCACCTCTACCGTGGTGTTGATCGATTTGATGCTTAACGAAGGCTTGGTGGCGAACTTATCTTTGCTGCAGGAGACCAGGAGGAACAACGAAGCCGCGACGAGTATGGGCACACGATTCATGAGGCTGAATAGTTATATGCAAACCTACCTATTTTTGCGTAAAATGGCCACTATTGTTTGAATTTTTGCAATTCGTTGACTAAACCGACCATGAACCCATTCTCTCCATTTGAAATTGAAGGACAAGGTTTTACGCAGCAGGCCCTGGAGCTGTTCCGGTTCCAGGCCCAAAATAACCCCGTATACCGTGAATTCCTGGATACCCTGCGCGTCGATCCCGCCGCGGTTACCGCACTCGACCGGATCCCCTTCCTGCCCGTGCGCCTATTCAAGGAGCGGCCGGTCCGGACCACGGATTTTATTCCCGAAGCCGTCTTCGAGAGCAGCGGCACTACCGGTTCCGTCAACAGCCGCCATGAGGTGAAAGATCTGTCCCTGTACAGGAACAGCTGTTTGAAAGGATTTGAATTGAACTACGGTCCGACGGCGGGCTGGTGCATCCTCGGTCTGCTGCCTTCTTACCTGGAGCGTTCCCATTCTTCACTGGTCTTCATGGTGGACGAACTGATCCGAAAGAGCGGCCATGCCGATAGCGGCTTCTATCTCTACGATCACGAAAAATTATTCGCCCTGTTGAGCCGCCTCGAGGCGGCCGGACAAAAGACCCTGCTGATCGGGGTAAGTTTTGCGCTGCTCGACTTTTCAGAGGAATATTCACTCGCCTTGCGGCATACGGTCGTCATGGAGACAGGGGGAATGAAGGGCCGCCGACGGGAACTGGTGCGTGAGGAATTGCATGCTATCCTGGCCAGCCGGCTTGGCGTCCCGCTGATCCATGCAGAATATGGAATGACCGAGTTGCTCTCGCAGGCTTATTCCAAAGGGAATGGCCTTTTCACGCCCGTGCCCTGGATGAAAGTACTGGTCCGAAGCGAAGATGACCCGTTCGAGGTCAAGGAGGTCGGGGAGGGGGTGCTGAATATCGTCGATCTGGCGAATGTCTGGTCCTGCTCATTTCTCGCGACGGATGACGTGGGCAAGGTCTATCCGGATGGGAATTTTGACGTGTCGGGGCGAATGGACAACAGCGATATCCGGGGCTGCAGCCTGCTAGTGATGTAGTTGCGCGAGCACGTGCGACACGGCCTTCCATAAGGTGCTGCAGCTGGTAATGATCACGAGCAAACCGACGGCGATGAACATGGTCTTGATGGGGAACTTGCCGACCAGCCTGGCCGCGATAGGCGCGGCGATCAGGCCGCCTGCGATCAGACCCGCCACATCCCGCAGGGGAATATCTTTAAGGAAGATAAAGAAGGTGATCGAGCTGGCAAGCACGACGAAGAATTCGGCGAGGCATACCGATCCGACGACATACCGCGGATTGCGCCGCTTCGAGATCAACGTGCTCGTAACCAGGGTGCCCCAGCCACCTCCCGCAAACGCATCTACAAAGCCTCCCGCAGACGCCAGCCACCCCGCCCGCTTGACCTTGTCTCCATGCTGCCTCCGCCTGAACGCCTTCCGCAGGATATAATAGCCAAGGTATACCGTATAGAGGGAAACGGGTATGCGTACCTGGTCCGCATAAGCCTTGCCGAAATAGGCGAGGCTCGCCCCGATGACTGCCCCGACGATCCCGGGGACTACCAACGCCTTGAATAATTTTTTGTTGATATTCCCGAACCGGTGATGGCTGTATCCCGAAACGCCGGATGAAAATACCCTCGCCGAATGCACGCGGCTGCTCACGATCGCCGGGCTCACGCCATTGGCCAACAGGAAGGTCGTGGAAATGGTGCCGTAACCCAGGCCCAGCGAGCCGTCTACCATTTGCGCAATGAAACCCGTCATCACCATCATGAGAAAGGAGGGTGTGGTCACATCATGCCAGATGTCGTCGGTCAGCTCCCCGAAACGGTGTAAAGGCAGATAGGAGAGGAGGCCATGCCCGAGGATCATGAAGAAGAACGCGAACAGACACCACTTGACCACCTTCTGCCACTTGCTCTCCTTCCGTTTGACGGGCAGGAGCGGATCCGGAGTCGCCTGTTTGGCGACCAATACCTTCGTCAGGTCATTGAGTTGCCGGACCTTTTCGGAAAAATCGCCGTTCATCCGCTGCCGGATGGTCTGCATATTCTGCAAGACACCCTCGATCTCGTCGGGGATCATCTCGTTGATCTCTTCTTTCAGCCGCTTGGCGATGGTGGGGGATTTGCCATTCGTCGAAATGGCGATCTTGAGGTTTCCCTTCCTGACAATGGAGCTTAGATAAAAATCGCAGAGGTCCGGTGTGTCCGCTACGTTGACGAGCTTCCCCCTGCCCTTGGCTTCGCAGCCGATGGTCCGGCTGATCTCACGGTCATTGACCGCCACGATCACCAGGTCGGCCTGATCCAGGTCTTCGGTCAGGTAAGGCCGTTCGAGCAATTCGACACCCGGATAGCCCGCCGCCAATTCCCTCACATTTTCACTGATGGAAGACGCCACCAGCCTGATGCGGGTGGCCGGAGAGTTTTGCAGGACGGCCTGCAGCTTCTCCAATCCCACATTTCCGCCGCCTACGATCAGCAACCGCAATTGCTCGAGCTTGATGAAGACCGGGAACAGATTATTGTGTCCTGCCGCAAGGTCCGCAGGTCTTTCCCCAGGGTCCGCGGAATTTGGCGATATGGGATGGTCAGACTGCATGACTTGCCGCAAAATTAGCGATATTCAGCCGGAATCCGCCGGAATTAGTCTACTATTTTAGTTAGCTAATGTACCCTTTTACATATTCCCTGGTCAGTCTTTCCTTTGGGTCCAGCAGCACTTCTTCCGTTGGCCCGAATTCGATGATCTCGCCCATATATATGAACACGATATAGTCGGACAGCCTCCTGGCCTGACGCAGGATATGCGTCACCAGGACGATGGTATACCTGTCTTTCAACTGCAGGAACAATTCCTCGATGCGTTGCGTGGACAGCGGGTCAAGGGCCGACGTCGGCTCATCGCCCAGGATGATCTCGGGCTCCACGGCCAGGCCCCGGGCCAGGCAGAGCCGCTGCTGCTGGCCGATCGACAATCGCGTGGCCGGACTGCCCAGCCGGTCTTTCACCTCCTCCCACAGGCCGGTAGCGCGCAAATAATGCTCGACCGTCCCGTTCAACTCCTTTTTCCTTCGCGTGCCGTGAATGCGCGGACCATAGGCGATATTGTCATAAATGCTCATCGGCAGCGGGAAGGGCCGCTGGGACAACAATCCCATTTTCCTGCGCATGCCCGTCACTTCGACGTCTTTGCCATAGATATCCTCTCCGTCCACAAGGACCCTCCCGCCGATCCGGACCTCCTTGTTGCGGTCGAGCAGCCGGTTGAAGGTTTTCAACAGGGTGGTCTTGCCGCAGCCGGAAGGACCGATGAAGGAGGTGATCTTTTTGTCGGGAATGTCCAGGCTGATATTTTTCAGGATATGATGATCGCCGATATGGACGTTCAGGTCTTGTACGCGGATATGCGGAGCTTCGAAGGTCATATTTTGTTCTTTGACAAACGTTTGCTGAAATAATGGGCGCTAAGGCTGAACAGCAGCACGATCGCCGTCAGGATCAGGGCGGCGCCGTAGGCCCGGTCCTGGACTTCCGCTATGGGACTGCTCAGTTGAAAAAAGATCGCCAGCGGCAGGGTGGCCGCCGGTTGGGTGAGCGAGCCGGGCAGGTTGTCGGTATACCCCGCGGTGAACAATACACTGGCGGCATCTCCGATCGCCCTGCCGGAAGCCAATAGGATGGCCGTCATGATGCCCGGCGCGCATTGCCGCAAAAAAACGAGCGACGTCTCCCATCGCGTCGCGCCCAGCGAGTAGGTCTGGTCCGATAGCTCTCCCGGCGTCCGGCGCATTACTTCATCCATAGCCCGGGCGAGGATCGGGATGATCACCAGCGTCACGGTCACGATGCCCGCCAATAGCGAGGCCCGCAGGCCCAACCAAACCATGATGGTAAAACCGAAGGCTCCATAGACGATCGACGGGATGCCAAACAACACGTCGAAGGTAAAGCGTACGACCGTCGCCAATCTGGAGCCTTCCCTGGAATACACGTTCAGGTAGAGGACGACGGGCACGGCGATCAGCAGGCCCAACAGGGTAGACCCTACCGTGATATAGAGCGAGCCGAGGATCGCATTCAATAGTCCACCTCCCTTACCGATATAAAATCCGCCTTCGGGTAGCCTGGAAACCAGCTCCCAGGTCAAGGCATGGACCCCTCTGGAGGCAATGGTCCATAGGATCAGGATAAGCGACCCGGAAATGATCAGGGTCGACAAGATCATCAAGATCTTGAAAAGGGCTGCCTTGAATTTTCTGCTCATTCGTTGTTCCTCCTTTCCAGGCGGTACAGAACGACCCGCGACAGCCCGTTGAATAGCAGGATGATGACGAACAGGATCAGCGCCGCCAGCATCAGCGCGGAGTCGTACAGCGGGATCGACATCATGTCCCCATAATTATTGGCAATCAGCGCCGGCAGCGGATAAACAGGATCCAGCACCGAATGGGGAAATGCCGTCTGATTGCCGCAGACCATGAGCACGGCGATCGTTTCGCCCAGCGCCCGGGATACCGCAAGCACCGTTGCCGCCAGGATGCCCGGCGCCGATTTCCGCAGCACGACGCGATAAACCGTTTCCCATTGATTGGCGCCCAGGGATAAGGAGGCGTCACGCAACTCCTGTGGAACCGTCCCGAATACTTCCAACAGAATGCTGATGATCAGCGGAAAGATCATCACCGCCAGCACCAGTCCTCCGGCAAGGGCGCTGTAACCGGAGGAGAACTCGACGAAATGCGGGGCGATCCGGTCCTGTATGAACGGCACGATGGTCAGTACCCCCCATACGCCATAGATCACCGGCGGAATACCCGAAAGCAGATCGATGAACGGGACGAGCAGGCGTTTAATACGATTCGGCACGTATTCCGAAATGAAGACCGCCGTCATCAGCGAAAGTGGCAAGGCGATCAGGATGGCCAGGCCGGTAACAAGTACCGAACCCGCGATATAGGGCAGGAACCCGAACCGGTTCTTGAACGGTTTCCATTCCCGGCTGAACAGCAGATGGCTTAGCGAGGACTGTCGGAGGATCGGGACCGATTTTCCGTATAGCCCGATCCCGACAAATACGACCAACAGGATCGACAAGAGAGTGAACGCGAGGAACAGCTTGCCGCTGATCCTGTCCTTGATCAGGCGGACCCGGGTCACAGCTTTTTCAATCCCGCGTTGATCTTCTCCGCGGACAGATTGATATACCCGGCCTCTTTGACGTATTTCTGCCCTTCGGTCAATACCCATTGGATGAATGATTTGACGGCCGGGTTCCGGATCCCGCCCTTCGTGACAAAATAGAGGTCCCGGGCCGGCGGGGCGGGATATTTCCCTGCCGCGATCGCGCCGGTGAGTTGATCGATATTGCCGTAGAACTGCTCGTCCGGATCGATCCGGCCATTATTGTTCAGATCGATCGGCAAAGGCACCACGCCGTTCGTCGGTTGCCTGGTCTGCGCATCATAGACGTAGACGATATTATTGTAGCCGATGCCTGCCGGGTCCTTCTTTACCGCAAGCGCCAGGCCGGGGTCCCCATAGACCGCCACGCCTTGCAGATCTTCCTGCTTCTTGCCAAAATAAAGCGCCCAGGTTTCGGCAGCGCCCGCCGCATCCGATCGCGTATATACATGAACGGGAGCATGGGTAGCCAGGCCAGCCTGGCCCCAACTCGTGATCTGTCCGGTTATGAAGATGCCGTTAAGTGCCGCCTTCTTTAGCCCCCTGGCCTGTAATTCTTTCAGAAAGGGGTTGCCGGCGCTGATCGTAGGGATCACAGCGTCCTTGGTGACCGCGATCGGGAATGCGCCTTTCTTTGTTTCCTCCGGAGTCAGGTCGCGGGAGACAAGGCCGATATCGGTCACCCCCGATAGCACATCCGTGATGCCCTTCCCCGCGCCCCCGGCGGAAATGTCGATCTTGATCTCCGGATGGATCTTCCGGAATTCCCCCGCCCATTTCACGGTCAGAGGATATAGCGCAAAAGCGCCGGAAATACTGATGCTGCCCGCGTCCCGCGGAGCGCCTCCCGGCTGGACGAACGGCGCCGCCCAGCAAAGGCCGGCCGCGATCCAGGTCATACTGTTCTTGCTGAGGTTCATGGTCAGTGCGTTTAGTCAGTGAGTTTAAAAGGAGATTTGTAATTGGGCCGTAAGCAGGTCGTTGTTGACGTCCGCACCCGACTCCGTCCTCCGGGAGTAGTTCAGCTGCAGTTTCGTCCAGCTATTAAAATACAGGTTGGTTCCGAACACATAATAGGTATTGGTGACGTGCACCTTGTCCTTATTCGGGTTGTACGTATCATAGCGGAAGACAAGCTGAACGATCTTCGGCACCACGAAATAGCTGCCCTGCGCATACCATCCCTCGTGCACAGTGGGATTGACATTGCCGTCTTCCCCCTTCAACCATTCGGCCCGGGCGGTGAAACGGTTCAGATCGAGCAACAGGTCGCCTCCCCAGCGGATGCGATTTTGATCCTTCGTCGGGGAAGAACTGAACCGGTCGAAGCCATTATAATAGTTACCGGCAATGGAAAGGGCCTTGACGGGATGGAAGGCAAGCCGTCCGACGAAGTCCTTGAATTCGTTATTGTCAACGACGTCGATGCCCGCCCCGTTCAGAAGGGCCAGGTAGTAATCGACGATCTTTCGATCCCCGCTGCCGAACAAGCTGCCGCTGAACTGCAGGCCGAGGTCGCGGCCATTCTGGTTCCCTACCGAATCGACGATATTGTTCGAGCCGTCACCCTTCCGCGACACGAGTGCGCTCACCACCTGCGAACGGTCAGCCGTTTCCAGCAACCGGTCCTGGGTCAGGTTCTCCAGCGAAAAGGGAATGGTGAACTGGCCCGCCGTGACCTTCAGATAGTCCCCCGGCTTGTAGGCGACGAAGGCGTCCAGCAGCAAGGGAGAGACCAGGGCCCCTCCCGTGGCCGCACTACCGTTCGCACCGGAGTTCCCTGCAAAATCGATCAGCAGGCGATAGCCCCACTTCTTTGTGAAATCTCCCTGGAAGTCCAGCCTGGCCCGCCTGATATCGAAGCCGTCGGCCTTCCCTTTCTGTTGGAACGAATTGTAGCGGACCTGGGTGTAACCACTCAGTTGCAGCAGACGGCTGGAGCCAAGGGGAAAGCTTCGGGCTTTGGCGAGCGCATCCTGTTGTTTGATCGCATAGTCGGCCCGAATCGAATCCGCCTCCTCCCGGGTGATCGTGCCCTTCTGGACCAGGATGTTCAACACATCATTGGGCGTCTGGGCCCTGACGGCGGCGGCGAATAGCAGGGTAGCGGCAAAAAAGGTCAGTATTTTCGATCTCATAAAATGAAATGGCTTGGTTTATTAGTCTACTAAAATGATAGAGTATATGGACAAAAAAATAGCGTCGTCAGTCGGTGAGATGTCCCGCAGGACAATAGTGCTTGGGAAGACGAACTGCTACGTAAAGGCCTGTCTGATTCTTGTTCATGGCGCAAATATATATTATTCTCTATTAAATTAGTAGACTAATAGGAAAAAATTTTCGCGGGCTCCCGAAACCCGCGCCCCTACCATTTATACCAGCGCTGCCGCAGGGCGAAATCCCCGAAGGTCTCGCCCGTCGCACGCTCTTTCTTATACAGCCGGAACAACAGATCCAACTCCGAAAGGATCGTCGCCTCATCCAGGTTCTCCTTATAGAGGCGATTGAGACGCGTTCCCTCGTGATCCGCGCCCAGGTGCATATTGTAACGCCCGGGCGCCGTGCCGACCAGGCCTATTTCCGCGGTATAGGGGCGCCCGCAGCCATTGGGACAACCCGTCATCCGGATGATGATCTTCTCTTCGCTCAATCCATGCTGTCCCAGCAAGGGCTCGATCTTCCCGATGAGCGAGGGCAGATATCGCTGCGCCTCGGCCAGCGCCAGACCGCAAGTGGGCAAGGCCACGCAGGCGATCGAGTTCTTGCGGATGGCAGATGCCGCTTCGGTATGTGCGATAATGCCGTATTTGTGCAGGATCTTCTCGATCGAGGCCTTGTCCTTCTTCCGGATATCCGCCAGGATGAGGTTCTGGTTGCAGGTGAACCGGAAGTTCGCCTTCCCGGTTTGGGCGATCTCCAACAGGGCCGTCTTCAGCGGAAGCCGCTCGTCATCCAGGATGCGACCGCTCTCGATGAAGGGGGTATAGTACCACAGTCCCTGGTGGTTTTGCTCCCAGCCGTAATAGTCCACACGGTCGGTGAACTCGAAAGGACGAGCCGCCTCCAGCGCAAACCCCGTCCGCTTCTCCAGTTCCTGCTTGTACCAGTCCAGGCCATATTTGTCGATCGTATATTTCAGCCGGGCCAGCTTGCGGTCCGTCCGGTTGCCATAGTCACGTTGTATCGTAATGATCTCGTACGCCGCCTTGAAGAGCTTTTCGTCCCCGTCCGCCACGGATAAATAGCCGATCACGGACGCCAGCCTCGGGTAGGTGTCCGGATTGCCATGGGTCGCTCCCAATCCACCGCCGATGGCAATATTGAAACCCTTCAGCTCATCGTTCTCGATGATCGCGATAAGCGCCAGGTCATTGGCCAGGACATCGATATCGTTATTAGGCGGGATACCGAGGGCGATCTTGAATTTTCTCGGCAAATACCGGTCCTGGTACAGCGGATCGTTCTCCTCCTGCTTGTCCGTCAGCTTTTCTTCATCCAGCCAGATCTCGTAGTAGGCTCGCGTCTTGGGCAGCATGTACTGGCTGAGGCGCGCCGCATAGGCATGAACCTGTTCATGGATCGCCGATTGCATCGGATGGGCCGCGCAAACGACATTCCGGTTGACGTCCCCGCAGGCGGCGATCGAATCCAGATGGATCTTGCTGAAGGACTGGATCGTCGGCTTGATCTTCGACTTAAGCAGCCCGTGCAGTTGCAAGGTCTGGCGCGTCGTGATCTTGATGGTGCCGGTCGAATACTCGCCCGCGATATGATGGGTCGCGATCCATTGCTCCGGGGTCATGAAGCCGCCCGGCAGGCGCAAACGGATCATGAAGGAATAGAGGCGTTCCAGCTTCTTCTCCGCGCGCTCCTCGCGCCGGTCGCGGTCGTCCTGCTGGTACATGCCGTGGAACTTCAGCAGGGCCGTATCGTCCTCGCTGATGGCGCCGGTGATCTCATTCTCAAGACTGGCTACCAGCGTGCCTCTCAAGGCATCGCTCCGTTGCTTGATCCGTTCGGTCGGGGAAAGGTTCCTGGCGTCGGCCGCCGGGGTTTGCGCGTTCGTAGGTGTTGCCATGTTAATAAACGTCTTTTAGGTATCGGCCCGCTTCGCGAAGCTCGTCCAGGTAAGCCAGGGCCTGTGCCCCGGTGCGCCGGCCATGCTGCCGGATCACGTCCAGCAGGGCCTTTTCCACGTCCTCGCTCATCGGGTCCTTCGCCCCGCAGAGGTAAACAAAGGCGCCTCCTTCCAACCATTCGAAGAAGTCGGCGCCATGCCGGGCGATCTTATGCTGAACGTAAACTTTTTCCTGCTGATCCCGGGAAAAGGCAGTATTGACCCGGGTAAGGACGCCCGTTTCGATCCAATTCTGTATCTCGGTCTGATAAAGGAAATCCGTCGTAAAATGCTGGTCGCCGAAGAACAGCCAGTTCCTTCCGCTCGCACCGGTGGCATCCCTTTCCGCGAGAAAGGAACGGAACGGCGCGATCCCCGTGCCGGGCCCGATCATAATGATATCTTTGTCGGAGGCAGGCAATTTGAACTGGGCATTGCGGTGCACATAGAATTCAAGGGACTCGTCGACGGACAGCTGTGAGAGACCGTCGGAGCACAGCCCGTATTTCAGTTCGCCGTTGACGAGAAAGCTGTCCCTGGCCACCGTGATATGTACCTCGCCCGAATGGGCTTCCGGAGAAGAGGAGATGGAGTAGAGCCTGGGCGCGATCGGTTCCAGGATGCCGATCACCTGTTCGAATTGCGCCGTATCCTTCACGGGATAGATCTTCAGCAGGTCGAGCAGCCCGATCTTCGTCTCGGGGATGTCCTGCTTGACGATCGCCGCATATTTCTTTACCACCCGCTCGGGGAGATACACAACGTTTAATTTCTTACGCAGCAGTTCCGAGACCGGTAACTGATCATGCCGGTAGGGCAGGGTACGCACCGGATCGATACCCGTCAGGGAAAGGATGCCGTCCACATAGACCGACGGGTTTTCCGGGACAATGCCGATGGAATCGCCGGGCTGGTAATCGAGCTCGTCGGCAACGATCTCCAGGTGGTGCGTTCGCTTTCCCGACCCGCGGTCGTTCAGGTTGATGTTCGCCAGCACCGTGCCGGCATATACCTTTTTCCCGGATGTTTTTCGACTGACCGGCGCCACCGATCCGACACCCGTCGCCGACCCATTCCCTGTCGTCGTCCCATTCCCCGCCGCCGATCCATTCCCATGCTGCGGATGGCCGCCCTTGAGCCGTTGCAGGACCTCGTCGAACCAATGCGCCGAGTCCAACTCGTAATCCGTGTCGCATTTCCGCATCGTGACGACGCGCTCTCCGCCCAGCGCCTGCAACTGTCGGTCCACGTCTTCGCCCGCCTTGCAAAACAGCGGGTAGGCCGTATCTCCAAGCGCAAGGACGCTGAATTTCAGCTTGTCCAGCTTGCCGCCTTCTTTATGGATATGGTCGTAGAATTTCTTGGCTGCAAGGGGGGGCTCTCCATCGCCTTGCGTGCTGATGACCGTGAAAAAGTATTCTTCCTTCGGCAGATCGGTCAACCGGTATTGTTCCAGGCCGACCAATTTGGCGTTGATGCCATTTTTTTTCGCCTTGGCCGCAAAGTCGGTAGCGAGCCGTTTCGCGTTGCCCGTTTCCGTCCCGTAGGCGATCGTGATCTTGTTCACCAGGGGCGCGGCGGGCGCCGGAACCGCCGATGTGGAGTAAGGCAGCTCCCCGTCCTGGGCGACGAGACCGGCAAGATAGCCGTTCAGCCAGATCAACTCTTCGCGCGTTGCCCCTTCGACGAGTTCCTGGATGAGCTTTAATTTCGGTGCTGTTAACATGGTCATGGTATTTTATGGCACAAGGAAAGGACCTTCAGGCCCGCTCCTCCGCGTTGATCTTATGGTTGTCGCCTACCGGTTTAAAATACAGCTCGCCGCTGTCGCTGTCGGGCAGCCACTTGAATCGTTCGTGCAAGGCCGCTACCTTGCCTATAATGATCAGGGTCGGCGAAACATAACCGCCCGAACTCTCCCGGCCCGCCGAACTCCCGCGGTACTCATGGATCGGGCAGCAACGGACGCGCTGCATGGGGGTGGTCGCCTGTTCGATCACAGCCAGCCATTTGTCCCGGCCGATGCCATGCTTCAGCAGCTTCTCCACCATGTCGTCAAGCGGCGCAGCCGACATATAAAAAGCCAGTGTATCCCCGGTTCCTGCCAGGTCCTCCCAGTACGCCGCGTCCAACAGGTCCGGCTTGTACCCCGTCAGCAGACGCAAGGCCGTCGAATAGCCCCGGGCCGTCAACGGGATCCCCGCATAGGCGGCGGCCCCCAATGCGGCGGTCACCCCCGGCACGATCTCGTAGGCGATCCCATGGTAGGTCAGGGTCTGCAGCTCGTCCAGGATGTTGGAGAATAAGGAGGCATCGCCGCCTTTGAGCCGGACGACCAGCTTGCCCTGGCCTGCATAGTCGACCAGCAGTTCGTTGATCGTGGACTGTGGCGTCGAGGCGCCTTTTCTGCACTCCTTGCCGACATGCAGGACGACCGCCCGCTCATTCACATATTCCTCCAGGATGGCGTCGCTCACCAGCCTGTCCGTAATGACCACGTCGGCCTGGCGGAGCCAGCGCATGGCCTTCACCGTAAGCAGCTCCGGGTCGCCCGGTCCGGCGCCGACAAGGATCACTTTTCCGCTATATTTGACTGTCTTCTCCATGGTTCACTATTGTATCATGCAGGCCCCCACCGTAACATGACTGGTTTCGTCGATCAGGATGGCTCCGCCGTTCACCTGCAATTCCGCATAGGAGTCGTAGGGCAGGGGAGTGGCCGTCCGGATGCGGGCCTTGACGATATCGTTCAACCCCGCCTGTTGGGTCGAATAGTCCTTCTCCAGGCTGTTCACGTCGAGCCGGTACTCGATCTCCTTCACGACGCTGCGCACCGTCCGGCTGCCCAGCTGCAACAGATATCTATTGCCGCCAACCAGGGGCTTGCTGTCCATCCAGCAGAGCAGCACCTCCATTTCCTGTTCGACGCGCGGAAGATGGTCGTCCTTCGCGATCAGGTCGCCACGGCTGATGTCCAGGTCGTCTTCAAGATGGAGCACCACGCTCTGCGGCGCAAAGGCCTCCTCCACTTGCTCGCCTCCCCGCTCGATGGCCTTGATCCGGCTCCTGAGGCCCGCCGGGAGGATGGTCACGGCATCGCCCTTCTTATAAATGCCGCTGATGATCTTTCCCGCATAGCCCCTGTAATCATGCAGCTCATCCGTCTGCGGACGGATGACATATTGCACCGGCAGACGGCCATAGCTCAGGTTGACGTCTTTCTCCACCTCCGTTCTTTCCAGGAGCTCCAGCAAAGTGTCGCCCTCATACCAGGGCAGATTGGCCGAACGTTCTACGATATTGTCGCCCTTCAGCGCGCTGATCGGCAGATAGGTCACGTCCTTCAGGTTCAGCGTGCGTGCGATCTCCGCATAGTCGATGGCAATATTGTTATAGGTATCCTGCGAATAGTCCACCAGATCCATTTTGTTGATGGCCACGACCACATGCGGAATGTTCAGCAGGCCCGCAATGATCGAATGGCGGCGGGTCTGCTCTACGACGCCGTTTCGCGCATCCACCAGGATGATGATCAGGTTGGCGTTCGACGCGCCCGTGACCATATTGCGCGTGTACTGGATATGACCCGGCGCGTCGGCGATAATGAATTTGCGCTTCGGCGTCGAAAAATATTTGTAGGCGACATCAATGGTAATGCCCTGCTCCCTCTCTGCACGCAGCCCGTCCGTCAGCAGGGCCAGGTCGATCTCTCCGTCTTCCTTGTTCCGGCTCTGTCTTTCCAGCGCTTCCAGCTGATCGGTCAGAATGCTCTTGCTGTCATACAGTAGACGCCCGATCAGGGTACTCTTCCCGTCATCCACGCTGCCCGCCGTTATAAATCGTAATAGGTCCATAGTCATTGTTTAGAAGTATCCGTTCTTTTTCCTGTCCTCCATCGCTGCTTCTGATACCTTGTCATCGATCCTCGTCTCCCCGCGCTCGCTCGTGCGCGTGGCGGTGATCTCCCGGATGATGTCGTCGATGCCCGAAGCGCTGGACTCGACAGCCGCCGTACAGGTCATATCCCCGACCGTGCGGTAACGAACCCTCCGGCTCAGCACCTCATCCGCTGGATCGAGCCGTATAAACGGGGACACGGCCACCAGCTGCCCCTGGTAATCGATCACCTCGCGGTCATGCGCGAAATAGATGGACGGGAGGGCGATCTGTTCCCGGCGGATATAGTTCCAGATGTCCAGCTCGGTCCAGTTGCTGATAGGAAATACCCGCACATTCTCGCCTTTGCGGATCCTTCCATTATAGGTGTTCCAAAGCTCGGGCCGCTGCCGCTTCGGGTCCCAGCCTCCGAACTCGTCGCGCACGGAAAAAATGCGCTCCTTGGCCCTCGCCTTCTCTTCATCCCGCCTGGCCCCGCCAATGCAGGCGTCAAATCCGAATTCCTCGATGGTATCCAGCAGCGTGAATGTCTGCAAGGCGTTGCGGCTCGCGAACTTTCCGGTAGGCTCCGTCAGGTGCCTCTTCCTGATCGTGTCCTCGACCTTGCGCACCACCAGCTTTTCGCCGATGCTGGCCGCCAGTTCGTCCCGGAAGGACAGGGCTTCGGGAAAATTATGTCCCGTATCGATATGCACCAGGGGGAACGGGAATTTGCCCGGCCTGAAGGCCTTCAGGGCCAGGTGCACCAGGGTAATGGAATCCTTTCCGCCGCTGAACAACAAAGCCGGATGCTCGAACTGACCCGCCACCTCGCGAAAGATGTGGATCGATTCCGATTCCAGCTGATCCAGGTAATCCGTATGATACTTGCTCATAGTCATTTTATTTCTTTGTTCGCCTGCGCTTCATGAATGGCTCGTCGCCTTTTCCTCCGTGACATGCAATCCGCATTCCTTTCCGGCGCTGTCCTCCCACCACCATCTGCCCGCACGGAAATCCTCGCCGGCCCGGATCGCCCTCGTACAGGGAGCACACCCGATGCTGACGAAACCCCGGTCATGCAGCGTATTGTAGGGGATATCGTTCCGGTCGATGAAGGCGCGGACGGCCGCCGTGTCCCAGTCCAACAGGGGATTGTATTTGATCACCCCATTGCCCTCGTCCCACTCGAGCACGCGATGATCCCGCCGCTCGGGAGAGTGCTCGGCCCGCAGCCCGGTTATCCAAACCGCATTCCCCCTCAACGCCCTCTTCAATGGCTCGACCTTCCGGATATGGCAGCAGTCCTTTCGGTTCGCAACCGACTCGTAGAAGGCGTTCGGCCCCCGCTCATTGAGGTAGGGCTCCAACAACGCCCTGTCCGGATAATAGGCCTCGATGCGCGTACCATATTTCTCATTCGTGCCCGTCCATACCGAATATGTTTCCGCAAACAGCCTCCCCGTATCCAGCGTGAAGACCCGGATGGGCAGCCCGGCCGATAGGATCTCGTGTGCGACGACCTGGTCTTCGGCGCTGAAGCTCGTAGAGAAGACCACCTGCCCGGGAAAGGCAGAGGACAATAGCTCCAGGGCCCCACGGATGGTTAATCTACTTACTTGGTCGAGTAATCCGGGAAGCTGTTCTTGTATCGGTATTCGTTGGTCCATATTGGCGTTTGAAAGGGAAAAATAGGTCTGAGGGAACTATTGGAGGAGACAGGCATCAGCAACAACAACACGTGTTGCAACAGGAAAAAGAAAGTTCCAATATGGGCGCCGAAAGGGTGTTCATTATATAGTCTACTCTTATGATGGACAAAGATAGTTCGGAAATGGGAATTAAACAATATTTTTTGGTATTTCTCCATGGAAATAGTGGACTAACCCGCGGCGCGCCCGGCAGGGGATCGATCCACAAACCGCAGCGGAACGGCTGTGGTTTGGCAACAGAGAGGACATGGCTCATTTGGCCGGCATTCCCAGCAGGCTATCCTTACCCGGAGACGCCCCGGCCCCGGCGGCCGGCTTCACAAACCGCCGCTCCATTTCCGCCATCTGCATCAGGAACTGGTAGCTCGACAGGATATCCTGGGCAAAATAGGCCTGCTTATCGGACAGGTTGCCCCCCTTATTTTGCAGGATCATCTGGGCATTAATGGCCAGTTGTTCGTCTGTCATATTGTCGCCCAGGGACTTATAATAACGCATTTGCTGTTCCAGATCCTTTTTCAGGGAGGCGGCCACTTTTTTGGCCAGCGGGAGGTCATCGGACATATAACAGGCCTCAAGGAACATAAGCGAGAACCGGTCATGAAGGTTGCCCAGGTTCGAGGTCATGCCATACGGGAAGTTCGATGGCAGCACGTTCTGATCGAAATGCTCGAGCACCTTTCGCGCAGAATCCTTCTTGCCGGCATCGATCAGGCTCATGGCGACCTGCGCATGCGCCAACCGGATGCTGTTCAGGTGCCGGCGGTTCTCCTCATCATAATAGACGCCGGCCTTTTCCGCATTGCCATAACCGAATTTTTGCATGATCGTTTGATAGGCCGCATCGATATCGACATTTCCGTTGTTGATCGGCACCAGTTGGTAGGAGAGGCCGCGCAGACGCGTATACTTCGCCAGACCCAGATCGCCCAGATCCTGCAGCGATGTGAAACAAATGGGACGCTTCCATTTATTGCCGGCAATGACGGCCAGCATAGCCAGGTCGCTTTTTGTGAGGAAGCTCTTGTTCTCCGCAATGTCCATCCGCAGCTCGCTCACCACGCTGTCACCGGCATGCACCGTGCCATTGCTCCTCACGGTATTCGTATCCACCGGGATCGAGAATTTCTTGACCGGGAATACCTGCACGGAGTCGCCATTATTCGTCGCCCGTTTGTATCGGTCATCGTCAGGCGCGATCACGTCCTTGAGCATGCCGTACAGGTCATAGTACTTATTCTTGTCGAAACCGGGAACCTGGTTGGTATAATAGACTACGCTCTTCTTCTCACCCATGATCTGCTCCGGCGTGAAAATGATGTCGAAAGGAGCGCTCTGATTGATCTTGTATCGCAGCTCATTCATGTACCAGTCCGTCCCAAGCAGGGTATTGACCATGACGCGCACGTCCGGCCGGATGCCCTCCACCTCCTGCGCATACCAGAGCGGATAGGTGTCATTGTCGCCGAAAGAGAAGAGGATCGCATTCGGAGGACAGCTTTCCAGATAGTCCTTGGCCAGGTCCCTGGCCAGCGTCTTTTTGCTCCGGTCATGGTCGTCCCATTCCTGGCTGCCCATAAGAACCGGAACGGCGAGGAAACATAATCCCGCCGCGGCATAGTTCGCCGCGGATGCTCCCTTGAACAGGCCTTCGAACTTCTCCTTTACCCACAGATAACCGAGCCCGATCCAGATCGCATACACATAGAAAGATCCCGCAAAGGCATAGTCCCTCTCACGCGGCTGCTGCCCCGACTGATTCAGGTAGATGACGATGGCGAATCCCGTGAAAAAGAAAAGAAGACCTGTAACGAGCCAGTCCCTCCGGTTCCGGTAATATTGGTACACAAGCCCGATCAGCCCCAGGATCAGGGGCAGCATGAACATCCGGTTATACGATTTGTTATTGGTATGAATGCTATCGGGCATCTTGCTCTGGTCGCCGAGGAAGTAATTGTCTACGAAGGGGATCCCCGTAATGCCATTCCCGTCCCTCGGGTTCCCGAATCCTTCCAGGTCATTCTGCTTGCCGGAGAAATTCCACATGAAATACCGCAGGTACATCCAGCCGCACTGATATCTCATGAAGTATTTTATATTGTCCGCCATAGTCGGATTGTCTCCTTCGGCCAGGCCGGAAAATTGACGGTAGACGTCGATCTCATGACGATCGTTACTGGTGTTGTACATGCGCGGGAACCAGTGCGCGTTCGGGGTATTCCAATCATAACCCCAAACCTTCCCGGCTACTTCATATTTGTCCTTCCCCTTCACATACATGTCGCCGCTGGCCACGCGCTCCGGAGGCTCCGTGAAATCGGGACCGTACACGATGGGCCAGTCGCCGTATTGGTCGCGGCTCAGATAGCCCACCAGGCTCACGGGATTATCGACATTGTACATATCCACGGCCGGATCCGCATTCGACCGGATCATCGTGGTGAAATAGGTGGAGTAGCCCAGCAGCATGAACGCGGCAGACCATAACCCCAGCTTGAGGTAATAGTATTTTTTTCGCACGGCCCAGCGGATGCCCAGGGCGATGACCAGCACCAGCAGCGCCAGGAAGACGCCGAACCCAAAGAAGAACGGCATGCCAAGACTGTTGACAAAGAAGATATCGAAGTTCGCCGCTCCCTTGATCGTATACTGGATGACGAATTTCTGCACGAATCCCGTAATGACGCAGCCGATCCCGAAGGCCAGTACCGTTCCCCAGAAGGTCGGCTTGTACCGCTTGAAATAATACACCATCACGATGGCCGGTATGGTCAATAGGTTCAGCAGGTGGACGCCGATGGATAGCCCCATCATATAAAAGATGAATATGATCCACTTATCCGAGCCCGGTTGGTCGGCCTGGTGCTCCCACTTGAGGATGGCCCAGAAGACCAGCGCAGTAAAGAAGGCCGAGCTGGCGTACACTTCACCCTCGACGGCGCTGTACCAGAACGAATCGCAGAAGCAATAGGCCAGGGCGCCGATCACGCCCGCGCTCATGATGGTGAAGATCTGTTGGCTGGTCAGCGCATCCAGGGGAATGGGCATGGCCGCGGCGCCCGCAGCTTTCGGACTGGGACTTTGAACGATCTTTCGCGCGAAATGGGTGATCGTCCAGAACAGGAAGAGGATGGAAAGGCCCGAACCGATGGCGCTCATGAAGTTTACCGCCCTGGCGGCCGTATGAGGATTATCCCCGAAGAGAATGATGAAGAACCGCCCCATCAACACGAACAACGGAGCGCCCGGAGGGTGGGGGATCTGCAGTTTGTAGGCGCTGGAGACGAATTCGCCGCAGTCCCAGAAGCTGCCGGTGGCTTCCATGGTCATCACATAAACAGTGCAAGCGATCACTCCCACGATCCAACCTACCACATTATTCACACGGGTAAACTTCATATAGAATGGCTTTTATGGAGGAGGCAAATATAAGGAGCTTCGGGGTACAAGTCACAAGCTTGCAACTATTTGACAAATATTTTGTAGACGGCATTGCCATCGTCCGTCCGCACGTCGACGAAGTAAATGCCTGTCGCAAGCCCCGGGACGAACACGGTATTGAGGAGACCGAAGGCCGATTGATTACGGATCGTCCTTCCCGACGCATCCATCAGCCGGATGCTTTGACAATTGACGGAGGTGCCGACATACAGGATCCCCCCGACGACGGGATTGGGATATACCCCCGGACCCGAATTCGCAAGGGTATCCGTGACGCTGCGGACGGGCGAATAGAGGACCGGCCCATTGTTCGTCACCATTCGGAGACGATAATAATTGATGCCGTTCCAGAGATGGGTATCCGTATATTGGTAGTGATCCACGATATTGCTGTCGGTGCCGTTGGCAGGCACCGAATCGATCGCCGCAAATGAGTTGGCATCCCGGCTCTTCTCGATGACATAGCGCTTGCTGTTCTTTTCACCCGTCGTGCTCCACGCCAGCAAGGCCGAATTCCCGTTCTTCGTAGCGGTGAACGAAAGCAGCGCCAGGGGATAGGGAACGCCGGGGCCGGGGGTGCCGGTATTGATCCAGAACTCGGAGAAGCCGCTCACATAATATTCGGCATAGTATCCATTGTCATATGGTACAATGGTAACGCCCTTTTGCGAGGGTAAGAAATGGAAGGTCCCCTTGTTGTCATTGAGCAGGCTGCTATCCTCCTCTGCCGGCGCGGGCGTGCTGTATTGCATGACGCCGGCCTGGTAGGCGTCGTGTATCCGCGCACATGACGGGCACCCGGTCGCGGCGATCAGATTGTTTGCCTCGCTGTCCAGGAAATAGTACCGTACAGCCACGGAGTCGGTCGGAGGATGAGCAGGCTGAATGACGATATTCCTGTCAAGCTCGTATTGGGTTCCGTCATTGCGAACGGGTCCGTTGTTGATAAACACGCCGACCTTCGTTTGGCCGAGGTACTGTCCGAGGGGATTGATCGACGCGATGAGGCGGCCGCCGCTGCTGAAGTCGATCCAGCCATTGCCGCTGGCCGCTTGCGTGACGCTTGCCGGCGTGCCGCTGTACATGGACGCCTTGTCAAAAAGGTGAATATCGTCGATGCCCACTCCCTCGAAAGTGGTGGCGGGATCGCTGTACATCACGATCCGGAACCGGACCTTCGGCCCCCGCGAAGGGATCGCGAAGCTGGAAACATGCCAGAGCGGATCGGATTTCTGCCAGGCCTGGCGCGCCGTATTATCATACCAGTTCGTTCCCGACCCGGTGGCGCCCAGCTTGACCCAGGTCCTGCCATCTGTGCTGTATTCAACCCAGTGATAGTCGCAGTCGCAGGCGTCCTCCGTTCGGAAGATATGACTGAACGACAACATGGGACTGTCCAGGCTGCTCAGGTCGAAACAGGGCGAATAAAGATAGGATAACTCATTGCTGTTATAATCGCCCGTCAGGTTGGTTACCCAGCAATTCAGACCATTCGCCGCGCGGTTGATGATCGTCTTCCCGGGACTGCCCCACTGCCAGGTATCGTTAATGCCGCCGCTATACCAATTCCCGGTGCCTTTCTCGAATCCTTCCAGGTAAGGGAAACTGGTGATCAGCGGCGTGGTCTGAAATACGATAGGCGTCAGCGTATCATTTTTCCGGTAGCTGTCTCCCGGAAAGCTTACCCATCCCGACAGCGAATAGGCCTTGAATGCGGAAAGGTCCGCCTTTTGCGCAAACGTATAGACGATGGAGTCGAAAGGCGCAATGGAGGGGATGGTCTCCGTAACCGTCGAGCCATTGATCGAATAGCTGACCGGGATATTCGCAGCGGCAGCGGAACTGTAATTCTTCACGCTCACGCTGATGGTCTCTGCATTCGAAAGTCCGCAAAGCGTAGAAAAGTCCGGACTGATCAAAGACAGGACCCCGACGTCGTTGGTGGCGCGCGTAAGCGTGATATCGTCGAAGGAATAACCGTCATCCAGGTCTCCGTCGGGAATGACCGAGTTCGTGGACGTGAATCCCTGCTCTCCGAATTTCACCTGGAAACTGCTGCTCACCGACTGGGCAGGCACAGCGCCTTTCAATAGTCCTGTGACGTCAATATGGGCCGATGGTTGATAGACGCCGATATTGGCCGGCGACGCATCCAGCGTATAAACGGGCAGCCAGGCGGCCTGGTCATTGCCCCGTATCCAAACGCGATTGCCGGGCTGCAGGAAATCGATTCCCTGGTTCTGATAGTAAAAGTCCAGCCAGACCTGGTCACTCGGGGTATAACCGGAAAGATTGTAGGTCGTCACCAGGCTATCGGCCGTAGACCCCGTCTTGCTGTAGTGGATCTGGTCCAGGGTCAGGCAGCGGTTGCCCGTCCGGGCAAAGCCGGTATTGATGAACGGGCGCGCCCTCCCATTGGCATTGCTGGCGGCGAAATCGCAACGGTCGTCCCCCTCGATGCCCATGACGGGATGAATATACGTTTGCGCCGTGGCTGATTCGAATCCTTCCGTAAAGGACGGGTTCAACGTGATCGGGTCGTTCTGCAGTTGCTTGATGGTCGCGCTAAGCGTGTCGTTAGCCGCCTGTGGATCGCCGGGGTTGGTTACCCATACCTGTAAGGCATAGGTGCCGGGCGCAGATAGGTCGGCTGTCTGTAAAAAGGTATAGCCGGCGGCCGTATTGCCGGCCAGCGCCGGCGGAGTTTCCGTTACAACGCTTCCTCCATTGATCCGGTAGGAGAGCGAATAGGGCCCGCCGGTGGCCACCGTGCCGAGGTTCCTGACCTCCACCGCGATCTTCGTCGAACCGGACAACTGCGAGGAGCTGAACATCCTGCCCGAGGACGGCCCCAGCAGGGAATCCACGCTCAGGTCATTGTTCAGTGCGGCCAGGGAACAGGCGCCTCCGGAAGGTTGGATCGTCGCGGCCAGCGAACGCATGCCGGGACTCCCGGGACTGACGCCCAAAAGCGCGCGCACCGACAGCCAATAGCTGCTGTCCCGGTTCAGCCCCCCCAATAAATAGCTCGTCGCGCTGGTATTGGCGACCACCTGCATGCTGTCTCCTTTCAATTGCATGACGTCATAGCTGCTTGCGCCCGGAATGGCCGCCCACCCGATCTGCGCATATCCCTGGCAGGGATTGCTGACCGCGATCACGGGCTGACCAAGTATCGTAAAAGGGGAATGGCTCACGCCGCTGATCCCCGTACTGTTCCGTGTGATCCGCACCAGGCACTGGCTGCTGGGTACCGCCGGAATGGGGAACCAGCTGAATGAACGGCTTGCTGCCGGCACCGAATTGCTCAGCGTCGTCCAGCTGCCGCCATTATCTGTCGAATATTCGATGGTGAAGGGATTGGATCCGCCACCGAAGGCGCTCCACCGGATATACTGTCCGGTGCCGGGCACCAGGGTCTCGTCCCCATAAGGGGATTCGACGACGACGGAGGGTTGAACGACCTGGTAAACGACGACGAAATCCTGGGACCCGGTAGCGATCCCGCTTCCGCTGACCGTTACCGAATAGCTCCCTGCAGCGGGGTTATTGACGACAACCTGCTCGATATTATTTAGATGATCCGGTCCTTCTGCAGCCGGATCGTTCACGTGCGTCGGAGCCGGGTTGAGGACCATAGGATGATGCAAGATCGCATCCGGGGACATAACGGTCAGATCCAGGTCATTGACCAGCGCCGTACCCGAAAAAGGCGCCGCGGCGGGATCGGCCCAATAGAGCATGATCTTTACCTGCTGCGCGCCTGCCCCCACCCCGGGAATGGTGAAACTTGCCGTCCCGTTGGCGCTGAGTGTGCCGGTAAAATACTGGTTATTTTCCATCGCCTCGACGGCGGCGCGCGCATTCAGCATGCCGAACCCATAAGTAAAGTCGGGTCCCGGGTTGCCCACATCAGTCGCACTGTTGCAGGTGATCGCTTTAATGAGCGCGGCCGGCGGATCCGCGCCCCCATGCAACTGGCGGTAACGCTGATAAAGCAACGCCATCGATCCGGTGACCGCAGGCGCTGACATGCTGGTTCCCGACAGCATGCCGTAAGTATTGAACGGATAGGTGGAGGTCAGGGAGCTGCCGCCGGCGACGATCTCCGGCTTTACGCGGCCATCATTGACAGGCCCGCGGCTCGACCCGGGATTGATGATCCCGGTATAGTTGCTGAAGTTACCGACGACAAGGGTATTCTTCGCGCACTGAAAACCGGACTTTACCGTCCCGAATGACAGGGGAAATCCATTGCATGTATTGAAACCGTCGTTGCCGGCCGCAAACACATGCTGCAGATGCGGGTTGGCGGTCAGCTGATCGTCGATATAATTGCTCAGTATATCATATTCCCCCTCACCGGTACAGCCTGGTTCGGCGTCATCATAAGAGTCGTTCGTCAGCACCATATTGTAATCGGCGATGTAGATCGGCGAATTGACCAGGATGTCGGTGAAGAATTGGCTTACGATGGTCGCATGGGGCGCCATACCCTTGAAGCGTGGATCCAGAATGCCTCCCCCGGCCGCGGTTCCCGTCGTGTGGGTGCCGTGAAAGTCGGGGGTGTCGGGATAACGGTCGATAAGCCTCCCGGTAAAATCCACATGGGTAAACGGGTCCGCATTATCTCCCATGCCAAGGGTAATGCCGTCTCCCTGCAGGTTTCTGCCGGACGATGAATTCAGCGCGTCCACGCCCTGCGCCGCCCGCTCTTCCAGGTTAAGCGCACCGGGCTTCATATGTTGAACCGACACATAACTGACGAAAGGCAGCGCCGCTATCTTTTCCAGGGCAGATTCGCCGGCCTGGACAAAAAGTACCTGCCTGGGCTGTAGCCTGGGGTGGAGTACCCTGGCTCCGGTCAGCTCCAGAGCGGCAACTACTTCCTTTTGATCGAGCGTTCCGAAATAGCTGACCGCGATCATCCTGGCCGGATCGTGGGAATAGGCGTCGGCCCGGCCTTGCAGGCCGGGAGCGATCTTCATTTCCTGCGGCAGCCGGTACAGGCCGCGCGCATGAAGGCGTTGCAGATCGGCCGTCGGCAGGCTGTCCGGCAGCTCCGCCAGGTAGGCATTACCCGGAATATAATCGAAAAGACGGACGCCAAGTCCCGCAAGTGCCTGCCGGTCGGCTTGGTCGGGCAATCGATCGAACTGGAGGACGGCATAGTGATGCCGGCCGTATCGCAAGGCCAGAAGGGCGCTCCTGTTCGTCTTCGCGCTGATGAGATTCTTTTCGCCCGACAGACTCCCGTTCTTCAGACGGATCGACCGGGGAGAAGGCTGGCCAAGGGCCGCCTGGAATAACAAAAGAAAGGAACAGGACACCAGGCAAAACAGCCTCCCTTTTCTTTTCAGGGGAGCCCCGGAAGGCAGGCGCGGGTAAGCTGTTTTGGTTTTCAAATTTATCGGAAGGATTTTTGAGATTCGAAACCGTTCGTTCATCAACGGATTTCCCATCGATTTATTATGGCAGCAAGGCATGATTCAGAATAGTTTATGTCTTAGATTTGCGGCCATTCCCACATATTCTTATCTAAACCCGGATCGAACGATGTACTCAGCGGTTTTCTTGGACATGGACGGCACGCTACTGCGATCGGATCACAGCGTCAGCGAGGAAACGATCCGGACGATCAAAGGGCTGACAGGCAACGGCATATCGGTGACGCTGGTATCGGCAAGGCCCCTGGATGCCATGCTGCCTACCGCAAGACAACTCGGTCTGGCAGGATCGCCACTGGTCAGCCTGAATGGCGGCTATATTACGCAGGGCGAAAAGCCCCTTTTTCAGTCTTCCATTGACCTCGCGACGACGGCAGGAGTCACCTTGCAGGTACAACCCTTCGGCGCCACCATCGCCTATTATCTGCAACGCGAATGGTTCGCCGAGACCGACGACAGCTGGACCCGGCACGAACAAAAGATCATGGATGTCCGGCTCCAGGTCGCGCCATTTCCCGAACTGATGCGGCGCTGGTCTGCCCGGGGCGACGGGGCCGGCCCGAATAAGATGATGGTGATGAGCGAGCCGAAGACGATCGCCCTGATCGAAAAACAACTCCTTTCGCTATACGATCGCCGCCTCAATATCTATCCTTCCAAACCTACCTACCTGGAAGTCATGGAGCCCGCGGCTTCCAAGGCCAATGCGGTCCGCATGCTCATAGCCAGGATGAATATCCCCAGGGAACAAACGATCGCCATCGGCGACAACTTCAACGACCGCGAAATGATCGAATTCGCCGGGATGGGAGTGGCCATGGGCAATGCACCCGATGAGATCAAGGCCGTAGCGGACTACGTGACCGATTCCAATAATAACGACGGAGTGAGAAAAGCCCTGGAAAAGCTGATCAGATGATCTCATAGAGGCGCGCCAGGTTGATCAGCTCGACCGTATTGGAGATCTTCAGTTTGTCGAGTATGCGCGTCTTATGCGTGCCGACCGTGGATTTATGCAGGCTCAACGTATTGGCGATCTCGGAGACCGAACTCCCCTTCAGCATTTGAAGGACGACTTCGAACTCGCGGTCCGACAGATCCTCGAAGGGATTATCCTTTAGCCGCTTGGAGAGCTCGCCCGACAGGATCTCGGCCAGGTTGTCGCTGATATACCTCTTCCCGCTCAATACTTTCTGAATGGCATACTTGATCTCCGATTCCTTGGAGTATTTATTCAGATAACCATGGGCGCCGATCTTTAGGAAGCGTTTCGCAAAGAACACCTCCTGGTTCATCGTAAAAATAATGATCTTGATCGACGGGTATTCTTTCAGGAGATAGGAGGTCAGGCTGAAGGATTCGGTATGCGGCATGTTGATATCCAGGATCAGCAGGTCGAATGCAGCCGATTTCATTTTCTTGATCACAGTCTCCCCATCTTCCGCCTCATCGATCGTTACGTCCCGGATGCAGCTGTTGATCAGCATTTTCAGGCCCGCCCGCACGATCGAGTGGTCATCCGCGATTAAGATACTGTGCATGTTGTTTTCTGTTGATAAGGGAACTTGGCCCAAACCTACACCAAAAACGGCAAATACGCAACGGATTGCATTTCCCTAAACGGCCTTTTGCGGGTTGGTCAGGATGAGGTTCTGACGATAGGAACGCACGGTCGCGTAAAGCTTTTTGTATTTGCCGATGCGCGTGTGCAGAAATAGGATATAGCAGCTGACGGATAGGAAGACAATGACCAGCCACCTGTAGAATCCGCCACCGGCAACAAGGGGATGGGGTTCGTGACGGAATAGTCCGGCAATCAGGTTATACATGACCGGGAGGTACAGACCGGCAAGGGGACTGATGATCCGGTAGCTGTGCATATACCGGTCGAAAATGGTTTCGATCTTTTCCAGAAAGGGGATCAGCGGTTGCGAACCAAGCGAACGGTAATCGGCATAGAACAGCAAGCGGATGTGAAAGTATAGGAAGTAAGTTAGCAGCATCAGCCCCAGGATCGGTTGCACGAGATCGCTGCCTTCCGTGGAACGCGCAGCCTTGATCTGGTATAACGCGCCGAGCCATAACAGGGCGCCGGCATAGGTGCGGGCAAGCAGTTTTGTCTTAAGGTAAAAATCCGGGGCAAAAGGATTGTGCAGGGCCATCTTCTCGAGGTCGGTGCTTAACACAGGCCGCTCCTCCATGGACATCTCCGGGAATTGATTCCAATGTTCCTCCAGTCGTTTTAACTCCATATGATCTTTTCCTTTAGGTAGGGTATAAAGCGCTGGCCAACCGCCTGCCTGGGCTGCTGTGGCCGGACGAGAGAAGGGGCAAGGCCGGTGAGGCCGGGAATGTCTTCGGGCGCGACCTTTTCAAAATGCAGGAACAGGAGGATCTTTTCCAGGTCGGAAATACCTCGCGCCGCAGTGCGAAAGCCGAGCATACTTTTTTGATAATCAGGAGATTTGAACTGAATTTCTTTGTCCGTCACGGCCCGGTCCTTCTTCAGGCCTTCGGAGAGCGCATGGAGGACGGCCATATTGATGCAGGCCTTAATATAGAGGCTTTTCCTCTCGGCTGCCGTCTTCCCGGGCCCGATGCATCGGCAGGCGACCGCAAGAATATTGGCGACCAGGGACTGGTGCTCCTTATAATGATTGGTAAAAAGGCGGCAGATCGAATAGACTTTGCGATGCTGGTTCTTGAGGAAAGAACGAGGGTCTTCATCCACGAAGAGCTTCTTCTTCTGGGCTTCCATAGAGTAAATCGTTTAGTTCATGAGGTTTGGATCGTCCGGTAAATATGCCAAGAAATCGGCAGAGTTCATGCCTGGATTTTTCATTTCCCATTACGCAACAGGACAAGCGAAATACCCTCCTCTCCCCGGAAACGTAGTAAAAAAACTACAAATACTTAAAGTTTATTCTATATTTTCGCGGAGACCTTGTTAATAACTTGGGTTTTCATTCAGGACCGAATATTGGACATCAGGACACAGGACGATTTGCCGACGGCTTAGTTGAAGGAATTTAACAGCTTATATAGATTAGTAGCCTGTATAAGTTCTTTTCGAATGGCAGAATAAACTTTTTGCAATGAGCTATGTGTCTCTTGAAAATTCAGAGCCCCTTCTGAAATGTTTTGAGGTGATGGCAGAGGACAAGTCTTGTATGGTCACGGATTCGGTGCTTTACCTGGGTGCGAAATCGGGAAAAGGCTTCATTACGGCGCCTGGCCTGCCCGCAGGCATCGAAATCCTGGGAGTCAATGTGTCCATGCTGGCTGACGATCTGACCTTCAGCTTCTTACCATCCCCTAACGCATCATCCTACATCCTCAGTTTCGACGAGATCGGAGTCCCCCCGGCAGAGGACCAGGAATCTTCCTATTCCTACGGCAACGTTCCCGGCGAACGCTTTCATTCCTCGGTCTCCATTACCGACGCGGACCATGGAAAGGTACTCGTCTATCCCAGGGACAGAGAGGTACGCTCCCTGATCGTGCGCGTTCAGAAGTCGAGCCTGGGCCGCCTGATCCATGATTTTGACGCGGGCGCGATCCAATCCATCCTTCGTTCTGCCAATAGCCATTCTTCCCTGAGCTGGCCCATTACTTTCAAGTATCGCCTCCTGATCAATGATTTTATGGAGGAGATCGTAGACCATCCTTTCCGTGAATTATTCGCGATCCGCAATGTGTCTGTCCTGGTGGAATACCTGCTGCAGCAGTTCTTCGTGATGAACAAACTCGAAGAAGATGGCAATTACCTGAGCACGCAGGACATGAGCAGCCTCTCCCGAGTCGAACAGCATCTTTGCAGCAATTATAAAAAGGAGTTTCCGGGCATCGAAAAACTGTCCCGCGTTTCGGCCATGAGCCCCACCAGCCTCAAGACCAAATTCAAAAAGTACTATGGCGAGACCCTTTTCAGTTACTACCAGAAGAACAAGCTCGAACGTGCGAGGAAACTCCTGGACGGTAAAGTGCCCGTGAAGGTCGTTGCGACAGAGATCGGTTATTCAAATCCCTCCCATTTTACGCTGGCCTTTAAAAAAGAGTACGGATTTTCGCCCTGGCATTATCTAAACCCCCAATAGAATACCCCCTAAACGCGTTCTAAACCCCAATAGCTCCCATGAGACCCCAGACTTCTACGTTCACCATCCCCGCGCAGGCGTACACGGACCCATTGCCCGGCGCGGAGCTGCATATTTCTGAAGAACTGCCCGTCGGCCTTTCGATCCGGATCATCAACCAGTGCTCCGACCGCATGGACCTGACCATTCCGCCCTTCGGAGAGGGTGGCTTTACGCTGACCTTCATCAGCTACAAAGGGGAAATGGCACTGTCGATCGGCCAGACCCGCGCAAAACCCGAGCTCATCGGCCCGGGACAAGCGCTCCTTTCCGCATCAGGCAAACCGGTTCATTTCGGATCGACGTCGCCGCTCAACCTGTCTGCGTTCATCCTGTTCATTCCGCGCGGGTGGGTCGACGAGTACCTGGAAGGCAATGCCAATTTCAAAAAGATCGAAATGGTGCTGGAGACCGAGGAACCCCTTATCTCCTGTCGCATGGGCAGACGCCAGATGGCCCTGTTCAATTCCATCCTGGCCGCCCACCGCGAGCGTTCCCCCCACGGCGCGCATCCCGCCCCCGGCGCGCATCCCGCCAACCTGCTGGAAGTCCAGAATCACGCGCTGGCGCTCCTCGAGTTCTTCCTTTGCAACCGCCATAAGAGCCTCCTCGGACCGAAATCCATCGGTTCGGTGGACAACGAAGAGGACCTGCATCTGATCAGGGAGGTCGAATCCTATATCGCCGAGTCTTATTGCTCCGACACCTTCACGGTCGATTCGATCCTGAAAAAAACCTACACCAGCTATCATAAGCTCAATTTCCTGTTCAAGTCCATCCATGGCATGACCATCTCGGAATATATCCGTAACAAACGGATCGAAAGGTCGAAGGAAATGATCGCGGACAATGTGAAGTCAATCAGCCAGATCGCCTACGAGATAGGCTATTCCAGCATCAGCAATTATATCCTGGCATTCAAGAAGATCTACCAGATCACGCCCGGTAAGTATAAGAAGCAGATGGACATCTGAGCCGCCGCGGCCGGCCTTCTCGCGCCTCACGCCTCACGCACCCGCCTGCGGAACTTCCGCGGCGTCCCTGTCGAATCGCAGCACCACGATGGTTCCGGCGCCTTCCTGGCTGCTTATGGACACGGTCCCATTCATCCTGTAGGTCAGATCGAGGATGAATTGGTGTCCCAGCTGGGTCCCGCTACGGATCCCATCGAGGTTTTCGCGGTTCAGGTAGACGGCGATCTGCGCGGCGGTCATTCCCTTGCCGGTATCGGCCACCGACAATACCGTATGCGCCGTCTCCTGATAGGCCCGGATCTTGATCTTTCCATTTGACGTGTATTTATTGGCATTGTCGACCAGGTTGCGCAGGATCGTGATCAGGATATGGGGATCTGAATGCAGGCTCAACCCCGGAGACGCCTCGATGTCCAGGCAATTACGTTTCTGGTTCAGCTGCTCCCTGAAGAATTCTGCCATCTCCTGGAGCAGAGGTTGGATCGGGACCGGCCTCTTGCTGATACTGAAATTGTTCTTTTGGCTGGTCACCCAGAGCAGGAGGTCCTCCGAGAAGGTATAGAGATCCTGGGTGCCCTTTCTGATCCAGTAGCTCCGCTCACGGGTTTCCTCGGGTGTTAATTCTCCCAGGTTCTCATGCAGGTCATTGGCCATCATGCTTAGAAAGCGGATGGGGCTCCGCAGGTCATGGATCACCAGCGAGATCAGTTTTTCCCTCATCTTGTTGGTTTGCAGAAGGGCCCTTCTCGATCTTTCCAGGTTTTCAGCCTTCTCCTGCAATTCCCTCCGCTTTTGCCGCAACATGAACTGCGACCGCACCAGCAGAAAGATCAATAGCAGGCCCAGGACGCCGATCAACCCTTTGAACCAGGCGGTCTGGTAAAATCGGGGAACAACCACAATATCCCAATGCCGGTAAGAGAAATTATCCCTTCCGAATCCATTGACCTTGCGTACCTGCAAGCGGTAATGGCCGGGACTCAGCCGGCTGAGGTTGATGCTGCCGTCCGATCCCAGCTCGGTCCACCCTTCACTCAACCCGGAAATGGCATACTCCAGGTAAAGATTGTTGCGGTCACCCAGGAATGGGCAGGTGATCACCAGCGAAAGATTTTCATAGCCTGATGGCAGACGGATGAGGTCATTGACCGGTTCCGGCCTTCCGTCGATCTCGAGACGGGCCATATCGATCGGGCCGGGAGGAAGGTCCGACCGGAGGGAATCGGCATAGAAACAAACCATCCCTTTCATCGACAGCAGGGTGATCAGTCCGTCGGGCATAATCAGGCCGGATTCGTTAAAACCCCCATTGAACTCATTGGTGTGCAAACCATCCTGACGGCCGTAATAATAATAATAAAGAAGGCCGCCCGGCGAATCGCACCAGGCATCCAGGTCACGTTTCGGAACCTTGAATAATCCTTTGTTGCACGGGATCCATACGAAGCCCTTGTCGTCCTCCAAAAAGCAATGCGCGGTGATGAGGTACCCATTCTTGTCCAGCGGCATGTGGAAAAACTGGCCCTTCCGGTAATAGACATATCCCTGTCCATAGGTGCCCAAAAGGACGGAACCATCCCTGCAGCTATGGATCGAGCGGACATGGGAACCGGCCAGGTCCGGGAGACGCCTGGCCGTACCCGCGGAAATATTGAATTCCAGCAAACCCCGGGTCGTGGCGACCCAAAACAGGTTGGGGGAGACCAGGGAAAAAGACTCGTTTTTGCCCGATTTTTCGTCATTTTCAAAAATTCGCCTGAAATCGGAACGATCCAGGCGCCAAAGTGAACGTTCGGTCAAACAATAGAGATTTCCGCCCGAATCTTCCCCAAAATCGACAATTTCGCCGTCAAAAGCCGGAAAAGACCGGATCAATTCCATATTCGCGGTCATCTCCCGGGGAGTATCCCCATAGCCGCCCCAGATCCGACCGCTTTTGTCAAGGAACAGGCAGCGCTGCCAGGGCGGGTTTTGGTCGGGCAACAGCCGGTAGGCCCCGGATGCCCCGAATACAAAGCGGTCCGTAATGACCTCCGTACCCCGCAACGCCATCGGCCCAAACAGGTACCGGTCCATTTCCTTCCGAAGGGCAGGAGCAAAAGCAGGGCCCTTGAACCGGCTTTTTCGCAATAGATAGAATCCTTCGGTCTGCGATGTGACAAATAGCAGACCTGACAAGGTATCCGCGGCGACCGCCGAAATATTGTCGATCGGGTCCAGATCGATCAGCCAGCGCGTATCAAGCCCCCCGTCCGGATCCCCGAAGATCTGATAAAGCCGTTTCCCTGCCAGGAGCAGGTTCCCGCTGCCGGTAAACAGTCTCAGATCACCTGCCGATATCCGGTGAGCAGTCAGGTCCCCGCGCAGATCCCCACGCAAAGGGCATTTCCCGCCAACCTGCCGGCCTTCTTCGTAAGCGGCCGCGACCGAATCCCCTTTAAGAAAATAGAGCCGGTTCCCGATCGCCACGACCTGCCCCATGCCCCCCGCCTGGCCGCCTTCCGCGGCTCCCCCTGCCGCCACTCCGCCTCCTGCCCTCGTTACCGCACCCTCCGAATAATACCATAAGGCGCCGCGGAATACGTAATAGAACTGCGACGGCGAGGTCATAAAAAAATCCTCGATATGAGTAGTTAAATAATTGAATATTAAACGTCTATCCTTCTTTTCGCCAGGGCCGGCTCCGCCTTCTCCCGCCAGGAAGGATCCAAAATCGACCAGCTGTTTGTGACTATTCAGCAAATGAGAATCCGGCGCCCCCGGGCCGCCTGACAACCCATACAAGCCCCGGTCGTCGGTCTGGCCAAAAATAAACCCCCGGCTATCTCTGCCCAGTCTCACAAAGTTTGATTCGAGGGCCGGTTTGCCCGGCGGGACATACGAGCTAAAGGATCGGCCGTCGAACCGGATCAGGCCGACCTGCGAGGCAAGCCATAGATACCCCCGGCCATCGAATAGGAGGTCATTGATGCTATTCTGCGGCAGGCCATTTTCATCGGTGAAATGTTCTACATAAAAACCATTAGCCATGTCGGTTTGGGAGAGAGCGGGCCGGGCGGCCAGGGAAAGGAAGGTGACGAAGACAGCAAGCCGGATGGATGGTTTGATCATGCCTTAACCTTAATGCCTTAAATATAGGCGAAAAACGGATACTCGCCCTGATTAAAGTACGATTTTCGGCTGTCCTATCTAGTATGCGTATTTAAAGGAACCACAAAGGTAAGAAGACCCTTTTCGCGTTATTTACAAAGAAGAACCACGCTAAAATCCAATTTCATGAAAGCCCTTAGTCACCTTTTTTACAAGGTCACCCTGGCTTCTATGATTGTCACCGCACCCGCGATGAGCACCGGGAGCAATACGGATGCCAATTATGGATCAGCCACAGCAAAAGAAACCCCCGTTTCCTGGAATTCCTCTACGGTCATAAAACGTTTCGTCCATTACAACAATCTGGTATTTTCGACTTCTCCCGACAAGCCATTGAGCCTCGAACGACCTTCCCCTTCCCCTACGGTGGAGCGGTCGGTCTCCGATCGTGCCGTTGACTTGTCCAGGCGTACCGTCGCCCTCGTTTCGCCGGAGAGCCTGGTGCTCGCCACGACCGTGAACGCCAATTCCTCCGCCAGCGCCGAGGAAAGAACGGCCGCGCATCGCGCCGAACTGGCCCTGGTGATCAACCAGGCCGCGATCCTGTACTCGGAGATGAACCTCTGCAAGACAGGGCTCAGCGAGCAGGCTTTCGAATATGCCTGGAGAGGATACCATAACCTCGTCAAAAAAGGCGTCATCCGCAAAAAGAACGTCTTGTCTATCTGCGACTTCAGCCAATCCTCGCACAGGCGCCGGCTGTATGTCATCGATATCCCTCATAAGAGGTTGCTTTATCGCACCTTTGTGGCGCATGGACAGAATTCCGGGGCAGAATTCGCCAACTCCTTTTCGAATCGTCCCGATTCGTGGAAGAGTAGCCTCGGTTTCTACCTGACCGCAAGGACCTATTTTGGCCGTAATGGACTCTCCCTGAAGATCGAGGGGCTGGATTCAGGTTTCAATGACCTGGCCGGCAAGCGAAATATCGTGCTGCACGGTTGCTCCTATGTGGGCGTGAGGTATAAGACGCATTACGGGAACGAAGGGACAAGCCTCGGCTGCCCCGCGGTACCCAATTCCATGAGCCCCAGGATCATTCGCGCGGTAAAGAACGGCAGTTGTTTTTTCATCTATCACCCGACACAGCAATACCTGAATGGGTCTTCTGTTTTAAACAGCAGTATATGATCGATGAGCAGATGACCGACGAGCAGAGCGTCGCTAAGGGAGGCGCCCTTTCCTCTTTAGGCGTCATCTGCCTGATCCTGTGCTTCATGCTGGGATTGTCCGCCACGGGGCTGCTTTTCTTCAGCTTGATCTGAACGCTGTCCATCCAGAAGCGAAAATCGTATTATAAGCAGCCGTCGCAACGTTGCAAAGAGGTTGACCAGGGTCAACCTTTTTTTATTCATATACCGGCAGCCGGATCGAAACGATGGTGCCCTGGCCCCGTTCACTCCCGATGGTCAGCGTCCCCCGGATGATCTTCAGCAGGTCTTTGATGATCAGGTATCCAAGCCCATTGCCCTTTCGGTTGTCAACATTGGCCGATGAAATGATGAACCGGTCGGCCATGATATTATTGATCTGCTCCGGCGTCATGCCTACTCCCGTATCCCGGATGGTCAGGCAAACCGCTTCCGGGCTCGTCGAACTGCTCACTTCGATATAGCCCTGTTGCGAAAAATTGATCCCGTTCAGGATCAGGTTGTACAGGACGATCTTGACCGGCTCGATGAACTGATAGAGCACCAACCCTTCGTCCACCCGGTTGATCAGCTCAAGCCCCTTTTGCCTGGCCATATAGTTGAATATCCGGAACAATTGCGAGGTCAGTTGATGCACATGGAAATGCTCCCTGGCCATGCGCCTGTCCTCATTCCGGTATTTGATCCAGTTCAGGATATTCGTGGATAGCAATTCGAGCTCTCCGGCCGTATTCATCATCTCCCGGATCGTTTCGATCTGCAGGTTCTCCGGGAACTCGCCCTTCTTCTCGATCAGCTTCTTGCCGGCCAGGTGAAGGAATTTTAAAGGGGTGACCAGGTCATGACTGATGATCGAGATCAGCCTGGTCTTGATCTGGTCCGTCCTTTCCAGTTCGATGTTCTTCGACTGCAGCTCGCGGGTCTTCCCCTCGATCTCCTTTTGCAGCTTCCTTTCCCTTGCGTGGAGCTGGCGGGTCCGGACCCGCACGATCCACATGACCACTGCACTCAGACAGCAGAGTGCAAGGAGCCAGGCCCAGGCTTGCTGATACCAGGGCGCGATGATCCGGAACCTGGCTTCAATGACAGAAGGTGGATGGTCCGCACCGCCAGTCAGCCGACGGATCAGGAGCCGGTAGCTCCCCGCGGCCAGATTATCCAAACGGAGGGTAGGATTACCTTGCGCCCCGAAGAATTTCCATCCCGGCGAAGAGGGTTCCAATTGGTATTCGATATAGAGGTTCTCCTTGTTCCCCCATGCCGGAAAGGCCAGGTGGAAGTCCAGTTCCCGGGTACTCGAAGGCAGGTTCGGCATGGCGAGGGAGGCCATGTTCACCCGCAAACTGTCCGCATAGAGGTCGTCGATATACAGGTCCCCCTCGGGCGCAGGCACCGCCGCCTTCCGAGGATCCACCCAAACCAGTCCGTCCATGGAAGGGAAGGACAGGATGCTGTCACGGACGGTCAGCGCGCACGGGGTACAGCCTCCGTTAAATTCAGTAATGTCCATCCCATCGTCCTTGCCGAAATATTGGTAATAGACCTCCCGGGTATTCTTTTCATAAGCTCCGATCAGGTCTTCCGGCTTCACCCGGAACAGTCCCTTATTACTGCTGATCCAGCAGTAGCCCAACTTGTCGGGTAGGAAGCAATGCGCATATCGCAGATAATTGTTCCGGTCCAGGGGTATAGGTCTCATCACCTCATTCTTCCAGAGGAAGATCCCCCTGCCATACGTGCCGATGAAAAGATATCCCTTGTACTTCCACAATGCGCGAACGCAGGTGCCCGGCAGGGAGAGGATCGTGTCGACCTTTTGCCTGTGCGTGTCATAACGCAGCAATCCCTGGCAGGTGGCCACCAGCAACTGGCCGGGCGCCCATTCCATCATCGCGAAAGGCACGTCATTATTGACGTCCGGCCGCGGGTACTGGTAACCGTAATCGATCCGATGGTCCCGAAGACAGCCGATGCCGATGGCATTGGCCACATAGAGGATGCCGTCGGACCGGATGAGGCCGGAAGTGATCGAGCCGGCCCCGGCCTTGATCTCGGTCGTACGTCGGGTTCGGTAGGAATATCCGTGTATCGTCTCCCCGTAGCTATACCAGAGCACGCTGTCCGGCGCCAGGTACAGGTAGTTGTCGAACGGCGTCTTGATGGGCAACAGGTCGGGTGGGGGCGGGGGACCGCCAAGGATATGGCCCTGACTGGTCAGTATCGATCCATTCGGTAGGGCCAGTTGGCTGTAGTACGCCGAATTCCTGATCAGATAGGTTCTCTCTTTTTTAACCGTTTGTACTTGCCGCTGTCTGATGACGACCAGTCCCTTCGATGCCGTGCCCAAAAAGAGCAGGCCATGTTTATCGACGTATTGGGCAAAATAAATGGGGACATCGGTGGGAACCGAGGCCGTGATCAGACGGGCGGAGAGCGCATTGTTGCGGTAATCCAGTAACCAGGCCCTGGTGCCGACGATCAGGATCGGAAAGTCCATACCATTCTCCCAGTATAAACGTTCCTCTCCTTCCACGGGCGCTTTCAATAACGCGGCATCGAACCCCAACCGGACCGGTAGGATACGGCCGGCCCGGGGATCAACCTGCGAAAACGCATGCCGGCTATCGAAAACGAATAGATTTCCATGAAGCGAGAATAGCCTCGATCCCGCCTGCAACGGGCAGAGGAACGCCGGCTCGCGGATCCCTTTACGGTAATCGTACAGGCCGCTGGCATAACCATCCGTGGCATCATTATGGTAGATGAGGATTTGCGAATCGCTGGCAGGTAGGGGAACGTCCATGCCGCAATCGTATCCGAATTTGCCGGGCGGCAGGTCTGCTGACTGACGAAACAGAGGGCCGGATGCGGCAAGCCCGATCAACTTGGCGGTCGATGCGCGCGTGTCCAGCCTGATATGCACCAGGAATTGCAGGCTGTTCTGCATCACGAAAAAAATACTTCCCGACTCATCGGCGGCATAGATCCTGCCCGATCTATTCTTTTGCAGCAGCAGCATCCGTTCGGAAAGCAAGCCCGGCGTATTACTCTTTGACCAGATCCTGAAATCCGCGCCATTGTATCGGGTCACGCCCGCTTCGGTCGCGATCCATAAAAAACCCGTCGCATCATCCCATTCCAATCCCTTGATCCCGTTGGACGGCAGCCCATTTTCGGTGGTATAACGCTCAACAAGGTCGCCGCCCTGGGTCCGGGCGGGATCCATCGACTGCGCGGGGAGCAGGACGCAGCGTGCGAAAAAGAGAAGGAACAATAAGAAAGACCGGTAGATCCCCATGTCAGGTTGGATTTTCCCCGATCAATATACGCTCAATAGTTGACATTATAGAGGCTCGCCAGCTCGAGCAGCTCTTTCAGGTTCGCCGTCGTCGTCTTTTCGAAGATCCGGTTTTTTACCGTTGAGATCGTGTTCATTTTTACATTGAGGGATTGAGCGATTTCCTTTGTGCCCATTCCCTTCAATACATAATGAAGGATCTCCAGCTCCCTGGGAGCGAGAGCGGAAAAGGGATTGTTGGGATGCCTGATCCCGGCACTGTCGCGAACCGGTTGCTCATTGTGCAGGAATTGTCGCAGCAAACGGATCGTATCCTCCTCCGGAGTTGTTTTGGAGAGATAATACTGAATGCCATATTGCTTGAGGGCGACCCCGTATACTTCGGCCGGTTGCATGGAAAAGACCATGATCCGCATGTCAGGGTACAGTCGCCGGATATTCGGCAGGATCTCGAGCGTGCTGCCGTCCGAAAAAATGATATCCAGTACAAGATGCGAGTATTTTTTTTTGATCAGTTCCTTCATCAGGTCGTGGCAAGTCGGAACTTCATGTATATCTGTAAAGCCCAGGTGCAGTTGCAGCAATAGCTTCAGGCCTTTCCGGATCATGCTGTGATCATCGGCCAATAAGATTTGAGGTTGCATATTTTCGCTTTCGCTATCGCTCTAAGGGCTTCTACTTACAGTAGTAACCAGTACTAAATTGAGTAAAAAAAAAGAATGAAGGGTAGAATTAATTCTACGATTTCTTCACAGAAAGAAATTAATATTGCTTGACCTTTTATTGTGGATTGACCTGTTAACCTTTCCTTCGACGACTTGTCATTTGTTCGCCCCCTTGCCCGGATCGTAACAGTTTAACTATTCGCCTTATGTCTGGCTTTAGATTGAGAATCAATGGATTAGAAAGCGTCCCCCATGCCTTCGCCATTCAGCGCGCCCTCGCCAACGAGACCGCTTTCGAAGTCCAGTATTTTTTTAAAGGGCAGGGAAATTATATCGTCGTTCAACCCATGCTCGTGAGCAACGTCATTGTATTCCTCGTCCATTTTCCTGCAGGCGAGGAATCTTCGATGGCGCTGGTATATAATACCCGCGACGAATGGTCCGACATCGGAAAAGAATCGACAGGGTTGACCGAAGCGATCGGCCAGGCCATCGAAAATTATTATTATCATTCCTATTTGCCCGGATCGTCCATGCAAAAAGAAAATTATTATCTAACCTGAAAAAGCAGACGCTATTATTTTTCCGCCTGACTCTCCGTCCTCCTTCGGTCTTTTTTTCTATCATCGGTTCGCTGAGTTTTTCTCCTTTGCCGAGTACTTATTGCACGATCCCCGTTCCGCCAAAAATGTCACCGCGGACGCCTTCTTTCAACTTTGGTCCAAGATCGCCGACTTTAGCGACGAAGCCTCCGTGAAAGCCTATTTGTATGCCGCCATCCGGGACAATTCCCTGGCCTACCTGAAGACGCGATCCGCCAATCCCTCCCCGAACTATTATACCCTCGATGCCGAATCGGTAAGTGCCCTCCCGCCTGCCTTGCTCCGCGACATCCTGGGCTTCGTCGAACGCTTCGAATTGCCCCGCTAACGCTCCCTGAGTCTGCCTTTTCCGGCTATCGGGCCGACCATGGAGTTCGACTTGATAATGGAATCGAACCTAAATCACGCCATCATATAACCATACTAGCACAAACATATTACCAAAACACTATATAAAAAATGGGCCAACTAAGTAGCCAACTTAACGAATAATCGATTATCTTTAGCTTGGATAATCCCGCCAATCCATGCCTGTAGTCAACTTCTATTTGAAAAAGCCGGAAGGCAATCCGCCGACCTCCCTGATCTACCTGCAGTTTAAATACAAGGGCAGGAAGCTGGTCTATTCCTTTGGACAAAAGATCCACCCCCCGGACTGGTCCAAGGTGAACAAGCGGGTAAAAAGCAACCGTCAAACCATCCTCGATGGCCGCTACGCCATTAATGATCTCCTGGATAAGCTGGAACGACACTGCCTTCGGGTCTACCAGGAGGAATTGGCAAAAGGCACGCCCCCGGTCGAATTGCTGAAATTCCGACTGGACGTCTTTCACAGGCAACAGGACGGAAGGCATGCCGGCAAACCGGATCGGCCGGGGCTCTGGGAATTGTTTGAACGTTTCATATCCGGGGATATCCGGCATAATGGGAAAGACAAGAGCCGCAATACGCTGAGGAACTATGCCACCACGAGAGCCCACCTGATGGGCTTCGACATCGCCACCCGTTACCATGTCGGATTCGAAAATATCGACCTGGATTTCCTTCGCCGTTACCTGACCTACCTGAAGGAGGACCTCGGCCTCAAACCCAATTCCATCGCCAGGGATATCGGCGTGCTCAAAACGGTATTGGGCGAGGCGGTCGATCTGGGGTATACAGCCAATATGCAGTTTCGTCAGAAAAAGTTCCAGGCCCAAAAGGTCCCGACCGAGGCCGTTCACCTGACCGAAAAAGAGGTGCTTGCGATCTATCGATGTCAATGCGCCGGCAACACGCGCCTCGAGCAGGTCAGGGACCGGTTTGTATTGGGCTGCCTGGCCGGTCTGCCTGTCAGCGGGCCGGGGGGATCGAGGCCGGCGGATAACAAACCGCTGCTGGTGCATAGTGGCGGAGAGACCTTCCTTAGCCTTCCGGCCAGGGCGCCCGGAAGGTCTGGCACCATCAGGCTTCCCTGTCATCCGGTGGTCAGGGAGATCCTCGACAAGCGGCGGGAAAGCGGCGCCCCCTGGCCAAGGCCGCTGTCCAATCAAAAATTCAATAAATATATCAAGGAGCTGGGCCGCCTCGCCGGCCTGACCGAAAAAGGACGCCTGTCCGCCTCTCCCAAAAAAGAGCTTTGGGAATGCCTGACTTCAGGCACGGCAGGGAGGTCTCTGGCAGCCCATTATTACCACAAGGGGATACCCCTCCATGACCTCATGGGCATTACGGGGCATTCCTCCGAACGGGCCTTTTTCCAATATATTCGCCTGATCGCTGCCTCCCTCAAAAAAAGACAGCAAACTTGAGCCGCCCAAAGAATGGGGTCCCCGGCGAAATGCTGATATCGTCCACGGGCTGCGACTCTCCCCTCAATCGCGATACAACCTCGAACTGGGCCTCCCTCCACGTCGTATTGAAGAGGTTCTGGATCTCGACGCCGACCTCATAATGGCGGCAGGTATAATTGGCCGTCAGGTCGGTGACGAAATAGCCCTGCGCCACCAACGAATAATCCTCATTGGCAGGACGATCGCCCATATACCGGTAACTGATCCCTCCGTTCAGGCCGTTCGCCGTCCGCACATAGAGGCCTCCCGTTCCGGACAAGGGTACGGCCAGCGGCAAATAGTTGCTGCCCTTGACAGCATCCCGGTTCCGGGCCCTGGACAGATTGATGTCGAAATTGGCGAACAGCCAGCTCGTAAACTGATATCGCGCCGAAAGATCGATGCCCTCGCGTCGGGTCCGCCCGCCAGGGCTGAACGTGCCGTCATCGCCATTATAGACGAACTCCTGCTGCATATAGAGCGTCCAGACCGCCGCATTGACGAACAAATGCGAAAGGGGCTTCCAGTTGATCCCCAGGTCCGTCCCATAAGCGGAAGGCAATACATCGATGCCCCGGTTATAAGCCACGACTTTCGCATCGTTGGAATGAAACCCTCTGCCGGCCTTGATATACAGCTGAACCTTGTCACTGGCCGACCAGGCAAGATTCAACTTGGGACTGGCGAACAGCTTGCTTCTGGCCGGGGACGGAGGATTCCGCATGTCGACATAATCGAAATACAAATGATCGAGCCGGATGCCGGCATTCAGCAACCACCTGCCGGCGCGATAGTTCTCGTCGAGATACGCATTCGACGCCATCTCATGGACATCCCCATATTGCAAGTACTGCAATACGTTATCATAATCCGTGGTGTGGCTGAGCTCGCTGCCATGGATGCGGTTCAGCTGCCACCCCAGCCCAAACGACGAACTGAGGTCGCGGTTCCCGCCGAAATAAGCGTGCTGGGTCACCCTGCCATTATAACCCAGGAGGTCCCTCGATTCGCGCTGACGCAGCTGGTCGCCATGCAGGGAGTCTTCGGCAAGGAAGGTTTCGTCATAGTGCAGATGGAAGAAATAGCGCGAATAGTAGACCTGGTTCTCCATTTGCAGGCGGTCGGAGAGTGCGGAGTTGAGCCGTATG